>NZ_JBHTCF010000005.1:0-513917 GCF_042665355.1 Streptomyces monticola | reverse complement strand
CAGAAGATGACGGTGTGCGACCAGAGGTTGCGTGCCGTGTTGGCGGTGAGGTTCCCGAGCAGGCAGGGCAGCGCGGAAGGCCCGGCGAGCAGTGGGAACAGCACATAGTCCTTGCCCAGTTGGCGAGCGGCCTTGGTGAGGAATCCGGTCAGATCGGCCGCGAAGGAACGCCATGACTTGCGGCCGGCGGCGACGGCGTCGGGCTCCAGGTCGTACAGCGCGATGCCCCACTCGAAGAGGGGCGCGAGCACGAAGTTGTAGAGCGGCTGGGCGAGATGGCGCGGCCGCCAGTCCTGTTCCTCGCTCAACCGGAAGACGGTGTATCCGAGGTCCCGGTCACGGTCGACGACGTTGGTCCAGGTGTGGTGGAGGTGGTTGTGGGTGTGTTTCCAGGCGTCGGCGGGGGTGAGGAAGTCCCACTCCCAGGTGGTCGAGTGAATGGCCGGGTCGCCCATCCAGTCCCACTGGCCGTGCAGGACGTTGTGGCCCAGCTCCATGTTCTCCAGGATCTTGGCGACGGAGAGCATGGTGGTGCCCGCGATCCAGGCGGGCGGCAGGAGCGAGACGGCCAGGGCGAGCCGGCCGCCCGCCTCCAGGCCCCGCTGGGTGGCGATCACGGCGTGGATGTAGCGGGCGTCCTCGGCGCCCCGTGCGGCGAGAACATCGGCACGTATCCGGTCGAGTTCCTCACCGAAAGCCTCACTCGGATCTTCGCCGGGGGTGGTCTCGGTGGGTTCGACGGCGGTTGCGGTCACGTGGACTCCTTGCGTGGCCAGGCGCCGAGAGTCAGCGGTCCGGCCGCGGCCGAGACGCAGGTCTGGATCAACTGGCCGGTACGGTCGCGCAGTTCGCCGGTCCGCAGGTCCCGTACGAGGCTGTACGAGGCCGTACGTCACCGGCGTGAGACAGCCGAAGCAGATACCGCGCCGACAGCCGTACGGCATCCGTACGCCCGCCGCCTCTCCGACGGCGAGCAGACCGGGGACACCAGCCCGCTCGTCGTGGCCTTGACGGTGATCGTCAGCAACCCGCTGCTGCCGCCTGGAGGGGAGGTGAGGGAGTAGGTGCGCCAGCACCGTACGCCATCAATCTGTACGCCGACGGGCAGGTACTGCCCGGCCCGGTGGCCCGACCAGCCGCGCCCCGGCCTGATGGCGAGGGTGGTGGCGTCTGCGGTCTCCGCCCGTACGGCCGTCACGCGTCCCGCCGGAAAGCGGGGGAGAGGAGCGGGTCGACCAGGCCGAGGTAGTCGCCGAGCGCGAGCGGGCTGGTCAACCGGTCGGCAGCCGACCACAGTCGGTCTGCGAGGCCCAGGAACGCGTGCATACACGGGACCCTCTCGTCACAGTGCACGACAAGTGCTTGCGGCGGGGTCCCGACCCGATGACGGCAGCCTAACCACGACCGCCCCTCCGCAAGGAAGGCCGAACGCCGCTATCCCGCCATTCGTCAGCGGGCCACGAGCGCCCGGTGATCCATGGTCGACGGCAGAACTCACAGCTGCCCGGGACCGCAGCGCGCGGGGCTCTTGCAAGCCGGCCGCCCGGAGCCGGCCGGGAGATGGCCGGACGGCGACCTCGGCCGACGCTGGACCAAGGTGCTCCTGCCTGAGGGCGCGATGCCTGGGACGGCTCAACTCCCCCGTGAGGCAGTCGCGCCTGCACGCAGCGACGGCGCACACTCCATGGGCGCCGACTACCGGACCACCATCCGTTACACACGACCTCGCCCGGCTCGTGGGAGCGCGGCCTCCGATGCTCGCGCCGAGCTTCCTGCCCCGGCGACCGCTGCCTTGGCAACAGCCGTGACAGCGGAGGTGTTGAGAGATGAGTTCCGAGTAGGCAGAGTCGTCTCGGGGTGCTGCGAACCGCGGTGGCGGGCTCGCTGGAGCGCCGGTTGTGGGCGCGAGGAGATACCGGTCGCGAATTGCAGCTGACGCACGCCCGTTCAACGGGCTGTCCATGTCGCATGAACTCGGAACCTTCACCCCACGGGAAGGGCACTCCACATTACTGCCACGGCGCCTCCCCGAACCCTCCCAGCCGCGGCCCATCTGGTCACATTGGAGTCACCATGCGCCGGTTGCCACCATCACCGCAGCGACCGTGACGACAAGCAGGGTGACCATCACACACCGCACCCACCACCCTCGGCTCACTGCCCGCCGCCGTGGTGAGCGCCGGTTCGACACTGGCCAACTCCATGCACCAGATCGGCGACTCGGTGCGCGTCGCCGTCCCCGGCAGCGCCCGCGACTCCGCCTACCGCAACGGCCCGCCGACGGGCACAAGGCCTTCCGATTGCCGGCCGACAACCCCGAAGCAGACAGAGAAGGGAGAGGAACGTGCAGTCGCAGTCAATCGCTACTCCCCCACACCGGACAGGAAGCCTCGACAACAGCAGCCTCGCGCACGTCAACCTCACGGAGCGCGTCCACCTCACCCAGGGGTGCAAGCAATGTGCCGCGCCGCGCCCAAGACGGCATGCCAGCGATCACACAGGTCATGCCACTCCCGTACAACCTCCGTGACGCCTCCGGGGCGGGGCCGCACCTCCCCCTGGAGCATCCGAGGCACTCCGCGACGCATCGCAGGCTCACGTACAGACCCGCGCACGCCTCGGACCCCGCCGCGTCCACCGAGTTGCCCACTCGATCTTGGTCAACGGGTGAATTGAGGATATCGCGTTTACGCGGCACCCCTCAGGGTCACATAACCGCAGGTCAGAACGTTTCTTCGTACTGACACTCAAGTGGGGCGGGTGGGACTCGAACCCACGGCCGACGGATTATGAGTCCGCTGCTCTAACCGGCTGAGCTACCGCCCCGGAACGGCGTGTCGCGTACACATGTACGCGCCGTCTGCCGCAGCATAGCCGCTCATACGATCTCCTGCGTCGGATGGTCGGCTCTGCACGGCTGCTCTCGACCTTGAGGACTTCACTGCCGCGCGCGCGGTTCCACCGCACACGAAAAAGGACCCCGAGGGGTCCTTTTTGCGAAGCTCTCCCGACTGGACTCGAACCAGTAACCTGCCGGTTAACAGCCGGCTGCTCTGCCAATTGAGCTACAGGAGACCGAGCTCCCCCGACTGGACTCGAACCAGTAACCTGCCGGTTAACAGCCGGCTGCTCTGCCAATTGAGCTACAGGGGATTGTCCCGTCGCAACGAAGTCACCTGCCTGGGGTTTCCCGGGCGGCGCGCGTTCGCTGCGACACATACATTAGCGCAAGCAGGGGGGTGCTCCGCCAATCGGTATCGGGTAGGCGCCCTGCACCGGACTCAAGGGAAGGGTGGCAGCCATGCGGTACAAGCTCACGTTCGTCGCGGGACTGGCCCTGGGCTACGTGATCGGCACACGGGCCGGGCGGGAGCGTTACGAGCAGCTGAAGAAGTCCGCCCGTCAGGTCGCGCAGAACCCGGCCGTGCGCAACACGGTGGAGTCGGCGACACAGAGCGGCCGGGAGTTCGCGGGCAAGGCCTTCGCGACGGTGAGCGACAAGGTCGGCGACAAGGTTCCGGACTCGGTGGCCGAGCGGGTGCGTTCGCTGCGCGAGAAGAGTCAGGGCGGCGAGGACGACTGGGGCACCAGCAATACCTAGCCCCGCCAGGCCTTCTGCCTGCGAACCCAGCCGCCGCCGGCCGCCGGTGGCGGTGCGCGCCCCGCGCCTCGGCGGGCACTGAGTGCCTTCCGGCGGCCCGGGGCGCGCTCGCGGTAGGGCAAAATCTTGGGTATGGGGATAGTCGCCGGTCTGGACAGCTCGCCTGAGGCCACACGCATCGTCGTCTGCGACACCGACACCGGTGCCGTGATCAGGCAGGGATATGCACCGCATCCGTTGGAGGGCAGGCCATCGGACGTGGATCCGCAGGCCTGGCTGCTCTCGCTCGGGGAGGCCGCCACGGGCGGGCTGCTCGAGGGCGTGCAGGCGATCGGCGTATCGGCACAGCAGAACGCGGTCGTCCCGCTGGACGCGCAGGGCGGCACCGTGCGCCCCGCGATGGTCGGCGGCGACAAGCGGGCGCAGGTCGCGGCCGTCGATCTGATCGACGCGCTCGGCGGCCGGCAGGCCTGGGCCGAGGCCGTGGGCGTCGTACCGCAGGCGGCGCAGCCGGTGACGAAGCTGCGCTGGCTGGCGAAGGCGGAGCCGGAGGCGGCCAAGCGCACCGCGATGGTGCTGCAGGCCCATGACTGGCTGGTGTGGCAGCTGCTCGGGCGCCCGGTGCGGCGGACCGCGGACCGCGGCGGCGCTTCGGGTACGGGCTACTGGTCGGCGGTGAGCGCGTCGTACCGTCCTGATCTGGTGGAGCTGGCGCTCGGGCACCAGACCGCGCTGCCCGAGGTGATCGGCCCGGCGCAGGCGGCGGGCACGACGCCCGAGGGGCTGCTGATCTCCGCGGGCACCGGCGAGACGATGGCCGCCGCGCTCGGCCTCGGTATCGGGGTCGGCGACGCCGTGGTGTCCCTCGGCGCCTCCGGATCCGTGATGGCGGTGCACCACGAGGCGCTCGCCGATCCGCACGGGATGATCACGTCACTCGCCGACGCGACCGGTATGCATCTGCCGGTGGTGCACACGCTGAACGCCGTACGGGCCCTGCGCGGGACGGCGGAGCTGCTCGGTACCGACCTGGACGGGCTTTCTCAGCTGGCCATGAAGTCCACTCCCGGCGCGCACGGTCTGGTGCTGCTCCCCTATCTGGAGGGCGAGCGCACCCCGCAGCTCCCGCACACCGCGGGCACCCTGAGCGGTCTGCGGCGGGAGTCGATGAAGCCGGAGCACCTGGCGCGGGCCGCGTTCGAGGGCATGCTGTGCTCGCTCGCGGACGCCCTGAACGTGCTGCGCGAGCGCGGGGTGGAGGTGCGACGGGTGTTCCTGATCGGTCCCGCCGCCGAGCTGCCCGCGGTGCAGGCCGCGGCGCCGATGCTGTTCGGCGCACAGGTCGTCGTCCCCCAACCGGCCGACTACGCGGCACTCGGTGCGGCGCGGCAGGCGGCGTGGGCGCTCGGTGTCTCGCAGGGCACCCTCGACACCCAAATGCCACCCGCGTGGCAAGGCGCGGCGGCGCAGGTATTCGAGCCGGGCGAGGAGCTCGCCGTGGGGCAGGCGGTGCGACAGCAGTACGTGGCGGTGCGGGAGCAGACCCATCCCGGGGCGTTCTCCGGCTGATCCGCGGGGGCCCTCGGGAGGTCCACGGGAAGCTGGTGGGGGCGGTTTTCTTGACCGGTCCTTGAGTTATTCGGTTGAGCTCTGCTCGGTGGAGTGTCGCAGGATGGGGTGACCCGTTTGAAACACTCCCTCCGGCTTCTGCGATGGGTATCGCGTGCTCATACGACTCCTGCGGACTTATCTCGCTCCGTACAAGAACTCCATAGCCTGGCTGGTGCTGCTGCAGTTCCTGCAGACCTCCGCCACTCTGTATCTGCCCACCCTCAACGCCGACATCATCGACCGCGGTGTCGTGAAGGGGGACACGGGCTACATCCTCACCTTCGGTGCCCTCATGGTCGGGGTCACCGTGGTGCAGGTGGTGTGCAACATCGGCGCCGTCTACTACGGCGCCCGCACCGCGGCCGCGCTCGGCCGGGACATCCGGGCCGGGATCTTCGACCGGGTGCAGTCGTTCTCGGCGCGCGAGGTCGGGCACTTCGGGGCACCTTCGCTGATCACCCGGACCACCAATGACGTCCAGCAGGTCCAGATGCTGGCCCTGATGACGTTCACGCTGATGGTGTCGGCGCCGATCATGTGCGTCGGCGGCATCGTGATGGCGCTCAGCCTCGACGTACAGCTGTCCACGGTCCTCGTCGCGGTCGTGCCGGTGCTCGGCATCGCGGTCAGCCTGATCGTGCGGCGCCTTCGGCCGCTGTTCAGGACCATGCAGGAGCGGCTCGACACCGTGAACCGGGTACTGCGCGAGCAGATCACCGGCAACCGCGTGATCAGGGCCTTCGTGCGGGACTCGTATGAGAAGGAGCGCTTCAAGGGCGCCAACACCGAGCTGACCGATGTCTCGCTCGGCACCGGACGTCTGCTCGCCCTGATGTTCCCCATCGTCATGACGGTGGTGAACGTCTCGTCCATCGCGGTGGTCTGGTTCGGTGCCCATCGCATCGACAGCGGCGGCATGGAGATCGGTGCGCTGACCGCGTTCCTCGCGTATCTGATGCAGATCGTGATGTCCGTGATGATGGCCACCTTCATGTTCATGATGGTGCCGCGCGCCGAGGTCTGCGCCGAGCGGATCCAGGAGGTGCTCGCCACCTCGTCCAGCGTGGTGCCGCCGAAGGACCCGGTGCGTGAGCTGCGCCGGCACGGTCATCTGGAGGTGCGCGGGGCCGGGTTCGCCTATCCGGGCGCCGAGGAGCCGGTGCTCAAGTCCATCGACGTGGTGGCCCGTCCCGGTGAGACCACGGCCGTGATCGGCTCGACCGGCAGCGGCAAGTCGACGCTTCTCGGGCTCGTGCCGCGGCTCTTCGACGCCACCGAGGGACAGGTCCTGGTGGACGGTGTGGACGTACGCACCCTCGAACCCGCGCTGCTCGCCCGCACCGTGGGCCTCGTACCGCAGAAGCCCTATCTGTTCTCCGGGACCGTCGCGACCAATCTGCGCTACGGCAATCCGGACGCCACCGACGAGGAACTGTGGCACGCGCTCGAGGTGGCGCAGGCCAAGGAGTTCGTGGAGCGGCTGGAGAACGGCCTCAACTCCCCCATCGCGCAAGGCGGAACGAATGTCTCCGGCGGTCAGCGCCAGCGGCTCGCCATCGCGCGGACCCTGGTGCAGCGCCCGGAGATCTATCTCTTCGACGACTCGTTCTCGGCGCTCGACTACGCGACGGACGCGGCGCTGCGGGCCGCGCTCTCGCATGAGACCGCCGAGGCCACCGTGGTGATCGTCGCCCAGCGTGTGTCGACGATCAGGGACGCCGACCGGATCGTGGTCCTGGACGAGGGCCGGGTCGTCGGCACCGGACGGCACCACGAGCTGATGGACACCAATGAGACCTACAGGGAGATCGTGCTCTCCCAGCTCACGGAAGCGGAGGCAGCCTGATGGCCGGGCCGGCAGGGCGGATGATGGCCGGGGGCGGCCCCGATCAGCGGTCCATGGACTTCAAGGGCTCGGGCAAGCGGCTGCTCGCCCAGTTCAAGCCGCAGAAGATGACGATGTACGCCATGCTCCTCGCCGTGGTGCTGAGCGTGGCGCTCTCAGTGGTCGGGCCGAAGATCCTCGGCAAGGCCACCGACCTGATCTTCGCGGGCATCGTCGGACGTGACATGCCCGCGGGCGCCACCAAGGAGCAGGTACTCGACTCCATGCGGGAGCGCGGTGACGACGGCATCGCCGACATGCTCTCGGGCACGGACTTCACCCCGGGCCAGGGCATCGACTTCGACGCCGTCGGCGAGGTGCTGCTGCTCGCGCTCGGGGTGTTCCTGGCCGCGGGGCTGCTGATGGCGGTGGCGACGCGCCTGGTGAACCGGGCGGTCAACCTGACCGTGTTCCGGATGCGCGAGGACATCCAGACGAAGATGTCGCGGCTTCCGCTGTCGTACTTCGACAAGCGCCAGCGCGGCGAGGTGCTCAGCCGCGCCACCAACGACATCGACAACATCGGCCAGACCCTGCAGCAGTCCATGGGGCAGCTGATCAACTCACTGCTCACCATCGTCGGCGTCCTGGTGATGATGTTCTGGATCTCGCCGCTGCTCGCCCTGGTCGCGCTGATCACGGTGCCGCTGTCGTTCTTCGTGGCGACGAGGGTCGGCAAGCGGTCGCAGCCGCAGTTCGTGCAGCAGTGGCGCTCCACCGGCAAGGTCAACGCCCATGTCGAGGAGATGTACACCGGGCACGCCCTGGTGAAGGTGTTCGGGCGGCAGGAGGAGTCCGCGAAGATCTTCGCGGAGCACAACGACGCGCTCTACGAGGCGGGGTTCAAGGCCCAGTTCAACAGCGGCATCATGCAGCCGCTGATGTTCTTCATCTCCAACCTCAACTACGTCCTCGTCGCCGTGGTGGGCGGTCTGCGGGTCGCGTCCGGCGCGTTGTCGATCGGTGATGTGCAGGCCTTCATCCAGTACTCGCGGCAGTTCTCGATGCCGCTCACACAGGTCGCCTCGATGGCGAACCTGGTGCAGTCCGGGGTCGCGTCGGCCGAGCGGATCTTCGAACTCCTCGACGCCGACGAGCAGGAGGCCGACCCGGTGCCGGGCGAGCGTCCCGCACGGCTGCGCGGCCACGTCGGGTTCGAGCATGTCTCGTTCCGGTACGAGGAGGACAAGCCGCTGATCGAGGATCTGTCCCTCGCGGTGGACCCCGGGCACACCGTCGCGATCGTCGGTCCGACCGGCGCGGGCAAGACCACCCTGGTCAATCTGCTGCTGCGGTTCTACGAGGTCACCGGCGGCCGGATCACCCTCGACGGCGTCGACGTCGCGAAGATGTCCCGCGACGAACTGCGCGCCGGGATCGGCATGGTGCTCCAGGACACCTGGCTGTTCGGCGGGACCATCGCGGAGAACATCGCGTACGGCGCGGAATCGGAAGGGGCGGCGCGCAGCGCCTCGGACAAGGGCGGTGGCGGGCGACGGGTGGGCGTCACCCGTGAGGAGGTCGAGGAGGCGGCGCGGGCCGCGCACGCCGACCGGTTCATCCGCACCCTGCCCGAGGGCTACGACACCGTCATCGACGACGAGGGCACCGGGGTGAGCGCCGGCGAGAAGCAGCTCATCACCATCGCCCGGGCCTTCCTGTCCGACCCGGTGATCCTGGTGCTCGACGAGGCCACCAGCTCCGTCGACACCCGAACCGAAGTGCTGATCCAGAAGGCCATGGCACGGCTCGCGCACGGCCGTACGTCCTTTGTGATCGCGCACCGGCTCTCCACCATCCGGGACGCCGACACGATCCTGGTGATGGAGGACGGCTCGATCGTCGAACAGGGCACCCACGAGGCCCTGTTGGCGGCCGGTGGCGCGTACACACGGCTGTACAAGGCGCAGTTCGCCGAGGCGGTCGTCGAGGTCAACTGAGTGGTCGCGCGTGCGCAGTCGAGCGGCGTGCTCGCAGTGGCCCGGTACCTCCGCGGTGCCGGGCCGCTGTCAGTCCAGATAGCCCCTGAGCTGGTCCGCGAAGGCGTGGTCACGGAGTTTGTTGAGGGTCTTGGACTCGATCTGGCGGATCCGCTCCCGGGTCACGCCGAAGATCCGGCCGATCTCCTCCAGGGTGCGCGGGCGGCCGTCCACCAGGCCGTAGCGCAGCTGCACGACCTTGCGTTCGCGCTCGCCGAGAGTCGAGAGGACCGCCTCCAGGTGCTCGCGCAGCAGCAGAAACGCCGCTGATTCCACGGGACTTGCGGCGTCGCCGTCCTCGATCAGGTCGCCGAGCGCCACATCGTCCTCCTCGCCCACCGGGGCGTGCAGGGAGACGGGCTCCTGAGCCAGGCGCAGCACCTCGCTGACCCGCTCGTGCGGCAGGTCGAGATGGGCGGCGACCTCTTCGGGCGTGGGTTCATAGCCGCGTTCCTGCAGCATGCGGCGCTGGACGCGGACGACGCGGTTGATCAGCTCCACCACATGCACCGGCACCCGGATGGTGCGGGCCTGGTCGGCCAGCGCGCGGGACATCGCCTGGCGGATCCACCAGGTGGCATAGGTGGAGAACTTGTAGCCGCGGGCGTAGTCGAACTTCTCGACCGCCCTGATCAGGCCGAGGTTGCCCTCCTGGACCAGGTCGAGCATGGTCAGTCCGCGGCCTACGTAGCGCTTGGCGACGGACACCACGAGCCGTAGGTTGGCCTCGATCAGACGGCGCTTCGCCATCCGGCCCATGACCACCAACTTGTCGAGGTCCAGGGCGAGTTCGGTGTCCAGGTCGGCGCTGCGCGTCAGCCTCTCCTCGGCGAAGAGCCCGGCCTCGACGCGACGGGCGAGCTCCACCTCCTCCGCCGCGGTGAGCAGCGGGATTCTGCCGATCTCGCGCAGGTACTGACGGAACAGGTCCGACGAGGGACCGCCGGTCTCCGGCTTGGCCCGTGGTTCGGGGGGCTCGGGAGCCTCGGACTCCGGCTCCGCTTCCGTTTCCACCGTGTCCGCCGCCACCGGGTCCGCCGTCGCTTCGGCGGCTTGCGCAGGCGGCGTGTGCTGTTCCGGCGCGGCGGGGACGGGGCCCACCTCAGGGTGGTGGACGAGGCGGGACTGCGGCGGCACAGCCGTCATGACGTCCGTGGCCGTGGCCCCGGCATCGGAGGGGGTGTCGGATTCCGCATCGGGAGTGGGTTGCGTCAACGTCTGGGTCTGGGTCTGCACGGGGGCGACCTCCAGGGTGATCGCTGCCGTATCGGGGGTGTACGGCAGCGGTACGTCCGGGGCGGTACCGGCGGCCGCGCCGCCGTCCGTCCCGTAATCAATGAGCGGATCCGCGGGGTTGTCGGGCCCACGCCCGGTGGGCCGGCCGCGCTCCGAAGACTCAGGCACCGCCCCCAGTGTGGAGTACGACACATCCCCGCCACGAGGGGCGTGCGGGCACTTTTTGAGTCCGGTCCGTGACCGCCCGGTTACCCATGTCGTAAACCCGTATGCGGGTTCGGGTGGCGATTCCGACACCCTGCGTAGTACCTATGGGCCAGGCGTCACAGGGCGTCTGCGCCGCGCTCCCGCAAGGCTCTGCCGTACTGCTGCAGGACCCACAACTCGTTCTGCGCGGCGGCGAGTTGATCGGGATCCGCGTGCGGGCCGAGGCGGGCGAAGCTGCCCTGGAGGTCGCGCACACGGCGGTCCACGGCGCGCAGGCGGACCTGGACGAGCTGCTCGCCGCCGTACACCTCGTCGACCGTCTTGCGCATGATCGCCTCGACGGCGAGCTCGGTCACCATGGCGCGCACCGTGTCGTCGGGCGCGGCCTCGCGGACGCGCGCGAGATAGCCGGAGGGGTCCTGCACGCCCTGCTCGGCGCCGCCCGCGTACGCGATGGCCTCGCGGACCGCGGCATAGGGCGGGGCGGTGAACTCGTCCACTCCGTAGGCATCGAAGGCCGGGGAGACCAACTGGGGGTGCTGCAGGGCGAGTTTGAGCAGCTCGCGCTCGGTGCGGTGGGCGGGGCTGCGCAGGTTCAGGGCCGGGCCGCCGGTGGGGCGGGGCGCCTGGTCGTATGTCTGCGGGGTGCGGGGCTGCTGCTGCGCGGGGCCGCGGCCGCCGCGGTCACGGGCCCAACGGGCCAGCTGGCCCACGCGCTTGACCACGAACTGGGTGTCCAGGATGCCGAGCATGCCGGCCAGCTGGACGGCCACTTCGTGCTGCGCGCCGCTGTTCTTGATCCGGGCCACGATGGGCGCCGCCTCGTCGAGGGCGGACGCGCGTCCCGCGGGGGTCTCCAGGTCATAGCGGCTGACGATCTGGCGCAGGGCGAACTCGAAGAGCGGGGTGCGGGGTTCGACCAGGTCGGAGACGGCCTCGTCGCCCTTGGCCAGGCGCAGGTCGCAGGGGTCCATGCCGTCGGGGGCGATGGCGATATAGGTCTCGGCGGCGAACTTCTGGTCGTCCTCGAAGGCGCGCAGGGCGGCTTTCTGGCCGGCCGCGTCGCCGTCGAAGGTGAAGATCACCCGGGCCGAGCCGTTGTCCATCAGGAGCCTGCGGAGGATCTTGATGTGGTCGCCGCCGAAGGCCGTGCCGCAGGTGGCGATGGCGGTGGTGACGCCGGCGAGATGGCAGGCCATCACGTCGGTGTAGCCCTCGACGACGACCGCGCGGGAGGTCTTGGCGATCTCCTTCTTGGCGAGGTCGATGCCGTAGAGGACCTGGCCCTTCTTGTAGATCGCCGTCTCGGGCGTGTTGAGGTACTTCGGGCCGTTGTCGTCGTCGCGGAGCTTGCGGGCACCGAAGCCGACCACTTCGCCGGAGATATCCCTGATCGGCCACATCAGCCGGCCGCGGAAGCGGTCGATGGGACCGCGGCGGCCCTCCTGGGAGAGGCCGGAGAGGGTGAGCTCCTTGTCGGTGAAGCCCTTGCCGCGCAGATAGCGCGTGAGATGGTCCCAGCCCGCGGGGCTGTACCCCACGCCGAAGTGCGCGGCCGCGGCCTGGTCGAAGCCGCGCTCGGCGAGGAACTTGCGGCCGATCTCCGCCTCGGGGCTGTCCAGCTGCTCCACATAGAACTGTGCGGCGATCTTGTGTGCCTCGACCAGGCGGATGCGCTCGCCGCGCTGGTGCGAGGGGTTGTACCCGCCCTCTTCGTACCGCAGCGTGATGCCCGCCTGGGCGGCGAGGCGCTCGACCGTCTCGGAGAAGGAGAGATGATCGATCTTCATCACGAAGGCGATCGTGTCGCCGCCTTCCTGGCAGCCGAAGCAGTGGAAGAGCCCCTTGCTCGGGCTGACCTGGAAGGACGGGGACTTCTCGTCGTGGAAGGGGCACAGGCCCTTCAGATTGCCGCCGCCGGCATTGCGCAGCTGGAGGTACTCGGACACGACGGCGTCGATCGGGACCGCGTCCCGAACAGCCTTCACGTCCTCGTCATTGATCCTGCCAGCCACGCGTGAATTCTACGGGGCGGCTGTGACAGTCAGGGCAGGTGTCCGCTCGGGCGCCGGGCCCGGACTCTTGTGAGCTGCCGGGCCGGGAGTCCTGTCAGGTGTCCAGGAGTGAGTCCAGCGGAACCGACGGGTCCGCGAGGCGCTCCAGGTCGGGGCGGGCACCGGCCTTGATCATTGCCTGAATGGGCCCGGTCACATCCCATACGTTGACGTTCATGCCCGCGAGGACCCGTCCTTCGGACAGCCAGAAGGCGATGAACTCGCGCTTGCCCGCGTCGCCCCTGATCACCACCTGGTCGTAGGTGCCCGGGGGCGCCCAGCCGGAGAACTCCAGGCCGACGTCGTACTGGTCGGAGAAGAAGTAGGGCACGCGGTCGTACGTCACGTCCTGGCCGAGCATCGCGCGCGCGGCGGCCGGGCCGCTGTTCAGGGCGTTGGCCCAGTGCTCGACGCGCAGCCGTGAACCGAAGAGCGGGTGGTGGGCGGCGGCCGCGTCACCCGCCGCGAAGATGTCCGGGTCGGAGGTGCGCAGGCTCGGGTCGACGGCGATGCCGCCGCCGTCCCCACGGGGCACCAGGGCGAGGCCCGCGGCCTCGGCGAGCGCGGTGCGCGGGGCTGCGCCGATGGCGGCGAGTACGTCGTGCGCGGGGTGCTCCTCGCCGTCGTCGGTGTGCGCCGCGAGCACCATGCCGTCCTGGCCTGTGATCTCGGTGAGGCCGGCGCCGAAGTGGAAGCGGACGCCGTGCTCTTGGTGCAGATCCGCGAAGAGGCGCCCGATCTCGGGGCCGAGCACGGCGTGCAGCGGGGTGGGCTCGGGCTCCACGATGGTGACCTCGGCGCCATAGGAGCGGGCCGCGGCCGCGACCTCCAGGCCGATCCAGCCGGCGCCGGCGATCACCAGATGGCCGTTGTCACGGCCGAGGGCGGCGAGTACGCCCTTGAGGCGCTCGGCGTGCGCGATACGGCGCAGATGGTGCACGCCCGCGAGGTCGGTGCCCGGAATGTCCAGACGGCGCGGCTCGGCACCGGTGGCGAGCAGCAGCTTGTCGTAGCGGACATGAGTGCCGTCGCCCAGGCCTACCGCCTTGTTGTCGCGGTCGATGGCGACAGCGGGCAGGCCCAGGTGCAGTTCGATGTCGTGCTGTGCGTACCAGGCGGGTTCGTGCACGAAGACGCTGTCGCGCTCCTCCTTGCCGAGGAGGTAGCCCTTGGAGAGCGGAGGCCGCTCATAGGGGTGGTCGCGCTCGTCACAGATGAGAATCACTCGGCCGGTGAACCCCTCCGCACGAAGGGTTTCGGCCGCCTTGGCCCCGGCCAGGCCGCCTCCGACGATGACGAACGTCTGATCCGCGTCGACCACTTGATGCCTCCTCACAACCTTGCCGCCACTTGCGGGCGTCCCGCACGCAGCGTGGCCGCCACCTGCGAGCGTCCCGCACGGAGCGTAACGGGGGAAGAGGTCGTCACCCGGACGTGGCTCAATCCCATCATGTGCGTACGGCAGTTGCCGTCAGGACCGTGCCTGCGTGAGGCGGGCGTGCAACGAGCGGGCCGAGGCATCGGTGAGGGCCGCGATCTGGTCGACGACGACACGCTTACGGGCCATGTCGCCGTCCGCGGTGTCGAACAGGGCCCGGAACTGCGGGTCGAGACCTTCCGGGGCCCGCGCGGTGAGGGCCGCGGCCAGCTCGGCGATCACGATCCGCTGGTCCGCGCGCAGCCGTTCCTGCTCGTCCCGCTGCATCACATAGCGGTCGGCCACGGCCTTCAACACGGCGCATTCATGGCGGGTTTCGATCGGTACGACGAGCTCCGCCGCGTAACGCGTGAGACGGCCGTTGCCGTACTTCGCGCGCGTGGCGCCCTCCGCGGCGAGACAGAAGCGGCCGATCAACTGGCTGGTGGCGTCCTTGAGCCGGGCCTGCGCGACCGCCGAGCCGTCATAGCCGTGCGGCCACCACTCCTGCTCCAGAAGGCGGTCGAGAGCCGCGGAGAGCTCGGCCGGATCGGTGCCCTCGGGGACGTAACGCCCGATCGCCACGGCGAAGATCTCCTGCCGCTCGGGCTCCGCGTGCAGGCAGTTGGGGTCGACATGGCCCGCGTGCAGTCCATCCTCGACGTCGTGCACCGAGTACGCCACGTCGTCGGACCAGTCCATGACCTGCGCCTCGAAGCAGGTGCGGTGCGCGGGGGCGCCCTTGCGGATCCACTCGAAGACGGGCCGGTCGTCGTCGTACACCCCGAACTTGTGCGACTCCGGATCGCTGGGGTGAGCTCCGCGCGGCCAGGGGTACTTGGTGGCGGCGTCCAGGGCGGCGCGGCTGAGGTTGAGCCCTACGCTGACGAGCTCGCCCGTGGCTTCGGAGCGTACGAACCGCTTGGGTTCGATACGGGTCAGCAGCCGCAGCGAGTGTGCGTTGCCCTCGAATCCGCCGCAGTCCTCGGCGAATTCATTGAGCGCCTGCTCGCCGTTGTGCCCGAAGGGCGGGTGGCCGAGGTCGTGCGAGAGGCAGGCGGTCTCCACCAGGTCCGGGTCGCAGCCGAGCGCGGCGCCCAGCTCGCGGCCCACCTGGGCGCACTCCAGGGAGTGTGTGAGACGGGTGCGGGGGCTGGCGTCCCACACCTGGCTGCGCGTGCCCGGCGTGACCACCTGGGTCTTGCCCGCCAGGCGGCGCAGCGCGGCGGAGTGCAGCACGCGCGCGCGGTCACGCTGGAAGGCGGTGCGTCCCGGGCGCTTGTCGGGCTCGGGCGCCCAGCGTTCGGTGGCCGCCGTGTCGTAGGGCGCGTCATGGTCGTGTGCTTCGCTGCGTGTGTGTTCCGGTCCGCGTCCGTGTGCTGCGCCGTGTGCGGTGCCGTGCGTGCCTGCCATGCACCGACAGTAAACGGAACCAGTGACAAACCGGGATTGACGGGGTGGGGCCGCTGTCAGGCGGAAGCCAGCTGAGGTGCGGCGGGGGCCGCGGCTGTGCCGGTGGCGGCCGCGGCCGTGCCGGTGGCGGCCGCTGTCCCGAAGGTGGTGACCGCCTCGTCGTAGCGCCGCAGGAGCAGCCTCGCGACCGCCGCGTGCGCGCCGAGTGGGGCGGCCGCGATCCACGGGGCGGCCGCGGCGGCCTGCGCGGCGAAGTAGCCGGGGGCGGTGAAGTACGAGGCGACGGCCACTCGGTGGCGGCCGCGGGCGGCGAGGGCACGCAGGGCCGTGGGGACGGTGGGAGCAGCGGCCGAGGCGTAGGCGGCGAGTACCGGTACGCCGAGGCGTTCGGCGAGCTCTTCGGCGGTGCGCCGGGTGTCGGCGAGGCCGTCGGGGTCGCGGGAG
This sequence comes from Streptomyces monticola, assembly GCF_042665355.1. Taxonomy (NCBI): domain Bacteria; kingdom Bacillati; phylum Actinomycetota; class Actinomycetes; order Kitasatosporales; family Streptomycetaceae; genus Streptomyces; species Streptomyces monticola. The sequence goes on along the minus strand of NZ_JBHTCF010000005.1, from coordinate 498,070 downwards.
CCGGCGGCGGCGAGCACGACTCCGCCGTTGCGGCGCAGATCGGTGCCGAGCAGTTCCCGGGCGGGCCAGCCCGCCTCGACGAGCCGGGCGTACAGGGCCTCGACGAGCAGCGGGTGCGGGCCGAGCGGGGTGGCGACCCGGGTGTCGAGGTGGGGCGCGTCGGCGGCGGCCGCGGGCAGATCGTGCTTGACGTGATAGCCGCGGCCGAGCAGCAGCGGCACGAGAACGGCACGGCCCGGGGCCAGGTCCGCCAGGGTTTCGGACAGCAGCGGTTCGTTGAGTTCGATGTGTCCGAGGCGGAGAGGCAACGATGGACGCAGCTCGCGGACTCTATTGAGCAGAGACCTCACGGTGTCCAGAGTCCGCGGATCGCGGCTGCCGTGGGCGGCGACCACGAGTGTGGGAGGAGGATCCGGGCGGCGTATGCCGTTGAGCGCGACATGGCAGAGCTGGCTGCCGAGCTGGGTGGTGATCCGGTTCATCAGCTGCGCCGTGCTGTCGAGGGTGCCCGCGAGGGGGCCCGGAGGCTCGCTGGGTGCGTTCGGCGGCGTCATGGAGCAAGGCTGGCCTGCGCACGTTGCCAACGGATTGCGCGCCGGTCACGGGCGCTTTCCCCGTGGCTCACGGGGACGGGCGGGCGGCGGTCAGAGCCGCCGGCCTTGAACCGGCGGGGGCGCTGCTGCGTCTGATCTTGGGAGGGGGACAGTCGGCCGGGGGCCGAGAGGGATGGCCGCGGGCGAGAGGGATGGCCGGGCCGTGCGCGATGGCCGCGGCGAGAGAGATGGCCGCGGCAAGCGGGATGGATCACAGAGGGATCCGGAGAGCGGGGGAAACGTATGAACCAGCAGAAGGCGGCTCGGTGGCCGTGGCCATGGCGCGACGGAAGACAGCCGCTCCGGCGTCTGCGGCTGCCGCGTACCCGGCGGGGGCGGCGGCGGGCCGTGCAGACGGTGATGCTCGGCTGTGTGCTCGCGCTGCTGCCGTCGACCTGGATGCACGCGGTGGCCGACAGCCGTGTGCACGGCACGGCGGATGTGCCACGGGCCGAGGTGGCGGTCGTGTTCGGGGCGGGACTGTGGGGCGGTGAGCCGTCCCCGTATCTGGCCCACCGCCTTGACGCGGCGGCCGAGTTGTACCGCGCGGGCCGGATCGAGGTCGTCCTCGTCACGGGCGACAACAGCCGCAAGGAGTACGACGAGCCGGACGCGATGCGGGCATATCTGACCAAAAGAGGTGTGCCGGAGCGGCGGATCGTCAGTGACTACGCAGGCTTCGACACCTGGGACTCGTGTGTGCGGGCCAAGCGGATATTCGGCGTCGACCGCGCGGTGCTGATCAGCCAGGGGTTCCACATACGCAGGGCGGTCGCCCTGTGCCGGTCGGCGGGAGTCGAGTCGTACGGCGTCGGAGTCGATGCCCTGCATGACGCGACCTGGTACTACGGCGGCGTGCGGGAGCTGTTCGCCTCGGGCAAGGCGGCTGCGGACGCCCTCTTCAAGCCGGATCCGCACTTCCTCGGTCCCCGGGAGAAGGGGGTCGCACAGGCCCTGCGGGCTTCGCGCTGAGCCCCCCCCCCCCCCCCCCCGGCGCCGCTTCGGAGCCGCGGTGCCGGCAGGACGGGAGGGGGCGGCAACCGGTGACCGTGGCGGCGGAAGCGGTGGCGGGCACCCTCCTGACAAGGTGCGCGGCCCCTGGCAGACTGACGCGGCGCCATATGCCGAACAGTCATATGCGGTAAGCCCGTTGTCGTCGTTCCGGAGGTATCCAGACATGCCCGCTGACCTGAGCAGCAAGGTCGTCGTCATCACCGGAGGCGCCCGGGGGCTCGGCGCCGCGGCGGCCCGTGCCGTGGTGGCCGGCGGCGGCAAGGTGCTCGTGACGGATGTCCTGGAGCGTGAGGGCGCCGAGACGGCGGCCGAGCTGGGCGACGATGCCCGTTTCCACCGCCATGACGTGACCAGTGAGGACGACTGGCGGGCGGTTCTCGGTTTCGCGGTGGCGGAGTTCGGGCGCGTGGACGGCCTGGTGAACAACGCCGGTGTCTCCACGGGCCAGTTCCTGGAGCAGGAGTCCGTCGAGCACTTCCGGCAGGTGATCGAGGTCAATCTGGTCGGCGTCTTCCTCGGCATCAAGGCGGCGATACCGGTGCTGCGGGAGCACGGCGGCGGTTCGATCGTGAATATCTCGTCGGCGGCCGGACTCACCGGCCTGCCCCTGACCGCGGGATACGGCGCCTCGAAGTGGGGGGTGCGCGGGCTGACGAAGATCGGCGCGGTGGAGCTCGCCGAGGCCAGGATCCGGGTGAACTCCGTGCACCCCGGCATGACGTACACGCCGATGACCTCGGGGCTCGGTGTCCAGCCCGGCGAGGGCGGCTATCCCGGGACGCCGATGGGCCGGGTCGGGGTGCCGGAGGAGATAGCGGAGGCGGTGGCGTTCCTGCTGTCGGACGCGGCGTCGTATATGACGGGCGCGGAGCTCGCGGTGGACGGAGGGTGGACCGCGGGGCCCACGGTGAAGGCGCTGACGGGATGACGGGATGACGGGATGTGACACGGCCGCGGCCCGGCGCGATCCGGTCTCCACGGACCGGTGTGCCGCCTGCGAGGTGCCGTGCCTCATGCCACGGACCCGCGCCGCACCACCGGGCGCCCATGCCACGGACCGCGCCGCACCACCGGGCGCCCATGCCACGGACCCGCACGGAACCACCGGGCGCCGCCCGCCTGCCCGCACCGCACCGCACCGCACCGCCCCGCACCGCTACGAACCATCGCCGCCTGTCCAGGGGCTGACCTCCACGGACACCGGGCGCCCGGCGGGCACCTCACCGCCGGGGGCCGCGGTTGCTGAGCCGGTCGTACCTGGTCTGTAACCGGCGGCACCGCGCCCCGTAACACGCCCGACGCACGCTGAGCGGTATGCACTCCACCGCGGCACCGGCCTCTCCGACCCTCACGCACTGCCCGTACTGCGCCCTGCAATGCGGGATGGGCCTGGCTCCCGACCCGCAGGGGGACGGCGGGCTTGCGGTGGTGGAGCGCGCGGAGTTCCCGGTGAACCGGGGCGCGCTGTGCGGCAAGGGCCGTACGGCGACTGCGGTGCTCTCCTCCCGGGTGCGCCTGACCGAGCCACTCATCAGGACCCACGCCACGGGCCGGCTCGAACCGGCCACCTGGGAGGAGGCCCTGGACCGGATCGCCGAAGGGCTGTCCCGCACGCGCACGGAGCACGGTCCGGACGCGTGCGGGGTGTTCGGCGGCGGCGGGCTCACCAACGAAAAGGCCTATGGGCTCGGGAAGTTCGCCCGGGTGGTGCTCGGCAGCTCGCAGATCGACTACAACGGCCGGTTCTGTATGTCGTCGGCGGCGGCCGCGCACCAGCGGGCGTTCGGCCTCGACCGGGGGCTGCCGTTCCCGCTGGAGGACCTGCCGCGCACCGGCTGCGTCATCCTGGTCGGCTCGAATCTCGCCGAGACGATGCCGCCCGCGCTGCGCTATCTGACCGAACTGCGGGAGAACGGCGGCTCGTTGATCGTCGTGGACCCGCGCCGCACGAAGACCGCCGAGCAGGCCGATCTGCATCTGGCGCCGCGCCCCGGCACCGATCTGGCCCTGGCGCTCGGCCTGCTGCACCTGGTGGTGGCGGAGGGCCGCACAGACGAGGCATACATACGCGAGCGCACCAGCGGCTGGGAGGAGGCACGCTCGGCGGCCATGGCGCACTGGCCGGAGCTGGTGGAGCGGATCACGGGGGTATCCGTGCCCGAACTCCGGGAGGCGGTGCGGCTGTTCTGCGATCCCGAGGCCGCGATGGTGCTCACCGCGCGGGGCCCCGAGCAGCAGTCGAAGGGCACCGACACGGTGGGCGCCTGGATCAATCTGGTGCTCGCCACCGGCCGGGCGGGGCGCCCCTTGTCCGGGTACGGCTGTCTGACCGGGCAGGGCAACGGGCAGGGCGGGCGTGAACACGGCCAGAAGGCCGACCAGTTGCCGGGTTACCGCAAGCTGACCGACCCGGCGGCGCGGGCGCACGTGGCCGAGGTGTGGGGCGTGGACCCGGAGTCGCTGCCCGGCCCTGGGCGCAGTGCGTACGAACTGCTCGACGCGCTCGGCTCGGACATCAAGTCGCTGCTCCTGATGGGCTCCAACCCCGTGGTGTCCGCGCCGCGTGCCGCGCATATCGAGGAGCGGCTGAAGTCCCTGGACTTCCTGGCCGTCGCCGACGTGGTGCTCTCCGAGACGGCCCAACTGGCCGATGTGGTGCTGCCGGTGACCCAGTGGGCGGAGGAGACGGGCACGACCACCAACCTGGAGGGCCGGGTGCTCCTTCGCCGCCAGGCGGTCGAGCCGCCGCCGGGGGTACGCAGCGACCTGGTCGTCCTTCATGAACTGGCCGCCCGTCTGGGCGTGGAGAAGGGCTTCCCCACGGACCCGGAGGAGGTCTTCGAGGAACTGCGGCGCGCCTCGGCCGGCGGCCCCGCGGACTACTCCGGGATCACCTATCGGCGGCTCGTCGAGGAGGAGGGGGTGTTCTGGCCGTGCCCGGCGCCCGAGGGCACGGAGTACGGAGCTGCCGCGACGGCCCCGTCGGCCCCGGTGACCCCGCTCGCGGCCGGTGACGGTGAGGACTCGGCGCTCGACCCGGCGCCGGACGACCCGGCGAGCGCGGACACCGCCCCGCACCCCGGAACCCCCCGGCTCTTCCTCGACCGTTTCGCCACGGAGGACGGGCGGGCCCGGTTCATGCCCGTGACGCACCGGGCGGCCGCCGAGGAGCCGGATGCCGAGTATCCGGTGCTGCTCACCACGGGCCGGGTGGTCGCGCAGTATCAGTCGGGCGCGCAGACCCGGCGGGTGGCCGAGCTGAACGCCGCCGCCCCCGGCCCCTTCGTACAGCTGCATCCGGAGCTCGCCGCGCGGATCGGGGTGGCCGACGGCGAGGACATCACCGTGGTCTCGCGGCGCGGCACGGCCGTGGCACCCGCCAGGGTCTCCCGGTCCATCCGGCCGGACACGGTGTTCATGCCGTTCCACTGGCCGGGCGCGGGCCGTGCCAACACGCTCACGCATCCCGCCCTCGACCCCGTCTCGCGGATGCCGGAGTTCAAGGTGTGCGCGGTGCGTCTGGAGCGGGCGGAGACGCGGTAGCGGAGGGGGACGCGGTAGCGGACCGGATGGGCTGGTTCCGGCCACGGTCACACCCGCCGTCCCGGTCACACCCGCCGTCCCGGTCACACCCGCCGTCCCGGTCACACCCGCCGTCCCGGTCACACCCGCCATCCCGGTCACGCCCGCCATCCCGGTCCCTCTCGCGCCAGTCGCCGCCCGGGATCACCGTGCCGCGGGCCACGAGGCGCTCGCGGACGGGCGGGGCCGCCACGTACACCCAGGCCCGTACCGCCGTACCGCCGCGCTCGGCCACCTGGCATACGACGCGCTCGTAGAGGTTGCGCGGGTCGCCGGGCGCGTAGTCCTCCAGGTGATCGAGCGCGGCGAGCAGCTCGGTGTAGTGCTCGGGCCCGGCGGTGACGAGTTCGCCGTACACGGGCCCCGCGCCGGGCGACTCGACCGCGTACGGATAACCGGGGCCTTCGTAGAGGACGGCGTCCGCGAGCAGCGCGGGGCGCTCCTCCGCCACCCGGCCGCGCAGGTAGTGGTCGTGGTTGTGTTCGCCGGGGCGCAGGGTGCCGTACACGAAGAAGGGCAGCCGCTCCCCCGGCCCGGACTCCCCCGGTCCGGGCCCCGCGTCGCTCATCGTTCCGTCTCCTCGCGCACCCACTCCAGGTAGCCGGCGCCGCCCCGGACCACGGGGGTGGCGATGATCTCCGGGGTGTCGTACGTGTGGGTCGCGACGAGCCACTCTTCGAGCTCCGGGTACCGCTCGACGGTCGTCTTGAGCAGCACCTGCCACTCCTGGTCGGTGGCGAGCCCGCCGTCCCAGCGGTAGACGGAGGTGATCGGTCCCGAGATCTGCGCGCAGGCGGCGAGCCGGGCGCCCACCGCGCCGTCCGCAAGGGCCCGTGCCCGATCGGCGGCGTCCGTCGTCGTCAGCACGGTCAGCACGGTGCCCGCCGGGACGGACGACATGGATGGCACGGATGACACGGACGACGCAGACGGCACAGACGGCACAGACGGCACAGACGGCACCGCCTCGGCGTCCGTCCTGTTCTGCTCGGTCACGATGGCTTCACATCCCTTCAGCCCGGGGACAAAGGTCCCGATTTGCAGGCTTCGGCTTGTCTATTGGTGTCTGTTACACAACGTCCGTATTTCCGTGATGGACGGTGCCTACCGTCGATTGTGGTGGTCGACCCCTCGCCGAATCCCCGGCATCCCCCGGTCGGCCACCACCTTTCTTCCTGCCCCGAGAGGGACGACTGCCCCTGAGAGGGACGACGCCGCCATGATCTCCCGTTGCCGTCTGCTGCTCGGCGCCGCCCTCACGGCCGTCGCGATGGCGGCACTCGCGGGCTGCGGGGATCCGAACGGCCTCGCCGCGGGCGAACCCGCGCCCTCGGTCTCCGCCCAGCCCAGCCCCGAGGCGATGTGGCCCTCCTGGTCAAGACCCTCGTCGCAGGCCCCGGCCGCCGACACCACCGAGCACCAGCCGCCGCCGAAGCCGCTGCGGAACATCGAGGTGCCCGAAGGCGGCCTCGGGCAGATGTCGGTCAAGGACATCCTGAAGGCCGACCCGCAGATGAAGCGGTACGCAGGCGAGGAGATCATCCACAAGCCGGGCCGCGCGGGCATCCGGCCGCCCAAGCTGGAGGATCTGACCGGCGGCGGCAAGCCCGAACTCCTGGTCGCGATCGACACGGAGAGCGGCCGCACCATCCTCGTCGTCTACATGCAGCGGGACCGCCGGATCGTGCCGATCCTGTACGCCAGCGGCAAGCAGGTCGCCATCGAGACCGTCGGCATCGACCTGGTTCTTCGCAGCCCGGGCCCCGAGGGCGGCGAGAAGGCCGTGCGCTACCACTGGGACGGCGCCCGTATGTCGACCGTGAGCGATACGACGACCTACCCGAAGTCCGGGCCCCTGCCGCCCTCCACCCGCACGTCGAACGGCCCGTCGGCATCGCCGGGCGGTCAGCGGGCGGCTTCGGGGAAGGACTCCCCCAAGGACTCCACGGCGGATTCCCCGCGGCCGACCTCATCGCCCCATCTGTGGGGCGGCGACGAACCGGACGGCGGCAATCGCGAGCCGGTGGCCGGCAGCGGCAACGGCTCCGGCTCCGGCTCCACGGGCGGACAGGACGGCCGCGGCCCCGCCCAGTCCCCCGCCGGGGGCGGCGGCAGCGATCCGGCCCCGGACGATCTGCCCTACGACGGCGGCTCGCTCAACCAGTCGAACTCGCTCTGGCTCACCCCGGACGGCGCGGCCACTCGCGACAGCGGGACCGGCCGGGACGGCGGGACCGGTCAGGACAGCGGGACCGGTCAGGACAGCGGGACCAGTCCGGACAGCGGGACCAGTCCGGACAGCGCGACCGGTCCGGGCGGCGTGGCCACCGAGCCGAACGACGGCGCCGGCCGATGATCACCTATGTCCGGCGAGCCCGTCTCGCCCTCAACGGCCTCGGTCTGCGCTGGAAGATCGCCGCCCTGCTCGCCACCGGCTGCGCCCTGGTCGCCCTGACCATCGGCCTGCTGATCCACCATGCCCGCTACGAACAGGTCGCGACCGGCGCCCGCAAGACCGCCGTCGACGAGCTGTGGCGGGTACGCAAGATCTACGAGGTGACGGGCCAGGTCGACCAGGAGGCCACCGAGGCCGCGATCGACTGCCCCAAGCTGCCGGGTTCGCTGCGCGAGGCCGCGCTCGCCGGGCGGCGCACCACGTATCTCGATATGACCGGGCCCGACCCGGCCGTGTGGGCGGCCCGTCCGATCGGCACGCATGTGCTCTCGGTCCGCACCTCGCTGGCCGAGCAGCGGGCCGATCTCGAGGAGCTGGACAGCCAGCTGCTCGCCTGGGGCACCGTCATCGTCGCCCTCGCGGCGCTCGGGGGCGCCGCCATGGCCAGCCGGGTCAGCCGGGATCTGCGCACCGCCGCCGCCACCGCGCGGCGGATCAGCGCGGGTGACCTGGACGCCCGGATCGACCATCCGCGGCCGCCGCGCACCAAGGACGAAGTGGCCGAACTCGCCTGCGCCGTGGACAGCATGGCGGCCACGCTGCAGCAGCGCCTCGAGGCCGAGCAGCGGTTCACCGCGGATGTGGCGCACGAGCTGCGCACTCCGCTGACCGGTCTGCACACCGCGGCCGAGCTGCTGCCGCCCGGACGTCCGACAGAGCTGGTGCGCGACCGGGTCTCCGCCCTGCGCACCCTCACCGAGGACCTTCTCGAAGTGGCCCGCCTCGACGCGCGGATCGAGCAGCCCGACCTCGATGTGCACCCGCTCGGCAAGCTGGTCGAGGGGATCATCCAGCGGGCCGGGACAGCGGTCGAGTTCAGCGGCGGCGAACCACTCGTGCGTGCCGGTGCCCCCCTCGTATGCGGCAACGACACCCTCGTACGCACCGACGGGCGCCGCCTGGAGCGGATCGTCGCCAATCTCATCGCGAACGCCCGCAAGCACGGCTCCGAGCCGATCGAGGTCATCGTCGACGGGGCCGCCGTCACGGTCCGCGACCACGGCGCGGGCTTCCCCGAGCACCTCTTGGAGCACGGCCCGCAGCGCTTCCTGACCGGCGTCCAGGAGCGCGGCCAGGGCACCGGGCTCGGCCTGACGATCGCGCTCGGCCAGGCCGAGGTGATCGGGGCGCGGGTCGAGCTGCGCAACGCGGACGACGGCGGCGCGGTCGCCACCGTCATCCTGCCCACGGCGAGCTCGTGGCCGACGGAGAGCTCGTAGCCCACCGAGAACCCGTAACCCACCGAGGACTCACGACCCACGGAGAACCCGTGGACCGTGGAGCATCAACCGCCGTACGGCCGGGTCGCCTTCGCCTCCCGCAGGGCCAGCGCCCACCAGGTGAGCTGGTCGAGCAGGGTCTTCGCGGCGGCGTCGGGGCCCGTCGGGTCCTTGTGGTTGCCGTCGTCGTCGAAGTGGCCGTGCGCACCGTGGAAGGAGACGGTGTCGCGGACCGTGACCGCGTGCAGCTCGGCGAAGATCTGCCGCAGCTGCTCGACGGCCCGCAGACCGCCGGAGATCCCGCCGTACGAGACGAAGGCCACGGGCTTGGCCTGCCACTCGACGTGGTGCCAGTCGATGAGGCTCTTCAGGGCGGCGGGGAAGGAGTGGTTGTACTCGGGCGTGAGGACGACGAAGGCATCGGCGGCGGCCAGCTTCGGGCTCACCTCGCCGAGCCGCTCGCGCACCTCGGCCGAGGGCTGGTGGGAGAGCACGGTGGGCAGTCCGGCCGAGGCGACATCGATGAGCTCCACCTCCAGATCGGCGCGTTCCCGGACCCGGGAGAGGAACCAGTCGGCGATCACGGGGCCGAAGCGGCCCTCGCGGTCCGAGCCGAGGATGACGGCGATCCGGACGGGAGCGGCCGGGCCGGCGGAACCGGCGGGACCGGGATCGGCGGAACGGACAGGGTGCTCAAGAGCGGTGGTGGAAGTCATGCGCCAAGACTGATACTTAAACCTTTGTTGAGGTCAAGCTACGCTGTCGCCCATGACCCAACTCGCCTGGAACGCCAAGGAAGCCACCGTCGGAGAGCTGGCCGAGCGCAGCGGCGTCGCCCCGTCGGCCCTGCGGTTCTACGAGCGCGAGGGGCTCATCACGAGCCGCCGCACCTCGGGCAACCAGCGCCGCTACAGCCGTGACACATTGCGCCGGGTCGCCTTCATCCGCACCTCACAGCGGCTCGGCATTCCCCTCGCCACCATCCGGGAGGTGCTCGGCCTGCTGCCGGAGGACCGCACGCCCACGCGCGAGGACTGGGCCCGTATCTCCGAGTGCTGGCGCTCCGACCTCGACACCCGGATCCGCACTCTGCAGCGGCTGCGGGACGACCTGACGGACTGCATCGGCTGCGGCTGTCTGTCCCTCGACCGGTGTGCGCTGTCGAACCCGTACGACGAACTCGCCGGTCAGGGCCCCGGGCCGCGCCGCCTGCTCGACGGACCGGGGGCGGCCTGCGCCGCGGCGGAAGAGGCCTGCCCGCAGGAGGCGGCCTCCTGAGGCCACCCGGGGCCGGCCGTGGATCACCCGTTCACAGCCCTGCTCCCACGACTTCGACGAGTACCCCTCCGCACCCCCATGACCTGCTGGAACGGCACCTTCGAAGCGTCAGAAACCCCTGATACGCACGGAAATTGGGCCCCCACCGGCAGGCGTGCCGCGCCGAGTGCCACTTACCTCGTAGCAAGGGCGCGACCGACGCAGCGGCACATGGGGGTGCCGCGGGCCGCGCTCTCTCGGAGGAATTGAGATGCGCACCGCCACCCGCCCGCTGACCGCTGCCGCGTTCGCCGTCGTCGTCGCCTCGGCCTCCCTCAGCCTCGCCGGGGGCTCCGCGTACGCGGACTCCTCCCCGACACCGCCGCCCAATTCCGCCCTGGAGGTCTACCCGTCCAGCGCGACGCCGGGCACCGAGGTGACCGTGAACACCCTCGCCTGCGGGCCCGGCGGCAGCGCCGGCGGGGATGCCAGCGCGGTCGGCGCGGGGGCGTTCCGGCTCGCCGTGGGCACCCACCAGGAGGTCGTGGTCGGACAGTTCAAGGTGCCGTCGTCCGCGTCGCCCGGCACCTACGCGATCCGCGCGAAGTGCGCCAACGGCGAGGAGGTCTCGGGCGATCTGGTCGTCTCCCTGACCGCCGCCAAGGAACAGGTGCACCCGAAGGGACATGTGAAGACGGGGGTCGGCGGCGCACTGGGCCCCGACCCCGTACAGACCGCGGCGGGCGTGGCGGCACTGGCCGTCGCCGCCGCGGGCGGTACCTGGCTCCTGCATCGCCGGGCGAGAGGCGACGGGATCTGACCGGACACCCTCCGCTGTCCACCGGTACCGCCGTCCCCGCCCCCTTCAGGTCCGCTTCCGCACGCGGCTTGGAGGGGGACGTGGGGCACGGCAGAGCACCCCGAGGGGGCCCACCATGCCGAGCCGTCGAGAGGCACGGTCGCGCCGTACGGCCCGCGCGACGATAGCCGCGGTCTCCGCGTTCGCCCTGTGCTGCGGCGTCTGGCTGCTGCAGAGCGGCGGCGCGGGCCACGCACCGCCGCAGCCGTCCGCCGCCCAGGCCGCGGGCGAGCGGCCCGGCCCCGGGGAAGCGGCCGCCTTCTCCGCGCTGCCCCCGTCCGCGCCCACCCGGCTGCGGATTCCCTCGCTCCGTGTCGACGCTCCGCTGATGGGCCTCGGGCTCACCGCCGAGGGCAGCCTCGATGTGCCGCCGGCCGAGCGGCGCAACCTCGCCGGCTGGTACGAGGCGGGCACCGCGCCGGGCGAGCGGGGCACCTCGATCGTCGCCGGACATGTCGACAACGCCGAGGGGCCGGCGGTCTTCTACTCGCTCGGCGCCCTGAAGAAGGGGCACACCGTCGAGGTCGACAGGACCGACGGACTGACCGCCGTGTTCACCGTGGACGCGGTCGAGGTCTACGACAGCCGCGCCTTCCCCGACGAGAAGGTGTACGGCTCGTCGCGCCGCCCCGAGCTGCGGGTGATCACCTGCGGCGGCGGCTACTCGAAGAAGACCGGCTACCTGGGCAACGTGGTGGTCTTCGCGCACCTCACCGGCACGAAGGGCGCCGGGCACCGCGTGGGCGGATGGTGACCGGACCGACCACCGCCCGTGGACCGACCACCGCCCGTGGACCGACCACCGCCCATGGACCGGCCGTCAGTCCAGCCACTTGCCGTCGTCAGCCCAGCCACTGGTCGTAGGCCAGCTTCCCGACCAGGGAGACCACGACCACCACGAGCACGCCGCGGACGAACCCGCTGCCCTTCTTCAGTGCCGTGCGGGCCCCGACCATGCCGCCGACGAGGCTGAACACGGCCATCCCCGCGGCCAGTTGCCACATGACGGTGCCCTTGTAGCTGAACATCAGCAGGGCGCCCAGGTTGGTGCAGACGTTGACGATCTTCGCGGTGGCCGAGGCCCGCACCAGGTCCAGATGCAGGACGGCGGTGAGGGCGATCACCAGGAAGGTGCCGGTGCCGGGCCCGAAGAGACCGTCGTAGAAGCCGAGGCCGAGGCCCGCGACACCGATCGCGGCGAGCACCCGCTGCTTCGTCGGCGGCCCCGCGACCGCGCCGGTGCCGAACGCGGGACGCAGCATCACGAAGGCGAGGACGCCGAGCAGCACCGCCATGATCATGGGACGCAGGACGGCCGAGCTGATCCCGGCCGCGAAGAACGCGCCGCCCATCGACCCGGCGAGCGCCGCGAGCCCGATGCGCAGCGCCGTGCCCACCTCGACCGGTGCTTTACGCATATACGTGACGGCCGCCGCGGAGGTGCCGACGATGGCCACCGCTTTGTTGGTGCCGTATACGTACGTCGGATGCACCTGCGGCACTCCGATGAGCAGCGCGGGCAGGAGCAGCAGTCCGCCGCCGCCCACCACGGCGTCGATCCAGCCGGCCGCGGCCGCGGCGAGGCAGAGCATGACGACCGTGGTCAGTGATATGTCGGGCATGATCGCGACACTATGGAGGCGATAGGTGTGCCGTCCATCGATTACGCCGGAACTTGAGCCTCTTCAGAGGTCGGGAGGCCGGCCGCACGGTCAGGGTGCCGCCTGGGGTTCGGGGTTGCTGACCGGCAGCCGGTCGGGGGCGGGCGGTGCTGCCGGGTCGACGCTGACTGCGAGCAGCGTGGCGGCGAGCGCACTGGCGGACGCCAGGCCCGCGGCGAGCTTGCGGCGGGCCTGGAGCGTGGGTCCCTGGGCGGGTGCGGACTTACGGTGGCGGGCCATGGTGTGGGGGTGCCCCCTCCTCAGAAGGCAGGTCTCTCAGGACTCGGAAGGCAGGACTCGGAGGGCAGGACTCGAGGTCGGAGTTCGGAGGGCAGGACGCGGAGGGCGGGTCTCTCAGAAGGTGAAGTTCTCGGCGTGGATACGGTCTTCGGGGACCCCGGCGCGGACGAGTGCGGTGATGGCCGCCTCGGCCATACCGGGCGGGCCGCACACGTAGACGTCGTGTTCGGCCAGGCCCGGGACGAGATTGCGCAGGGCCTGCGGGGCGAGCGGGTCGAAGGAGGCGTCGGAGGGGCCGAGCAGAAAGTGCAGCTGGGCCCGGCGGGACTCGGCGATGGCCTCCAACTCGGCGCGCAGGACGACCTGTTCGGCGCTGGATGCCCGGTACAGGAGGGTGAGGTCACCCGGTTCGCAGGGCAGCGTCTCGAAGAGGGCCCGCATCGGGGTGATGCCGACGCCCCCGGCGAGCAGCAGCACCTTGCGCTGTTTGCGGCGGTGCGCGGTCAGGGCGCCGAAGGGCCCGGCGGCCAGAACGCGGGTGCCCGGCCGCAGGCGGCGTATCCGGCGGGTGTGGTTGCCGATCGCCTTGACGGTGATGCGCAGCGTGTCGTCGCGGACCGGGGCGGACAGCGAGAACGGCAGGGCCGTGTGCCACAGCCGGCGCTGCAGAAACCGCCAGCGGAAGAACTGCCCCGGTTCGGCGCGCAGTTCGTCCAGGCCGATGCCCTGCATGACGACGGATACGACGTCGGGGCTCTCCTGCTTCACTTCGAGCACCCGCAGGCTGTGCCGCAGGGCCTGGCGTACGGGGACGACGAGCCGGTACCAGACGAGCAGGACGGCGACGGTGGCGTGCAGCAGGGACCACACCCACACGGCGAGGACGCTGCCCGCGACATCGGGCCCGGCGAGCTGGTGGGCGAAGGCGAGCCCGGCGCCGAGGTAGGTGAGCAGATGGACGGCGCGCCAGGTCTCGTGCGGAAGGCGGCGGCGTACCGCACGCGCCGAGGTGACCCCGACGGCGACGAGCAGGGTGGTGCCGAGCGCGGCGGCCGCGATGCCCGGGTAGCCGAGCAGGCCGAGCGTGGCGCGCAGCAGGTCGTCGCCGGTGTGCGCGGCGTATCCGCACAGGGCGAGCACTGCGTGTGCGGCGCACAGCATCAGCACCCAGCGCCCGCCTAGCGCGTGCCGGCGGGCCAGCCGGTCGGCGCCGACGCCGTGTTCCACGGCGGGCACGCGGGCCATCAGGAAGAGCATGACGAGTACGCCGTAGCCGGCGAGCAGGCCGGTGAGATGGGCACCGGTGGCGAACAGCGCGTCGAGCCGCGCCGACATCTCGGCCTGTACGCCCCACAGTCCGACGACCGCACACCCGCCGGTGAGCAGCCCGGCCCGCAGCGACCGCGGCGAGATCCGCAGCGGCGGTACGGGGGTGGCGGCGGCCCTGGCCGCGGGGGCGGCGGTACGGGTGGGAGCTGCGGTACGCGTGGCGGCGGCGGAACGGGTGGGAGCGGGGGCGGCGCGGCGCCGGGTCGGCCGTTGCCGCACCGGCTGCTCCTCTTTCACGGACCGCACCGGCCGCTCCTCCACAGACCGCACCGGCCGCTCCTCCACAGACCGCACCGGCCGCTCCTCCACAGACCGCACCGGCCGCTCCTCCACGGACCGCACCGGCTGCCGCACGGACCGCGCAGGCTGCCGCGCCTGCGGACGCCCCCGCTCGTGCTCCTCCTCATGCCCGAGCAGTGCCCGGAGCCCGCGCGCCGCCGCGCCGCGCAGGCGGTCCCTGTCGGCGACGCGGCGGGCGGCCTTCGGTGGCGCGGTCTTCGCGGGCGCGGTCTTCGCGGGCGCGGGCGCGGGCCGCTCGGCGACGGTGAGCGGCGGTCCCGCCGGGGGTGGCGGTGCGGCGGGCCCCGGACCCGGAGCAGCCGCCCCCGTCTGCTTCAGGTAGGCGGACAGCGCGGGGTACGCGGCGAGTTCTGATTCGGCGGCCTCGGTTGTCACGCCGCTGAACATAGGGCCTGGAGCACGGGGAAAGTACCTGGTCAGCGCCGTACCGGGGATCCTTAAGGTTGCTTTGAGGGTCGCCTCACGGACGATTAAGCAACGGCCCCCCGAGATCCGCGCGGCGGTCCCTCACAGCCACCGCGGCCGCTCGGGGAGCGCAGCGTTCCCGGCGGGAAACAACCATGATGCGGCCGGGTAACACCGGCACCGCACGCTGCGGACATGGGTTCACAGATCGTGGTGATCGGCGCGGGTACCGCCGGCGCCCGGCTCGCGCAGCAGCTCGCGGGGGCCGGTCAGGCAGGCGGCGACCGCCCCCATGTCACGCTCCTCGGTGAGGAGGCACACGCACCGTACAACCGTGTGCTGCTCGCCGAGGTGCTCGCCGGGCGGTACGGCCCCGAGGTGGTCGCACTGCCCTCGCCAGGACCCGTACGCCGGGCCCGGGCGAACCACATCGACCGCGAGCAGCGCGTCGTGCACTGCGCGGACGGCAGCCGGGTCGCCTACGACACACTGGTCCTCGCGACCGGCTCGAACCCCGTACTGCCGCCGCTGCGCGGCCTGTTCCACGGGCTGCCCGACGGCGTGCACGCCTTTCGCACCATGGACGACTGCCTCGCGCTCTCCGCGGCGGTTCGCCCGGGCACCCGGGCCGTCGTGATCGGCGGCGGCCTGCTCGGGGTGTCCGCCGCCCGTGCGCTCGCCCAGCGCGGCGCCCAGGTCGTCCTGGCGCAGCAGGGCGAGCGGCTCATGGAGCGCCAACTCGACGCCACAGCGAGCGACTTGGTGCGCCGCCATCTCACCGACCTCGGTGTGGAGGTGCACACCGAGTGCCGGGTGCGCGGGGTGGGCGTGCAGGAGAACGCCGTCAAGCGCGTCGAGCTCGCCGACGGCTACTCGCTCGGCGCCGATCTCGTCGTCCTGGCCTGCGGGGTGCGGCCCCGCACCGGCCTGGCGCACGAGGCGGGCCTCGACGTGCGGCGCGGCATCGTCGTCGACGACGAGCTGCGCACCAGCGATCCGCGGATCCACGCCATCGGCGACTGCGCCGAACACGCGGGCCGGGTCTACGGCCTGGCGGCGCCGGCCATGGAACAGGCCGACGCGCTCGCGGAGTTGCTGACCCGCAAGGCCGGATCGCGCTACACCGGCACCCGGGCCCTGACCCGGCTGACCCTGAACGGGGCCGGCCCGGTCGACGGCCACGGCCCGCTCGACCTCGCCACCTTCGGCGAGGCCGACCCGCTGCCCGGCGACGACGTGGTCCGGCTCGCCGACGCCACGCGCGGCACCTACCGCCAGGTCGTCGTCCGCGACGACCGTCTGGTCGGCGGTGTACTGCTCGGCGAGCTCGGCACCGTCGGCGCGCTCGCCCGGGCCTGGGAGGCCGAAGAGCCGCTCCCCCAGGCCCCGTTGCTCCATCTGCTCACCTCTGACGGAGGCTCCTGATGTCCACCGCACCCGCAGCAACCCCCGCGCCCCGCACGATCGTGCTCGTCGGCCACGGCATGGTCGGGCAGCGCTTCCTGGAGGCCCTCGCCGACCAGGGCCAGACCGAGCGCGCCCGGGTGGTCGTGCTGTGCGAGGAGCCGCGGGCCGCCTACGACCGGGTCCAGCTGACCTCGTACTTCTCCGGCCGCAGCCCGGAGGAACTCGCCCTGTCCGACGAGGAGTTCCTCGCGAAGCACGGGATCGAGCTGCATCTGGGCGACCCGGCGGAGCACATCGACCGGGAGCACCGGACGGTCACGGCCCGCTCCGGGCTCACCGTCACCTACGACACCCTGGTCCTGGCCACCGGCTCCTACCCGTTCGTGCCGCCGGTGCCGGGCAAGGACGCGGCGGGCTGTTTCGTGTACCGCACGATCGAGGACCTGTTCGCCATCGAGGAGTACGCGAAGAACTCCCGGGTCGGCGCCGTCGTGGGCGGCGGGCTGCTCGGCCTGGAGGCGGCGGGCGCCCTGCAGGGCCTCGGACTGACCACGCACATCGTGGAGTTCGCGCCCCGGCTGATGCCCGTGCAGGTCGACGAGGGCGGCGGCGCCGCCCTGCACCGCACCATCACGGACATGGGCCTGAGCGTCCACACGGGCACCGGCACCGAGAAGATCGTCACGGCCGACGACGGCCACGTCCGCGCGATGAAGCTGTCCGACGGCTCCGAACTGGACACGGACATGGTCGTGTTCAGCGCGGGTGTACGCCCCCGCGACCAGCTCGCCCGTGACTGCGGTCTGCTCGTGGGCGACCGCGGCGGTGTCACCGTGGACGAGCAGTGCCGCACCAGTGACCCGCGGGTCTTCGCGATCGGCGAGTGCGCGCTCGCCGCGGACGGCCGGGTGTACGGCCTGGTGGCGCCCGGCTACGAGATGGCGCAGACCGCGGCCGCCGCGATCGCGCGTGACGAGTCGGCGCAGCCCGGGGCGGAGGGTGCCGAAGTCACCTTCACCGGCGCCGACATGTCGACGAAGCTGAAGTTGCTCGGGGTGGACGTGGCCTCGTTCGGCGACGCGCACGGCACCACCGAGGGCTGCCTCGACGTCGTCTACGCCGACTCGCGCTCGGGCACGTACAAGAAGCTGGTGATCGGCGCGGACGGGACGCTGCTCGGCGGTGTCCTGGTCGGCGACGCGGACGCGTACGGCACGCTGCGTCCGCTCACCGGTTCGGTACCGCCGGTCGCCCCCGAGCAGCTGGTGCTTCCGGCGGGTGCCGGTGCGCCGGTCGCGCTCGGCCCGGCCGCCCTGCCCGACGAAGCCGTCATCTGCTCCTGCCACAACGTCACCAAGGGCACGATCCGCGGCGCGGTCACCGAGCACCGCTGCACGAACGTGCCCGAGGTGAAGAAGTGCACCAAGGCCGGTACGGGCTGCGGCAGTTGTGTGAAGGTGCTCGGGCAGCTGGTGACGGCCGAGCTGGAGGCCGGCGGCGTCGAGGTCGACAAGGGCCTGTGCGGCTGCTTCGCGCAGACCCGCCAGGAGCTGTACGAGATCGTCCTGGCGCTGCGGATCTCCTCGTACCGCGAACTGCTCGACGGCCACGGCCGGGAAGCGGCACGCGGCGGCGAGGGCTGTGAGATCTGCAAGCCTGCGGTCGCCTCGATCATCGCCTCGCTCGCCCCCGCGCTCGGCGCGGACGGCTATGTCCTGGAGGGCGAGCAGGCGGCACTGCAGGACACCAACGACCACTTCCTGGCGAATCTGCAGAAGAACGGCTCCTACTCGATCGTGCCGCGTATCCCCGGCGGTGAGATCACCCCGGAGAAGCTGATCGTGATCGGCGAGATCGCCCGCGACTTCGGCCTCTACACCAAGATCACGGGCGGTCAGCGCATCGATATGTTCGGCGCGCGGGTGGACCAGCTCCCGCAGATCTGGGCCAAGTTGGTGGACGCGGGCTTCGAGTCGGGGCACGCGTACGGAAAGGCCCTGCGGACGGTGAAGTCCTGCGTCGGCCAGACCTGGTGCCGCTACGGCGTGCAGGACTCGGTCCGGATGGCCATCGACCTGGAGCTGCGCTACCGGGGACTGCGCGCCCCGCACAAGCTGAAGTCGGCGGTCTCCGGCTGCGCCCGCGAGTGCGCCGAGGCCCAGTCCAAGGACTTCGGTGTGATCGCCACGTCGAACGGCTGGAACCTGTACGTCGGCGGCAACGGCGGCGCGACCCCGCGCCACGCGGATCTGCTCGCGCAGGATCTCTCCGACGCGGAACTGATCCGCCTCATCGACCGCTTCCTGATGTTCTACATCCGCACCGCCGACCGCCTGGAGCGCACCTCCACCTGGCTGGAGCGGATCGAGGGCGGCCTCGACCACGTCCGTGACGTCGTCGTCCATGACTCCCTCGGCATCTGCGCCGACCTGGAGGCCCTGATGGCGGCGCACGTGGCGGGCTACCGCGACGAGTGGGCCGAGACCATCAACGACCCGCAGCGCCTGGCCCGTTTCGTGTCGTTCGTGAACGCACCCGAAGTCCCGGACCCGACCGTCAAGTTCGTCCCCGAACGCGACCAGATCAAGCCGGACCTGCCGCTGCTCGCCCTCGGCACGACTCGCACCCTGGAAGGGACTGCCACCCGATGACCACCGTCTCGCTCGCCCCGGAAGCCACCACCACCCTGCTCCAGCTGTACGTCGACGGCGACTGGCTGCCGGTCTGCGACCCGGCGCGGGTGACGCCCGGCCGCGGAGTGGCGGTCCTGCTGCCCGGCGGCCGCCAGGCCGCGCTCTTCCAGGACCGCGCGGGCCGCTGGTACGCGATCGACAACCGCGACCCGTTCACGGGGGCGGCGGTCCTGTCCCGCGGCCTTCTCGGCTCGGCGGCGGGCTCGGCCTTCGTGGCGTCCCCGCTTCTGAAGCAGCGCTTCGACTTGAGTACGGGGCGGTGCCTGGACGACGAAACCGTCTCGGTGACGGCGTACGAGGTCAAAGCGGGGTAACCCATCAGCAGGTGCTGCCGGCCCGCACCGACCTCACCCCCTCAACGCCCCGTACTCCACCCCCGTCAGCTGCTCGCTGGCCACCCAGAGCCGCTCCCCCGCCACGTCGTTACGCGTCCAGCCGGCCCGCCAGGACTTGGCGGGCGCGCCGCGCCAGCCCTGCAGGCGGGGGCCGGTGAAGGAGTCGGGGCGGACACCGGGGGCGGTCGCGGCGTACAGCGTCGGCAGCGCACCCGCCTGCGCGGACTGCGCGATCACCTGGTTGCCGAGCCCCACGACGCGTTCCACGACCTTGCGGCCCTCCAGCTTCGGACCCGCGGTCTGCAGATTGGTGCGCGCGTACCCGGGGTGCGCGGCCGCGGCCACCACCCCCGACCCCACGGCCGCGAGGCGCCGCGCCAGCTCGTGGATGAACAGCAGGTTCGCCGACTTCGAGCGCCCGTAGGCGACCCAACGCCCGTACTTGCGCTCGCTGTTGAGATCCCCGATGTCGATGTTCGCCAGCGCGTGCAGGCCACTGGAGACGCTCACCACCCGCGCACCGTCGGTGGCCATCAGCTTGGGCAGCAGCAGCCCGGTGAGGGCGAAGTGGCCCAGGTGGTTCACGCCGAACTGGGTCTCGAACCCATCGGCGGTGCGGGCGTACGGCAGAGCCATCACGCCCGCGTTGTTGACCAGCAGATCGAGCTTGTCGCGTTCGTACGAGGCGGCGAAGTCCCGTACCGACTTCAGATCGCCGAGGTCCAGGGGTGCGAACTCGACGCTCGCGCCCGGCACTTCGGCGCCGATCCGGGACTCCGCCTCCTTGCCCCTGCTCTCACTGCGGCAGGCGAGCACCACCCGGGCGCCACGGCGGGCCAGTTCGCGGGCCGTGACATAGCCGATGCCGCTGTTGGCTCCGGTGACCACCGCGGTGCGGCCGCTCTGATCGGGGATATGGCTCGCGTTCCAGCCCGTCATGGCGGGTCCTTCCGGAAGACGTCGTTGCCGCCGGGGTGCTCGCTCCACCCCACGACCGTCGTCTCACCCTACGACCGCAGCCCGGATCAGGCAGCGGCGCCTCCGTCGACGACGAGATCGGTGCCGACGACCGAAGCGGCTTGCGGCGACGCGAGATAGAGCACGGCCGCGGCCACCTCGTCGAGCCCGGCCACCCGGCCGAGGGGGTTGCCCTCCTTCATCCGCGCGGCCCGTCCGGCCTCCGTCTCGCCTGGCAGCAGGGACATGGACGTGTCCGACGCACCCGGGCTGACCGCGTTGATCCGCACGCCGTCGCCGATGTGGTCGAGGGCGGCGCCGTGGGTGAGGGCCCAGACGGCGGCCTTCGTCGCGGCGTAAGCGGCGGTGCCCGGCACCCGCAGATGCGGGCCGAGGTTGGAGGCGACGTTCACGATCGCGCCGCCGGACTCCTGCTCCCGCATCTGCGCGATCTCGGCCCGCAGGGCGAGGAAGACACCGGTGACGTTGATGTCGAGCTGGGTGCGCCAGTCGGCCTCGGAGAGCTCGGCGAGGGGGGCGCCGGCCCGCAGCACACCGGCGTTGTTGACGGCGACGTCGAGCGCCCCGAACCGGTCGACGGCCGCCCGCACGGCGGCCTCGATCTCCTCGGCGCGACTCACGTCGGCGGTCACGGCGAACGCGCTGCCGCCGCGCTCCTCGATCAGGCCGACGGTCTCCTTGAGGGGGCCTTCGCCCCGCCCGGCGACGACGACGTGCGCGCCTTCGCCGGCGAAGGAAAGGGCGATGGCCCGCCCGAGACCGCTGCCGCCACCGGTGACGAGCACGCTCTTGCCGGTGAAGCGATTGCCGACCATGGGGAACTCCTTGTTAACTAGAACGATCGTTTCAGTATCAGGGCAAAGAAAAAGGCGCCGCCGAGCGCCTGCAGGCCGCAGCGCCGCACAGCCGCCTCAATCGAGCAGCCGCAGCGCCTGCTCCGCCGCGTCCCGCACCCGCGCCGGCTCGCGCGACGCCTTGCCCACCACGCGTACGCCCTGCAGCAGGACGAGCAGCATGCGGGCGAGGGCCCGCGGGTCGCGGTCCCCGGGCAGTTCGCCCTGCGCCTGGGCGCGGACGAGTGCGGCGTACAGCGGGGTCTCGACGTGGTCCCAGCTGGTCTCGACCCGACGGGCCGCGGCGTCGTCGTGCGGGGCCAGCTCGGCTGCCGTGTTCGTGACGAGGCAGCCGTTCAGGCGGAGTTCGCCGTCGGCGGCCTCGGCGGCGAAGCGGCGGACGACCGCGCGCACGGCGGGCAGGACCGGGCCCGGCTGCGACAGCTCGTGGAGCAGCGCGGGGTCACGGCTCTGCGCGTACCGGTCGAGCACCTTCAGGTACAGCTCGTGCTTGTTGCCGAAGGTGGCGTAGAGGCTGGCGCGGCCGATGCCGAGGTGCTCGACGAGGTCGGCCATGGAAGTCGCCTCGTAGCCCCGGCGCCAGAACAGGTCGAGGGCCGCCTGCAGCGCGACGTCGGGGTCGAACTCCTTGGTGCGGGCCATGGGGAGACAGTAAGCGTTACCGGAACGCCCGGTCAAGAATTCCAGAGATCTCTACGCTTCAGAGATCTCTACGCTTCCAGGAGCCGCTACGCCGCGACCCTCAGCTCAAGCGCCGCCAGCGGGATGAAGCCCTGTCCGTTCCCCGCCGTGGAAGCGTCCTTGCCGTTGAGGCGCCGCAGCATCGCCACCGCGATCCGCTCCCCCTGCGCCTTGGCCCGCTCGGCGTTCGGCCCGGCGTGCAGCCCGTCCACCGTGGCATGCCACAGCTGCACCCAGCGGCCGAAGTGCTCGGCGGTCATCGGCTCCACCGAGTGCAGCGCGTCGTGCGGCACGAACGCGTTGCGGCGGTACTCCGCGGTGCGGAACAGCGCCCGCTCCCAGAAGTCGGTGATACGCGGCAGATGGACTTCGAGGTCCGTGCCCGCGATCTGGGTGAAGTACGGCCCGATCAGCGGGTCCGCGAAGGCTGCCGTATAAAAGCGGCGCAGCAGGACGTCGAGGTCGGCGCGGCCCGAGATGTCGCGGAGACCGCCGTTCACTTCTGCACCGTTTTCTGCACCGTCCATATCTCCACGCTGCGCCCTCCCGCCCCTGCCGGTACAGGGACGAAGGTCCCGGGCGCCCGGGCATTACGCCGGGTAACGTCAAGCCTATGAGCACGGGCAGGAAGATCACCGAGAAACTGTCGGCCGCGGCCCTGACCGAAGCCACGGGCAAGGACTGGGTCGGCTGGTTCGCGGTGCTCGACAAGTGGGGCGCCGCGGGCCCCGAGCGGCGCAGCCATACGGACATCGCGCGCCATCTGCGCGACGAGCACGGCGTCAACGGCTGGCACGCCCAGTCCATCACCGTCGGCTACGAGCAGGAGCGGGGTCTGCGCGAGGTCGGCCAGTCCTGCGCGGGCACCTGGGAGGCGAGCGCGAGCAAGACCGTGAACGCCCCGGCCGTGAAGGTCACCGAGGCGTTCGTGGACGAGGACGTGCGCCGCCGCTGGCTGCCCGACGGCGATCTGACCGTGCGCACCCACCGCCCCGGCAAGTCCCTCACCGCGGACTGGGACGGCGGCGCCAGCCGGATCTCCGTGTTCCTGACGGTCAAGAGCGAGACCAAGACGGTGGTCGGCGTGGGCCACCACAAGCTGGCGGACGCCGACGCGGTGGCGGCGTACAAGGAGTTCTGGCGCGAGCACCTCACCGCTCTCAAGACCCTCCTGGAGTCCTGAGCCGTCCACGGGGGTGCCGCGCCGGACACGGTTCCGCAGCGCGACACAAGGCTGCAAAATCCCTGTCGTAATCGCCCTGCATGGTTGATCGTTGGGCCGAGCGAACGCCGATTCGGTCTTACGGATCCAGGGGGCAGCGCACCATGACCATCAGCCGACGACACCTGCTCGCGGCCGGCGCCGCGACGGGCCTGCTGACCGCATGCGGTTCCAACACGGGCCGCGACGAAGGCGGCGGCAACGGCGGGCCCGTCCTTCGGCAGTGGTACCACCAGTACGGCGAGCCGGGCACCGAGGAGGCCGTGCGGCGGTACGCGAAGGCGTACGACAAGGCCGACGTGCAGATCCAGTGGCGGCCGGGGAACTACGACCAGCAGACCGCCGCCGCGCTGCTCACCGACTCGGGCCCCGATGTCTTCGAGGCGGCGGGGCCGAGCCTCGACCAGATCCAGGGCGGCCAGGTCGTCGACCTCACCGAGCTGATCGCGGACGTACGCGACGACTTCAACCCCGCGGTCCTCGCGCCGAAGACGTACGAGGGCAAGGTCTGGGGCATTCCGCAGGTCATCGACATGCAGCTGCTCTACTACCGCAAGAGCCTGCTCGACGACGCGGGCCTTGAGCCGCCGCAGTCCCTCGACGAGCTGGTGGACGCCGCGAAGAAGCTCACCACGAAGGACGTCAAGGGCCTCTTCATCGGGAACGACGCCGGCGCCGCGGTGCTCGGCGGAACTCCCCTGCACGCGGCGGGACTTGAGCTCATCACCGAGGACGGCGAGGTCGGCTTCGACGATCCGGCCGCGGCCCGTGCCCTCGCCAAGATCCGCCAGCTGTACGCCGACAAGTCGCTGCTGCTCGGTGCGCCCAGCGACTGGTCGGATCCGGCGGCGTTTCTGCAGGGCCTGACCGCCATGCAGTGGTCGGGCCTGTGGGCGCTGCCCGCGGTGCAGAAGGAGTTCGGCGACGACTTCGGCGTGCTGCCGTTCCCGAAGGACGGGCCGGGAAAACCGTCCGTGCCGGTGGGCGCGTACGGCGCGGCGGTCAGCGCACGGGCCCGCGACAAGGACGCGGCCAAGGCGTATGTGAAGTGGCTCTGGGTCGAACAGACCGCGTACCAGGAGGACTTCGCGCTCTCCTACGGCTTCCACATCCCGGCCCGTATCTCCCTCGCCAAGAAGGCCGAGAAGCTCAAGAAGGGCGCGGCGGCCGACGCCGTCCGCCTCACCACCGACAACGGCTTCGCCTCCCAGCCGCTGCTGTGGACACCGCGGAACCAGACCGCGTACGCGGACGCCCTCAGCCGCATCATCAAGGACGGCGCGAACCCCGAGACCGAACTGCGCGCCGTCGTACGCAAGGTGCGGGCCGAGCTCGACCGCGTCCAGAAGTGAGCGGGCTCCTGGGGCGGTTGCGGGGGCGGCAGAACCGTACCCTCTGGTTCTGGCTGTTCGTCGGGCCCTTCGCGCTCGGCCTCGGCGTCTTCACGTACATCCCGCTGCTGTGGAGCGTCTACCTCAGCTTCTTCGACGCGCACAACACCGTGGCGCCCGACCCGTCGGCGGACTTCGTCGGGCTCGGCAACTACGTGTCGATGCTGGGCGACGAGGCGTTCACCGACAGCCTGCTCACCTTCCTGGTGTTCTCGGTGTTCATCGTGCCCGCGACCTTCGCGCTGTCGCTCGCGCTCGCCCTGATGGTGAACCGGCTCCGCCGCGCGCAGGCGTTCTTCCGGTCGGTGTTCTTTCTGCCCGCGGCCTGCTCGTATGTCGTCGCGGCCCTGATCTGGAAGATGTCCCTCTTCAACGGGGTGCGGTTCGGGCTCGCCAACACCGTGCTCGGCTACTTCGACGCCGACTCGGTCGCCTGGCTGTCGACCACCGACCCGCCCTGGTACTGGCTGGCGATCGTCACCGTACGGCTCTGGCTGCAGGCCGGGTTCTTCATGATCCTGTTCCTGGCCGGCCTGCAGCGGATCTCCCCGCAGCTGTACGAGGCGGCGGCGGTGGACGGCGCGCGGCCCGGCTGGCAGGTGTTCAGACACATCACGTTCCCGCAGCTGCGGGCCACTTCGGTGGCGGTGGCGCTGCTGCTTGTCATCAACGCCTTCCAGGCCTTCGACGAGTTCTACAACCTGCTCGCCGACGCCCGCGGCTATCCGCCCTACGCCCGGCCGCCCCTCGTCTATCTCTACTACACGGCCCTCGGGCAGGGGCAGAACCTCGGCGCGGGCAGCGCGGGCGCGGTGATCCTCGCGGTGATCATCGCCGTGGTGACGATCGGGCAGGCCCGCTGGTTCGGCCTCGGCCGCAAGGAGGCGTGATGCGCACGGACGCTGTCGTACGAGTGGGCCGCGCCCTGCGCCTCGTGGTGCTCGTCGCGCTCGCCCTGCTCTTCCTGATCCCGTTCTATCTCCTGGTCCGCAACGGCCTCGCGTCCGAGCAGGACATCACCTCGCCGGACTGGACCTTCTTCCCGTCCGAGCTGCGCTGGTCGAATATCACCGAGCTGTTCGCCGACCCGAGCGTGCCCTTCGCGCGCTCCCTGCTCAACTCCGCCCTGATCGCCGTCGCCACCACCCTCGGCACCCTGCTCCTGGCCTCCCTCGCGGGCTACGGCCTGGCCCGGATCCCCTACCGGCACGCGAACAAGGTCTTCTACGCGATCCTCGGCACCCTGATGGTCCCGGCGGCGGTCACCTTCGTGCCGAGCTTCGTGCTCGTCTCCACCCTGGGCTGGATCTCGACACTGCGGGGCCTGATCATCCCGACCCTGTTCTCGGCGTTCGCGTGCTTCGTCTTCCGCCAGTACTTCCTGGGATTCCCACGGGAGCTGGAGGACGCGGCGCGGGTCGACGGGCTCGGCTACTGGCGTACGTACTGGCGCATCGTCGTGCCCAACACGCGGCCCGTCTTCGCGGCGGTCGGCACGATCGTCTTCATCGGCGCCTGGAACTCCTTCCTGTGGCCGCTGGTCATCGGCCAGGACCGCGAGGCCTGGACGGTCCAGGTGGCGCTTTCGTCGTTCTCGACAGGCCAAGTGGTGCGCCTGCACGAGCTGTTCATCGCCGCGGCGGTGTCCATCGTGCCGCTGCTTGTGGCTTTCCTGGTGTTCCAGCGGTGGATTGTGGCAGGTGTGGAACGTTCCGGCATCAATGACTGACGTCATTCCTGCGCCATGGCTTGGCCATGCACCGTCAATTCGGGAGGCTTACGTTCCGGAAGCGCGCGACCCCGTCGCCGCTCCGGCGGCGGGGCGGACTTCACCCCCACCTGGAGTGACAGTGGAACGTAGAACCTTCCTGCGCGGAGCGGTCATCGGCGGCTCGGCGGCCGCACTCGGCGGCACACTGTGGCGCGGCGCCGCCTTCGCGGACCCGGCCAAGCCCGGCGCAGGTCCCTACGGAGCACTCGGTTCCGCCGACGGCAACGGCATTCGACTGCCCGCCGGCTTCAGCAGCAAAGTCATCGCCCGCTCCGGCCAGAAGGTGACCGGCACGGACTACACCTGGCACAACGCCCCGGACGGCGGCGCCTGTTACGCCGACGGCAGCGGCTGGATCTATGTCTCCAACTCGGAGATCAGCCCCGGCGGCGGCGCGGGCGCCGTGAAGTTCTCCGCGACCGGCGCCATCACCGGCGCGTACCGCATCCTGTCCAACACGCGCACCAACTGCGCGGGCGGCAAGACCCCCTGGAACACCTGGCTGTCCTGCGAGGAGGTGGACCGCGGCTACGTCTACGAGACCGACCCGTGGGGCGTGAAGGCGGCCGTGCGCCGTGACGCCATGGGCCGCTTCAAGCACGAGGCCGCGGCCGCCGACCCGGTCCGCAAGACGGTCTACCTCACCGAGGACGTCTCCGACGGCTGCTTCTACCGCTTCACGCCCACCACTTGGGGCAATCTGTCGGCGGGCAGGCTGGAGGTCCTGAAGATGGGCTCGGGCACCAGCGGCCCGGTGACCTGGGCCACCGTCCCCGACCCGAGCGGCGCGTCCACCGCCACCCGCAACCAGGTCTCCGGCGCCAAGCGCTTCACCGGCGGCGAGGGCTGCCACTACGCGGACGACACCTGCTGGTTCACCACCAAGGGCGACAACCGCGTCTGGCAGTACAACGCGGCCGCCCAGACCATCGAACTCGCCTACGACGACTCACTGGTGAGCGGGGCGCCCCTGACCGGGGTGGACAACGTCACGGGCAGCGCGTCCGGCGATCTGTTCATCGCCGAGGACGGCGGGAACATGGAGATCTGCCTGATCACGCCGGACGACATCGTCGCCCCGTTCCTGCGGATCGGCGGCCAGTCGGGCTCGGAGATCACCGGCCCTGCCTTCTCGCCCGACGGCAAGCGCCTCTACTTCTCCAGCCAGCGCGGTACGAGCGGCAGCTCGTCGGGCGGCATCACCTACGAGGTGACGGGCCCGTTCCGCTCATAGGCGGCAAGCAAGGAGGGGGCGCCCCCGCACAAGGGCGCCCCCTCCTTCGTGCACCGGAGCCACGACCGCGGTCGGTGAGGGTCGGGTGACCGGCCGCGGCTCCGGGATCTCAGACGGTCAGCGGCTGTCGCTGCCCTTGGACTCGGCGGCCGCACGGCCCGCCTCCAGGCGCGCCACCGGAATCCGGAACGGCGAGCAGGACACGTAGTCCAGGCCGACCTCGTGGAAGAAGTGCACCGACTCCGGGTCGCCGCCGTGCTCACCGCAGACACCGAGCTTCAGGTCGGGCCGGGTCGCACGGCCCGCCTGCACCGCGTTGCGTACGAGCGAGCCGACGCCGTCCTTGTCGATGGTCTCGAACGGCGAGACCCCGAAGATGCCCTTCTCCAGGTAGGCCGTGAAGAAGCTCGCCTCCACGTCGTCCCGGGAGAAGCCCCACACGGTCTGCGTGAGGTCGTTGGTGCCGAAGGAGAAGAACTCGGCGGCCTCGGCGATCTGGCCCGCGGTGAGCGCGGCCCGGGGCAGCTCGATCATGGTGCCGAGCGCCAGCTTCAGCTCGACACCGGTCTGCTCCTGCACCTCCGCGATGACCTGCTCGGCCTCGTCACGGACGATCTCCAGTTCCTGGACGGTGCCGACGAGCGGGATCATGATCTCGGCGCGCGGGTCGCCCTTGGCGTTCTTGCGGGCGGCGGCCGCCTCGGCGATGGCCCGCACCTGCATGGTGAACAGACCCGGAATGACGAGCCCGAGGCGCACACCGCGCAGGCCCAGCATCGGGTTCTGCTCGTGCAGCCGGTGCACGGCCTGGAGCAGGCGCAGGTCGTTCTCGTTGGCGTCCTTGCGGGACTCGGCGAGCGCGACCCGTACCGACAGCTCGGTGATGTCGGGCAGGAACTCGTGCAGCGGCGGGTCGAGCAGGCGCACCGTCACCGGCAGCCCGTCCATCGCCTCGAAGAGCTCCACGAAGTCCCGCTTCTGCAGCGGCAGCAGCTGCTTGAGGGCGTCCTCGCGCTCGTTCTCGGTGTCGGCGAGGATCAGCTTCTCGACCATCTCGCGGCGCTCGCCGAGGAACATGTGCTCGGTGCGGCACAGGCCGATGCCCTGCGCCCCGAACCGCCGCGCGCGCAGCGCGTCCTCGGCGTTGTCGGCGTTGGCGCGCACCCGCAGCCGCCGCTTGCCGTCGGCGAACGACATGATGCGGTGCACGGCGGCGACCAGCTCGTCCGCCTCGTCGGCGCCCGCGTGCATCCGGCCCTCGAAGTACTCGACCACGGGCGAGGGCACGACGGGCACCTCACCGGCGTAGACCTTGCCGGTGGAGCCGTCGATGGAGATGACGTCGCCCTCTTCGATGACGGTGCCGTTGACCGTGAGCCGGCGCCGCTTGGTGTCGACCTCCAGCTCCTCGGCGCCGCAGACACAGGTCTTGCCCATGCCGCGGGCGACGACGGCGGCGTGCGAGGTCTTGCCGCCGCGCGAGGTCAGAATGCCCTCGGCCGCGATCATGCCGTCGAGGTCGTCGGGGTTGGTCTCACGGCGGACCAGGATGACCTTCTCGCCCGAGCGCGACCACTTGATGGCGGTGTACGAGTCGAAGACGGCCTTGCCGACGGCGGCACCCGGCGAGGCAGCGATACCGCGCGCCAGCTTCTCGACCTTGGTGTCCTCGTCGAAGCGCGGGAACATCAGCTGCGCGAGCTGCGCGCCGTTGACCCGCTGCAGCGCCTCGGTCTCGTCGATCAGACCCTGGTCGACGAGCTGGGTGGCGATCCGGAAGGCCGCGGCCGCGGTCCGCTTGCCCACGCGGGTCTGCAGCATCCACAACTGCCCGCGCTCGATGGTGAATTCGATGTCGCAGAGATCCTTGTAGTGCGTCTCAAGGGTCTCCATGATCTGCATGAGCTGGTCGTACGACTTCTTGTCGATCTGCTCCAGCTCGGCGAGCGGCACCGTGTTGCGGATACCGGCGACGACGTCCTCGCCCTGCGCGTTCTGCAGGTAGTCGCCGTACACGCCCTGGTGGCCCGAGGCCGGGTCACGCGTGAACGCCACACCCGTACCCGAGTCGGGGCCGAGGTTGCCGAAGACCATCGAGCAGACGTTGACGGCCGTGCCGAGGTCGCCGGGGATGCGCTCCTGGCGGCGGTAGAGCTTGGCGCGCTCGCCGTTCCAGGACTCGAAGACCGCCTTGACCGCGAGATCCATCTGCTCGCGCGGGTCCTGCGGGAAGTCCCGCCCGGCCTCGGTCTTGACGATCTTCTTGAACTTGGTGACGAGCTTCTTGAGGTCGGCCGCCTCCAGGTCGGTGTCGACCGTGACCTTCTTGGCGTCCTTGGCCTTCTCCAGGGCGTCCTCGAAGAGCTCCCCGTCGACGCCGAGGACGGTCTTGCCGAACATCTGGATGAGGCGGCGGTACGAGTCCCACGCGAAGCGGTCGTCGCCGGCCTGCTTGGCGAGGCCCTGCACCGACTTGTCGGAGAGCCCGATGTTGAGGACGGTGTCCATCATCCCGGGCATCGAGAACTTGGCGCCCGAGCGCACCGAGACGAGCAGCGGGTCGTCGGCCTGGCCGAGCTTCTTGCCCATCTTCTGCTCGAGGGCCTCCAGATGACCGCCCACCTCGTCGCGCAGAGCGGCCGGCTCCTCGCCGCTGGCCAGGTACTCCTTGCAGGCTTCGGTGGTGATCGTGAAGCCGGGCGGCACGGGCAGGCCGAGGTTGGTCATCTCGGCCAGATTGGCGCCCTTCCCCCCGAGCAGGTCCTTGAGGTCCCTGTTGCCCTCGGTGAAGTCGTAAACGAACTTCTGGCGATCTACGTGATCCGACACGGGCCTGACTCCTCGGTGCGGCTGCCCTGACGGCCAGGAACATACCCAGATCGAAGGCACCTGGGTACGTCCACTTAGCCGTCATACGGCTGTAACCACCCGTCCGCCACCAGATCAAAAGTGACCGGCGCGTAGAGGAGTCGGACGGTTACCGTTCAGGGCGCGAAGGCGACTACGCCCGTAGATCCCAAATTCCCGCTCACTTGAGCACACCTTCTGGCATCTGTGTTCAGTTCTTGAACGCAGAATGGATGGCACTGAGTGCCAGTGTTGGAAAAGTGCAGACGCTCAAGATCCGCTCATCTGAGCGTGACCCCTATCAAGGGTGGCGAGAATCACGCCGTTCGTGGGCGGCCGATTTCACGATCCGGACGCCGGACGAGACGCGGTAACGGGCCTGTCATATGGGGGTTTCCGCAAAAAAGGGCCCCCTGCGACCCCGTCCGGGATCGCAGGGGGCCCTGGGGCGCCGGTGCCGCTCAGCCCCCGGACGTGTCCAGTTCCGCTTCCTCGCCGATGCCCGCGCAGTCGTACGGGTCCTTCAGCCAGCCGTCCGGCAGCACCACCCGGTTGTTGCCCGAGGTGCGGCCGCGGGGGCCGTCCGCGCCCGTGGGCCATGCCTGGCCGAGGTCCAACTCGTCGAGCCCGGCGCGCAGTTCGGCCAGGGACGAGGTGATCGCCAGGCGCTTGCGCATCTCCGAGCCGACCGCGAAGCCCTTCAGGTACCAGGCCACGTGCTTACGGAAGTCGATCACGCCCCGCGCCTCGTCGCCGATCCACTCGCCGAGCAGGGTGGCGTGCCTGACCATGGCGTCGGCGACCGTGCCGAGGGTGGGGCGGGCCCGGTCGGTGCGGCCCTCGAAGGCGGCCACGAGGTCGGCGAAGAGCCAGGGGCGGCCGAGGCAGCCGCGGCCCACGACCACGCCGTCGCAGCCGGTCTCGCGGACCATGCGCAGGGCGTCGTCGGCCGACCAGATGTCGCCGTTGCCGAGCACCGGGATCTCCGGGACGTGCTCCTTGAGGCGGGCGATGGCGTCCCAGTCGGCCGTGCCGCCGTAGTGCTGGGCGGCGGTGCGGCCGTGCAGGGCTATCGCCGTGACGCCCTCCTCCACCGCGATCCGGCCCGCGTCCAGGAACGTGATGTGGTCGTCGTCGATGCCCTTGCGCATCTTCATCGTGACCGGCAGCTGGCCCGCACCGCTGACGGCTTCCCTGAGGATCGCGCGCAGCAGATTCCGCTTGTACGGGAGCGCCGAGCCGCCGCCCTTGCGCGTCACCTTCGGCACGGGGCAGCCGAAGTTCAGGTCGATGTGGTCGGCCAGGCCCTCCTCCGCGATCATGCGGACGGCCTTGCCGACGGTGGCCGGGTCGACGCCGTACAGCTGGATCGAGCGAGGCTTCTCGGTCTCGTCGAAGTGGATCAGCTGCATGGTCTTCTCGTTGCGCTCGACCAGCGCCCGCGTCGTGATCATCTCGCTCACGAACAGCCCCTTGCCGCCGCTGAACTCACGGCACAGGGTGCGGAACGGCGCATTGGTGATGCCGGCCATGGGCGCGAGCACCACCGGCGGCTGCACGACGTGCGGTCCGATGGCGAGAGCGGCGGGGGCCTCGACGGGGCCTGCGGGGGCCTCGGCGGGGCCCTGGGCGAGCGTGGTCATCCCCCTATTGTCGCGTATCGGCCGCAGAGCGGGGACTGCCGGTCCGGCGGGGCACTTGGCCGTCCGGCTCGGCGGGACACTTGGCCGTCCGACCCGACGGGGCACTTGGTCGTTAGTTAGCCGTACTATTGATGCCATGCCCGAGCTCACTCACCGCCGACGGATGCTCGTCCTGGCGATCTGCTGCATGAGCCTGCTGATCGTCAGTCTCGACAACACCGTCCTCAACGTCGCCCTGCCGTCCATGCGCAAAGAGCTGAACGCCGATGTGGCGGGCATGCAGTGGACGATCGACGCGTACACCCTGGTCCTCGCCTCGCTGCTGATGCTGGCCGGCTCCACGGCCGACCGGATCGGGCGCCGGAAGGTCTTCAAGGCCGGGCTCGTGCTCTTCACGCTCGGCTCGCTGCTCTGCTCCGTCGCGCCCAACCTGGAATCCCTCGTGGCCTTCCGGATGCTGCAGGCCGTGGGCGGCTCGATGCTCAATCCCGTCGCGATGTCGATCATCACCAACACCTTCACCGAGCCGCGCGAGCGCGCCCGTGCGATCGGCGTCTGGGGCGGTGTCGTCGGCATCTCCATGGCCGCGGGGCCGCTGATCGGCGGACTGCTCGTGGACTCGGTCGGCTGGCGCTCGATCTTCTGGGTCAATCTGCCCGTCGGCCTCCTGGCGCTGGCCCTGACCATCCGGTACGTCCCCGAGTCCCGCGCCCCCGAGCCGCGCCGCCCCGACCCCGTCGGGCAGGTGCTGATCATGGTGCTGCTCGGATCGCTCACCTACGCCATCATCGAGGCGCCCGCGGCGGGGTGGACCTCGCCGGAGACCCTCGTCTTCGCGGGTCTCACCGTGCTCGCGCTCATCGGGCTTCTCGTCCATGAGCCACGGCGTGCGCAGCCCCTGATCGATCTGCGGTTCTTCCGCAGCGCGCCGTTCAGCGGGGCCACCGTGATCGCGGTGTGCGCCTTCGCCTCGCTCTCCGGGTTCCTGTTCCTGTCGACCCTCTATCTGCAGGACGTCCGCGGCCTCGACGCCCTGCACGCGGGCCTGTGGATGCTGCCGATGGCGGCCCTGACCTTCCTGTGCGCACCGCTGTCCGGGCGTCTGGTCGGCAGCCGCGGTCCGCGGATACCGCTGCTCGTGGCGGGCGCCGCGATGACGGCGAGCGGGGTGCTCTTCGCGGCCTTCGAGGCGGAGACCGCGAACAGCACGCTGGTGCTCGGCTATGTCCTGTTCGGCCTCGGCTTCGGCTTCGTCAACGCCCCGATCACCAATACCGCGGTCGCCGGCATGCCGCGCACCCAGGCCGGCGTCGCCGCCGCGGTGGCCTCCACCAGCCGGCAGATCGGCGGCACCCTGGGCGTCGCCGTGATCGGCGCGGTGCTCGCCTCCGGGATGGCCTCGGCGACCTCGTCCGCGGCCGGCACGGCGGACTTCGTGTCCGCGAGCAGGCCGGCCTGGTGGATCATCGCCGGGTGCGGGCTCTGCGTCCTCGTCATCGGGGCGCTCACCAGCGGCAGTTGGGCGCGTGGCACGGCCCTGCGGACCGCCGAACGCCTTGAGCACACCGAGGGTCAGCCCTCGGCGAGCGCCAGCGCCTGAAGCTTCTCGAGGCCCGCCCGCGACTCGTCGTCCACCGGTGCGTACGTCACAAGGCGCGGCCCCGAGGACGGGCCGAGCCACAGGTTGGTGTGCACCAGATTCAGCCGCCCGACACGGGAGTTGACGAACCGCTTCGTCTTGTCGCCCGCGCTCACCACCTCGTGCCGCTCCCAGATCTCGCAGAACTCCGGGGACGCCGACTGCAGCCGGTGCAGGAGCGTCTTCCAGGCGGGCTCGGCGAGATGCTGCGCCATCGCGGCCCTGAACTTCCCGGCCATGAGGCGGATCGTCTCGTCCAGGTTGCCCAGGGACGCCCGCCACTCCTCGTTGGTGAACGACAGCCACAGGCAGTTGCGGTCCTGCGGCGGCAGCTCGTCCAGGTCGCACATGAGGCGGCCGTAGGTGCGGTTGTACGCGAGGATGTCGTACCTGCTGTTCTGCACACAGGCGGGCAGCGGCTCCAGCTGCTCGACCATCTGCCGCAGCGCCGGCGTCACCGTCGGGCACTGCGTGCCCGGCGCGGGATCCGCGGTGCCCGCGAGCGCGAACAGATGGGTGCGTTCACCGGCGTCCAGCTGCAGCGCCCCGGCCAGGGCGTCGAGCACCTGCGGCGAGACCTGGATGGGGCGGGCCTGCTCGAGCCATGTGTACCAGGTGACCCCCACCGCGGAGAGATGCGCGACCTCCTCGCGGCGCAGACCCGGGGTGCGCCTGCGGCGGCCGCGCGGCAGACCGACCTGCTCGGGCGTGATGCGCTCACGGCGGCTGCGCAGAAATGCCGCCAGCTCGTGGCGGCGTACGTCACCGTCGTCCCCGCGGCCCTGTGCGCGTACGCCCGCGTCCACTGCCGTCGCCCGCGACTCCTGCACCATCGTCGTCATGCTCCCAGCGTGCCGAACCGCTCAGGCGGTTTCCAGGTAGTGCTTGTACCAGGATAAAGACACTCTGGTACCAGGCTGCGGAGTCCGGGATCGTCGTTGCCGTGAGTGAAACGACCGTACGCACCACCTCCGCGTCCACCGACCTGTCCCCTGTGCCCGTGCCACCGGACGGCCACGGCTCAGTGCCCCGTACCGACCACGGCCCCGTGCTCGGTCCGCTCGGCCTCTTCACCGTGCTGCTCGGCGCGGCCCTGCCGATGATCGACTTCTTTATCGTCAATGTCGCGCTGCCCACCATCGGCCATGACCTGGCCGCGAGCCCCGCGGTCCTCGAACTGATCGTCGCGGGATACGGCGTCGCGTACGCCGTCCTGCTCGTCCTCGGCGGACGGCTCGGCGATCTCCTCGGCCGGCGCCGGCTGTTCCTGATCGGCCTGGCCGCCTTCGGCATCACCTCACTCGCCTGCGGCCTCGCCCCCGACGCCTGGACCCTGGTCGGAGCGCGGGTGGCACAGGGTGCCACGGCCGCCCTCATGCTGCCGCAGGTGCTCGCCACCATCCAGGCCGCTACGCAGGGCGCCCGCCGGGGCCGGGCCATGGGTCTGTACGGCGCCACCGGCGGTCTCGCCATGACCGCCGGGCAGATCCTCGGCGGCGTCCTCATCAGCGCCGACCTGGCCGGCACCGGCTGGCGGTCGATCTTCCTCGTCAATGTGCCGGTCGTGCTGCTCGGCCTCGTACTCGCCGTGCGTCATGTGCCGGAGAGCCGCAGCGAGCGGCCCGCGCCGGTCGACATCCCCGGCACCCTGCTGCTCGCGCTCGCCCTGATCACCCTCCTCGCCCCGCTCACGGAGGGCAGGGCGGCGGGCTGGCCGCTGTGGACCTGGCTGTCGCTCGCGGCGTTCCCCCTCGTCGCGGCCGCCTTCTGCCTCGTCGAGCGGCGCGCGGACCGGGCCGGGCGCACCCCGCTCGTCCCGCCGAGCCTGCTCCAACTGGTCAGTCTGCGCCGGGGACTCGGCATGATCGTGCCGTTCTCGGTCGGCTTCGGCGGCTTTATGTTCGTGATCGCGGTCGCCCTGCAGCAGGGTCTGCGCATGGGGCCGGTGAACGCCGGGCTCACCCTCGCGCCGATGGCCGTCGTGTTCTTCTTCGGCTCGCTGGCCGGGCCCCGGCTCATCCGGCGCTACGGCAGCCGGGTGGTCACCGCCGGCGGGGTGATCCAGGCCGTCGGTGTCGCCCTGGTGGGCCTGGCCGTGTGGCAGGGCTGGCCGGACACCGGGATCGCCGCGCTCGCCCCCGGCATCGCCGTCGCCGGACTCGGCCAGGCGTTCCAACTGCCGGTCCTGATGCGGATCGTGCTCTCCGACATCCCCGCGGACCGGGCCGGAGTGGGCGGCGGTGTCATGGTCACCACCCAGCAGTCCGCGCTCACCCTCGGTGTGGCCACCCTCGGCACGCTCTTCCTGGCCCTGACACCGGGCCTCGGGATGCGGGACGCCCTGCTGATCACGCTGCTCGCGCAGTTGGGGACGATCGTGCTGACGGCCGGTCTGAGTCTGCGGCTGCCGCGGCGCGTGGCGTAGCCCACGCGGGCGCCACGGGGGCGCCACCCGGTCGGACGCGGAAAGGCCCGCAACTCCTCAGCTTCCTGAGGGAGTTGCGGGCCTTCGTCGGCTGAGCACTTCGCAGGATCCGGCATGAGACCTGCGGGTGCGTCGTGGCTGGTCGCGCAGTTCCCCGCGCCCCTTTGGGGCTTGGGTTACTTGTCCTGCTCGGCCTTGTCCTGCTCCGCGGTGCCTTCGCCGCCGAGGGCGCGCTCGCGCATCTTGCGCAGCAGCTCCTGCTTCTGGTCGGCGGCGGCCCTGCGGTCGGCGGCGCCGTCCGCGGCCGCGCCCTGTGCGCTGTTGCGGTGCGGCTTCTTGCGCTGTCCGCCGACGCCGAGGAGGTTGTTACGGCTCTTGGCCATGGGTGATGCTCCCGTCACGGTGAAAGGGGTGTCGTCTTGCCACGGAGGGGCGGGCGCCGGGCCCGCGCGCTCTCACTCGTAGATCGGAAGCTGGAAGTACATGCGGTGAAGGTAGCCGAGGCGCGCCCTGCCGCGCACCTGAATATCCGTGTGCGCGTCAGTGCTCGCTGTCCAGGTGCGCCATCTGCGCCTGCGGGTAGCGCTCGCCGGCGGCGGCGCCGGCCGGTACGGCCTGCTCGATCGCCGCGAGTCCGGCCTCGTCGAACGTGACGTCCAGGGCGCCGAGCGCCTCGGTGAGCCGCTCGCGGGTGCGGGCGCCGACCAGCGGCACGATGTCCTCGCCACGGGAAAGCACCCAGGCGATGGCGGTCTGCGCGACCGAGACGCCCCGGTCGTCGGCGATCTTCCGCAGGGCGTCGGCAAGGTCGAGGTTGCGCTGCAGGTTCTCCCCCTGGAAGCGCGGGCTCATCCCACGGAAGTCGCCCGCGGCGAGCTGCCGGTCACGGCTGAAGTTGCCGCTGATCAGTCCGCGCGAGAGCACGCCGTACGCGGTGATCCCGATGCCGAGTTCACGGGCGGTGGGCAGGATCTCCTGCTCGATGCCGCGCGAGAGCAGCGAGTACTCGATCTGCAGATCCGCGATCGGCGCGACGGCCGCCGCCCGGCGCAGCGTCTGCGCGCCGACCTCGGAGAGACCGATGTGGCGTACGTGTCCGGCCTCGACCAGTTCGGCGATGGCGCCGACGGTCTCCTCGATCGGTACGTCCGGGTCGACGCGCGCGATCCGGTAGATGTCGATGTGGTCGGTGCCCAGGCGCTGCAGCGAGTACGCGGCGAAGTTCTTGACCGCGTTCGGCCGGCCGTCGTATCCGGTGAAGCCGCCTTCGACGGTGCGAAGGGCGCCGAACTTGACGCTGGTGAGCGCTCGTTCGCGGGCCTCGGGGGCGGCGGTGCGCAGCGCTTCGTTGATCAGTAGCTCGTTGTGGCCCATGCCGTAGAAATCGCCGGTGTCGAGCAGGGTGACACCGGCGTCGAGGGCGGCGTGGATGGTGGCGAGGGACTCGGCCCGGTCGGCCTCGCCGTACAGCGCGGACATGCCCATGCAGCCGAGGCCGAGGGCCGAGACCTGGGGGCCGGTGCTGCCGAGGGTGCGGGTGCGCATGGTGGCTCCTTGGGAGAGGGGGGTGCTTCCACCATGACACGGGTACTGACAGATTTCAATTTCTGTCATCTGTTATCTGTCAGTCGTCAGCTGTCAGTCGTGGCTCGTTCCCGGCATCCGCTGCGGGTACCGTCGGTCCCATGCCACCCACCGCCGCACCCCTGACCGCCGAGCGCATCCTCGAAGCCACCGAGGACGTGCTGCGCCGCCATGGCCCCGCGAAGGCGACCGTCGTCGACGTGGCCCGCGAGCTCGGCGTCAGCCACGGCAGCGTCTACCGGCACTTCCGTACGAAGGCCGCGCTGCGGGAAGCGGTGATCAAGCGCTGGCTCGGCCGGACGACCGAGACCCTGGCCGGGGTCGTCGAAGGGACGGGCCCCGCGCCGGAGAAGCTGCGCGGCTGGCTGGCGGCGCTGTTCGAGGCGAAGCGCCACAAGGCGGGCGACGACCCACAGCTGTTCGCCACGTACTCGGTGCTTGTCGGCGAGACCAGTGACCAGGTGGACCAGCACATCGCCATCCTGGTCGGCCAGCTCGCCGTGATCCTCGAAGAGGGCGTGCGCGCCGGGGAGTTCGCGCCCTGTGACATCGCGGGGCGGGCCCGCGCGGTCCTCGACGCCACCGGCCGCTTCCACGATCCGTACTACGCCGGGCAGTGGTCGAGGCCCGGCATCGACCAGGACTTCACCGAGGTCTGCGACCTGGTGCTGCGCGGCCTGCGCCCCTGAGCCGCCACTCCGCGGGAGCGGCGGCTCAGGGGGTCGCCGGGTCGACCGTCGCCTGATGGGCCTCGGCCAGGTGCTCCTCGGCCTTCAGCCAGGGCAGGAACTGTGCGCTCCGGCGCCAGTCGCAGGTTTCGCAGGCCAGGGCGCGCTGCACCCCGGACTTGGTGACGCGGACGGTGTGTTCGCGACCGTGCTGGTCCCAGCGGCTGACCTTGCTGGTGGTCATGGACGGCATCCGTGCCTCCTGGCACTTGCGGCACTCCTGTTGATCTGCGTGCGCCCAGTGTGCAGCACGACCAATATCAACAGGGTTACGTTGCCAGGTTGTTGCCGTCAGGCCCCGCGCCCTCCTCAGTCCTGGTTCAACGGCAGTGCCAGGTCGGTGACTTGACGGCCCTCAGGGAAGGCGCCGAGCGAAGTCGCCTTGCCCGTCAGCAAGTTGATACGGAACAGGCGGTTCTGCGTGGTGGCGAACGCCGTGTTGGAGCCGTCGGCGGACGAGCTGAGGATGTCGAGGCCCGAGTCGGCGGCGGCGTCCGTGCCGAGCTTGCCGGTGGGCGCGAGACTGCCGTTGTTGGCGGGTGACTGGACGGAGATCTGGTCGAGGGCCGAGTCGAGGTCGAAGAGCGTGGTACCGGTGGCCGCGTCGAGGTCGTTGTTGGTGTACGCGGCCGCGGTCACGCCGAGTGCGGTGGCCCCGGGCGCGGGCGGCACCGGAGGGTTGGTGAGGGTGCCGTCGACGGCGGTGGTGCCGGCCGCCGGGGCGCCGTTCGGGTCGTCGAGGTTGTGGCGGAGGTTCTGGCCGGTGTCGCTGATGACCCGGAGCCGGTTGGCGGCCGGGTTGAAGTCGACGCCGAAGTTCTGGCCCTGGAGCGCGACGGTCAGCTGGGAGACCTTGGTGGCGCGGGCGCCCTGTTCGCGCAGGATGTAGATGCCGCCGAGGTCGCCGACCCCGTACAACGTGTTGTTCTGTACGCGGTAGTCGATGCCGATGAGCTTCTGGTCGCCCTTGAGCCCGGTCAGCGCACCGAGGCCGGAGGTGCGTGCGGGGCGGTCGGTGCGGAAGGAGACCAGGCTCCGGCCGTCTGCGGTGAGGCCGATGGCCTTGGCCGCGCGGTCGCCGGCCGCCCCGGCCCCGCCACTCGCTCCCGCGCCCGCAACGCCCCCGGCCGCACTGCCTGTTGCTGTCTTGATGGTGGCGTCGGCCCGCTCAGGACCGGCCATCGCCGTGGCGGCGCAGACGGTGCCCGCCGCCACGGCGAGGGTGACGACGCCGACGACTGTCTTCTTGTGCATGGATGCCCCCGTGAGGATGAGAGCGGCCCGCCCCCTGCGGGCCGTCCCGGGTTGTTCGCCGTGGGGCGCCGGATGGATTGGCCGTGACTGC
Source organism: Streptomyces monticola (assembly GCF_042665355.1). Taxonomy (NCBI): domain Bacteria; kingdom Bacillati; phylum Actinomycetota; class Actinomycetes; order Kitasatosporales; family Streptomycetaceae; genus Streptomyces; species Streptomyces monticola. The sequence goes on along the minus strand of NZ_JBHTCF010000005.1, from coordinate 458,378 downwards.
CCGGACTCGTCGGCAGGTGCGGGAAGACACCGAAGGCGCCGAGCCCGCAGCACAGCGGGCCGGCGCCTTCGCGCGCGCGGTAAGCGGTAAGAAGAACCGCGCGACAAGAAGAACTCAGCAGCCGATCAGGCGCGAAGCCAGGTACCCCTCGATCTGGTCGAGCGACACCCGCTCCTGCTTCATCGTGTCGCGCTCCCGCACCGTCACCGCGTTGTCCTCGAGCGTGTCGAAGTCGACCGTGACACAGAACGGCGTACCGATCTCGTCCTGGCGGCGGTAGCGCTTGCCGATCGCACCGGCGTCGTCGAACTCGATGTTCCAGTGCTGGCGCAGGGCCGTCGCGAGGCCCTTGGCCTTCGGCGACAGGTCGGGGTTGCGGGACAGCGGCAGGACCGCGACCTTGACCGGGGAGAGCCGCGGGTCGAGGCGCATCACGACGCGCTTCTCCATCTTGCCCTTGGCGTTGGGCGCCTCGTCCTCCGCGTACGCGTCGAGCATGAAGGCCAGCATCGCGCGGCCGACACCGGCCGCGGGCTCGATGACGTACGGCGTCCAGCGCTCGCCGCCCTCCTGGTCGAAGTAGGAGAGGTCCTTGCCGGAGGCCTTGGCGTGCGAGGACAGGTCGTAGTCCGTGCGGTTGGCGACGCCTTCCAGCTCACCCCACTCGGAGCCGCCGAACTGGAAGCGGTACTCGATGTCCGCGGTGCGCTTGGAGTAGTGGGAGAGCTTCTCCTGCGGGTGCTCGAACCACCGCATGTTCTCCTCGCGCAGACCGAGGCCGGTGTACCAGTTCCAGCGCTGCTCCATCCAGTATTCCTGCCACTTCTCGTCCTCACCCGGCTTGACGAAGAACTCCATCTCCATCTGCTCGAACTCACGGGTGCGGAAGATGAAGTTGCCCGGAGTGATCTCGTTCCGGAAGGACTTGCCCATCTGCGCGATGCCGAAGGGCGGCTTACGGCGCGAAGTCTGCTGGACCTGGGCGAAGTTGGTGAAGATGCCCTGCGCGGTCTCGGGGCGCAGATAGGCGACCGAGCCGCTGTCCTGGGTCGGGCCGAGGTGCGTGGAGAGCAGGCCGGAGAACTGCTTGGGCTCGGTGAACTGGCCCTTGTTGCCGCAGTTGGGGCAGTTCACCTCGGCGAGCGACTCGGGGGCGCGGTTGTGCTTGGCCTCGAACGCCTCCTCCAAGTGGTCCGCACGGAACCGCTTGTGGCAGGCGGTGCACTCGGTGAGCGGGTCGGTGAAGGTGGCGACGTGTCCGGAGGCGACCCAGACCTCGCTGGCGAGGATCACCGACGAGTCGATACCGACGACGTCCTCACGCGAGGTGACCATGTAGCGCCACCACTGGCGCTTGAGGTTCTCCTTGAGCTCGACGCCCAGCGGTCCGTAGTCCCAGGCGGCACGCTGACCGCCGTAGATCTCACTACAGGGGTATACGAAGCCACGGCGCTTGCTCAGGCTGACGATGGTGTCGATCTTGTCGGCGGCCACGGTGCTCTCTTCATTACGACGGACGGCAGCGAATGCTTCAGGTTACCGGCGGCGCCCACCCCCGGATCAAATCGGTTCCCCGGCCGCTATCCCGCTCTGTACCGACCTGACCTTTGTTGACAATCGTTTCCATCTTTGATGAAAATGACTGTCATGAACGTACGACGCCGCCTCATACCCGCCTCCGCCGCCGCCGGCGCCGCCGCTCTCGGCCTGATCACCCTGTCCGCCTGCGGGAACTCCAGCGCTTCCGACGGCAAGGACGGCGGCAAGCTCGGCGTCGTGGCGTCGTTCTACCCGATGCAGTTCCTCGCCGAGCAGATCGGCGGCGAGCACGTCAGTGTCGACGCCCTGACGAAGCCGGGAGTCGAGCCGCACGACCTGGAGCTCAAGCCCCAGCAGATCGCCGAGCTCGGTGAATCCGACATGATCCTCTACCTCGGCGGAATGCAGCCCGCCGTGGACGAGGCCGTCAAGCAGTCCTCCGTCAAGAACAAGGTCGACGCGGCCTCCCTGACCGATCTGAACCTCAAGTCCAGCGGTGACGGCCACGACCACGGCCACGGTGACGAGCACGGTCACGAGGAAGAGCACGGCCACGAGGAAGAGGCCGCGGGCGAGGCCACCGACCCGCACTTCTGGCTCGACCCGGTGAAGTACGCCGAGGCCGCCAAGGGCGTGGGCAAGGCCCTGGAGAAGGCCGACCCGGACCACGCCGCGGACTACAAGAAGAACACCGGCGAGCTGGTGAAGAGGCTCGAAGGCCTGAACACCGACTTCGCGGACTCCCTCAAGGACTCCAAGACGAAGACCTTCATCACCACGCACGCCGCCTTCGGCTACCTCGCCGCGCGCTACGACCTCGACCAGGAGGGCATCTCCGGTATCGACCCCAAGGCCGAGCCGAGCCCCGCGCGCATGAAGCAGCTCCAGGAGGTCGCGAAGGAGGAGAACGTCTCCACCGTCTTCTTCGAGACCCTCGCCAGCGACAAGACCGCGAAGACCCTCGCGCAGGACACCGGCCTCAAGACCGACGTCCTGGACCCGCTGGAGGGAATCACGGACAAGTCCAAGGGCACTGACTACATCGAGGTCATGCACTCCAACCTGGACGCCCTGAAGAAGGCGCTCGGCGCGAAGTGACATCCGTAACACCGGAAGCGCCGGAAGTGCCGGGAGCGCCGGAAGCACCATCCGCATGGGAGGCACCAGTGATGAAGGACTCCGCGGGCCAGAAGCCCGTCATATCCCTCACGGGCGCCACCGCGTCCCTCGGCTCGCGCCCCGTGCTGCGCGGCGTCGACCTCACCGTGCGCCGCGGTGAGGTCGTCGCCCTGCTCGGCGCCAACGGCTCGGGCAAGTCCACCGCCGTGCGCGCCGTCGTCGGTCAAGTCCCGCTCAGCGGCGGCTCCCTGGAGCTGTTCGGCACCCCGCAGCGGCGCTTCAAGGACTGGTCGAAGATCGGATACGTGCCGCAGCGCACCACCGCCGCATCCGGTGTCCCGGCGACCGTCCGCGAGGTCGTCTCCTCGGGCCGGCTCGCCCGTACGAAGCTGGGCCTGCCCGGCAAGGGCGACCGCGCCGCCGTACGCCGCGCCCTGGCCCTCATCGGCATGGAGGACCGCATCAAGGACTCCGTGGGCGCCCTCTCCGGCGGCCAGCAGCAGCGCGTCCTGATCGCCCGCGCCCTGGCCGCCGAACCCGAGCTGCTGATCATGGACGAGCCGATGGCCGGGGTCGACCTGGCCAACCAGGAGGTGCTCGCGGGCGCCCTGCGCGAGCAGGTCGCGGCGGGTGTCTCCGTCCTGCTCGTCCTGCATGAACTCGGGCCCCTTGAACCGCTGATCGACCGCGCCGTGGTGCTGCGCGACGGCTGCGTCGTGCACGACGGGCCGCCCCCGCAGGCCGTCGGCCAGCACGCCCTGCCCGGCCACGACCACGTACACCCGCACACGGCGCACGACGCCGAGCCGATCCGGACGGGGCTGCTGACCTGATGCTGGAGATCCTGAACTACGACTTCATGCAGCGGGCCCTGATCGCGGCGACCCTGGTCGGCATCACCGCGCCCGCCATCGGCACCTATCTCGTACAGCGCCGTCAGGCGATCATGGGCGACGGTATCGGCCATGTCGCCATGACCGGTGTGGCGCTCGGCTTCCTCATGAACACCAGCCCGGTGTGGATGGCGACGCTCGTCGCGATCCTCGGCGCCGTCGGTATGGAGATCGTCCGCTCCCGCGGCCGCACCAGCGGCGATGTGGCGCTCGCGATGCTCTTCTACGGCGGCATGGCCGGCGGCGTCATGATCATCAACCTCTCCCCCGGCAACTCGACGGCCAGCTTCAACACCTATCTCTTCGGCTCGATCACCACGGTCTCGCCGGAGGACGTGACGGCCATCTGCATCCTCGCGGCCTTTGTGATCGCCATCACCCTCGGCCTGCGACGCCAGCTCTTCGCGGTCTGCCAGGACGAGGAGTTCGCGCGGGTCACGGGTCTTCCGGTGCGGCTGCTCAATCTGCTGATCGCGGTCACCGCCGCCGTGACCGTGACGGTCGCGATGCGGATCGTCGGCCTGCTCCTGGTCAGCGCGATGATGGCGATCCCGGTCGCGGCGGCCCAGCGGGTCACCCGCGGCTTCGTGACCACACTCGCCCTCGCGATGACCATCGGGGTCACGGTCTCGCTGACCGGCACGGCCGCCACGTACTACGTCGACGCGCCGTCCGGTGCCGCGATCGTGCTCCTCGCCGTCGCCGTCTTCCTGGTGCTCGCACTGCTCGCCGCACCGCTGGCCAGGCGCAGGGCCCGGGGCACGGCCGCAGCGGAGGCCGCCGAGTGCACCCTGCCGCCGGCCCGCAGGACGGTGGACGACGTCAAGGTCTGAGGCGGTACACCTGCCACAGCCGACCCAGGTCACGTAAGGCATGCCTTACGTGCCGGGCCAACCTGGCACAATGGCCCGGCAGCAGACGTGAGGAGGTACCAGTGACAGCGCCCGTACGCGGCCGGTCGACCCGGCAGCGCGCAGCCGTGGCGGCTGCCCTGGACGAGGTGGACGAGTTCCGCAGCGCCCAGGAGCTCCACGACATGCTCAAGCACAAGGGCGACTCGGTCGGTCTGACCACCGTGTACCGCACCCTGCAGTCCCTCGCCGACGCCGGCGAGGTCGATGTGCTGCGGACCGGCGACGGCGAATCCGTCTACCGCCGCTGCTCCACCGGCGAGCACCACCACCACCTGGTGTGCCGCGTCTGCGGCAAGGCCGTCGAAGTCGAGGGCCCCGCGGTGGAGAAGTGGGCCGAGGCCATCGCGGCGGAACACGGCTATGTGAACGTGGCGCACACGGTGGAGATCTTCGGCACCTGCGCGGAGTGCGCGGCGGCGGGGAAGTCCTCCTAGGCACCTGGGCATCAGCCCGGGCGAAAGAGAAGGCCTGGAGCCCGAGCCGCCGTGCGGGGCGCCGCGCGCCCCGCACGGCCGGCCACCGGGTGTCAGCTGCCGGTGGGGCGGCCTTCCATCGCTTCCAGTTCCTCGTTGGGGATCGCACCGCCGAAGCGGCGGTCCCTGGAGGCGTATTCGAGGCAGGCCCGCCACAGGTCACGACGGTCGAAGTCGGGCCACAGGACGTCCTGGAACACCATCTCCGCGTAAGCGCTCTGCCAGAGCAGGTAGTTGGAGGTGCGCTGCTCGCCGCTGGGCCGCAGGAACAGGTCGACGTCCGGCATGTCCGGGTAGTACAGATACTTCGCGAAGGTCTTCTCGTTCACCTTCGACGGGTCGAGGCGGCCCGAGCGGACATCTTCCGCCAGGGCCTGCGCCGCGTCCGCGATCTCGGCCCGGCCGCCGTAGTTCATGCAGAAGTACAGCGTCAGACGGTCGTTGTCCTTGGTCTGCTCCTGGGCGATCTGGAGTTCCTTCGCCACCGACTTCCACAGCTTGGGCATCCGGCCCACCCAGCGCACCCGGACGCCGAGTTCATCGAGCTGGTCGCGGCTCTTGCGGATGAAGTCGCGGTTGAAGTTCATCAGGAAGCGCACCTCGTCCGGTGAGCGCTTCCAGTTCTCGGTGGAGAAGGCGTAGAGCGAGATGGCCTTGACGCCGATCTCGATCGAGCCCTGCAGGACGTCGAGGACGCGTTCGGCGCCGACCTTGTGCCCCTCGGTGCGCGGCAGACCGCGCTCCTTGGCCCAGCGGCCGTTGCCGTCCATGACGACCGCCACGTGGCCCGGGACCAGCTCGCCGGGGAGCTTGGGCGGCCGTGCGCCCGAGGGGTGCGGCTCGGGCGTCCTGTAGTCGCGCCGTGCCCGTCCCAGAATCCCGCGTCGTGCCATGGGGTAACTCGCTCCCTAGGGGTCGTTCTCAGGTCTTCCGCATGCTCAGGTCGTCCGCATGCGCAGGTCTTGCACCCGGCCCAGGTCCTGCACCCCGGCTCAGGTCTTCTCCACGTAGCGCAGGGAACGCAGTCCGCGCTCCAAGTGCCAGTGCAGATACGCCGACACGAGTCCGCTGCCCTCCCTGACATGCCGCGCCTCACACGCGTCGGCCGTCGCCCAGTCACCGGTGAGCAGGGCCCCGAGCAGGGCGATGGCCTCCGCAGAGGGTACGACGCTTCCGGGCACCCGGCACTCCCCGCAGACCACGCCTCCGGCGGCGACGGAGAAGAACCGGTTGGGGCCCGGCATACCGCACTTGGCGCAGTTCACAAAGCTGGGCGCATAGCCGTTCACGGCGAGTGAGCGCAGCAGGAACGCGTCCAGGACGAGGTGCGGGGCGTGCTCGCCGCGGGCCAGGGTCCGAAGCCCGCCGACCAGGAGCAGATACTGCTGCACGGCCGGTTCGCCCTCGTGGTCCGTGAACCGCTCGGCGGTCTCCAGCATCGCCGTGCCGGCGGTGTAGCGCGCGTAGTCACTCACGATTCCGCCACCGTATGCGGCGATGGTCTCACTCTGTGTGCACAACGGGAGCCCGCGACCGATCAGTTCGCTGCCGCGCGCGAAGAACTGCACGTCGACATGCGAGAACGGTTCGAGCCTGGCGCCGAACTTGGACTTGGTGCGGCGCACTCCGCGGGCCACGGCCCGCACCCGCCCGTGCCCGCGGGTGAGCAGCGTGATGATGCGGTCGGCCTCGCCCAGCTTCTGGGTGCGCAGGACGATCCCATCGTCACGGAAAAGGCTCATGGGGCCATTCTCGCGCACGGCGCCGTGCCCCAGGGACTCACCCGTGAAGTACGCGGGCGGGGATGAGCGGGTCGGCGTCAGCGCGGGCGGTCCGGGCCGCTGATCGCCTCGTAGGGCGCCATGGCCCACGGGCTGGCGGCGTTCGACGGGTCGAGGAGGCGGCGCAGATGGGCGTCCGACGCCGCCTGCGGGGCCGGGAAGTCCTCGTACTCGGTGCCGCGCAGCAGCTCCGTCCAGACCTTGCGGCCCAGGAGGAAGTCCTCTGCGTACGCGTGCCAGGAGCCGTACGTCCGGGCCACCGCGGGCACGATGTCCTTGAGCGCGGTCCAGGCCTCGGTCTCCGTGACGAGACCGGCCGCGAAGCCACGGCGCGTGATGTCGGCGTACAGAGCGGTGTCCCAGGCGAGCGGCGAGATGCCGTACCGCTGCCGGGCGCGGGCGCGGTAGCCGCTGTGCGCCAGCTCACGCAGGCGCGGCAGCAGTGCGGCCCGCGAGGTGATCTCCCACTGCTCGGCCAGCCACCGCCGCGCCTTGTCGTCGTCGATGCGCGTGAACGGGTAGAGGGTCGTCCGCGAGGCGTCCTTGTCGCGGTTCACGGGCGCGCTCAGGGACACCATCCAGAGCTGGTGCATGGTGAGGGGTACGGGGTACTTGCGCTCGGTACGCGGCTTTCTCCAGCTCCCTGCCGTGGTCCGGATCGAGGTCCATATCGCCATGGGCCCGCACCCTACGTCTCACTCCGTTCCGTACTCCACGAGCACCGGCGACTCCCCGTACTCCACCCGCTGGCCCGGCCGTACCCGTTCGCTGCCGCCGTCCATGCGGTGCAGCTGCCGGGCCTTCGCGTCGAGCTCGGCGCTCGCCCTGCCCTGCCGGGCCCAGCGGACGGCCAGCCAGGAACGCACCGTTCCGGGTTCGCCGTCGCCGCGCTGGAACCGGCATTCGTAGACGTGCTCGGGCAGCCCGACGCGGGTCCCGAAGCCGCAGGAAGTGATCCTGGCGTCCGCCAGCCAGCTCTGCAGCCTGCCGATGCGTCTGCCCGCCTCCGTGGGGGCGCCGCCGACGGGCTGCACGACCAGCGGTACACCGGTGCTGCCCCAGCTGTAGAAGTACATCCGGTCCAGCTTCGCCTTGCGGCTGAACAGGCCCGCCAGGTAGAAGCGCACGGCGTAGTCCTCGGCGCGGCGGGCGCCGAGCTGGGGCCTGGTGACGATGTCCTTGCCGGGGCCCGTGTTCCACAGGCGCAGGCCGATGCCTTCCACGTACAGGACGTCGTCCCGTACCTTCGCGGCGAGTTCGATGATCTCCTCGGGCGGCCCGTCGGCCCGCCGTGGATGCAGCTTGAGCGCGGCGGCGTCGCAGTACTTGTACGCGCCCGTGCGGGCGAACTCCCTGAGCAGGTCCTGGCCGTGGCGCTCCCACAGCCTGCCGAAGGAGGGGCAGGCCACCACCGCATCGGGGTCGGCGCCGCGGATGATGCGCGAGGCCCTGCGCACCATCGCGGCCAGGGTGCGCATATCGCCCGAGTAGTGCGAGGTGGCACCGACGTTGTCCCAGAGTTCGTACGCGCCGATCCGGTCGCGGTAGCGGGTGGCGACCTTCTTGACGAAGCGGTCCCAGTCGCCGAGGTCGTCCGGAGGCGCGGTACGGGTGTCGTCGCCGTAGAGGGTGTGTTCGCTGTCGGGGGCGGCCCAGCCGGGGGTGCCGCCGAAGGTGAACAGGACGGGCAGACCGGCCCGTTCGGCGCCCTTCACCATCCGTTCGAGCACCGACCAGTCCAGCTCGCCCTTCTCCGGCTCCATCTGGCCCCAGCGGGTCTCGCCGTCCCACAGGCGGATGCCGCTGACCTTGAAGTCGGGCATCTGGCCGGTGTCGGTGTTCATCGTCACGCCGAAGAACTCACCGTCGATGCGCTGGGGCGCCATGCTCCACTCCGGGCCCCGCACCTGCTGGCGTGCCGACTCCGCGCCGCCCGTGGCGGGGGAATCCAGGAGCGGCCCGAACGCGGCGTAGCCGATGACGCCACCGGCGCAGAGCAGGGCCGTGATCATGAGCAGATGCGGCCGTAGCCGGGCGGCCAGGGACGGCCGGCGCAAACGCGTCAACCAGCTTCTGGGGGGCGGGGGTTCGGGGGTACTGGGCGCGGTGGCGGGCGAGGTGACTGCGGGCGTGCCGGCCGCGGCCGGGGCGACGGCCCGCCCGCCCTCGTCCCGCGCCGCCGCGGCGTCCACGGCCTCGCCCTCCGCCGCCGCGGCGTCCACGGCCTCGCCCTCCGCCGCCGCGGCGTCCACGGCCTCGCCCTTCGCCGCCGCGGCGTCCACAGCCCCGTCCCGCACCTCCGCGGCGTCCGCATCCTCGCCCTGCGCCGCCCCGGCGTCCACGGCCTCGGCCTGTGCCGCCGCGCGCACCCAGGCCGGATAGAGGCCGTTCAGCTCCTCCTGGCCCGCGCCGCACACCCGCGCGATCCGCTCGACGGTGCCGAAGCTGCCGGGCACGGTCAGGCCCTGGCAGTACCGGTGCACCGAGGACCGGCTGAGCCCTGTGCGGCTCGCGATGGCGGTGTAGCTGCGGCCGCTGCGCTCCTTCAACTCCTGGAGCTGCTCGGCAAGTTGACGGTTGTCTGGCACCGTCCAACCACCCCCGTCCGTCCCACAGCGGCAGAAGATAGCAGGTCGGGCGGTTTCGGGCGTCCCAGCGTCCCAGCGGGACGCCCGCTTCTTGCCAGGGCATGCCGGTGCCGCGATGGTCATCCCTGTCGCCGCTCGGGGGATCGGCGACTGCACGAGAACAACGGGGGAACCACACCGTGCTGCGTATTCACTTCACCGCCGCGGACCTGGCCCGCACCCGGGTGTCCGACGGGGCCGATCCACTGTGGGAGACCGTCCTCAGCCTGCACCGTCTGCGGGACCGGCGGCCGGAACCCGCCCTCGCGGCCTGGCGGGGAACCACCCGGATCCGGAGCGGCCCACTGCGCGTCCTGCTGCCGCTCGTACCGCCCCGCGGCTACTTCCCTGACTTCCTCACGCCACCGGCCGCCGCGGCCGGGATGGAACACGGCCTGGAAGCCCTGATGTCCACGCCCCGCACCCGGCTGCGGTCCGAACTCACCGCCCTGGCGCACCGCAACGAGCTGCCCTCCTGGACCCGTTCCCTGGCGGACGGCGAGCCCGCGACGCTGCGTGCGCTCGCCCGCAGTCTGCGCGACTACCACCACACGGCGCTCGGTCCTGCCTGGCCGCACATCGGCCGCTGCACCCGGGCCGACCGTTCGCTGCGCCTGCACGCACTGTGGCAGGGCGGCGCGGAGGCGATGCTGCGGACCTACGGGCCCGATATCCGCTGGCGGGAGCCGGTACTCGAAGTCGCCTACCCGGTCGAGCGCGAACTGCGCCTGGAGGGGCGTGGGTTGCTGCTCGTGCCGTCGTACTTCTGCCGCAGCCCGGTGGCCCTGGCCGACGCGTCGCTGCCGCCGCTCCTGGTGTACCCGGCCCGCCGCGAAGTCCACCCGGAGCCCGGGTCCCGCCAGGACCAGCGCCTGGCGACGCTCATGGGGCACACCCGGGCCGCGGTCCTGCGGGCCCTCTCCGGTGACTGCACGACCAGCGAACTGGCGCGGCGGGCCGGCGTGTCACTGTCGTCGGCGAGCGAACACGCCGCCGTGCTGCGCGCCGCGGGCCTGGTGTCGAGCGTGCGGCACCGCAACTCCGTACGGCACTCGCTGACCCCGCTGGGCTCGGCGGTCCTGAACGCGGGCTGAGACCACAGGCCCTGGCGGTACGCTCATTTGCCATGACCACACGGGGTGAACAGGGGTCGGTGGAATACGAACAGGGCTCGGTGGAGGCGGTGTTGGCCCGGCTGCACAAAGCCAGGGCCGCGCGCAGAGGCACCATGATCGCGGCGCTGCTGCTCGCCGTGCTCGGACCGGCGGTGAGCTGGCTGCGCCTGGCCGGGGAGGTGGAACCCGGCGCGTGGGTGGCCTTCTGCGCCGCCTCCACCGTGGGCTGCCTCGCGGCAGCGGTACTCGCCCGGCGCGGCCGCACGAAGCGGGCCTTCGCCCTGGCCGTCGTCGGCGTGCTGCTGGTCGTCACGGGCGACGTCCTCGCGACGGCGTCCCTCGGCTGACCCGGAACCCCATGCCATCGCGATGTGCGGTTTGTCGCGTTCACCGCCTGCCCCTTCCGGCAGGCCGGTAGCGTACGAGACAGCAGTCCCGCACACCCCGGAGGCACTCAGTGAGCGCATTGTCCGACGGCCCCTGCGGCCCGTTGATCCCCATGCCCGAGCTGACGCCCGACGCTCTGCGTTCCGCCGTGGCCAAGATCGCAGCCAGCCGGGTGCCTGCGCTCACCCAGCACCTCTTCGAGGCGACGACGAACGCCCAGCAGTCGCAAAGCCTCGCCCCTCTGCGCGCTTTCGTCCACGCTTGAGGGGTGTTCGTCGCCGTCGAGCGGCACCCTCAGCGCGCGGCGCGGCTGCGAGAGCTGGAGCGTGTCGTCGACGCCGGTGAGCAGGGCCCGACGGAGGCCATGACAGAGATTCGTCGGATCCACGAAGCCGCAGAGGTCGAGGCCGGACTTCGGTGAGCTCCTGGAACTGGGACTACGACCCAAGCGCGGAATACATCACCGACGGCCTGCCCTTCGGCGTGGTGGCCGAGGTCGAGCGACCATCGCAGAGCTCGCCGCGCTCGGGCCGGACGCCGTCCGGATCGGCAGGCCGACCGACCGCGAAGGCGGGCTGCGGGAGTTCGACATCCTGGGCGGCCGCGGCTTCATCAGCTTCCTGCCAGTGCCACGCCACGAGTGCGTCTACATCTGCAATGTCACGTGGTACGGCTGACGGCCGAACCCTCCGCTCGCCTCAGTCCACGCTCACCGACCCGTCGCGCCCGTCGATACGGATGCGCAGGGGCCGGCCGTCCGCGGTGATCCGGGTGCGGACCTGGACGCCCTCGGGCAGATCCGGTTCCGGGGGTTCGATGCCGCACTCTGCGCGGACGCGGTCGAAGAGGGCGCGCATCGCGGCCGGGTCGGGGCGTGTGCCGAGGTACCAGGCCACGCCGTCGCCGTAGGTGTGCCGGGTCACCGAGGGGCCGCCGTCGGGGAAGGACGCCACCGCCTCCGCTCCCTCAAGGACGATCTCCTCGCGCCAGGAGCCGTCGGGCTGCGGGTCGAACTCCTCCACCCGCAGCCCGAGCAGGGACCGGAACGGCGCCGGGTAGCCGCCCAGGTGCACCCGGTCGTGGGCGTCCGTGATGCCGGAGAAGAAGGACATCAAGAGGGTGCCGCCGGCGGCGGTATACGCGCGCAGGCGGGCCGCCGTGTCCTCGTCCACCGAGTAGAGATTCGGGACCACCAGGAGCTTGTACGGGGACCAGTCGCCGTCCGTGGGGACCACGTCGCAGGCCACGGACGCGTCGTAGAGCGGCCGGTGGTGAGCCAGGGCCGTCTCAAGGAGGCGCAGATCCGCGCTGGGGTGGGCGTCGAGCTCCAGGGCCCACCAGTTCGGCCAGTCCAGGAGCAGGGCCGCATCGGCGCGCTCGGGCACCGAGCCCAACAGCTCGGGGCGGGCGGCCAGTTCGGCGCCCAGTTCGGTGACCTCCCGGAAGATCCGGGTCTCACGGCCGCCGTGCGGCACCATCGCCGAGTGGAACTTCTCCGCGCCGCCCCGCGACTGCCGCCACTGGAAGAACAGCACCGAGTCCGCGCCGTGTGCCACGGCCTGCCAGCTGCCGAGGCGCATTCCCCCGGAGGGCTTACGGCCGTTGCGAGTACGCCAGTTGACTGCGCTCGGCGCCTGCTCAAGCAGCAGCCAGGAGCGGCCGCCCTTCAGGCCGCGCATCACGTCGTACGAGAAGGCCGCCTCGTGCACCGATGCCGGGTCGTGCGGGTCCGGGTAGGAGTCGTAGGAGACGATGTCCGTCTCCCGGGCCCACTTGAAGAGGTCGAGGGTCTTGGCGACCGGCACGAAGTTGGTCGTCACCGGAATCTGGGGGGTGAGGTCGTCCAGGACCCGCTTCTCCGCCAGATAGCAGGCCAGGAGCTCGTCCGAGGAGAAGCGCAGATAGTCCAGCTGCTGTGCGGGGTTACGGAAGGACGGGGCCGCACGCGGCGTGTGGATCTCGTCCCACTGGCCGTAGCGCTGGGCCCAGAAGTCCGTGGACCAGGCCGAGTTGAGCGCGTCGAGGGTGCCGTAGCGCTCGCGCAGCCAGTCGCGGAAGGCCGCCGTGGAGATCTCGCAGTGGCAGTGCCGCGAGATGTGGCAGCCGTATTCGTTGCCTATGTGCCACAGCGCCAGTGCCGGATGGTCCGCGTACCGCTTCGCCAGCTGCTCGGCCAGGCGTACCGCGTACGAGCGGAAGACCGGGCTCGACGGGCACCAGTGCTGGCGGGAGCCCGGGTAGAGGCGCGTGCCGTCCGCGAGCACCGGCAGGGTCTCCGGGTGCAGGCGGGCCAGCCACGGCGGCGGCGAGGCCGTCATCGTGGCGAGGGAGACCGCGACGCCGGCCTCGGCGAGCCGGTCGAGGTGGCCGTCGAGCCAGCCGAACTCATAGACACCCGGGGCGGGTTCGGCCTGGGCCCAGGAGAAGATGCCGACGGTCGCGAGGTTCACGCCCGCCACGCGCATCAGCTCCATGTCCTCGGCGTGCACATCCGGGCCCCACTGCTCGGGGTTGTAGTCGCCGCCGTACGCGAGTGAGCGCAGCTTGCCGTAGAAGTGGCCGATGCGTTCGTCCGCGATGGGGCCGCGCCTGCCGCCTGTCCCGCCCTGTACCGCGAACTCGCTTTCTGTGTCCGTCACTTGACCCCCAGAGTCGCTTGTCCCGCCCGGGCCTCGATGCCCCGGAAGTGATCCGTCATCGCCGCCTGCGCACCCGCCACGTCCCGCGCCCGCAGCGCCGTGAGGATGTCGCGGTGCCGCTGTGCCGTGACCTTCGGCGCCGGGTCGCGATCCCAGCCGCGCACCCCCGCCACCCGGTGGAAGACGCTCCAGAACGCCGCGAGGAGCTGGGGCACGAGAGCGTTGCCGAGGGTTTCGTAGAGCGTTTCGTGGAACTCGCGGTCCAGGTCCGGGAAGGACTCGCCGGAGCGGGCGGCCTCTTCCATCCGGCCGACTATGGACTCGAGTTGGGCGAGTTCGGCGTCGGCGAGGCCGCCCGCGACCCGGCGGATCAGTCCCTCTTCGAGCACCTCCCGCACCTGGAGGATCTCGCCGAGCGCGGCGTGGTCGTCCGAGACCTGGGCCAGGGTGCGAAAGGTCAGACCGTCGATGAGCGGGGTCAGCGAGGCCTGCCCCACATAGGTGCCGTAGCCGTGTCTGATCTCGACGATGTCGAGGGCCTGCAGGGCCTTGAGCGCCTCGCGTACGGAGTTTCTGCTGACCCCGAGGCTCTCCATCAGCTCGGCCTCGGTGGGCAGCGGTGCGCCGGGGGGAAGTCTGCGGTCGAGGATCAACTGCATGACGTCACGCCGGATCTGTGTCCCCACGCGTCGTTCCCGGGCAGAGGGCACCCTTGAGTTCTTCGGCTCCTCGGACATGCGGCACAGCGTAAGGCCGATGGACATCCCACGTCCCACCTCGGGCAGAAAGTCCGTCCCTGCGCGATCTCTTGACCGCTCCCTGCGGCACTCCTATGGTCGCGCTACCTACAGACGTAGGACGTGGGATCTCTCAACCATCCTTCTCTGCCCGGGACTTGGAGACACCGTGAGCGACGTGACCCCGGGATCGGCGCTGCACCGCCGGTCCTTCCTGAAGTACACCGGCGCCATCGGCGCCGCCGCCGCCATCACCACGACCCTCTCCGCCTGCGGGGGCGGCCCGGAGTCCACCAACGAGACCGGTGACGAAAAGGACGGGCTGGAATCGCTGACCGTCGTCATCGGCTATGGCAACGACGGCAGTTGGGACCCCACGCAAACCGCTTCGGCCTTCGCGATGGCGGGCAACCACCACATCTACGAGGGGCTGCTCGACACCGATCCGATCACGCGGAAGCCGTACGCCGCCCTGGCCACCGCGATACCCAAGGACCTCAAGACCGCCACCTCCTGGAAGTTCACGCTGCGCTCGGGCGCCAAGTGGCACGACGGGAAGCCGGTCACGGCGGACGACGTGGTGTTCACCTTCGCGCGGATCCTCGACCCCAAGACCCAGACGCTCGCCAAGGGCTTCTTCGCGTCCTGGCTTAAGGAGGTCAAGAAGGTCGACGCGCAGAACGTCGAGCTGGTGCTCAAGTTCCCCTTCCCGGACGGCGCGGCGCGGCTCACCCTCGCCAAGATCATGCCGAAGCATGTGTTCTCGAAGCCGGGTGCGTGGGACAAGGCGATCAAGGGTCTGGCGGTCGGCTCGGGCCCGTACGAGCAGACCGCGCACCACCCCAAGTCCAACACCACCTTCGCGGCCTTCGCGGACTACAACGGCCCGCGCAAGGCGGCGTTCAAGAAGATGAACTGGCTGACGATCGTGGACGCCGCGCCCCGCGTCGCCAAGATCTCCGGTGCCAGCGCGGGCGCGCAGATCGCCGACAACGTCCCGTACGCCAATATCGCCCAGCTGGAGAAGGACGGCCTGAAGGTCGAGGGCGGCGCCGGCATGAACAACCTGTTCCTGATGTTCAACACGGCGCACAAGCCCTTCGACGACGTACGCGTGCGCCAGGCCCTGCACTACGCCATCGACCGGGACAAGATGATCTCGGCGGCGCTCAAGGGGCACGGCAAGGCGTCCAGCTCGTTCCTCGACGAGGGCAACCCCTCCTACCGCAAGGCGAAGACCGTCTACGGCTACGACCCCGACAAGGCCAAGCAGCTCCTCAAGGACGCCGGGGTCAGCGGCCTCAAGGTCAATCTGATGGCCGTGAACGTCAGCTGGATCGTGGACTGTCTGCCCACCATCGAGGAGTCCTGGCGCAAGATCGGCGTGGAGACGACGCTCGAACCGCAGGAGACCGCCGCCCTGTTCACCAAGCTCGACCAGAAGAAGGACTTCCAGGTCGTCGCGGCCGCCTCCAACCCCAACCAGTTCGGCGTCGAGGCCGACCTGATCATGCACTACAACTACGGGGCCGAGAACCTCTGGATGCAGTACGCGCGCTGGGCCTCCGACTCCGAGGCGAAGAAGCTCTTCAAGATGATGGACCAGGCCACGCGCGAGGCCGACGCCGCGAAGAAGACCGAGATGGTGCAGGAGTACATCGACGTCGTCGCGGAGAACGCGGTGATCTACCCGGTGGTCCACAACGAGCTGATGACGGCCTGGGACCCGGACAAGCTGTCCGGTGTGCGCGCCCAGCCGTATCCCGGAATCAACCTGCTGCAGGCGAAGCCCGCCAACTGACCCTCGGGGGACGTTAGTTCGCATGGTTCAGATCGCCAGAATCCTGGCCCGCCGGATAGCCCTGCTCGTCCCGCTGATGCTGGGCATCGTCCTGTTCGTGTTCCTGGTGATGCGGTTCTCCGACGTCGACCCGGCGGCCGCGTTCTACCAGGGCACCAACCCGACCCCGGAGCAGCTGCACGACTTCCGGGAGGAGCACGGCCTGCTCGATCCGCTGCCGGTGCGGTACGTGGCGTTCGTCGGCGAGCTGCTCCAGGGCGACATGGGCATCAGCGTCCTCACCAGGGCGCCGGTGATCGAGCAGATCAGCACCGCCCTGCCGCTCACCATGCAGCTGACCTTCATGGGCCTGGGCATCGCCGTGGTGATCTCCCTGGTCCTCGGGGTCACCGCCGCCATCTACCGGGACCGGCTGCCCGACCAGCTGATCCGGGTGGTCTCCCTGACCGGGGTCGCCGCGCCCGGCTTCTGGCTGGCGCTGCTGATGATCCAGTATCTGGCGGTGGAGGCGGGCTGGTTCCCGACCAGCGGCTATGTCAATCCGGCGGACTCGTTCACGGGCTGGCTGAAGACCATGACCCTGCCCGCCTTCGCGCTCTCGCTGCCGGTCGCCGCCCAGCTCACCCGGATCGTGCGCACGGCCGTGGTGGAGGAGCTGGACAAGGACTATGTGCGCACGGCGATCGGCAGCGGACTGCCGCCGGTCGTCGTGGTCGGCCGCAATGTGCTGCGCAACGCCCTGATCAATCCGCTCACCGTGCTCGGACTGCGGGTCGGCTATCTGCTCGGCGGCGCCGTCGTCATCGAGACGATCTTCGCCCTGCCCGGGATGGGCAACTTGATGATCACCGCGGTGAAGAACGGTGATCCGGCCGTGGTGCAGGGCGTGGTCATCACCACCGCCATCGGCTTCGTCGTGGTGAACCTGGCCATCGACATCCTCTATCTCCTGGTCAACCCCCGCCTGAGGAGCGCCGCGTGAGAACCCGGAAACAGCTCGCGGAACTCCTCTCCCGGCCCGGCATCAGGCTGCGCGGGTTCAGGCGGCTGCCCCTGCTGTCCAAGATCTCCGTCGGGGTGATCGCCGTCGTCGTCCTGATGGCCGCGCTCGCACCGCTGCTCGCCCCGCACGACCCGCTCGACCAGGCCCCCATGGCCGACGGCACGGGCCATCCCTCCGGCGGGCACTGGATGGGCCAGGACAGCCTGGGCCGCGACATCCTCAGCCGGCTCATGCACGGCGCCCGGCTCTCGCTCGTCATCGGCCTGGGCGCCACCCTGCTCGGCCTGGCCGCGGGCGCCCTGATCGGGGCGATAGCGGCGACCTCGCGCAAGGCCGTCGACGAGTTCCTGATGCGCTGCCTCGACATCGTGATGGCCTTCCCCGGCATCGCGCTCGCGGCCGTCCTCATCGCCGTGTTCGGCGGCAGCATCCCGGTCCTGATCGGCGCCATCGCCTTCCTCTACACTCCTCCGATCGCCCGGGTCGTACGCGCCAACGTGATGGACCAGTACGGCGAGGACTACGTCACGGCCGAGCGCGTCATCGGCGCCCGCACCCCGCACATCGTCCTCAAGCACGTGGCCGTCAACTGCGCCGCGCCCGTGCTCGTCTTCTGCACCGTGCAGGTCGCCGAGGCCATCGTCTTCGAGGCCTCGCTCTCCTTCATCGGCGCGGGCGTCCGGCCCCCCGACCCGTCCTGGGGCAGCGTCATCGCCGACGGCAAGAACATGGTGCTCACCGGCGGCTGGTGGGCCACGGTCTTCCCCGGCCTCCTGATGCTGATCACCGTGCTCGCCCTGAACGTGCTCTCCGAGGGCGTCTCGGACGCCTGGGCCGCGCCCGCCGCCCGCGACGTTCCGGCTCAAAAGGCCCGCAGGGAAGACGAGTTGGAGGCCCCCGAGCCCGGCACCGGCAAGGTCCTCGCCCTTCCGGGACTCACGGAGGCGGCCGCCAGGCTCCGTGCCCGCGCCCGGCCGCTGCCCGAGGGCCCACCGGTCCTCGAGGTCACCGATCTGGCCATCGGCTTCGACCGGCGCCACGGCGGCCGCGACATCGTCGACGGCATCAGCTTCGACGTACGCCCCGGCGAAGTCCTCGGCCTGGTCGGCGAGTCGGGCTGCGGGAAGTCCCTGACCGCCCTGACCGTGATGGGCCTGCAGCCCAAGGGCGCCCGCATCGGGGGCCGGGTCACCTTCGACGGCCAGGAGCTGACCGGCCTGCCGATGAGCGCGCGCCGCCGGCTCCTCGGCCACGACATGGCGATGATCTACCAGGACGCGCTGTCGTCCCTGAACCCGGCGATGACCATCCGCTCCCAGCTCAAGCAGGTCGTCCGCAGAGGCGGCGCACGCACCTCGGTGGAGCTGCTCGGACTCGTCGGCCTCGACCCGGAGCGCACCCTGCGCAGCTATCCGCACGAGCTCTCCGGCGGCCAGCGCCAGCGCGTCCTGATCGCCATGGCCCTGTCCCGCAACCCGAAGCTGATCGTCGCCGACGAGCCGACCACGGCCCTGGACGTGACGGTCCAGGCCCAGGTCATCGAACTCCTCCTGCGGCTGCGCGCGGAGCTGGGCTTCGCCCTGGTCCTGGTCTCGCACGACCTGGCCCTGGTCGCCGACGTCACCGACCGGGTGGTGGTGATGTACGGCGGGCAGATCGTCGAGACCGGTGTCACCGCCGACCTGGTGGCGACCCCCTCGCACCACTACACGCGCGGACTGCTCGGCTCGGTCCTCTCCCTGGAGTCGGCGGCACAGCGCCTCACCCAGATCAAGGGCGTCGTGCCCGCACCCGCCGACTTCCCGGCCGGCTGCCGGTTCGCGGACCGCTGCCCGCTGGCGAGCGAGATCTGCCGTACGACGGCACCGGAGCTGCTCGGCGCCGGGCGCCGGCACTCCGCCGCCTGCCACCATCCGGCGGTCGCGCTGACGGCGCCCGCGCCCAGGGGAAGCGAGACGGTCAAGTGAGCGCGGAAGAAACCGAGTTGAGGGCTGCGACGGAACTGGTGGCGCTCACGGACACCCATGTGGTGCACCGGGCCCGCTCGGGCGGTCTGTTCTCCCGGGACCGGGTGTACGCCCTGACCGGCGCCGATCTGACCGTCGCCGCCGGCGAGACGGTCGGCGTGGTCGGCGAGTCGGGCTGCGGCAAGTCCACGCTCGCCAAGGTCCTGGTGGGCGTACAGCGCCCGACGTCGGGAACGGTGTCCTTCGACGGGCGTGACCTGTGGGCCATGAAGCCCGCCGAGCGCCGTGCCGCAGTCGGCACCGGCGTCGGCATGATCTTCCAGGACCCCTCGACGGCTCTGAACCGCCGTCTGACGGTACGCCAGATCCTGCGCGACCCGCTGGACGTCCACAGGCGCGGCACGCCCGCCGAACGCGAGGAACGCGTCCGGGAGTTGATGTCCCTGGTCGGTCTGCCGAAGGTGCTCGCGGACGGCCTGCCGGGGCAGCTCTCCGGCGGTCAGCGGCAGCGGGTGGCCATCGCCAGGGCCCTGGCGCTCGACCCGCAGCTCGTGGTCGCCGACGAGCCGACGAGCGCCCTCGACGTCTCGGTCCGCGCCCAGATCCTCAACCTCCTCCTCGACCTGAAGGAACGCCTCGGTCTGGCCCTGGTCTTCGTCTCGCACGACATCCAGACGGTCCGGCGGATGAGCGACCGGGTGATCACGATGTACCTGGGCAGAATCGTCGAGGAGTCCCCCGCCGACGAGGGCCTGACCCGCGCCCGCCACCCGTACACCTGGGCCCTGTTCTCGGCGACGCCGGGCCTCCTGGACCCCATCGACCCCATCCCCCTGGCGGGGCCCGTGCCCTCCGCCACCCGGCCGCCCAGCGGCTGCCCCTTCCGCACCCGCTGCTGGAAGGCGGACGCGGAGTGTGCGGCGACGATGCCGGACTTCGCGCAGTCGGGCTCCGCCGCCGCCCATCGCTTCCGCTGCCACCACCCCGTGGACGACGGCCAGTCGCTCCACGAACTCGTCACCCAGGCCGCCGCCACGGCCGTACCCCAGGAGGATCAATGACTCTTCCCACCCCGCTGACCGGTGTCGTCCCGCCCGTCTGCACACCCCTGACACCGGACAACGAGGTGGACGTCGGCTCACTGACCCGGCTCGTGGACCATCTGGTCACCGCCGGAGTCGACGCGCTGTTCGTGCTCGGCTCGTCCTCCGAGGCGGCCTACCTGCCCGACCGGCACCGCAGGACCGTCGTCGACACGGTGACCGGCCATGTCGCCGGCCAACTCCCGGTCCTGGCAGGCGCGATCGATATGACGACGCTGCGGGTACGCGACCATGTGGTGGCCGTGACGGCGGCCGGCGCGGACGCGGTGGTGACCACGGCGCCGTTCTACACCCGCACGCACCCCGCCGAGATCGCCACGCACTTCCGCGAGGTGGCCGCCGCGTCCCCGGTCCCCCTCTTCGCCTACGACCTCCCGGTCTCGGTGCACACGAAACTGGGCGCCGACCTGCTCCTCGACCTCGCCGCCGAGGGCGTACTCGCCGGGGTCAAGGACTCCAGCGGCGACGAGGGCACCTTCCGCCGCGTCCTGCTCGGCACCCGCGCCCGCGCCGACATCACGGACTTCAGCGTCCTCACGGGTGCGGAACTGACCGTCGACTCGGCCCTCGCGATGGGCGCCGACGGCGTGGTCCCCGGCCTCGGCAACGTCGACCCCGAGGGCTATGTACGCCTCTACCGCTACTGCCGCAGCGGCGACTGGGCCCGCGCACGAGCCGAACAGGAGCGCCTGTGCGGCCTGTTCGCCATGACGGCCGTCGGCGACCCGTCCCGCATGGGCGGCTCGTCCTCCGCCCTCGGCGCGTTCAAGGCGGCGCTGCACCTGCGGGGCGTGATCGACTGCCCGGCGACAGCGGTGCCGCAAGTCCCGTTGTCCTCGGGGGAAGTGGAGCGGGTGGGGAAGTACCTGGCGGCGGCCGGTCTGCTGTAACGGCTAGGGTGACTTGATCGTTTGGTGTGCGACACGGGGGACGTGAGCAACTCATGGCCATGGTGGGCCTGTTCTGGATCGTCGAGAGCGATGTGTACGTGGGCGCGAAGCCGTCCGGCCACGCGCCCGGGGTACGGCTGGCCCCGGAGGGCGTGGTGGCTCTCGGCGAACGGCAGTCCGGCTTGCACCCGTGGGAGGACGTGCGCACGCTCACGGCGGCGGACGTCCCCGTGAAGTCCCTGATCCGGCGGGTGGGCGTGGCCACGGACCTGGCGCTGACCGCGGTGATGTCACTGGGCGGGCCCATGGCCCACGGGCCGACGGACGAGCCTGCGCTGATGACGCTGCGCATGGAATCATCCGGCGGCGACCACGAGTTGTCGGCCTACGTCGCCGCGGCCGTCGGCTACTCCCCCACCGAAGTGGCCCTCTCCCGCACCCTCCTGTCCCGCCTCACGGAGGGCGCCGCGACGACGGCCGCGACACTGGCGGCGATGTCGGCGTGGGGCCGCGCACACGAGGGCGGGACGCCCCGGGGTGCGGAGCGCGAGAAGCTGTTGCGGGAGTGGGTGGGCTGAGCCCGCGCCGGGGCGCCCTGCCGCGCCCCGGACGGCCGCCCGTCCCGCCTACCCGCCCAGTTCCGCCACCGGGAGCCGCCGGAACTCGATCGTCTCGTACGTGCCCGAGACACCCGTCTCGTACAGGATCCCGACGGTCCTGCGCCCCACCTGCACCAGATCCGAGTACGCGGCCTTCTGCGAGGAGAGCGTCCGCACCTTGCGGAAGGTGCCCCCGCCGTCCCCGCTCCGCCACACCGCCATCGACTGCCGGGCCGTGGGCAGCGAAGGACCCGAGAACAGCAGCCCCCCGTCCCGCCCCGCGAGCTGCAGCACACTCCCCTGCACGACCGGCACGTCGCTCAGTGTGGGCTGCACCGCGTACGGGCGGTCGAGCGACGCACCGCCGTCGCTCGAATACGAGTCGAGCCGGTTCCCCGCGCTCGTCCCGTGCTGGTCCCGGGCGCTGAAGTACAGGCGCCCGTCGGGCAGTTGGGCCGCGATCGACTCGTTCGCGTTGTTCACACCCTCGTACGCGTCCTCCACGAACCCCAGCTCCCAGCTGCGGCCGCCGTCGTCGCTGTAGAAGGCGTGCGCGCCGTAGTACCTGGGTTCCTGCCCGGTGTCCGTGGAGCCCTCCGGCGGCGCCACGGAGTGGTTGGCGGGGATCACCAGCCGCCCGGCGTGCGGGCCGCGCGTCAGGGCAAGGGCGTGCCCGGGTCCCGTCGCGTACCACCGCCAGTGCGGCAGCTTCACGTCCCGGGTGATCTCGCGGGGCCGTGTGAAGGAACGGCCGTCGTCACGGCTGCTCTGCACGAACACCCGGCGGCTCTGCTCCCAGGTGGCATCGCCGCGCATGATCTGCGCCTCGGTCACCGCACCGCTGTTGTACGACGTGACGAGCACGACCTTGCCGGTGCGCGGGTCGACGACGGGCGCGGGGTTGCCCCGGGTGTCGCCGCCGCCCGCCACGACGACGCTCAGCGGCCCCCACGTACAGCCGCCGTCCGTGGAGCGCCTGAGGACGACATCGATGTTGCCGGTGTCGCCCGCGCTCCCGACCCTGCCTTCGGCGAAGGCGAGCAGCGTGCCCGCCCGGGTTCTGAGCGTCGCGGGTATGCGGTACGTGTCGTATCCGTCCTGGCCCGCTCTGTACGGGACGGACGAGGTGCATGGACCGCCTGACGGCACGTCGGATCCCGGGGACTGCGCGGCGGCGGTGCCGCCGGTGACGGCGACGAGGGCGGCGGCGAGGCACACGATCCGGCTGGTACGCGAAAAGGGCATGAGCACTCCACGTGGCGGACAGCGGACATAGGACGTCGGATGTCCGGTGAAGTTACAGCGCCCTCAGGGGCGCGGCAATAGCCGTGCGCACAGCGGGAGTTGAGGAAGGAGGTGAGAGACCGGTACGGCTAGGACGGCGTGCGCGCCGCGGCGAGCAGCCGCGCCACATCATCCGCGCAAATGGTGAGCGCACCGCCCACCGTCGTCAGAACATCCCGCTCCGCGGGCGTGTACGGCCCATCCGCGAGTGCGATTCGAGCGGCCTGCAGGAGGATCGACTCACGTCCCGCGGGCGCCAGATGGGGAGCCAACGGGTCGAGCGCCTCATGGAGTTCTATGGCCAGAGTGACCCCGGACTGCGCCGCGTCGGCGGCCGCGCCCGCGTCCGTGCCGCCGAGGAGACGGCCGGTGTCCGCGGCGAGCGCCTCGACGAGGGTCGTCAACTGGTCCTCGGTGCAGTCGTCGAACCCGGCGGAACGCACCGTGCCGACGGCCGCGTCGAGCACCGTGCGGGAGGAGGCGCCGCCGGCCGCGAGCACGGCGAGGGCGACCGTGTGCACGGCGTCCCGCAGCATCGCCGAGAACCGCACGGTGGTGGGGTGGTCCAGGCAGTCGAGCCCGAAGTGCTCGGCGCAGGCGGCGCATTCGACCACGGGGCCCGCGACGCCGCGCGGCAGCAGCGGCAGTCCGAGCAGAGTGAAGCGGCGCCGGCCGGTGCGGCGTTGGTAGTTGCGGTCGCCACCGCAGCCGGGGCAGAAGAACTCACCGTCGCCGACTGTGGTCCACGCGATGCGGATGCCCCAGATCCGTAGCTTCCGGACACGTCGTCCCGGGCCTTGCAGCACGCCGCACCTCCGTAACGCTTCGGCAACATTGCCGTATTGGCGTGATGTTAGCCACATCATTGATGCGGCGTCAGCACCTTGGGCCGCACATGGCTGAGAGATGGCCAAGACCAAACGCCCGATGAAGCCGTACGGAACGGAAAAGACCCCGCTCACCGGACCGGTGAACAGGGCCTTCCGCAAAGCCGGGGGCGGATCCGGAGACGAACCGGAAGCCGGGTCCGAGGGCGGACCCGAACCCCCCTGAGTGATCAGCGTGATCAGCGTGCGGCGCGGTTGACCGCCGAGACGACCGCCTTCAGGGAAGCACGCGTGGTGTTGGCGTCGATGCCGATGCCCCACAGGACCTTGTCGCCGATCGCGCACTCGATGTACGAAGCGGCCTGCGCGGACGCGCCCTCGCTCATCGTGTGCTCGGTGTAGTCGAGCAGGCGTACGTCGATGCCGATGGCCTGCAGCGCGTCGAAGAACGCCGAGATCGGGCCATTGCCGGAGCCGGTCAGAACGGTCTCGGCGCCGTCCACGACGGCCTCGACGGTGAGGGTGTCCACGCCGTCCTTGTCGGTCGTGGTCTGGCCCGAGCGCAGCTGGATACGGCCCCAGGGGGTGTGCCCGGAACCGGCCTCGGTGGGCAGGTACTCGTCCTGGAACGCCGACCAGATCGCGGTCGGCGTGACCTCGCCGCCCTCGGCGTCGGTCTTGGCCTGAATCAGCTTGGAGAACTCGATCTGCATCCGGCGCGGCAGATCCAGCTTGTGGTCGTTCTTCAGGACGTAGGCGATACCGCCCTTGCCGGACTGCGAGTTGACCCGGATGACAGCCTCGTAGGACCGGCCGACGTCCTTGGGGTCGATGGGCAGATACGGCACGGCCCACTCGATGTCGTCGACCGTCTTGCCCGCCGCGGCGGCACGGGACTCCATGGACTCGAAGCCCTTCTTGATGGCGTCCTGGTGGGAGCCGGAGAAGGCGGTGTAGACGAGGTCACCGGCGTACGGGTGGCGCGGGTGCACCTCCATCTGGTTGCAGTACTCGGCGGTACGACGGATCTCGTCGATGTCCGAGAAGTCGATCTGCGGGTCGACGCCCTGGCTGAACAGGTTCATGCCCAGGGTCACCAGGTCGACGTTGCCGGTGCGCTCGCCCTGGCCGAACAGGCAGCCCTCGATACGGTCGGCTCCGGCCATGATCGCCAGCTCGGCGGCGGCGACGGCGGTGCCGCGGTCGTTGTGCGGGTGCACGGACAGGCATACGTGCTCGCGCCGGGTCAGGTTCCGCGACATCCACTCGAAGCGGTCCGCGTGCGTGGACGGCGTGGAGCGCTCGACGGTGGCGGGCAGATTCAGGATGATCTCGCGGCCGGGGCCCGGCTGCCATACGTCGCAGACGGCCTCGCAGACCTCCAGGGCGAAGTCCAGCTCGGTGTCCGTGAAGATCTCCGGGCTGTACTGGTAGCCGAAGTACTCCGTGCGCTCGTCGATCAGCTTCTCGGCGTACTCCATGACCAGCTGGGTGCCGTCCACGGCGATCTGCTTGACCTGGTCGCGCGAGCCCCGGAAGACGACTTCGCGCCAGACCGGGGCGGTGGCGTTGTAGAGGTGCACGGTGGCGCGCTTGGCGCCGACCAGGGACTCCACGGTGCGCTCGATGAGCTCCTCGCGGGCCTGGGTCAGGACGGAGATCGTCACGTCGTCCGGGATCGCGCCGTCCTCGATGATCGACCGCACGAAGTCGAAGTCCGTCTGCCCCGAGGACGGGAAGCCGACCTCGATCTCCTTGTAGCCCATGCGTACGAGCAGGTCGAACATCTCGCGCTTGCGGGCCGGCGACATCGGGTCGATCAGGGCCTGGTTGCCGTCGCGCAGATCCGTGGAGAGCCAGCGGGGCGCTTTGGTGATGCGGTTGTCCGGCCAGGTGCGGTCCGCGATGTCCACGGCTTCATAGCCGCGGTACTTGTGGATCGGCATGGCGGAGGGCTGCTGAAAGTTCGGCATTGCGTAGGGCTCCTCGTGGGTCCGCTGGAGGCGGCCGACGGTTTCGCGCAACACCAGACTCCGCGGGGAGGGGGTCGGCCTACAGCTACAGGCCCTCGCCGCGGCAGCTAAGGAGAAGCAGCCCGAAACGCATGATGTGCCGAGACTAGCGGAGGGGGCACGGTGTGCGCCGCCCCGTATCAGTATGCGGGACCGTCCTGAGGTAACGGTCTTGGCGTGATCAATCCCTCTATTTCATCAATCATGGTTGCAGGTAGTGACAGAGCTATGACCCAGTGCCACATTGCTCGCCATGACCGCCAACCCATCAGGCTTCGAGCCTGTCTACTGCACCATCGTGCCGCCGCATCTTCTCGACCAGCTGACCAAGGCCGAGAACCCCGCGATCGCCGAGCCGGCGCGTCGCACCCTCGTCCAGGACGCCGCGAACCGTACGAGCCGCCGGCTGATGACGGTGCTCGGCGCCCCTGAGATCACCCCGCCCAAGGAAGCCGCGCAGGAGAAGCCGCACCGCACCATCTACGACGCGAAGCACCGCCAGGACCTGCCGGGCAAGAAGGTCCGCGGCGAAGGTGACAAGCCCGGCAAGGACGCCACGGTCAACCGTGCCTACGCCGGACTCGGAGCCACCTTCGAGCTGTTCCTGAAGAGCTTCAAGCGCAACTCCATCGACGGCAAGGGTCTGCCCCTGATCGCCACCGTGCACTTCGGCGAGAACTACGGGAACGCCTTCTGGAACGGCGAGCAGATGGTGTTCGGCGACGGAGACAACGAGATCTTCCTCGACTTCACCATCCCCGTGGACGTCATCGGCCACGAGCTGACCCACGGCGTCACGCAGTACACGGCGAACTTCACGTACTTCGGCCAGCCCGGCGCCCTGAACGAGTCGATGTCCGATGTCTTCGGCTCGCTGATCAAGCAGTACACCCTCGGTCAGAGTGCCGACCAGGCCGACTGGCTGATCGGCGCGGGCCTGCTGCACGAGAACGTCCAGGGTGTGGCGCTGCGCTCGATGAAGGCCCCCGGCACGGCGTACGACGACGATGTACTCGGCAAGGACCCGCAGCCCGCGACCATGGACGACTACGTCCGCACCGGCCGTGACAACGGCGGCGTGCACATCAACTCCGGTATCCCCAACCACGCGTTCTTCCTGCTCGCCACGCAGCTGGGCGGCAACGCGTGGGAGCGCGCCGGACAGATCTGGTACGACGTCCTGACCACCGGCGGCCTCGAAGTCGACTGCAGCTTCGTGGACTTCGCCAAGGCGAGCGTCGCCAAGGCCGCCGAGCGTTACGGCGAGGGCGAGGAGCACCAGGCCGTCCTGAAGGCGTGGTCCCAGGTCGGGGTGCCTACCAACTGAGCCCGTCTCGGAGTAGACAGGGACGCATGCGTATCCAGGTGAAGCGCACAGGAGGATTCGCCGGCATCGAGCGTCACGCCGAGGTCGACACGGCGGGGCGCCTCGATGCCCACGAATGGCACGACCTTGTCGAACAGGCCGTGGCACAGGGCCGGGGCACACCGCCCATAGGGGTGCCGGACGGGTTCAGCTACCAGATCACGGTCGACGGCCGCACGGTCTACTGCTCGGACCCACGCCTCACGGAGCCCCAGCGGCAACTGATCACGAGGGTGATGAAGGAAGGGGCCTGAACAAGGCGGCGCGGTCGGCCCGTTGACACCGTTACCAGCGGTACGGATGATCCCGCACATGACTGCGCCGACCGCTCCCGCCGCCGCCCTGCCCCCGTTCCCACGGGACTTCCTGTGGGGCGTCTCCACCTCCGCCCACCAGATCGAGGGCGCCGCCGACCAGCGCGGCCGCTCGGTGTGGGACGCCTTCACGGCCGAGCCGGGCCGGGTGAAGGACGGCACGACGGCCGCCGTGGCCTGCGACCATTACCACCGCTACCAGGAGGACGTGGCCCTCCTGCGCGACCTCGGCGTGGACGCGTACCGCTTCTCGGTCTCCTGGCCCCGGGCGGAGTCCCCGGACGGACTCGGCTTCTACGACCGGCTCGTCGACGAGCTCTGCGCGGCCGGCGTCCGCCCCGTGCCGACCCTCTTCCACTGGGATCTGCCCCTCGGCATCGAAGAAGCCGGCGGCTGGCTGCACCGGGGCACGGCCGAGCGCTTCGCCGCCTACGCGGCCACGGTCGCGGACCGCATCGGCGACCGCGTACAGAAGTGGATCACCCTCAACGAACCGGCGGAACACACCCTGTTGGGCCATGCACTCGGCGCCCACGCACCCGGCAAACAGCTGCTGTTCGACGCACTGCCGGTGGCCCACCACCAGCTGCTCGCCCATGGCCTCGCGGTCCGCGCCCTGCGCGCGGCGGGCGCCCGGGACATCGGCATCGCCAACTCCCACGGCCCCACCTGGCCGGCCTCGCAGCGGCCGGACGACAGGGAGGCCGCCGACTTCTACGACGTACTCCTGAACCGGCTCTTCGCCGACCCGCTGATCCTCGGCCGCTACCCGGACGGCATCGCCGAGCTGCTCCCCGGTGATGTGAGCGCCGATCTGCGGATCATCTCCGAGCCCCTCGACTGGTACGGGATCAACTACTACCAGCCGACGAAGGTGGGCGCCCCGCAGGGCGCGGAGATCGAGTTCTCCGGCCTGACACTGCCGGCCGAACTGCCCTTCTCCGTCAGGGAACTCGACGACTATCCGGTCACGGGCTTCGGCTGGCCGGTGGTGCCCGAGGCGCTCACGGAACTCCTCGTCGGCTTCCGCGAACGCTACGGCGACCGGCTCCCGCCACTGGTGATCACCGAGAACGGCTGCTCGTACGACGGTCTCGACGACCAGGAGCGGATCGCGTTCCTCGACTCCCATCTGCGGGCCCTGCACCGGGCGTTGGAGGCGGGCGTCGACGTCCGCGGCTACTTCGTGTGGTCGCTGCTCGACAACTTCGAGTGGGCGGAGGGCTACCGGCAGCGTTTCGGCCTCGTGCATATCGACTACGACACCCTGGAGCGCACCCCGAAGGCGTCCTACGCGTGGCTGCGCGAGGCCCTGCGGGCACAGGCACGGGGATGAGCGGCGGTCCCGGCACGGGAACAGGCGGCAGTCCTGGCGCGGGAACCAGCGGCGGTCCCGGCACGGGAACAGGCGGCAGTCCTGGCGCGGGAACCAGCGGCGGTCCCGGCACGGGAACAGGCGGCAGTCCTGGCGCGGGCACCAGCGGCGGTCCCGGCACGGGAACGGGCGGCAGTCCTGGCGCGGGAACCAGCGGCGGTCCCGGCACGGGAACAGGCGGCAGTCCTGGCGCGGGAACCAGCGGCGGTCCCGGCACGGGAACAGGCGGCAGTCCTGGCGCGGGCACCAGCGGCGGTCCCGGCACGGGAACAGGCGGCCTCACGCTCACGGAACCCACGGCCCGGGTCACCAAGGGCTGGACCTCGGCCCTCTGCCTCGCCAACGGCGCGATCTGGGTGGGCTTCTACGGCCCCCTGCAGATCCTGCTCGCCCAGCAGGCCGCGCAGCTCGCGCCGCCCGGCGTCTCCAAGGAGACGGTCCTGGCCTGGGTGACGGGCGCGGGAGCGGTGGTCTCACTGCTCGCCAACCCCCTCTTCGGCGCGCTCTCGGACCGTACGGCATCCCGCTTCGGACGGCGTACGCCATGGATCGTGACGGGCGCGGCGGGCGGCGCCCTCGCCCTGCTCCTGACCTCGGCCGCGGACTCGGTGGCGGCGATGGCGCTCGGCTGGTGCCTGGCGCAGCTCACCCTGAACGCCGCGTTCGCCGCCGTCACGGCGGCGGTCCCCGACCGGGTGCCGAGGCTCCAACGCGGCTCTGTGGGCGGCTGGTTGGGCGGTACGCAACTGCTCGGCGTGGTGACGGGCACGGGCCTCGCCACACTGACGGGCGGCATCGCGGCGGGCTATGCGGCGTGCGCGGTGTTCACGGCGCTCGCGGTACTTCCGTACGTACTGCTCCACCGCGATCTGCGCCTGGACCCCGCCGACCGCCCCGCCTTCTCCTGGCGCGGCTTCCTGCGCGGCTTCTGGCTGAGCCCACGCCGCCACCCGGACCTGGCCTGGGCCTGGCTGACCCGCTTCCTGATCAACCTGGGCAACGTCCTGGTGCTGCTCTATCTCCTGTACTACCTGCGCGACCGGCTGCAGGTGCGCGACCCCGAGGCGCATGTCCTCATCCTGACCGCGGTCAACGGCGTGACGATGCTCGCGACGGTCGTGGTGGGCGGAGTCTGGTCGGACCGTCTGGGCCGCCGCAAACCGTTCGTCATGTGGTCCGGCTGCCTGATGGCGGCGGCCACCTCGATGCTCGCGGTCTGGCAGACCTGGACCGGCGCGATCGTCGCGGCGGCGGTCCTGGGCATCGCCTTCGGCGTCTTCACCTCGGTCGACTTCGCCCTGATGACGGACGTCCTGCCGAAGGCCGCCGACCGCGGCAAGGACCTCGGCGTCATCAACATCGCCAACTCCCTCCCCCAGGTGGCCGCCCCGGCCCTGGCGGCCCCGATCGTGACCCTTGCGGGCTACCGGGTGCTGTACGCGGTGGCGGCGGCGATCGGCCTCGCGGGGGCGGTCCTGGTCACCAGGATCCGGGGCGTGGACTGACGCCCGGAGGAATGGCCCCGGCCCGCCGCGCCCCGCCCCGCCCCGCCCCAGGAGCTCGCTCCTAGAACCCCAGCTTCCGCAGCTGCTTGGGGTCGCGCTGCCAGTCCTTCGCGACCTTCACGTGCAGGTCGAGGAAGACGGGGGTGCCGAGCAGCGCCTCGATCTGCTTGCGTGACTTCATCCCGACGTCCTTGAGCCGCTTGCCCTTCGGGCCGATGATGATGCCCTTCTGACTCGGCCGCTCGATGAACACATTCGCGTGGATGTCGAGCATCGGCTTGTCCGCGGGCCGGTCCTCGCGCGGCAGCATCTCCTCCACGACCACGGCGATGGAGTGCGGCAGCTCGTCGCGGACGCCTTCGAGCGCGGCCTCACGGATCAGCTCGGCCACCATGACCTGCTCCGGCTCGTCCGTGAGGTCGCCCTCCGGGTAGAGCGGCGGGCTCAGCGGGAGCAGCGGCACGATCAGGTCGGCGAGCAGTGCCACCTGCTGGTCGCCGACCGCCGAGACCGGCACGATCTCCGCCCACTCGAAGCCCAGCTCCTTGCCGAGCTGGTCGATCGCGATGAGCTGCTCGGCGAGCTGCTTGCTCTCGACGAGGTCGGTCTTCGTCACGATCGCGATCTTCGGGGTCTTCTTGATCCCGGCGAGCTCCTTGGCGATGAACCGGTCGCCGGGCCCGAGCTTCTCGTTCGCGGGCAGACAGAAGCCGATCACGTCGACCTCGGCCCAGGTGGTGCGCACCACGTCGTTGAGCCGCTCGCCGAGCAGGGTGCGGGGCTTGTGCAGACCCGGGGTGTCGACCAGGACCAGCTGGGCGTCCGGGCGGTGCACGATGCCGCGGACCGTGTGCCGGGTGGTCTGCGGCCGGTTGGAGGTGATGGCGACCTTCGTCCCCACGAGGGCGTTGGTGAGGGTCGACTTGCCCGCGTTCGGCCGGCCGACGAAGCAGGCGAAACCCGCGCGGTGCTCGGTGGCCTGCGGCTCGGACTCGGCAGGGGAAGGTGCGCTCATGGCGTCCATTGTCCCCGATGCGGGAACGGGCGCCGACCGGGCCGTGCGACCCGGCCGGCTGAGTCCGTTCTGTCCGCAGTGGTGCCGTGCGGCTCAGTCGAAGACGAACGGACCGGGAGCGAGGGACTCGGTGGAGTTGCAGGTGACGGTGATGCCCTGGACCACCAGTTTCAGGGAGCCGGGGTGGTCGAGGGAGTCACCGGCGGCGACGGTCCCGGTCAGCGGTCCTGAATTGACCCCGCCGCCGGCCTCCATCGCCGGGTTGCTCTTGCCGGCGAAGACGGTGGTCGCGCCGCCGGCCTTCGTCATGGTCAGGGAGGAGTCGACCGTGCCCGCCTCCACCGCGACCGGTGTGGTGATGTCCGTCGAGGTGACGGTGATGGTCGCGCTCGTACCGCTCTGGGTAGCCGTCAGGGTGACGCCACCGCTGCCGTAGATACCGCAGTCCGCCTTGGTCGTGGCCGTGCCGGGCGCGACGGCCGCCGCGCCCGGGGCCAGGACGAACCCGGCGAGGGCGAGGGCGCCCGCGGTCAGCGCGGCGCCGGCCCCGATCCCGCTACGACTGCGTCTGCTGCTGCTCCTGCTGCGCTGCATCGGTTCACCTTCCCGTGGTGGGGGAGCCCCGTGGGGGTGGGGAGCTGGTCAGGTGCTGGCGCGCGCACGCCACAGAAAATCTGACGGTCCGTCGGACGAACCGTCGTCCATTGATGCGCGGGCAGGCGGAGAAGGCAAGAGAAAGTCCCGTGATTCTTCTGGGACTTGAGAGGGCCGAGCGTTACAGGGCGCGGCCGGGCGACGCTTTCCGGCCAGGTGTACGGACCCGCCGGGAAACACCCGTCAGCCCGCGGTGACGGTCTCCGTGACCGTGCCGTCGGGCCCGGCGAGCAGCACAGGCGTCCCGGCTCCGCCCAGGTCGCGTACCGCCGCGCGGTCCTCGTCCGGCACGGAGCCGGCCCCGGTGACGACGGCCGCCGCCTCCAGCGACTTGGCGCCGCTGGCCACCGCCATGGCGACGGCGGTACGCAGGGCGCTCAGCTTCAGCGAGTCGAGGTCCACGGTGCCGGCGACATACGTACGCCCCGTCTCGTCGCGTACGGCCGCGCCCTCGGGCACACCGTTACGGGCCCGGGCCGAACGGGCCAGGGTGACGATCTTGCGGTCCTCGGGGTCGAGCGCGCTGCTGTCGGTCATGCCCCGAGCATACGGAGGCTCCCACGGCACCGGAGGAGCACCCCGGCGCACCCGCTCCCACAGGTCCCGGCCGGGGTGCTCTCCCCTCCTGGTGACAGCAAACCTAAGCGTCGCGTAAGTGCGGTTTCGGCGCCGGTGGTCCTCAGGCTCGGGACGTTGGTCTCTTTCCCGCGCCGGAAAAATGAGCCCAACTGGGGCGGAGCCCCGGTTCGGGAAGGGGCGGGGCCGGGGAAAGGTCACCCGCGGTCGAGCCGCAGCCGCTCCCGCCGCGGCAGTCCCGCCACCACCAGGTCGTACGAGTCCTCGACCAGCTCCCGCACCTGGCGCTCCGGCAGCTCCCCCACCACCACCGTGTTCCAGTGCCGCTTGTTCAGGTGGTAGCCGGGCACGATCACCCCCGGATGGGCCTCCCGCAGCCGCAGTGCGATCTCCGGCTCGGCCTTGAGGGCCACCGTCAGCGGGGACTCCTCAAGCCCGCTGAAGGCGAAGATCTTGCCGAGGACCTTGAAGGTGGAGAGCCCGGGATTGCGCGGGAAGGGGAACTCCTCCGTCGCCGCGTTGAACGACAGACACAGGGACCGGAGCTCCGCGGGCGTCACTCGGACTCGTCCTCCTCGGGCGGAGCCACCGGCTCCACGAGCACCGTCACGATCTTGTTCCGGCGTCCCGCCGCGGCCTCGGCGGTGAGCCGCAGCCCCCGCCCGTCCGGCAGGTCCACCACCGTCGTCGCGCCCGCGATCGGCACCCGGCCGAGGGCCTTCGCGAGGAGTCCGCCGACCGTCTCGACGTCCTCGTCGTCGAACTCCTCGATGCCGTACAGCTCCCCGAGGTCCCCGATGTCGAGCCGCGCGGTGACGCGATAGGTGCCCTCGCCCAGCTCCTCCACGGGCGGCAGCTCACGGTCGTACTCGTCGGTGATCTCGCCGACGATCTCTTCCAGGATGTCCTCGATGGTGACGATGCCGGCCGTGCCGCCGTACTCGTCGATGACGACCGCGACGTGGTTGCGCTCCTGCTGCATCTCGCGCAGCAGATCGCCCGCGTTCTTCGTGTCGGGCACGAACGACGCCTGCCGCATCGCCGTCGACACCAGCTCCGACTCGGCGTCCCTGCTGATGTGCGTCTTGCGGGCGAGGTCCTTCAGATACACGATGCCGACGATGTCGTCCTCGCTCTCCCCGGTGACGGGGATACGGGAGAACCCGGAGCGCAGGGCGAGCGTCAGCGCCTGCCGGATGGTCTTGTACCGCTCGATGACGATCAAGTCGGTACGGGGGACCATGACTTCGCGGACCAGGGTGTCGCCGAGCTCGAAGACGGAGTGCACCATCCGGCGCTCCTCGTCCTCGATCAGGGACTCCTTCTCCGCCAGGTCGACCATCGCGCGCAGCTCGGCCTCGGAGGCGAACGGCCCGCGCCGGAAGCCCTTTCCCGGGGTCAGGGCGTTGCCGAGGAGGATCAGGAGCGGCGGGATCGGGCCCATGATGCGGGCCAGCGGCAACAGGACGTACGCCGCGGCCGTCGCCGTGTTCAGCGGGTGCTGGCGTCCGATGGTGCGCGGCGACACCCCCACCGCCACATAGCTGACGAGCACCATCACGGCGATGGCGACGGCGAGCGCCTCCCAGGTCCGGTCGAACTCCTGCAGACAGGCGTACGTCACCAGGGCGGCGGACGCCATCTCGCAGGCGACGCGGACGAGCAGCGCCACATTCAGATAGCGGGTCGGGTCGGCGGCGACCTGGGCGAGCTTGGCGCTGCCGCGGCGCCCGGAGCGCACCGCCTCCTCCGCGCGGAAGCTGGAGACACGCGCGAGGCCCGCCTCCGCACAGGAGGCGAGCCACGCGGCGACGACCAGCAGGACGGCGCCGAAGACCAGTGAGGCGCTCACGACACGGTGGGCGCCGGAGACGGGCCGGTCAGGCCCTTCTCCGCCCGCCAGCCGTCGACGATCGCGGCCTGCAGTCCGAACATCTCGGCCTTCTCGTCCGGCTCCTCGTGGTCGTAACCGAGCAGGTGCAGCACGCCGTGGACGGTGAGGAGCTGCAGCTCCTCGTCCATGGAGTGCCCGGTGGGGGCCTCCTCGCCCTGGCGCTTGGCGACCTCGGGGCAGAGCACGATGTCACCGAGGAGCCCCTGCGGGGGCTCCTCGTCGTCCTTGACGGGCGGCCGCAGCTCGTCCATCGGGAAGGACATGACATCCGTGGGGCCCGGCAGATCCATCCACTGGATGTGCAGCTGCTCCATGGCCTCGCCGTCCACGACGATCACCGAGAGCTCGGAGAGCGGGTGGATGCGCATCCGCGCGAGTGCGTAGCGGGCGATGTCGAGAATCGCCTGCTCGTCGACCTCGGTGCCGGACTCGTTGTTGACGTCGATCGACATCTGCTGCTCTCGCTGATCTCTCGCTGTGTTCTCGCTACTTGCTGTCGCGGCGGCGAGAGGGCTTGTGTGCACCGTTCTCCGTGCCGTTTTCGTTGTCGAACTTCTCGTACGCGTCGACGATACGGCCGACGAGCTTATGGCGTACGACGTCGTGGGACGTGAGGCGGGAGAAGTGGACGTCGTCGACGCCCTCCAGGATGTCCTGGACCTGGCGCAGACCGGACTTGGTGCCGCCCGGCAGGTCGACCTGGGTGATGTCACCGGTGATGACGATCTTCGAGTCGAAGCCGAGCCTCGTCAGGAACATCTTCATCTGCTCGGGGCTGGTGTTCTGCGCCTCGTCGAGGATGATGAACGCGTCGTTCAGCGTCCGGCCGCGCATGTACGCGAGCGGCGCGACCTCGATCGTCCCGGCCGCCATGAGGCGCGGAATCGAGTCGGGGTCGAGCATGTCGTGCAGCGCGTCGTACAGCGGGCGCAGATACGGGTCGATCTTTTCGTAGAGCGTGCCGGGCAGGAAGCCGAGCCGCTCGCCGGCCTCGACGGCCGGGCGGGTCAGGATGATCCGGTTGACCTGCTTGGACTGCAGGGCCTGCACGGCCTTGGCCATGGCGAGATACGTCTTGCCGGTACCGGCGGGGCCGATGCCGAACACGATGGTGTGGGAGTCGATCGCGTCGACGTACCGCTTCTGGTTGAGGGTCTTGGGGCGGATCGTGCGGCCCCGCGACGAGAGGATGTTCTGGGTGAGCACCTCGGCCGGGGTCTCCTCGGGACCCTCGCCGTCCTCGCTCGCCCTGAGCATGGCGATCGAGCGTTCCACTGCGTCCTCCGTCATCGGCTGTCCGGTGCGGAGCACCAGCATCATCTCGTCGAACAGGCGCTGGATCAGGGCGACTTCGTCCTTGTCGCCCACGGCGCTGATCTCATTGCCCCGGACATGGATGTCGGCCGCCGGGAAGGCCTTCTCGATCACGCGCAGCAGGGCGTCTCCCGAGCCCAGCACGGTCACCATCGGGTGCTTCGCCGGAACGGAGAAGTGGGCTCGTGCCTGCCCCTGCGCAGGGGTGTGAGCTGTGGGTGTCTGAGTCATGGGCCGGCGCTGTGGCCTAGCTCGTCCTCCTATGCGGGGCTCATCCCGCCCGGGTGCCTCTGGTGCCTACCAGCGTACGTCGGTGCACCGACAAGACCGAGGCGTTTTTCACCCCGGCCGGCTTATCGGCCCCCCGGGCTCCGCGGCCGCCCCGGCTACCGGCTGCCGAAGCCGATCGTGGGCACCGCCCGCCGCAGCGGCCAGGCCCGGCAGACCTCGGGCAGCAGCCCCTGCAGGAACGCGTACCGCCGCAACGCCACGGGGTCCTGGTCGGCACAGGTCCGCACGTGCTGCCACCAGGCCGCCACCTCGGACCAGCCGGGCGCGGACAGTGACCCGCCGAACTCCTGCACCGACAGCGCCGCCGTGAGCCCCGCGAAGGCCAGCCGGTCCGCGAGCGGCCACCCCGCGAGGGTGCCGGTGACGAAACCGGCCACGAACACGTCCCCGGCCCCGGTCGGGTCGAGGGCGGCGACCTCGATGGCCGGTACGTCGGCCGTCTCGCCGCTACGCCCGTCCACCGCGTACGCCCCCTCCGCACCCAGCGTCACGACCGCGAGCGGCACATACGCGGTGAGCGCCCGCGCGGCCGCCCGCGGGCAGGACGTGCGGGTGTAGCGCATCGCCTCCTCCGCGTTCGGCAGGAACGCCTCGCAGTGCGCCAGATCGGTGAGGCCCGCCAGGTCCCAGCGCCCGGTGTCGTCCCAGCCGACGTCGGCGAAGACCCGGGTGCCACGGGCGGCGGCCTGTGCGATCCACTCCGCGGGCGCTCCGGGCGTCAGCGAGGCCACGGCGGCACGCGCGCGTGGCGGGCAGTTCGGGGCGGGCTCCTCCGGCGGCGGGGCCTCGTGACCGTGCGAGACCATGGTCCGCTCGCCCTCGTACGCCATGGAGACGGTCACCGGTGAGTGCCAGCCGGGCACGGTCCACGACGGCGTCAGATCGATGCCCTCGCCCTGCGCGAGCGCATCCCAGCAGTACTCGCCGTAGTGGTCGTCGCCGAAGGCCGCGGCGAGCGAGGTGCGCAGGCCGAGCCGGGCCAGGGCGGTGGCCATGTTGGCGACGCCGCCGGGGCTCGACCCCATGCCGCGGGCCCAGGACTCGGTACCGCGCACGGGCGCAGAGTCGAGGCCGGTGAGGATGATGTCCAGGAAGACGGTGCCCGTGAGGTACACGTCGCAGGGCGGGTCGTCGGGGGTGCGGAGCGCGGCGAGCGGATCGAGCAGGGCCGTGTGGTCGAGACGCTCTCCGGAGCGGTCGTCGACCCGGTTCTCAAGCCGGTGACCGAGCCGGTGGTCCAGCCGGCCCCGGGGGGTGCGGCCGCCGTGTGTCGTCTGTTCGTCGGAGTTCACCTTGCGCTCCCCGGACATGGTGCGTGCAGGTCAGGACAGTGTGCCCCATGAGCGGCCCGGCAGTGCCGACCGCCTGGAACCCCGGCGCACTTCATGAGGTAGCTTCCGCGGCATGAGGCTGACGATTCTCGGCGGCGGCGGTTTCCGGGTGCCGCTCGTGTACGGCGCCCTTGTAGGCAGCGAGATCACCGAACTGACGCTGTACGACACCGATCCGGTGCGGCTCGGCGTGGTGCGCTCCGTCCTCGAAGGGCTGCCGCCGGGGCCGCGGGTCCGGGTGGCCGAAAGCCTCGACGACGCGCTGCGCGGCGCGGACTTCGTGTTCTCGGCGATCCGCGTGGGCGGCACCGCGGGCCGGGTGCGCGACGAGCGCGTTCCCCTCGCCGAGGGTGTGCTCGGGCAGGAGACGGTCGGCGCGGGCGGTGTGCTCTACGGCCTGCGGACGATCCCGGTCGCCCTGCACATCGCGGAGCGCGTGGCGGCGCTCGCCCCGCGGGCCTGGGTCATCAACTTCACCAACCCGGCCGGGATGGTCACCGAGGCGATGGCGGCGGTGCTCGGCGAGCGCGTCATCGGCATCTGCGACTCACCGGTGGGCCTGGTGCGGCGGGCGGCGCGCGCGGCGGGCACGGACCCCGACGCCGTCTCGTACGACTATGTCGGCCTCAACCACCTCGGCTGGCTGCGGCGGCTGAGCGCCCCGGGCGGCCCCGACCTGCTCCCCGGCCTCCTCGCCGACCCGGCCGCGCTCGCCTCCTTCGAGGAGGGCAAGCTCTTCGGCGCGGACTGGCTGCGCGCGCTCGGCTCGCTGCCCAACGAGTATCTGCACTACTACTACTTCCGCCGCGAAACCCTCGACGCGGTGCGCACCGCCGACGAGACGCGGGGCGAGTTCCTCGACCACCAGCAGGGCGAGTTCTTCGCGCGGGCCGCCGAATCCCCCTCCCGCGCCCATGAGTTGTGGGAGCGCACCCGCCTTGAGCGCGAGGAAACGTATATGGCGGACAGCCGCGCCGCGACCGGCGGCTGGCAGCGTGACTCCTGCGACCTGGACGGCGGCGGCTACGACCGGGTGGCGCTCGCCCTGATGCGCGCGATCGCCGCCGGCGACGGTACGCGGCTGATCCTCAACGTCCGCAATGCCGGCACCGTCCCGGCGCTGCCCGCCGACGCGATCATCGAGACGGTCTGCGAGGTCGACGCCGACGGCGCCCGTCCGCTGCCGGGTGCTCCGCTCGGGGAGGCCGAGCTGGGGCTGATGCTGCAGCTGAAGGCGGTGGAGCGGGCGACGATCGAGGCGGCCCTCTTCAAGGACAGGGACGCGGCACTCAGAGCTCTCGCCCTGCACCCCCTGGTGGACTCACCGGCGGTGGCGGCACGAATCCTGGACGGAGCGTCGGCCGGGAACTGAGCTGCCCCCGGAACCTCACTCGAACTCGTACGCCGCCACCTCGGCCAAGTACCGGGCCCGCCGCTCCTCGTCGTCCTCGAGGAACGAGGCCTCGAACGAGTTCCGCGCCAGCTCCCGCAACTGCTCGGGCCCCAGCCCCAACGCCTCATGCACCGCGTGGAACGTGTCCCCGACGTACCCCCCGAAGTACGCCGGATCATCGGAGTTCACCGTGCACATGAGGCCCGCCGCCATCATCCGCCCCAGCGGGTGCTCCTCCAGGATGTCCACCGCCCGCAGCCGCACATTCGACAGCGGGCACAGCGTGAGCGGAATCCGCTCGCGCACCAGGCGCGAGACCAGCTCGGGGTCCTCCATGCAGCGCAGCCCGTGATCGATCCGCTCGACGCCGAGGATGTCCAGGGCCTCGGTGATGTACGCCGGCGGGCCCTCCTCCCCGGCGTGGGCGACCCGGCGCAGACCGAGCGCGGCGGCCGCCTCGTACACCTCGCGGAACTTCACCGGCGGGTGCCCGACCTCGGCCGAGTCCAGACCGACCCCGGTGATCCGGTGCAGATACGGCTTCGCGGCGTCCAGGGCGGCGAGCGCCGACTCGGCGGACTCGTCCCGCAGGAAGCACATGATCAGGCGGGTGGAGACACCGTGCCGCTCCTCGCTGCGGTCCAGCGCCCGGCCGAGCC
This sequence comes from Streptomyces monticola, assembly GCF_042665355.1. Lineage (NCBI taxonomy): Bacteria > Bacillati > Actinomycetota > Actinomycetes > Kitasatosporales > Streptomycetaceae > Streptomyces > Streptomyces monticola. The sequence continues at coordinate 418,981 of NZ_JBHTCF010000005.1, read as the reverse complement.
CCTCGATGACCGTGCCGATGTCCACGCCCCGCGCGGTGTGCGCCTGCGGGTCGAAGAAGATCTCCGCGTGGCGTACGCCCTGGGCCGCGGCCCGCGCCAGATAGGCGTCGGCGAGCTCCTCGAAGTCGGCCTCCGTGTGCAGCACGGCCATCAGGCCGTAGTACAGGTCGAGGAAGGACTGCAGGTCGTCGAAGAGATAGGCGCGGCGCAGCTCTTCGGTGTCGGCATAGGGCAGCTCGATGCCGTTGCGGGCGGCGAGTGCGAAGGCCAGCTCGGGTTCGAGGGTGCCTTCGATGTGCAGATGGAGTTCGGCCTTGGGGAGGTTCATGGGCGTTCTTTCGGGTTGTTCAGGGCGCTCAGGCCGTTCGGTGTGCTCGGGTCGTTCGGTGCGCTCAGTGCGCTCAGGTGGCGCGCTTGGGCACCGGCACGGTCGACAGATCGGCCGCCACGGTCAGCTCTCCCGTGAAACCGGCGGCCCGCGCCTGCCGCGCGAACTCCCCCGGGTCGCTGTAGCGCTGCGAGAAGTGCGTCAGGACGAGATGCCGTACGCCCGCGTCCCGCGCCACGACCGCGGCCTGTGCGGCGGTCAAGTGGCCGTGGTCCACGGCCAGTTGTTCGTCCTCGTCGAGGAAGGTGGACTCGATGACGAGCAGATCGCAGCCGGCGGCGAGCGCGTGCACGCCGTCGCAGAGCCGGGTGTCCATGACGAAGGCGAACCGCTGTCCGCGCCGTATCTCGCTGACCTCGTCGAGGTGGACGCCGCCGAACTCACCGTCCCGCTGCAGCCGCCCCACATCCGGCCCCTTGATGCCGCGCTCGGCGAGCAGCGCGGGCAGCATGCGCCGCCCGTCGGGCTCGACGAGGCGGTAGCCGAAGGACTCCACGGGGTGCGAGAGCCGACGTGCTTCGAGGGTGTACGCCGGGGTGGTGGCGAGCACTCCGTCCGCGGCGACCGGCGCCTCGGTCAGACGCACGGTCTCGCGGTAGGCGGTGGCGTACCGGAGGCGGTCGAAGAAGCGCTGCCCGGAGTGCGGATAGTGGGCGGTGACCTCGTGCGGGACCCGGTCGAGGTTGATCCGCTGGATCACCCCGGCGAGACCGAGCGAGTGGTCACCGTGGAAGTGCGTGACGCAGATCCGGTTGAGGTCGTGCGCGGCGACCCCGGCGCGCAGCATCTGGCGCTGGGTGCCCTCGCCGGGGTCGAAGAGGATGCCCTCGCCGTCCCAGCGCAGCAGATAGCCGTTGTGGTTGCGGTGCCGGGTCGGGACCTGGCTGGCGGTGCCGAGCACCACCAATTCACGTACGGACACAGGTGGTTATCCGGGGGGCCACTGCAGGCCACGGCCGCCGAGCAGGTGGACGTGGGCGTGGAAGACGGTCTGGCCCGCGCCGCTGCCGGTGTTGAACACCAGGCGGTAGCTCTCCAGCTTCTCCTCGGCCGCGACCTCGCCGGCCTCGCGCAGCACATCGGCGGCGATCTGCGGCTCGGCGGCGGCAAGCGAGGCCGCGTCCGGGTGGTGGACCTTGGGGATCACCAGGATGTGGGCCGGCGCCTGCGGGTTGATGTCGCGGAAGGCGAAGGTGGTGTCGGTCTCGCGCACGACGGTCGCGGGCACCTCCCCCGCGATGATCTTGCAGAACAGGCAGTCCGCTGGTGCCTCACCGGCCATGTCCTCGGCCTCCTCGCTCCGTTTGACGGGTACGTGACGGGTACACAGGGCATGGTATCGGCCACTGATCGCCCGATCCGACCCGGAAAGGCCCTCGCCTACCCGAGTTCCGGCAGCTCCGGCGCGCTCTTCGCCGGGTTCTCCGCGAGCACCGCGAGTGCCATCCGTACCGCCTCGTCCAGCTGTGGATCACGTCCCGCCACATGGTCCTGGGGTGCGGTCACGACCTCCACGTCGGGGTCGACGCCGTGGTTCTCCACCGCCCAGCCGTAACCCTCGAGCCAGATCGCGTACTTGGGCTGGGTGACGAGGGTGCCGTCCACCAGGCGGTAGCGGCTGTCGATGCCGACGACGCCGCCCCAGGTCCTGGTGCCGACCACCGGGCCGATCCCGAGGGCCTTGATCGCGGCGTTCACGATGTCGCCGTCGGAGCCGGAGAACTCGTTGGCCACCGCCACCACCGGGCCGCGCGGCGCGTCCATCGGGTAGCTGAAGGGCCGCATACCGCGCGGCATGTCCCAGCCGACGATACGGCGCGCGAGCTTCTCGACGACGAGCTGCGACGTATGACCGCCGCGGTTCTCGCGTACGTCGACGATCAGCCCTTCCTTCGCGACCTCCACCCGCAGGTCGCGGTGGATCTGCGCCCAGCCGGGCGCCTGCATGTCGGGGACGTGCAGATAGCCGAGGCGGCCCTCGGAGCGTTCATGGACGTGCCGGCGCCGGTCGGCGACCCACGCGTGGTACCGCAGCGGCTCCTCGTCGTCGATGGGCACGACCACCGCGTGCCGCGGGTCGCCGCCTCCCGACGGCGAGATCGTCAGCTCGACCGGTTTGCCCGCGGCACCGACGAGCAGCGGTCCTGGCCCCGTCACCGGGTCGACGGGCCGGCCGTCGACCGCGAGCAGCACGTCCCCGGCGCGCACCGCGACGCCCGGAGCGGCGAGCGGTGACTGCCCGTGCGGATCGGAGGTCTCGGATGCGAGGATCCGGTCGATCCGCCAACTGCCGTTCTCGTCACGGGAGATGTCCGCGCCGAGCAGTCCCTGACGGGTGTCGGAGCCGCCGTAGCCGCCGCCCGCGATGACGTAGGCGTGCGAGGTGCCGAGTTCGCCGTGGACTTCGTAGAACAGGTCGACCAGGTCGTCGTGGGTGGCGAGCCGGTCCACGACGGGGCGGTAGCGGGCGAGGACACCGTCCCAGTCGACGCCGCCGAGGTCCGCGCGCCAGAAGTGGTCGCGCATCAGGCGGCCGTTCTCGTCGAACATCTGCCGCCACTCGGCGACGGGGTCGACGCTCTGCCTGATCCTGGACAGGTCGACGGTGATGTTGTTCTCGCCGTCGTCGTCGGCCGACGCGCGCCGGTCGCTGGGCACCACCTTGAGGTGGTCACCGGTGTGCAGCAGGACCCGCTTGCCGTCGCCGCTGACCGCGAAGTGGTCGGCGGCGGAGGCGAGTTCCTCGATCCGCTGCTGCGCCAGGTCGTAGCGTTCGAGCGCGGTCCTGGGGCCCGGGTCGTCCGGAGTGGCCCGGGAGGCGCCGAGCGCGCCGCGCACCGGGTGGCGCAGCCACAGCAGCCCGTCCTTGGCGGCGCGCAGCGTCGAGTAGCGGGCCGCCTCGACGGGGAACGACACGATCCGGTCGGCGAGTCCGTCGAGGTCGATACGGGTGGTGGGGGTGTCGTCGCCACCCGCGACCTCGCTGGACTTCTCGGCGCTCTCGAAGGGCCGCCCGTGCCGCTGCGGCCCGAACGGCGAGGGCGTGGTCGCGGACAGCGTCATCAGATGCGGCCGGCAGGCCCCGACGAACGCGAGGTCGAAGACATGCACGTCGTAGACCGGGTCGAAGGACCGCTCGGAGAGGAACGCGAGATGCCGCCCGTCGAGCGTGAAGGCCGGCGCGAAGTCACGGAAGCGCAGCGGGGTAGCCTCGGAGACGGTCAGGTCCGCGGTGTTGGCGAGCTTGAGCTGCCGCAGTGGTGAGGGCCCGGGGTGCGACCAGGCCAGCCACCCCGAGTCGGGCGAGAACACCAGGCCCGTGGCCTCGCCGTGCTCGCTGCGGTCCACTTCGCGTACGTCGCCGGAGGCGCGCTCCACGAGCAGCACCCGCCCGTCGTGCGAGGCGATCGCGGCACGGCTGCCGTCCGGTGCCATGGCGAGGGACAGCACCCGCCCCAACTGCCCGGCGGCGACCCGGCGTACGGACGCTCCGGGGGCGACGCCGGTGGCGGGCGCGAACTCCAGGGCGTCGTCGCCCTCGGCGTCCGTCACCCACACCACATGCTCCTCGCCCTCCACCCGGAAGGTGCGCGGAAGGCGGGCGCGTACGCCCTGTTCGGCGGCGAGGGCGCGGGCGGGCCCGTCGCGGTGGGTCACCCAGTGGACGGCACCGCGCACGGAGACGGCGCTGCCGCGTCCGGTGTGGTCGGGCGCCGCGACGCCGAGGTGGCGTTCGGCCTTGACGGGGTGCGGCTGCAGGTCGGTGCGCTGTCCGCCCAGGCGTATGTCGAGCCGCCGGGGCTCGGCGCCGTCGAGATCGTCGATGACCCACAGCTCACCGACGGCCGTGTACACGACCCGCTGTCCGTCACTGGCGGCATGGCGCGCGTAGAACCCCTCCAGGGGCGAATGGCGGCGCAGCTCGGTTCCGTCCGGCAGGGACGAGTAGACCGCCCCGGTCCCTTCGTGATCGGACAGGAACGCGATCCGCTCCCCCACCCACATCGGGTACTCGATGTTCCCGTCGAGCTCTTCGTGTACGCGGACGAAGTCACCGTCGCCCGCGCGGTCGATCCACAACTTGCCCGCCGTACCGCCCCGGTAGCGCTTCCAGTAGGCGGCCTCGCGTCCCATGGTGACGCTCTGAAGGAGCACTTCGCCGTCCGGGCCGTGCGCCAGGTCGCCCACGGGTCCGTACGGCAGGACCGGCGCGGGACCGCCGTCGAGCGGTACGGCGCGGGCCCAGCTGCGGCGCAGCGAGGCCTGGCCCTGCGTGGTGACGGCGAGTACCTCGCCCTGCCGGGTCCAGCCGCGCACGGAGGTGCGCCAACTCCCCCAGTGTGTAAGGCGCTTGGCCGGGCCGCCGACGACGGGCGCGAGATGCACCTCCGGCGCGCCGTCCCGGGTCGAGGTCCAGGCGACATGGGTGCCGTCGGGCGAGATCCGGGGGTGGTTCACGGGCATGTTGTCGGCGCTGACACGCCATGCCCGGCCGCCGTCGAGCGGCGCGACCCAGACGTCGTCCTCTGCGGTGAAGGCGACCAAGTCGCCCTGGAGATGCGGAAACCGAAGGTAGGCAGGGTGCGTCACCCTGTCACCCTAAGCAGGCCGCCTCGCGTGCGGCAGGGGTTTGGATCACTTACCCGGCGAGCAGTCGCACGTCGGCGGCGGATCGGCGGTCACCGTGACGGTCACGGTGGGCCGGGGATCGTCCGGCGGCGTGGGGCCGGGGTTGCTGGGCTCGGGTCCGCTGGGCCCGGGTTGGCTGGGTTCGGGCCGGCTGGGTTCGGTGCCGCTGCAGTTGCCGAGCAGACTGGCCTCCAGGACGACCTTGCCGTCGACCTTGGCGGTCAAGTCCCCCCGTACACAACGGCCTTGGCGCTCCTCGGTCACCTTGCCCTTGAGGGTGATGTCCCGCCCGTCCTTGGTCTCGCCCTCACAGTCCACGGTGGCGACGCTGCGCACGCTCGGCGACTTGGAGGGCCCGTCGGAGCTGTTCGCCGTGACCTTGCCGCCCTCGCCCATGGTGGCGGTACAGCTCATCCACTGCACGTCGAAGCCCTTGCGCTCCAGAGCCTTGGTCCCGGTCTGATCGGTGGTGAGCGCGACGGCGATGGAACTCATCCCGTCACCGGGTTCACAGGCGACCAGACCCACGCCGACGGCACCGGCGAGCGCCACGGCCAGCAGTCCGCTCCGCACCCGTACACGCCTCAAAGCGCCCATACAGGGCAGGTTCCCACTCCCTCACCCGGGGCGGAAGCCCTCTTGCCGCCAATTGCTGGGCCAGGGGCCGAAGTTGACACCTGCGGGTGCGTCGTGGCTGGTCGCGCCCGCGCGGCGGAGCCGCATATCGACACAACCCCGCGCCCCTCTGGGGCACGAACCGCCTAGCCCCAGCGCCCCGTGCGCCCGAGCAGCAGCGCCACCGCCGCCGTCCCGGCCGTGGACGTACGCAGGACCGAAGGGCCGAGGCGGTACGGCTTCGCGCCCGCCTCCGCGAAGATGTCCAACTCCTCCGGGGAGACGCCCCCTTCCGGCCCGACGACGAGTACCACGTCCCCCGAGGCCGGCAGCCCCGCCGTGGCCAGCGGCGCGCTCCCCTCCTCGTGGAGCACACCCGCGAAGGACGCCCCGGCGAGCAGCGCCGCGACCTCACGCGTGGACGCGAGCTCGGCCACCTCGGGGAACCGCAGCCGACGGGCCTGCTTGCCCGCCTCCCGAGCCGTGGCCCGCCACTTGCCCAGGGACTTGAGCCCCCGCTCGCTCCGCCACTGCGTGATGCACCGGGACGCCGCCCACGGCACGATCGCGTCGACGCCCGTCTCGGTCATGGTCTCGACCGCGAGCTCGCCCCGTTCGCCCTTGGGCAGCGCCTGAACGACCGTGATCCGCGGCGCGGGTTCGGGATCGAGCAGCGACCCGGTCAGCTCGACCGTCAGCTGGTCCTTGCCCTCGGCCGCGAGCACCACCGCCGCCGCCCCGTGTCCGCGCCCGTCGGTCAGGACCACGGGCTCACCTGCGCGCAGTCGGCGTACCGACACCGCGTGCCGCCCCTCGGGCCCGTCGAGCACGAACTCGCCGCCGCCGGAAGGGACTTCGTCCACCACGAAGACCGGCGCCGTCACGACACACCCCGCAGCGCGAGCGTCGCCTTCGCCGCCTCCAGCTCGGCGGCGAGCACCTCGACCAGCTGACCGGCCGGCAGCTCCCGGCTCATCCGGTGCCCCTGACCCGCCCACAGGCTCATGCCCTGCGCGTCCCCGGCCTTGGCGGCCGCCTTGCGCAGCGGGCCGGTGAGGTAGTGGACCTGGGGGTACGCGGCCGGTGCGTACGGCCCATGCTCCCGCATGAAGCGGTTCACCAGGCCGCGCGCCGGGCGCCCGGAGAAGGCCCTGGTGAGTTCGGTGCGGACGAACAGCGGATTGGTCATGGCCTGCTTGTGCAGGGCGTTCGCCCCCGACTCGGGGCAGACAAGGAACGCGGTGCCCAGCTGTGCCGCGTCCGCGCCCGCCGCGAGCGCCGCCGCGATCTGGCCGCCGCGCATCAGGCCGCCGGCCGCGACGATCGGCACCTGCACGGTCTCGCGGACCTGCGCGATCAGTGAGACCAGCCCGATGCCGGTGCCGTCCCGCTCGGGGTCGTCGCGGTGCGTGCCCTGGTGGCCGCCCGCCTCGACACCCTGGACGCACACCGCGTCGGCGCCCGCCCACTGGGCGCTCTGCGCCTCTTCGGGCGTGGTGACGGTGACGACGGTGTAGGTGCCGACGCGCGAGAAGGCGTCGAGCACATCGCGCGTGGGACAGCCGAAGGTGAAGGAGACGACCGGCACGGGGTCGTCGATGAGGATCGCCAGCTTGGCGTCGTAGCCGTCGTCGCGCCCGGAGTCCGGGTCGCCGAGCGGGGTGTCGTACCAGCCGGCCTCGCCCGCGAGCTGCTGGGCGTAGACGGCGACGGCGGCCGGCTCGGCGCAGTCGGGCTGCGGCATGAACAGATTGACGCCGAAGGGCCGGTCCGTGAGCCCGCGCAGCTGCTTGATCTCCTGGTACATACCGTCGGCGGTCTTGTACCCGGCGGCCAGGAAGCCGAGGCCGCCGGCTTCACAGACGGACGCGGCGAGGGAGGGGCAGGATGCGCCACCGGCCATGGGGGCCTGCACGATCGGATACGGACTGAGATCGGTCAGTGCGGTGGACATGACCGCATGGTTTCACGTCCACCGCCCTGCTCCGAACCGAGCCCGCACCCAGGAGCACCGAACGGCTCAGCACCCCCGGGCGACACACTCACCGGGCAACTCACCGCCCGTTGAACGCATCCTTCAACCGAGAAAAGAGCCCTTGCTGCCCGGGCTGGCTGTGCTCACCCGGGGGTCAACCCCCGGACCCCCCGGCCGCACAACTCACCGCCCGTTGAACGCATCCTTCAACCGAGAAAAGAGCCCTTGCTGCCCGGGCTGGAACTGCCCCGTGGGGCGCTCCTCGCCGCGCAGGGCCGCCAGCTCCCGCAGGAGCCGCTCCTGCTCGGGGTCCAGCTTGCTGGGGGTGAGCACCTCGACGTGCACGATGAGGTCACCGCGCCCGCCGCCCCGCAGATGCGTTACGCCTCGCTGGTGCAGCGGGATCGACTGTCCGGACTGGGTGCCGGGCCGGATGTCGACCTCCTCCATTCCGTCCAGGGTCTCCAGCGGCACCTGCGTGCCGAGCGCGGCCGCCGTCATCGGAATGGTGACCGTGCAGTGCAGATCGTCGCCGCGCCGCTGGAAGACGGGGTGCGGCAGCTCGTGGATCTCGACGTAGAGGTCACCGGCGGGGCCGCCACCGGGGCCGACCTCGCCTTCGCCCGCGAGCTGGATCCGGGTGCCGTTGTCCACACCGGCCGGGATCTTGACCGTGAGCGTGCGACGGGACCGGATCCGGCCGTCGCCCGCGCACTCCGGGCAGGGCGTGGGCACGACCGTGCCGAAGCCCTGGCACTGCGGGCACGGGCGCGAGGTCATGACCTGGCCCAGGAAGGACCGGGTGACCTGCGAGACCTCACCGCGGCCGCGGCACATGTCACAGGTCTGCGCGGAGGTGCCGGGCGCGGCACCCTCACCGGAGCACGTCGTACAGACGACGGCCGTGTCGACCTGGATGTCCTTGGTGGTACCGAAGGCCGCCTCGTCCAGCTCGATCTCGAGCCGGATCATGGCGTCCTGGCCACGGCGGGTGCGGGACCGCGGACCGCGCTGGGACGCCGTACCGAAGAAGGCGTCCATGATGTCCGAGAAGTTCCCGAAGCCACCCGCGCCGAAGCCACCGGCACCGCCGCCGCCCGCCTGGGACAGCGGGTCGCCGCCGAGGTCGTAGACCTGCTTCTTCTGCGGGTCCGACAACACCTCGTACGCGGCGTTGATCTCCTTGAAGCGCTCCTGCGTCTTCGGATCGGGGTTCACATCCGGGTGGAGCTCACGCGCCAGCCTCCGGAAGGCCTTCTTGATCTCGTCCTGGGAAGCGTCGCGGCGCACGCCGAGTACGGCGTAGTAGTCCGTGGCCACTTACGACTCCGCCAGGATCTGTCCGACGTAACGTGCCACTGCGCGTACCGCTCCCATCGTTCCCGGGTAATCCATCCGCGTCGGTCCTACGACGCCGAGCTTGGCGACTGCCTCGCCGCCCGAACCGTAGCCGACCGATACGACGGACGTGGAGTTGAGCCCCTCATGGGCGTTCTCATGCCCGATGCGTACTGTCATGCCCGAGTCCTTGGCCTCGCCGAGCAGCTTGAGGAGCACGACCTGCTCCTCGAGTGCTTCGAGCACCGGCCGGATCACGAGCGGGAAATCATGCCCGAAGCGCGTCAGATTGGAAGTGCCGCCAATCATCAGCCGCTCTTCGGTGTCCTCGACCAGCGTCTCGAGGAGTGTCGCGAGGACCGTCGAGACGGTGCCGCGGTCCTCCGCCTCGAACGACTCCGGCAGGTCCTGCACCAGCTGCGGCACATCCGAGAAACGGCGTCCCGCGACCCTGCTGTTGAGCCGTGCCCGCAGATCGGCGAGCGAGGTCTCGCCGAAGGGCGACGGGCAGTCGACATGCCGCTGCTCGACCCGCCCCGTGTCCGTGATCACCACGAGCATCAGGCGTGCGGGCGCGAGCGAGAGCAGCTCGACATGGCGCACCGTCGACCGCGTCAGGGACGGGTACTGCACCACGGCGACCTGCCGGGTCAGCTGCGCGAGCAGCCGCACGGTCCGCCCCACGACGTCGTCGAGGTCGACCGCGCCGTCGAGGAAGTTCTGGATGGCCCGCCGCTCGGCGGCCGACAGGGGCTTGACCCCGGCCAGCTTGTCGACGAACAGGCGGTAGCCCTTGTCCGTGGGAATCCGCCCGGCGCTCGTGTGCGGCTGGGCGATAAACCCTTCTTCTTCCAGGGCCGCCATGTCATTGCGCACGGTGGCCGGAGAGACACCGAGCCGGTGCCGCTCGGTCAGGGCCTTGGAGCCGACGGGCTCCTCGGTGCCGACGTAGTCCTGGACGATGGCGCGCAGCACCTCGAGCCTGCGTTCGTTGAGCATCCGCGCACACCTCCCTGATGTCGTCCCCGCGGCCCTTCCGCCGCTTGTCTGGCACTCACCTCGGGCGAGTGCCAGCATTGCACCGGCCCAGTGTACGGCCGGACAGTACAGGCCCGGCAAGGGCGGTGGCACCAAGGCCGTGCCAGGCCACGCGCGCGGGGTTAGCGTCTCCCTATGCGGTTGACTTGGGAAGAGCCGTACGCGTCCGACTGGGAACAGCTGTCCCCCGCCGTCGCCCGGCGTCGGCTGCCGGTCTGGGACTGCACGGTGGGCCTGGTCGCGGGCGCGGACGCGGCCCTGATGATCGACACCGGCTCGACGCTGCGGGAGGGTGCAGAGCTGCGCACCCAGGCCAGGGGCCTGCTCGGCGGCGCCCGCGTCACCCACGTCGCGCTCACCCATCCGCACTTCGACCATGTCCTGGGGGCCGCGGCCTTCTCCGGCGTGGAGGTGTACGGGGCGGTGGGCATCGACACGGTCTTCGAGCGCGGCCGCGACGAGCTGGCCGCGGACGCGGTGCGCCATGGCGTCGACCGGCACGCGGCGGGCGAGGCCGCCGACCTTCTCGTGCACCCGCATCACCTGGTGTGCGGCGAGTGGACGCTCGACCTGGGCGGCGGAACGCGGGTGCTGCTCGCGAACGTCGGCCCCGGCCACACGGGCCATGACCTCGCCGTCCTCGTACCCGGCACCGACGGCTCCCCCGAGATCGTCTTCTGCGGCGACCTGGTCGAGGAGTCCGGTGAGCCACAGTCGGGCCCGGACGCGCTGCCGACCCAGTGGCCGCACGCGCTCGACCGGCTCCTCGAACTCGGCGGCGCGGACGCGCTGTACGTACCCGGGCATGGTTCGGTGGTGAACGCGGCCTTTGTCCGTGCACAGCGCGATGCTCTGGCCACACGTCACGGCGTGTCGTGACCAGCCGTCCGCCCTTACTTCCTATCGTCGGCCGAATGCGCAGCTACAGCCCCGACCTCACCCCGCCCTGGAAGAAGCGGAAGCAGCCCGCCCCCGAGGTGGCCGCCGACCGCGATCTGGTCGTGGAGGAGGTCACCACCGGCTTCTGCGGCGCCGTGATCCGCTGCGAGGCGGGCACGGTGACCCTGGAGGACCGCTTCGGCAAGCACCGGGTCTTCCCGCTCGAACCCCGCGGTTTCCTCCTGGAGGGCCGCGTGGTCACCCTGGTCCGCCCCACCGCCGCAGCTCCGGTACGCCCCACGCGCACCGCCTCCGGTTCGGTCGCCGTCCCCGGCGCCCGGGCCCGCGTCGCCCGCGCGGGCCGTATCTACGTCGAGGGCCGGCACGACGCGGAGCTGGTGGAGAAGGTCTGGGGCGACGATCTGCGCATCGAAGGCGTCGTGGTGGAGTACCTGGAGGGCATCGACGACCTGCCCGCGATCGTCGCCGAGTTCGCCCCGGACGCGGACGCCCGCCTCGGAGTCCTGGTCGACCACTTGGTCCCCGGCTCGAAGGAGTCGAGGATCGCGCAGTCCGTCACCAGCGACCACGCCCTGATCGTCGGCCACCCCTACATCGACATCTGGGAGGCCGTGAAGCCGTCGTCGGTCGGCATCAAGGCCTGGCCGAGGATCCCACGGGGCCAGGACTGGAAGACGGGAGTGTGCCGCTCCCTCGGCTGGCCCGAGAACACGGGCGCGGCCTGGCAGCACATCCTGGGCCGGGTGTCGTCGTACCGGGACCTGGAGCCCGAACTCCTGGGCCGGGTGGAGGAGTTGATCGATTTCGTGACGACAGATTGAGCCCGTCCGGGGGCACCTCCCAGCGGTAGCTGGGGGAGATTGAGGACGAGCCCGGAGGGCGACCGGGGGGCAAGGGGGCGCACCCCCCCAGGCTGTCCGCAGGACATCGGGAAGGGGCGGGGCGGGGAGAAAGAAGCCCTCTGGGTCAGTCCACCAGATCCCGTACCACCGCATCGGCCAGCAACCGCCCCCGCAGGGTGAGCACGGCCCGCCCGTCCTCGTAGGGCCCGGCCTCCAAGAGCCCATCCGCCAGCGCACGCCCGGCGGCCTCGAGCCCCGCGGCCCGCAGCAACGACAGCGGACACCCCTCCCGCAGCCGAAGCTCCAGCAGCACCCGCTCCACCCGCCGGTCCTCCTCCGACAGCACCTCACGCCCCGCCCCCGGCGACCCGCCACCGGCGAGCGCCTGCGCATACGCGCCGGGGTGCTTGACGTTCCACCAGCGCACCCCGCCCACGTGGGAGTGGGCGCCGGGACCCGCGCCCCACCAGTCGGCGCCCCGCCAGTACAGCTCGTTGTGCAGGCAGCGCCCGGCGTCCGTGGTGGCCCAGTTGGACACCTCGTACCAGGAGAAACCCGCCTCGGCCAGCATCGAGTCGGCGATCAGATACCGGTCCGCGTGCACGTCGTCGTCCGTCATCGGGACTTCCCCGCGCCGGATCCGCCGGGCCAGCTGGGTGCCTTCCTCGACGATCAGGGCGTACGCGGACACGTGGTCGGGTCCCGCACCGATCGCCGCTTCGAGGGAGGCCCGCCAGTCGTCGTCGGACTCCCCCGGCGTGCCGTAGATCAGGTCGAGGTTGACATGGTCGAAGCCCGCCGCCCGCGCCTCCGCGACGCAGGCCTCGGGGCGCCCCGGCGTATGCGTACGGTCGAGGACCTTCAGGACGTGCTGCCGTGCGCTCTGCATACCGAACGACATCCGGTTGAAGCCGCCGCCGCGCAGCTCTTCGAGATAGGCGGGGCCGACCGACTCGGGGTTGGCCTCCGTGGTGACTTCCGCGCCGGGCGCAAGCCCGAACTCCGCACGGACCGCGCCGAGCACCCGCACCAGGTCGGCGGCCGGCAGCAGCGTCGGCGTGCCGCCTCCGACGAAGACGGTCTGCACACTGCGCGGGTCGTCGCCGAGCACCTTGCGGGCGAGCCTGATCTCCTCGATCAAGTGGTCCGCGTAGTTGTCGCGCGAGGCGAGCGCACCGCCGGAGCCGCGCAGCTCGCTCGCGGTGTAGGTGTTGAAGTCGCAGTAGCCGCAGCGCGTGGCGCAGTACGGGATGTGCAGATAGAACCCGAGGGGGCGCGACGCCGCGTCGGCCAGGGCGTGCGGGGGCAGCGACCCGTCAGCGGGCACGGGCTCACCATCGGGGAGTACGGAGGGCATGCCCTCCATTCTCCCGTACGCCCGGAGCGCTCAGAGGCCCGGAGCACTCAGGGGGCCGCAGCGCGCAGGGGCCGCAGCGCGCAGGGGCCCGCAGCGACCTGGGGCCCGGGAGGCGAAGCCGGCGCTACCTCGCCTGCAGCACAAGCAGCGCCAGGTCGTCGTCCGACGGCACCTCCGAGAAGTCGTGCACCAGGCGCCTGATCCGCTCCGCGACGAGGGGTGCGCTCAGACCGGCGCAGCTCGCGAGCGCCTGGGCGAGGCCGTCATCGTCGTCGAACTGGCGCGGCCCGCTGCGGCGCTCGGTGACGCCGTCGGTGACACAGAGCAGGGTCTCGCCCGGAGCCAGAAGGAAGGTTTCGCTGGTATATGCCACGTCATCCATGACACCGAGCAGAACCTGCGGATCGGCCACGGCGCGCACCTTGCCGTCGGGGCTGAGCACCAGCGGCAGCGGATGCCCGGCGCAGGCCAGAGTGCAGCGCACGCCTTCGTCGGTGGGGACCAGCTCGCCGTACAGGACGGACAGGAAGCGGGTGGGCGAGCCGTCGTCGACCAGGCCGTCGATACCCGCGGCGGCCACCGCGCGGGCGGCGGCCTCGGCTGCCTCCATGGCGTCGTCGAGGAGGGCGCGGTTGAGGCGGCTGAGCACATCGGCCACCTGGTAGCCCTCGCGGGCGAGCAGGCGCAGCCAGGGGCGGGCGAGGCCGGTGACGACGGCTGCCTCCGGGCCGTTGCCGCAGACGTCGCCGAGTGCGAAGCACCAGCGGCCGTCAGCCGCGGGGAACACGTCGTAGAAGTCGCCGCCCGCGAGGCCCTTGTCCCGCGGTTCGTAGACGAGCGCGCTCTCCACGCCGGGGACCTGGGCGACGTAGCTCGGCAGCAGTCCGCGCTGCAGGATGCGGCTGATGGTGGCCTGCCGGGTGTACTGCCGCGCGGCGCCGATCGCGAGGGCGACGCGGCGGCTGAAGTCCTCCAGGAGACCGGTGACTTCGTCGGGGAAGCGTGCGAGACCGGCCCGTCCGACCATCAGCGTGCCGAGTCCGCGGCCACCGGCGATCAGGCGGTACGCGAGGGCCGTGCCGCCCGTGTCGATGGGGCCGTCGGCGGGCCACGGGACGGGGACGGCACCGCCGTGCAGGGGGCCCTGGTGGCGCGGCGGGTCCTTTTCGAGGAGACGGCGCAGCTCCTCGATGCGGTTCTCGCTGGTGTGCCAGACGCGGGCGAGGCGGGGTACGAGCGCGGCGCTGCCCTCGGACCTGACCCGCGGGCCGGTCTCGTCGTCGAGCCACACGGCGCACCAGTCGGCCAGGCGCGGCACGAGCAGCTGGCCCGAGAGCGCGGCGACCATGTCCTCGTCCAGCTGCCCGGCGAGCAGGTCGGAGGCTTCGGCGAGGAAGGTGAGGGCGCCGCGGTGGCCCCATTCCCCGGCCTCGCGGACCCGGTTGGGCGTGGGGTCGAGGATCTCGACGACCCGCAGGCCGCGCTCCAGGGCCTGCTCACCGGCGTAGGCCTCGATCTGCCGGGCGGCCTCGACTCCGTCGACGGGCAGCCGCGCCCAGACGGTCTTGGTGCCGGTGCGGTAGGTGATGCCCCAGGATTCGGAGAGGCAGGAGACCAGTTGCAGTCCGCGGCCGTACTCGACGGAGTCCGCGGACCGCTTGGGGTTCTCGCCGCGCACGGCGCGGGCAGGATGGTGGTCGGAGACCTCGAGGACCAGGGAGGTGCCTTCGCCGTCGGCGCTCTCCCCGGCGTACTCCATGCGGCAGGTCAGCTCGACGTTGGTGCCGGCGTGCACCACGGCGTTGGTGACGAGTTCGCTGACCAGCACCACGGCGTCGTCGGCCAGGCGTTCCGTGATTCCTATGGACGCGGGCTGACCCGTTTCCGTCCAGTCGGCGAGCGCGGCCCGCACGAAGCGACGGGCGGCGCCCG
Organism: Streptomyces monticola; assembly: GCF_042665355.1. Lineage (NCBI taxonomy): Bacteria > Bacillati > Actinomycetota > Actinomycetes > Kitasatosporales > Streptomycetaceae > Streptomyces > Streptomyces monticola. Next base: position 403,967 of record NZ_JBHTCF010000005.1, on the reverse strand, counting down.
GCGCCATCGGGTTGCCGGGCAGCGTGGTGCTCGCGCAAGCGCGTGCGTCCCGGAAACCGGGCGGAGAAGAGGCGCGAGAACCCTGAAATACGGTCTCCCGCTGCATTGGAATCGACCCCACGTTTGCAGCTCCTGAGCAGTTCGGGCAAATGCCTCTCAGGCGATGAGGACAGAGTGACAGACTGGCCTCGCTCATAAGCACCGAGTTACTGAAGTGGGCCGCCATGAGTGAAAATCGTGCTACGCCCGCGCTCGGAAGCGGTCAGTTCCGGGCAGAGGAGATCCGTCCGCTACTGGCTGCCATGACGGGGCTGCGTGACGGTGACTTCAAGGTTCGGGTACCCGAAGGCGCGGAGGGGATTCCAGCCGAACTGGCGGCTGTCTTCAACCAGATCGCCGACCGCACCCTGCATATGGCCACCGAGATCGCCCGGCTGCGCCGTGAGGTCGTCCGGCACGGCCACCTCGACGAGCGGCTCGCCGCGTCCCCGGGCCACGGCGCCTGGGCCACGGCGATAGACGACGCCAACTCCCTGGTGGACGCCCTGGTCGCACCGGCCGCGAACGCCACCCGGGTGCTCGACGCGGTGGCGGGCGGCGATCTCACCCAGCGCGTCGACCTGCACGACGGCAGCCGCCAGCTCCGCGGCGACCTGCGCCATCTGGGCCGCGCGGTGAACAAGATGGTCGACCAGCTGTCCCTGTTCACCGGCGAGGTCACCCGGGTCGCCCGCGAGGTCGGCACCGAGGGGCGGCTCGGCGGCCGCGCCAAGGTGCAGGGCCTGTCCGGGAGTTGGCGGGACGTCGGGGAGGCCGTCAACGCGATGGCGGGCCGCCTCACCGCCCAGGTCCGGGACATCGCGGCGGTCACGACCTCCGTGGCGAGCGGCGACCTGACCCGCACGGTCACCGTCGAGGCGACCGGTGAGCTCCTGGAGCTGAAGCTCACGGTGAACACCATGGTGGAGCAGCTGTCCGCCTTCGCCGACGAGGTCACGCGCGTCGCCCGCGAGGTCGGCACCGAGGGCCAGCTGGGCGGCCGGGCCCAGGTCCGCGGCGTCTCCGGCGTATGGAAGGACCTCACCGACAACGTCAACTTCATGGCGTCCAACCTGACTTCACAGGTACGCAATATCGCCCAGGTCACCACGGCCGTCGCCAACGGAGACCTGTCGCAGAAGATCACCGTCGACGCCCGCGGCGAGATCCTGGAGCTCAAGCTCACGGTGAACACCATGGTGGACCAGCTGTCCGCCTTCGCCGACGAGGTCACACGCGTCGCCCGCGAGGTCGGCACCGAGGGCAACCTCGGCGGCCAGGCCCAGGTCCGCGGCGTCTCCGGCGTATGGAAGGACCTCACCGACAACGTCAACTACATGGCGTCCAACCTCACCGCCCAGGTGCGCAATATCGCCCAGGTGTCGACGGCGGTGGCGCAGGGCGACCTCGGCAAGAAGATCACGGTGGAGGCGCGCGGCGAGATCCTGGAGCTGAAGTCGACCATCAACACCATGGTGGACCAGCTGTCCGCCTTCGCCGGCGAGGTCACGCGCGTCGCCCGCGAGGTCGGCACCGAGGGCAACCTCGGCGGCCAGGCCCAGGTCCGCGGTGTCTCCGGGGTGTGGGAGGAGCTGACGGACAACGTCAACTTCATGGCGTCCAACCTGACTTCACAGGTACGCAATATCGCCCAGGTCACCACGGCCGTCGCCAACGGCGATCTGTCCAAGAAGATCACCGTCGACGCCCGGGGCGAGATCCTGGAGCTCAAGGACACCGTCAACACGATGGTGGACCAGCTGCGCGCCTTCGCCGACGAGGTCACCCGGGTCGCCCGCGAGGTCGGCACGGACGGCAGGCTCGGCGGCCAGGCCCAGGTGCGGGGCATCTCCGGGGTGTGGCGCGATCTGACGGACAACGTCAACTACATGGCGTCCAACCTGACTTCACAGGTACGCAATATCGCCCAGGTCGCGACGTCGGTGGCCCAGGGCGATCTGTCGAAGAAGATCGACGTGGATGCGCGCGGCGAGATCCTGGAGCTGAAGACCACCATCAACACCATGGTGGACACGCTCTCCTCCTTCGCCTCCGAGGTGACCCGGGTGGCCCGCGAGGTGGGCAGCGAGGGCCAGTTGGGCGGCCAGGCCAGGGTCGAGGGCGTCTTCGGCACCTGGAAGCGCCTGACCACCAATGTGAATGAACTCGCCTCCAACCTCACCACGCAGGTCCGCGCGATCGCCGAGGTCGCCTCGTCCGTGACGCAGGGCGATATGACCCGCGCCATCACGGTGGAGGCGAGCGGCGAGGTCGCCGAGCTCAAGGACAACATCAACCTGATGGTGTCCAATCTGCGCGAGACCACCCGCGCCAAGGACTGGCTGGAGTCCAATCTGGCCCGTCTGGCCGCGCTGATGCAGGGCCATCGCGATCTGATGGAGGTCGCCGACCTGATCCTGCGCGAGCTGACCCCGCTGGTGAACGCCCAGTACGGCGCGTTCTTCCTGGCCGCGACCGAGGAGGACGGCGCCCAGCGGCCCGCCTCCGGACCGTCCAAGGGGCTCGCCTTCATCGCGGGGTACGGATCGGCGCGGGGCGCGGTCATCGACACCGGCGGGATGCCGGTGCACGGCCTGGTGCGGCAGGCCGCCCTGGAGAAGAAGCGGATCCTGGTGGAGGATGCGCCGCCGGACTACATCAAGATCGAGTCGGGGCTCGGCGAGGCGGCGCCGAAGAGCGTGGTCATCATCCCGATCCTCTTCGAGGACCGTCTCCTCGGTGTGATCGAACTGGCCACGTTCTCCCGCTTCTCCGATGTCCACCTGGCGTTCTTCGACCAGTTCGTGAACACCATCGGCGTCGCCATCAACACCATCATCGCCAACTCCCGCACCGAGTCCCTGCTAGGCGAGTCCCAGCGGCTCGCCCTGCAGCTGCAGGAGCGCACCGAGGAACTCCAGCGCCAGCAGGCCGAGTTGCAGCGCTCCAACGCCGAGCTGGAGGAGAAGGCGGCCCTGCTCGCCACCTCCTCGCAGTACAAGTCGGAGTTCCTGGCCAATATGTCGCACGAGCTGCGGACGCCGCTGAACTCCCTGCTCATCCTCGCCCGGCTGCTCTCCGACAACCCGGAGGGCCATCTCAACGACCAGGAGGTCCAGTTCGCGACGACCATCCACCGCTCGGGTTCCGACCTGCTCCAGCTGATCAACGACATCCTGGACCTGTCGAAGATCGAGGCGGGCCGGATGGACGTACGCCCCAAGAAGCTCCCCCTCATCAAGCTCCTCGACTATGTGCACGCCACGTTCCGCCCCCTCACCCTCGACCGCGGGCTCGCCTTCGACGTGGGGGTGGGCGACAGCGTGCCGCGCGAGATCTACTCGGACGAGCAGCGGCTGCAGCAGATCCTGCGCAACCTCCTGTCGAACGCGGTGAAGTTCACCGCGAGCGGCAAGGTGGAGCTGCGCGTCCGCCGGGTCCCCGCTGCGGAGCGGCGGGTCCTCGACGGCGGCCATGACCTTCTGGCCTTCGCCGTCACCGACACCGGTATCGGCATTCCGCGGGAGAAACTCCCGGTGATCTTCGAGGCGTTCCAGCAGGCCGACGGCACCACCAACCGCAAGTACGGCGGCACCGGCCTCGGCCTGTCCATCAGCCGTGAGATCGCCGGGCTTCTCGGCGGCCGGATCGTCGCCGAGAGCGAACTCGGCAAGGGCTCGACCTTCACTCTCTACATCCCGGTGGCGCAGGAACCCCCGCTCACGGAAGCCGAGTCGGCCGCGCGTGAGCGTGCACCGTCGTCGCAGGCGCCGCAGCTGCCCGAGCAGTCGTCGGCGCACTCGGTGGTGGTACACGGCCGCGAGGACGGCTGGCCGGCGCCGACCAAGCTGGAGGCATGGCGCTCGGGCCGGGGCGGCGAGGTGCTGCCCGGACGCCGCGTCCTGATCGTGGACGACGACATCCGCAATGTGTTCGCGCTCACCCATGTTCTCGGCCGGGTGGGCATGCCCGTGCTCTACGCGGAGAACGGCCGCGAGGCCATCGAGATCCTGGAGCGCAGCGACCGGGAAGGGACGGGACCCATCGAGCTCGTCCTGATGGACATCATGATGCCGGAGATGGACGGCTACGAAACGATCTCCGTCATCCGTCGCACCCCCCGCCTCGCCGACATCCCGATCATCGCGCTGACCGCCAAGGCCATGCCCGGGGACCGGGAGAAGGCCGTCGCGGGCGGCGCCAATGAATACGTGCCCAAGCCGGTGGACGTGGACCAGCTGCTCACCGTGGTGTGTGCCCTCCTGGATCCCGAGGGCGCACTCACCGAGCAGACCGCCGGCGCGGAAGCAGAAACAGAAACAGAGACAGAACAAGAGACACCGGAAGGGGCGAGCGGCGAAGAGGAGTCCGCCGTCCCGCCGGCGAGCGAATAGGCATCATCGCTATGAGCACTGAGGTTTCGACAGAAGACCGCGCAAGCATCCTCCTCGTCGATGACATGGAGGACAATCTGATCGCACTCGAAGCCGTCCTGGGGTCGCTCAACGAACCGCTGATCCGGGCGCGTTCGGGCGAGGAGGCGATGAAGGCGCTGCTGCGGCAGCCCTTCGCCCTCGTTCTGCTCGATGTCCGGATGCCCGGCATGGACGGCTTCGAGACCGCCGCGAACATCAAGCGGCTCGACCAGACCAAGGACGTGCCCATCATCTTCCTGACGGGCACCGACGCCGACACGGGCTATGCCTTCCGTGGCTATGCGACCGGCGCCGCCGACTACATGACCAAGCCCTTCGACCCCTGGGTGCTGCGCGCCAAGGTGACCGTCTTCCTCGATCTGTACCGCAAGAACAAGGAACTTGAGCGGCTGCTCGCGCGCGAGCAGCGGCAGTTCGAGGAACTGGCGTCCCGTATCGGCGCAGTGGAGCACCAGCTCGCCAAGGAGGAACCCACGGACCTCGACGATCTGCGTGCCCAGCTGGCGCGGATGGAGTCCCTGCTGAGCGAGATGCGGCGCGGGCGCGGCCTCTAGGGCCGCGCCCGCGCGCTGAAGAGTCGTTACTTCTCCACGGACCCGGCATACATGTCGTCGATCAGGCCCTGGTACTCCCGCTCGACGACCGGCCGCTTCAGCTTCAGGCTGGGCGTCAGCTCCCCGTGCTCGACATCGAGGTCACGCGGCAGGAGCCGGAACTTCTTGATGGTCTGCCAGCGCTGCAGGCCCTGGTTGAGCTCCTGCACATAGCCGTCGACGAGCGCGACCGTCCGCTTGTCGGCGACGACATCCGCGTACGACTTGGCGCCGATGCCCTGCTCCTCGGCCCAGGCCAGGATCGCCGCCTCGTCGAGGGCGATCAGTGCGGTGCAGAAGTTCCGGTCGGCGCCGTGCACCAGGATGTTGGAGACGTACGGGCACACGGCCTTGAACTGGCCCTCGACCTCTGCGGGCGCGATGTACTTGCCGCCGGAGGTCTTGATCAGGTCCTTCTTGCGGTCGGTGATCCGCAGATAGCCGTCGGGGGACAGCTCACCGATGTCACCGGTGTGGAACCACCCGTCGCTCTCCAGGACTTCGCCGGTCTTCTCGGGCAGCCCGTGGTAGCCCTCCATGATGCCGGGGCCGCGCAGCAGGATCTCGCCGTCGTCCGCGATCCGCACCTCGGTGCCGGGCAGCGGCTTGCCGACGGTGCCGGTGCGGTACGCCTCGCCGGGGTTGACGAAGGAGGCGGCGCTGGACTCGGTGAGTCCATAGCCCTCCAGGATGTGGATGCCGGCGCCGGCGAAGAAGTAGCCGATCTCCGGTGCGAGCGCGGCCGACCCGGAGACACAGGCCCGAAGCCGCCCGCCGAAGGCCTCCCGCAGCTTCCCGTACACCAGTGTGTCGGCGACCTTGTGCTTGGCGGCGAGCCCGAAGGGCGCCGAAGCGGTGCCGGTACGGCGGAAGTTGTCCTGGGTGACCTTGGCGTACTCACGGGCGACGCCCGCCGCCCACTGGAAGATCTTGTACTTGGCGCCGCCGCCGGCCCGGGCCTTGGCGGCGACCCCGTTGTAGACCTTCTCGAAGATCCGCGGCACGGCGGCCATATACGTCGGCTGCACCACCGGAAGATTCTCGATGATCTTGTCGACCCGCCCGTCCACGGCGGTCACATGCCCGACCTCGATCTGCCCGCTGGTGAGCACCTTGCCGAAGACATGCGCGAGCGGCAGCCACAGGTACTGCACGTCGTCGGGCCCGATGAGCCCGGTCTGTGAGATCGCCTTCGCCATGTACGACCAGTTGTCGTGCGGAAGCCGCACACCCTTGGGCCGCCCGGTGGTCCCGGAGGTGTAGATCAGCGTCGCCAGCTGGTCCTTGGTGATGTCCCCGATCCGCTCCTTCACGGCGTCGGGGTTCTTCTCCAGATACGCGGCACCGCGCGCCTCCAGATCGGCCAGCGAGAGCACCCACTCATCGGGGTCGTCACCGGTCGCGAGACCGTGGTCGCCGTCGATCACCACGACGTACTTGAGGTCCGGCAGCTCAGCGCGCCGCTCGCGCGCCTTGGCCAGCTGCTCCTCGTTCTCCGCGATCAGCACCTTGCTGCCGGAGTCGGCCAGGATGTACGCGGACTCCTCGGCGTTGGTCGAGGAGTACACGGTCGTGGTGGCCGCCCCCGCGCACAGGATGCCGAGGTCGGCGAGGATCCACTCGACCCGGGTGTCGGCGGCGAGCGCCACCCGCTCCTCGGGCACGATCCCCAGGTCGATCAGGCCTGCCGCGATGGCGAAGACCCGCTCGGCGGCCTGTCCCCAGCTCAGCGACTTCCAGTCGTCGGGCCCTTCGCCGGAGGCAGGCGGCACGGGATACCTGTAGGCCTCACCGTCCGGTGTGGCGGCAACGCGCTCCAGGAAGAGGGTCGCCACGGAGGGCGGACGGTTCTCGATCAGTGTCTGTGTGTCGCTCACGACATCCTCCGGGGCCCGCGACAGTGCGTGCGACTGTTGGCGAAGGGGGCGATTGTCTGAGAAGGGGGCGTTGGGGTGCGATTGTTTAACTAGCGAGTAACCTTTGAGCAGTGATCAGAGTAGAGCGCCCGCGCCCGCCACGTAAGGGGCTGCGACCTGTCACTTCCTACAGACACCGGACATGACTCGGACCCGCCGCGCAGGTGCGCGACGGGTCCGGTGCGAGTCCGGTGCGGGTCCTGGTCCGGTCAGAGACCGAGGTCGACCTCACTGACGACGTCGGCGAGGAGATCGAGGTTGACGTCGGCCTGGTTCGACAGGTCACTGGAGATTCCGGCCGGCCCGTCGACCGAGACACCCGACTGGGAGTCGGTCCCGTTGACCTCGTTGTTGACGCCGATCTCGGCCAGCGCGCCGACGTCGACACCGACCTGGCTCTCGCTCTGCACCATCGGCCCGTCGTCCGCCACGGCAGCCGAGGCTCCGCCGCCGACCAGCAGCAGTGTCGCGATGAGAGCAAACAGTGCCCGCGCAATTACGTTCTTGGTGTTCATGGCCATCCTCCTTCAAAGACTGAAACTCTAGCCACAATTCCAAGAACCAGGCCGCTGTAATTCATTCGCCCGCACAAAGGGCCCTAAGAGAGCATTAGGCACACAAATGAAAGCGGGCCCGGCGCAATGTGCGCCGGGCCCGCTTCAATTCACCATGCCGCCGCTCGAGGAAACGGCAGGGTATGCGCCTGCGGCAATCAGCCGCCGATCGGCAGGGCGCCGGTGGCGGGGAGACCACCGAGCATCGGGGCCGGAGCCGCCTTGGCGCCGGGGGCACCGACGGTGGTTCCCAGGTCACTGTCCTGCTTGGCCTTGATGGCGTCACTCGCCTTGCCGACGAGCGCCTCAAGGTTGATGTCCGCATCCTTCAGCGGGTTGTTGACCTCGCTCTTGTTGACCGTGTCCAGGTTGGCGAACTGGCTGTCGTCCTTGCCGGCCGGGGCGTTGTCCACGTCGTCCGCCATGGCGGGCGCAGCGGCACCGAGGGCCATCATAGAACCGGCAACAACCGCAGCAGCCTTCGTGTACTTCACTTCAGCATCCCTTTCCGAAGCGGCGTCCTTCACGGTCACGACCGTCGTGCCGCCCGAGCGTCTTGCTGGCCGCTCGGAACGCCGCTGCCACCCTTCGTAACGGGATCTCCCGGCCTGCGGAAACTCTTGAGCAACGGCTTTTTTCCCAATCACCCGGATGCCGCAGGCGCTTTTCCAATTCTCACATCAAACCAAAAGGCGCCCGTCCGGTAGAAGGACGAGCGCCTTTCGTCGGCCAAGCGGCCCACGCAGACGTGGAGCCTGGGCCCGGACGGGGGTTACTTCTTCTTGGACTGGCCCTCGTCACTGGACAGGACGGCGATGAAGGCCTCCTGCGGGACCTCGACGGACCCCACCATCTTCATGCGCTTCTTGCCCTCCTTCTGCTTCTCGAGGAGCTTGCGCTTACGGGAGATGTCACCGCCGTAGCACTTGGCGAGGACGTCCTTGCGGATGGCGCGGATCGTCTCGCGGGCGATGACCCGGGAGCCGATGGCGGCCTGCACGGGCACCTCGAAGGCCTGGCGCGGGATGAGCTCCCTGAGCTTGGCCACGAGCCGCACGCCGTACGCGTAGGCCTGGTCCTTGTGCGTCACGGCGGAGAAGGCGTCGACCTTGTCGCCGTGCAGCAGGATGTCGACCTTCACGAGCTGCGCGGACTGCTCGCCGGTGGGCTCGTAGTCGAGCGAGGCATAGCCACGGGTCTTGGACTTCAGCTGGTCGAAGAAGTCGAAGACGATCTCCGCGAGGGGCAGCGTGTAGCGGATCTCGACGCGGTCCTCGGAGAGGTAGTCCATGCCGAGCAGCACACCGCGGCGGTTCTGGCAGAGCTCCATGATCGAGCCGATGAACTCGGACGGGGCCAGGATCGTGGCCCGTACGACCGGCTCGAAGACCTGGTCGATCTTGCCCTCGGGGAACTCGCTCGGGTTGGTGACCGTGTGCTCGGTGCCGTCCTCCATGATCACGCGGTAGACCACGTTGGGGGCGGTGGCGATCAGGTCGAGACCGAACTCGCGCTCCAGGCGCTCCCGGATCACATCCAGGTGCAGCAGGCCGAGGAAGCCGACGCGGAAGCCGAAGCCGAGGGCTGCCGAGGTCTCCGGCTCGTAGGTGAGCGCGGCGTCGTTGAGCTGCAGCTTGTCCAGGGCCTCGCGCAGGTCCGGGTACTCCGAGCCGTCCAGCGGGTACAGGCCCGAGAACACCATCGGCTTCGGGTCCTTGTAGCCGCCGAGCGCCTCTTCGGCGCCCTTGCTGAGGGTGGTGATCGTGTCACCGACCTTGGACTGGCGGACGTCCTTCACGCCGGTGATCAGATAGCCCACCTCACCGACGGCGAGACCGTCGGCGGGCAGCATCTCCGGGGAGTTGGTGCCGATCTCGAGCAGCTCGTGCGTGGCGCCCGTGGACATCATCCGGATGCGCTCGCGCTTGTTGAGCTGGCCGTCGACGACCCGGACGTAGGTGACGACGCCGCGGTAGGAGTCGTAGACCGAGTCGAAGATCATCGCGCGGGCGGGGGCGTCGTGGACGCCGACCGGGGCGGGCACCTGCTGCACGACGCGGTCAAGGAGCGCGTCCACACCGACGCCGGTCTTCGCGGAGACCTTGAGGACGTCGTCGGGGTCGCAGCCGATGAGGTTCGCCAGCTCCTCGGAGAACTTCTCCGGCTGCGCCGCCGGCAGGTCGATCTTGTTGAGCACCGGAACGATCTGGAGGTCGTTCTCCATCGCCAGATAAAGGTTGGCGAGGGTCTGGGCCTCGATGCCCTGTGCCGCGTCGACCAGGAGGATCGTGCCCTCACAGGCCGCCAGGGAGCGGGACACCTCGTACGTGAAGTCCACGTGGCCCGGGGTGTCGATCATGTTGAGGATGTGGGTCTTGCCCTGACCGTCACCCTCGGTGGGCGCCCAGGGCAGACGGACCGCCTGGGACTTGATGGTGATGCCGCGCTCGCGCTCGATGTCCATGCGGTCGAGGTACTGAGCGCGCATCTGCCGCTGTTCGACCACTCCGGTCAGCTGGAGCATCCGGTCGGCGAGCGTGGACTTGCCGTGGTCGATGTGCGCGATGATGCAGAAATTGCGGATCAGCGCCGGGTCGGTACGGCTCGGCTGAGGCACATTCGTAGGGGTCGCGGGCACGCAGGGTCCTGATTCTTGAGACGTCTGCAGCTCTCTGCAGCCACGGGTCGGATCGATACGTAGGCTCCATCGTCCCATGCGCGGCGGCGAAGGCTCGGTTTGGGCCGTTGGAAGGACCACTGGTAGCCTGGTCAGCTGTGTCTCGCGTGCCCTCTCAGCGTACGAGGCACAACACTCCGGTCATCAGGCGCTCCCGCCGTCAGGCGAGTGTGCTCGGTGATCACTCGGTAAGAATCATCGAACCTGAAAAGGCTCTTTCGTGGCGAACATCAAGTCCCAGATCAAGCGGAACAAGACGAACGAGAAGGCGCGCCTGCGCAACAAGGCCGTCAAGTCGTCGCTCAAGACCGCGATCCGTAAGACCCGTGAGGCGACCGCCGCGGGCGACGTCGAGAAGGCCGCCGAGGCCCTGCGCGACGCCAACCGCAAGCTGGACAAGGCCGTCTCCAAGGGCGTCATCCACAAGAACCAGGCCGCCAACAAGAAGTCGGCGCTTGCTTCGAAGGTTGCCGGCCTCAAGGGCTGACCACTTGATTTGATCGCCGGGCGGACCCGAGCGGGCCCTCTCTTCCGCTCCCGACCGGCACCCCGGATCCGCACGCGGCCTGCGTTCGCCACGCGGGTGCGGATCCACACAGCGTGAACCGAGGCCCCGTCGGCCGCCCTTCCCCAGGGCGGCGGACGGGGCCTTTGGTGTGGGGGGGGGGGGGGGGGCGGTGTGCGGGGGCTCAGGTATCCGGGCTTTGGTGCGCGAGGGCTCAGGGCTGTCTGGGCTCTGGTGTGCGAGGGCTCAGGCGTGTGAGGGCTGTGGGAGTTGGCCTGAGGGGTGTCAGCGGCGGGAGCGGGCCGCTCGGGCGATGGTGACGACCGCCTTCTCCAGTGCGTACTCCGGGTCGTCGCCGCCGCCCTTCACGCCCGCGTCCGCCTCGGCGACGGCCCTCAGGGCGACCGCCACGCCATCGGGGGTCCAGCCCCGCATCTGCTGCCGGACCCGGTCGATCTTCCAGGGCGGCATACCCAGCTCACGGGCCAGGTCCGCGGGGCGGCCGCCGCGGGCGGCGGAGAGCTTGCCGATGGCGCGGACTCCCTGCGCGAGGGCGCTGGTGATCATCACTGGGGCGACACCGGTCGCGAGGGACCAGCGCAGTGCCTCAAGGGCGTCGGCGGCCCGGCCCTCCACCGCGCGGTCGGCGACGGTGAAGCTGGAGGCTTCGGCCCGGCCCGTGTAGTAGCGGCCGACGACGGCCTCGTCGATCGTGCCCTCGACATCCGCCGCGAGCTGCGACACCGCGCTCGCCAGCTCCCGCAGATCGCTGCCGATCGAGTCGACCAGGGCCTGGCAGGCCTCCGGCGTCGCCGACCGGCCCAGAGCGCGGAACTCACCGCGCACGAACGCCAGCCGGTCCGCGGGCTTGGTCATCTTCGGGCAGGCCACCTCGCGGGCGCCCGCCTTGCGCGCGGCGTCGAGCAGGCCCTTGCCCTTCGCACCACCCGCGTGCAGCAGGACCAGGGTGATCTCCTCGACGGGTGCGCCGAAGTAGGCCTTCACGTCCTTGATGGTGTCGGCCGAGAGGTCCTGCGCATTGCGTACGGCCACGACCTTGCGCTCGGCGAACAGCGACGGGCTGGTCAACTCCGCGAGGGTGCCCGGCTGCAGCTGGTCGGAGGTGAGGTCGCGCACGTCCGTGTCGGCGTCGGCGGCGCGGGCGGCGGCGACCACCTCCTGCAGGGCGCGGTCGAGCAGCAGATCCTCCTGGCCCACGGCGATCGTGACGGGGGCGAGCGGATTGTCGTTTGCGGGTTTCCTGGCCATCGCGGTCAAGGATCGCACGGGGCACTGACAGCGGCGTACGAGCTGCCCTACGGCTCCTCGCGCCAGCCGTCCCACTCGGCGGCGAACTCGTCCAGCGCGGCCGGTTCGAGCCGCTCCTGCGCGTCTTCGAGTACGAGCAGCCACTGGGCGTCCTCGGCGTCGTCCTCGCCGGCCAGGGCATCGCGTACGAGCTGGGGCTCCTCGGTGACCCCGAAGCGCTCGGCCAGCGCTTCGGCCGCCTCTTCCGCGGCGTCACGGTCGGGCAGGACCAGCACATGTCTCACATCGCTCACATGGACATCTTCCTATCCGGGCGAGCGAAGCCGGTCATGGGGCCGGGGCGAGGGCCGGGCGCCGAGTGCGGGGCAGGGGCCAGAGGATCGGGGCGCGGGGTCGGCGTCGCTTCAGGTCTTGGGGACGATCTGGACGTCGAGGTCGATCCTGATGCTGGGGCCGACGACCGCGATGCCCCGGGCCAGCATCGTCTGCCAGCTGACCGTGAAGTCGTCGCGGTGCAGTTCGGTGGTGGCGCGGCAGGCGGCGCGCGTCTCGTTCTCCATGCCGCTGCCGAGGCCGAGGTACTCGGTGTCAAGGGTGACCGTGCGGGTCACGCCGTGCAGGGAGAGCGCCCCGGTGACGGCCCAGCGGCTGCCGCCGCGGTGGGTGAAGCGGTCGCTGTAGAACTCCAGCGTCGGATAGCGGCCGACGTCGAGGAAGTCGGCGGAGCGCAGATGGTCGTCGCGCATCTTCACCTTGGTGTCGATGGAGGCCGCGTCGATGACCACGTGCATCGCCGACTCCTCCATGCGCTCGGCTATGCGTACCGCCCCCGCGAAGGTGTCGAACCGTCCGTGGATACGGGCGAGTCCGATGTGCCGGGCGGTGAAGGCGATCGAGGAGTGCATCGGCTCCATCTCCCAGTCCCCCGGCTCGGGCAGCGCCGGCGGGCTTGCGACCTGCAGCGTCAGATCGCCGATGGCGGCGTGGCCGTGCTCGGCGACGGTGACACTGCCCCGGTAGGGCGTGTAGCCGTCCGCCGACACCGCGAGGCGGTACTCACCCGCGGGCACGGTGGCGACGAAGGAGCCGAACGGATCGGCCTCGCCGCCCACCACCCTGCGGCCTTGGGCGTCGGTGACGGTGAACTCCGCATGCCGCAAAGGCTCGTTGACGGGGTCGAGGACCCGGCAGCTCACCATGCCGCCACTGGGAGGTATGGGCAGACCCGGGGCTGGATGGGTGCCCTTGGCCCGGTTCGTACGGTTTCCCAGCCAGCGGCCGAACATGAAGACACCCCTGATGCTACGTATGACTTGAAATCTCCCCCGCCCCGGAGCCATTCGACCATCAGTGCGGCTTTCGGGGCAACACGGGGCGTATTGCGGGACGCATAGCGGGGCGTATTGCGGGGGCGTATTGCGGAGCGGTTTGGTGGTCGGCTGACGTTTCAGTCCGGCTGCCGGGAGAGGTCCGGCCGGTCCGGGAGGCGGTCGAGCATGATGCCGAAGTGCTGCTCGTACGCGGACAGGACGTCGGTTTCGGCGAGTTCGGCGGTGTCGCGCTCCGCGCCCACGGTCGTCGTCAGGGTGTTGCCGCTGAGCGTGATCCGGCCGTCGTCCGTGACCCGCGAGCACACCGGGGACCGGGTGAAGTGGGACTCGGGCGAGGTGCGGTGATACCAGGCACCGGCCTTGAACTCGGCCAACTCGCGCGGCCGTTGGTCGAGGAGATACTGCGGCTTTCCGTTCCTGAGGACGATCAGGTCGCCCTGCGGCGCCGCGTCGATACGGAACACGCCGCCGGGGTCGGTCTGTTCACCCGGGCCGTCCAGGTCCAGTGGGTAGTGGCTGTGCGCGCCGAAGCCCACATCGGCCAGCTTGGGGCCCTCTTCGGTCTCGACACGCAGCGCCAAGTGGTCGTACGGGATGCCGGGGCGGCCCTCGTCGTCGTACACCCGCGCCTGGAGCAGGGTCACCTCGTACCCGAGCCAACGCAGCAACGCCGCGAAGGCGCCGTTGAGTTCGTAGCAGAAGCCGCCGCGCCGGGCGTCCACGACCTTGGCGACGAGCGCCTTCTCCTCCAGCACGATGTCCTCGCCGAGGTGGATGGAGAGGTTCTCGAAGGGCACGGTGCGCAGATGCCCGAGGTGGAGCTCACGCAGGGCCCCGGCGGTGGGGTGCTGGGGGCGCGGGACGCCGATGCGGTGGAGATAGGCGCCCGCCCGGTCGGCAGAGGCGGGCGAGGCTGTGGTGGACCTGTCGGTCCCGTGGGCGGTTGCTTCGGTGCTGCTGGTGTCCATGGGACCAGTGTCCCTATTACGTCCTCAACTGCGCTGCGATGTCGCCTCCTTCGGCCCCACGGCTCCTTCGGCCGGCCGCTTCGGCGGGAGCTCTTCGATCACGGGCAGAGTGCGCATACGGATGACGGGGGATCCGATCAGCCAGAGCAGGCTCAGCACGGCTCCCACCGTGCCGATCCACAGGCTGGGGCGCAGGCCTATCGCCGTGCCCAGCGCCCCGGCCGCGAGCGCTCCGAGAGGGCGGAAGCCGTGGGTGAGCATGCGGTACGCGCCGAGTACGCGCGAGCGCAGCGCGGCGGGCACCAGGGCCAGCTGCAGCGAACCCGCCGATATGTCGGCCAGCATGACTCCGCAGCAGCTGAGGAACTCCGCGGCGAAGAGCGTGGCGACCACCAGCGGCCGCGGCCCGTCGGCGAGCGGCACGAGCATCAGCGGCAGGGTGAATCCGGCGAACCCCACGGCGGCCGCCGGCCCGACACCGATCCGGCGCACGACCGCGCCACTGCCTATCGCCCCTATCAGCCCACCCACCGCGGCCCCGCTGAGGATCGCTCCCAGCAGCCCCGGGCTCAGGCCGAGTTCCTGGGTGGCGTACAGCACGAACAACGTGCCGAACACGAAGTTGAAGAACTGCACCGTGGCCGATGCGCCGAACATCGCCCGCAGGGACGGATCCTTGAGCACCCACCGCATTCCCGCCGTGAAGTGCCCTTTCTCGCGCTCTGCGGGCGGTGGTTCGACGGGGCTGATACGTGCGAGCCGCTCGGCCGAGACGAGATAGGTGACCGCGTCGGCCAGCAGCGCCAAGGGGGCGGTCAGCACCTGCACGAGCAGCCCGCCGACGCCTGGGCCGGCGAGGCCAGCCATCGAGCGGCTGCCGTTGACCAGCGAGTTCCCCTGAACATAGCGCTCTGTCCGCAACAGCGAGGCGAGCAGCGTGACATTGCAGACGTCGAAGAGCACGGTCATCGCGCCCACGGCGAACGCCACCGCGTAGAGCTGGCCGAAGGTGAGGGACCCGAAGGCGTACGCGACCGGCAGCGAGAACAGCAGCGCGGCGCGGGCGAGATCAGCTGCGATCATCACGTGTCTGCGCCGCGCCCGGCGGTCCGCCCACGCGCCCGCGGGAAGGCTGAGCAACAGCGCGGGGAGCAGCTCGGCGGTCTTCAGCAGGCTCATCTCGGCGGCGTCGGCGCCCAGGACGACGACGGCCGCGAGCGGGATCGCCATCAGAGAGATCTGGTCGCCCATGAGGGAGACGGCCTGGGCGGTCCAGTAGCGACGGAAGGACTGGCCCAGCAAGAGGCCGGGCACCTTGCGCCGCAGCGGGTTCATGAGGCCCCCTCCGGCCGGTCCCCCGCCCCCTGCGAGCCCTCCGGCTCCTCCGCACCCCGCGCGCTCTCCGGCTGGTCCGCACCCCGCGCGCTCTCCGGCTGGTCCGGCACCGTGAAGGCGATACGCAGCAGCTCCACGAGGCGCGCGCCGTCGGGACGCAGGGACGGATCGGCGCCCCGGGCCTCGAAAGGCTGGATCAACTCCCAGATCTTCTGCCGCAGCCCAGTCAGCTCCCCTGCCGTGAGATACAGCTGGCTGTCGCCGAACTCCTGCGCCTCCTGCCACTCCTTGGGCAGTTCGCGCCGGGTCTCGATGGCACGGGTGATGCGGTCGAAGTACAGCTCCGCCACCGCCGTGGTCAGTGCCGTCGAGGCGTCCGCCACCGCCGGGTCGTCCGACTGGTTCGGCCAACTCGTGTACGCGGCAAGGGCCCGCCATGGCTTCTCCCGCCCCTGCCCGCCGCCCGCCTGCTCGACCAGTCCGTACTTGGAGAGCATCCGCAGGTGGTACGAGCAGCTGGCGACGGATTCACCAGTCAGCTCGGCCGCCCGGGTGGCGGTGAACGGCCCCTCCCGGCGCAGCAGACCGACGAGACGCATACGCGTGGGGTGCGCGTAGGCACGCAGGGCACGAGGGTCGGTGAGACGCGTTTCGCGCGGGAAGTCCTGAGAGCCGCCTGACCCCTCTGCGGCCTTCGAGGCCTCTTGGCTCTCTTGGCCCTTGGGGCTCTTCAAAGCCTTGAGGCTCTTGGGGTTCCTGGGGTTCCCGGAAGGCTGAGGGGCCGTCCCGTGCTTTCCGTTCTTCCTGTCCACCACGCTTCTAAAGGTATCTTTAGAAAGAGTTCTATACAACGGTTCCTTTAGCAAGAAACCTTTACCTGCCATCCGACCTCCCCGGGCCTGGGCCTGAGCCTGGGCCTGACTGCACGGCACGCAGCTCGGCACCGGCCCCCGCCACGGCCACCGCGCCGTGACGGTCCGAGCGCAGGACGGCCGCCCCCTGCGAGCGAAGTGCCGCGAGCGTGCTGGGAGCCGGATGCCCGTACGGGTTGTCCGTGCCGCAGGAGATCAGCGCGAGCCTCGGGCGTATCCGGCGCAGCAGATCCGGGTGCTGGTACGCCGATCCGTGGTGGGCGACCTTGAGCACGTCCACCGGCGGAAGTGCGGGGAACGTCCGCAGCAGCGCCTCCTGCGCGGGCGGCTCCAGGTCGCCCGGCAGCAACAGGGTCAGCCCCGCCGCGCGCACCAGCAGGGTGACGCTGGCGTCGTTGGGCCCCTCCGGCGCGGGGACCCGGGCGCCGGGCGGCCACAGGACCCGCCAGCGGACCGGCCCCGCCCGCCGCCACTCCCCCGCGACGGCTCGGGCCGTCGGCACTCCGCGGGCCGATGCCTCATGACGCACGAACTCGGCCTGCTCCGGCGGCTCTTCGAGGCCCGTCGTCTGGATCAGCCCGACCTCGCGGCCACGCAGCACCCCGGGCAGCCCTGCCACGTGGTCGGCGTGGAAGTGGGTGAGCAGCAGAAGCGGGATACGCGTGACGCCCAGGGAGCGCAGACAGCGGTCGACGAGCGCCGGGTCGGGGCCCGCGTCGACCACCACCGCCGAGCCCGCGCCCGCCGCGAGGACGGAGGCGTCCCCCTGGCCGACGTCGCACATCACGAACCGCCAGCCGGGGGGCGGCCAGCCGGTGATCACCCGGGTCAGCGGGGCGGGACGGACCACGGCGAGCAGCAGAAGCAGGGCACAGGCCGCCACAGCCGCGGGGTGGCGCAGAAATCTCGCCCCGGGCAGACGGAGCAGCCTGCCGCCGAACAGCAGCACCGCAGCGGTGACCACCGCGAGCAGCAGCCCACCACGCCAGCCACCCGGCCAGTCCAGGCCCGCTCCCGGCAGAGCGGCACCGGCGCGAGCGACATCGGCGATCCACCCCGCGGGCCAACCGGCGCACCAGGCGAGCCCTTTGGCGACAGGCGTGGCAAACGGTGCCGCCGCCAGCGCGGCGAAACCGAGTACGGTCGCGGGCGCCACCGCCAGTTCGGCCAGCAGATTGCACGGCACCGCCACGAGGCTGACGCGGGAGGCGAGCACCACCACGACGGGCGCACAGACAGCCTGCGCCGCCAGGGCCGCGGCCAGCGCTTCGGCAAGCCTCGGCGGAACCCGTCTGCCGCGCAGCGCCGCACTCCACCGGGGCGCGAGGGTGAGCAGCGCGCCGGTGGCGAGTACGGACAGCACGAAGCCGTAACTGCGCGCCAGCCAGGGGTCGTACAGCACCAGGAGCAACACGGCCGCGGCCAGTGCCGGGATCAGGGAACGGCGCCGGCCCGTGCCGATGGCGAGCAGGGCGATCAGCCCGCAGGCGGCGGCACGCACCACACTCGGGTCGGGTCTGCACACGACGACGAAAGCGAGGGTGAGGGCGCCGCCCAGCAGTGCGGTGCCCCTGAGGGAGATGCCGAGGCGGGGCGCGAGGCCGCCGCGCTCGACGCGCATCGCGGTCCCCGGCGGGCCGATGAGCAGCACGAGGACGATCGTGAGGTTGCTGCCCGACACCGCCAGCAGATGCGTGAGGTCGGTGGCCCGGAACGCGTCGTGCAGTTCCGCAGGCACGCGCGTGGTGTCCCCGACGACCAGGCCGGGCAGCAGCGCGCGGGCGTCCGGCGCCAGGCCGTCGGTTGCTCTGCGCAGCCCGGCGCGCAGCGTCCCGGCGGTGCGCTGCAGCGAGTTGGGCCCTCTGATCACCTCGGGCGGACCGTCGCCCGGCACCCGCAGCACGGCCGCGATCCGGTCACCGCCACGCATCGGAGGCGCGAGCCGCGCGTGCACCCTCAGCCGGGTCGAGGGAAGCAGCGTGCGCCACTGGGGGCCGGAGCCGTCGTGTCCCGGGGCGGCTCGGCGGGCCTCGGCGCCTGTCCGGGTGGCGACTCCGTCCCCGGGCTCGGGCTCGGTACCGCTCTGGGTCCGGGGCTCGGTGCCGGTCCTGGTCCCGGGCTCGGTACCGGTCCTGGTCCCGGCCTCAGCCGAGGTCCCGGGACCGGGCCCGGTACGAGGTTCGCGGGTGAGGACGAGAACCGGCGTGCGGGTCTTGGTGACCAGACCGGCGGAAGTGGTGACGCGGACGGCCTCGGCCTCGAGGACCGTTCCCGGCGGCGTCGTCCGGTCTCCTCTGACTGTCGTCCGGATCGGCCTGGGGTCCGAGGTAACCTCCAACTCGACCGTGGCGCGGGCGTATTGAGCTGCGAGACCGGGCAGCGGGCCGCGGTACAGATCCGCGGTGTGCAGCGCGGCAGAGGCCATCGCCGCGGCGACACAGAGCAGGGTGGCGGCGGCAGCCACCCGCCCCGGCCGCAGAGCTGTCCGTCCCGCGCGGGCAGCGGAGATCGGCACCGGACGGGCAGCGGAGGCCTGCCCCTGACGGGAGGCCGGGGCCGGACCCGGACGGGAAGCGGGAGCCCGACCGGGACGGGAGGCCGAAGCCCGACCCGAACCGGAAGCGGAAGCGGGAGCCCGACCCGAACCGGAAGCCGAAGCCCGACCCGAACGGGAAGCCGAAGCCCGACCCGAACCGGAAGCCGAAGCCCGACCCGGGAAACCGGAGACCCGCCCCGGAGAGGGTGCAGGGTGGCCACTCGAAGGGAGCCCGAGGTCACCGCCCAGAGTGGGCCCAGGGTCGCCGCCCGGACGGGATACAGGGCCACCACCCAAACCTGGCTCAGGGCCACCACCCAAGCCAGGCCCAGGGCCACCCCCCAGAGAGGATTGAGGGCCCCTCCCCGGAGTAGACGGCCGCCCCGATTCCCGCGTCGCTCGCCGAACGCGCAGCGCCTCCGCCCCAAGGAGCGTCACCGCCGTCAGGACGCAGACCGCCGCCACGATGACCGACCACGAGCCGCGGGCTCCCAAGGCGCAGGCCGCCGCCGCCCAGGCGGCCAGGGCGGGTGGGACGAGGCGAAGGTCGGCCGGGCCTTCCTGCCGGGGGTTCGAAGCTCCGAGGGTGCTGTCCGACGCCGCGTGAACTGCCGGGCGCGCCACAGGGGGTGTGATGGATCGCCTCAGGGCGTGCCTCATGGGTCGCCTCATGGACGTACGGCGTTCTTCAGGTCCGCGAAGCGTCGGTCACCGATGCCGTTGACCTCCCGCAGCTCATCGATGGAGCGGAAGCCCCCGTGCTCGTTGCGGTAGTCGAGGATGTGCTGGGCCAGCACGGGGCCGACCCCGGGGAGCGTGTCCAGTTGGTCGGCGGTGGCGGCGTTGAGGCTGACCGGAGCGCCCGCGGCACCCGGAGCACCTGGAACAGCAGAAGTGCCCGGAGCCGTACCCGAGGGGGAAGTCGCCGGGGGCGGTGGCGCGGCTCCCAAGGGCGCCCCCACGATCACCTGTTCACCGTCGATCAGCACACGGGCGCGGTTGAGCCCACTCGTATCCGCACCGCGCCGCACGCCGCCGGCGGCCCGCAGCGCGTCGGCGACCCGTGAGCCGGCCGGCAGCCGGTGGACACCCGGCCTGCGCACCTTGCCGCTGATGTCCACGACGACCCGGTCACCCGAAGCGCCGCTGTCCGCCGAGCCACCCGCCCCACCGGGTCCGGGCGTCATGGCCTGCCGTCCGGGTGAGGGTGCCGGCTCCGCCGCGGCCTCGCGCACCACATCCGGCGCACGCACCGACTGCGGCTGTCCGGCCCAGAAGTGCTGCACCGCGAAGCCGACCGCGACGGCCAGGACCACGCCGAGTGCGACCAGGCTCCTGCGCTCGAGGCCACACCTCAACTGCAGCCACAGCGGGAGGCGTTCGCGCACGGCGAGACGCATTCGCCGGCGCCGTGCGCCATCGCCTCCCGCCACCTGGTCCGGGCTCAGCGGCGGCTCCCGCCCCTCTCCCGCGGGCCCTCCCGCAGGCGGTGCGCCCGGTGCGTCCACAGCACCCGCATGTCCCGGCGCGGGTGCCAAGGACGGCACGCGCCGCTGCGCCTCCGGAGGCGCGGGCGGTTCGAAGAGAGTCTGGGCGCGCAGCCGGACGCGCTCGGCCGAGGCGCGCCTGTGCCGCACCCGCCCGCGATCGCGGACCGGGCGGTGTCGGACACGGCCGTCCGAAGCGGGACCGCGCCCGGGTCCGCTGGTGACGGCAGAGGCGGAAGGACGCCGAAGAGGTGCAGAGTGCCGAAGAGGTCGAAGAGTCATGCCCGTGACGCTAGGCAGCTCCGCGCACCCCTGCTGATCATGGTCAATTCCCGTGGATTACCGCGGAGTTGTGGATAACTCCGTCACCCACACGAGGCACACCCGAAGCACGAGTCGCGCCCCAGACCACCAGGCGCCCCCAGGGCAAGCCCATCAGACAAGTGGAGGCCGCACCCACGCGTCCCCACCTACCGCGGCGACACCACCGCACCGAGAAGACCGGGCCCGGTGTGTGCCCCGATCACCGCGCCCACCTCGCTGACGTGCAATTCGGCGAGGCCCGGCACCCGCTCCCGCAGCCGGTCCGCAAGCGCCGTCGCACGGTCCTGCGCGGCCAGGTGGTGCACCGCGATATCGACCGGGCTCGTGCCGGCCCGCTCGGCCACGATCTCCTCGAGCCTGGCGATCGCCTTCGAAGCCGTACGCACCTTCTCCAGCAATTCGATCCGCCCGCCATCCAGTTCGAGCAGCGGTTTCACCGCGAGAGCCGAGCCGAGCAGCGCCTGCGCGGCCCCGATCCGCCCTCCGCGGCGCAGATAGTCGAGGGTGTCGACGTAGAAAAACGCGGCCGTGGACGCGGCACGCTTCTCGGCGGCCGCCACCGCCTCGTCCACGGTGCCGCCCCCGTCGGCGGTCTCCGCTGCGGCCAGCGCGCAGAAGCCGAGGGCCATCGCGACCATGCCGGTGTCGACCACACGCACCGGGACAGGGGCTTCCTTCGCCGCCAGGACCGCCGCGTCGTATGTCCCGGAGAACTCCGCCGACAGATGCAGCGAGACGATTCCCGCAGCCCCCGCGTCCGCGACCTTGCGATAGGTCTCGGCGAACACTTGAGGGCTCGGCCTCGACGTGGTCACCGGGCGCCGTTTCTGCAGGGCCAGAGCCAGCGAGCGCGCCGAGATCTCGGTGCCCTCCTCGAGCGCCTGGTCTCCCAGGACCACGGTCAGCGGCACCGCCGTGATGTCGTGCCGTTCCATCGCACGCTGCGGCAGATAGGCCGTGGAATCCGTGACGATCGCGACATGGCGGGACATGAGCTGGAGGTTACCTTCCGTGGCCCGGAGGCGGCAGCCCGGGCCCTCTCGCACAGAGCGGTTTCAACGCCCCCGATGGCGCGGTCCGCACTCCGCCGCACCTTGTGTCGCGTACCCCCGCGTGCTGCGCCGATGCCCCACCCGGGCCTCGTTCCCCGCCGACCCGAGTTGGGATCAGGTCGTGCTCTCCGGCTTGGCGCTCTTCTGCCACGGATAGGTGACCGGGCGCCCCTGCTCGATCGCCTGGGGTCCGGCTTCCTCACCGGACTTCCGGTCGCCCTTCTCGCCGGGCTTCTCGTCCGCCTTCGGGTCGGGCCAGGTCTGCTCCGGCGGCACCCTCGGCCCGTCCACCAGGGTCGGTTCGGGCCACGAAGGCGCGGTGGGCCCGGTGGCCCCGGGCGTCGCCGGAGTCTGGGCGGCGCGGGACTCCGCTCCCTGCCCTCCCGGCTCTTCCGTCATCCAGTGGCGCAGCGCTCCGGACTCCACGTCGATCTGCCGCCCCAGCTCCGACAGGTCGTCGTCGGCGAAATTGCGGGCGCGGTCGTGCGCGGCCCAGCGCAGCGAGTCGGCCGCCGTGGTGATCTGTTCCGTGCGCTCCTTGATCTCGGGCAGCCGCTGGGCGAGCCGCACCTTGTCCGGATCGCGCTCCAGACGCTTCAGCTCGGCGTCCAGCTCAAGGCCGTGTGCGCTCAGCCGCTCGAAGAGCCGCAGGGACTCCTGGAGCGACGCGTCGTGCACGGCTCCCGCGCCCAGAGCTTCCTGGGTGGCCCTCATCGTCGTACGCAACTTCAGGCGCAGCTGGGCGAGTTCGCCCGCGGCTCCCGGCTGGGCGAACGTCCGCGCCTTGAGCGTGGTGTCCTCCACGGTGCGGCGGGTCTGCTCGATGGTGCGGTCGACACCGCGCGCGGCAGTCTTGACGATCTTGATCGTGACGAACACCCCCAGCACCATGAACAGCACAACGAGCAGCGCCACTGCGGCGATCACTGCTTCCACGGGGTGCTCCTTCGGAAGGCCGGCCTTGAGGGGGACGGTCCGGGTGGTCGGGATCCGGGTGGTCGGGTGTCTCTTCCACGGTAAACGCACACGGGCAGGCCGAGGGTTCCTTCGAACCCCCAACCTGCCCGTAAGGGACAACCCGGAAAGGTCAGGCCGGGACGATGTTCACCAGCTTCGGCGCCCGCACGATGACCTTGCGGATACCGGCGCCGTCCAGGGCCGCCACGACCTTCTCGTCGCCCAGAGCCACCTTCTCCAGCTCCTCGTCCGAGATCGACGGGGAGACCTCCAGGCGCGCCTTGACCTTGCCCTTGATCTGCACGACGCAGGTCACGGTCTCGTCGACGACGTACGCCGGGTCGGCGACCGGGAAGTCCTCGTGCACCACGGACGAGTCGCTGCCCAGCTTGCGCCACAGCTCCTCGCCGACGTGCGGGGCGAGCGGCGCGATCAGCAGCACCAGGCTCTCGGCGACGGAGCGCGGCAGCGGGCCTCCGGCCTTGGTCAGGTGGTTGTTCAGCTCGGTGATCTTGGCGATGGCGGTGTTGAACCGCATGCCCTCCAGGTCCTGGCGGACCCCGTCGATCGCCTTGTGCAGGGCACGCAGGGTGTCCTCGTCGGGCTCGGCGTCCACCACGGTGACCGCGCCGGTGGCCTCGTCGACGACGTTGCGCCACAGTCGCTGCAGCAGCCGGAACTGGCCCACCACCGCGCGCGTGTCCCACGGCCGGGAGACGTCCAGGGGGCCCATCGCCATCTCGTACAGGCGCAGGGTGTCCGCGCCGTACTCGGCGCACATCTCGTCCGGAGTGACGGCGTTCTTCAGGGACTTGCCCATCTTGCCCAGCTCGCGCTTGACCAGCTCGTCCCCGAAGAAGTACTTGCCGTCCCGCTCCTCGACCTCGGCGGCCGGCACCGGGAAGCCGCGGCTGTCGCGGTAGACGTACGCCTGGATCATGCCCTGGTTGAACAGCTTGTGGAACGGCTCGGCCGAGGAGATGTGCCCCAGGTCGAACAGCACCTTGGACCAGAAGCGCGCGTACAGCAGGTGCAGTACGGCGTGCTCGGCGCCGCCCACGTACAGGTCGACACCTCCGGTGGGCTGGCCCTCACGGGGCCCCATCCAATAGCGCTCAATTTCGGGGTCGACCAGCTTCTCGCTGTTGCGCGGGTCCAGGTAGCGCAGCTCGTACCAGCACGAACCGGCCCAGTTGGGCATGGTGTTGGTCTCGCGGCGGTACGTCTTGACGCCGTCGCCCAGGTCCAGCTGGACGTTGACCCACTCCTCGTTGCGCGAGAGCGGCGTCTCGGGCGAGGTGTTCGCGTCGTCCGGGTCGAAGGTGCGCGGCGAGTAGTCCTCGACCTCGGGCAGCTCCAGGGGCAGCATCGACTCGGGCAGCGCGTGGGCGACGCCGTCCTCGTCGTAGACGATCGGGAAGGGCTCGCCCCAGTAGCGCTGGCGGCTGAACAGCCAGTCGCGCAGCCGGAAGTTGACGGTGCCTTCGCCGATGCCACGGCCGGCCAGCCATTCGGTGATCTTCGCCTTGGCCTCGACGACCCCCAGGCCGTCCAGGGAGATCTCCGCTCCCGTGGAGTTGACGATCTTCGCGTCGTACGAGGCGAACGCGTCGTCCCAGGTGGAGGGGTCGGTTCCACGGTCGTCGGAGGGATCGACCACACAGCGCATCGGCAGCTCGAAGGCGCGCGCGAAGGCGAAGTCACGGGCGTCGTGCGCCGGGACGGCCATGATCGCGCCGGTGCCGTATCCCATCAGCACGTAGTCGGCGATGAAGACCGGGACCTGCTCGCCGCTGACCGGGTTGGTGGCGTACGCGCCGGTGAAGACGCCGGTCTTGTCCTTGGCCTCGGCCTGGCGCTCGACGTCGGACTTCGAGGCGGCCTGCTTGCGGTACGCGGCGACCGCGTCGGCCGGGGTCGGGTGACCGCCGGTCCACACGTCGTGCGTGCCCTCGGGCCAGGCGGCCGGAGCGATCTTCTCGACCAGCGGGTGCTCGGGCGCCAGCACCATGTAGGTCGCGCCGAACAGGGTGTCCTGGCGGGTGGTGAAGACGGTGATCGCGTCGCCGTCGGCGCCGACCGGGAAGTCGACGCGGGCACCCTCCGAGCGGCCGATCCAGTTGCGCTGCTGCAGCTTGATGGCCTCGGGCCAGTCCAGCGCGTCCAGGTCGTCGATCAGACGGTCCGCGTAGGCCGTGATGCGCATGTTCCACTGGCGCAGCTTGGCCTTGAACACCGGGAAGTTGCCGCGCTCGGAGCGGCCGTCGGCGGTGACCTCTTCGTTGGCCAGGACGGTGCCCAGACCCGGGCACCAGTTGACGGGCGCGTCGGAGGCGTACGCCAGGCGGTAGCCGCCCAGGACCTCGGCCCGCTCCACGGAGCTCAGTTCGTTCCACGCGCGCGTGGTGCCGTTTTCGTCGGCGGGAACAGCGCGCTCACCGCTCTCGAACTGGGCGACCAGGTCGGCGATCGGGCGGGCCTTGTCGGCCTCGTCGTCATACCAGGAGTTGAAGATCTGCAGGAAGATCCACTGGGTCCACTTGTGGTATTCCGGGTCGATCGTCGCGAAGGACCGGCGGCCGTCGTGGCCCAGGCCGAGACGGCGCAGCTGGGTCTTCATGTTGGCGATGTTGGCCTCGGTGGAGACCCGCGGGTGGGTGCCCGTCTGTACCGCGTACTGCTCGGCGGGCAGGCCGAACGCGTCGAATCCCAGGGTGTGCAGGACGTTGTGCCCGGTCATCCGCTGGAAGCGGGCGAACACGTCGGTGGCGATATAGCCCAGCGGGTGGCCTACGTGCAGCCCCGCACCCGAGGGATACGGGAACATGTCCATGATGAACTTCTTGGGTCGGGCGACGACCGCCGGGTCACCGGCCATGTCCCCGCTGGGGTTCGGCGCCTCGTACGTGCCGTTCGCGTCCCAGAAGTCCTGCCAGCGTGCCTCGATATCGGCGGCCATGGCGGCCGTGTAGCGGTGCGGCGCTGCCACCTCGGCAGCAGAATTCGTCTCGCTCATGATCCTTAAGGCTCCATCGATCGTCTCTGCCAGCGGTTTCGGCTGCGACGTACAGCCGAAATGAAAAATCCCCTCGCACAGGAGGGGACGCCGCGCCGATTCCGACCACGAATCTTCAGTGGTCGGGACTGATCAGCGCGGCTCGCTAAGCAGAAGGCGTACGGCACGCATGGCGTCAGGGTACCGCAGGGCCCGTGGGCGCCGCATCGAGCTTCCGGCGGACCCCCACCGTCCCCTTGCGCAGTGCGGCACGCGCGCGTAGCGGCGGCCGTGTGCGGCACGCGCCGCGTGGCGACGGTCGCGTGCGGCCCACCTCGGGGAAACGCGCGATCCACGTGACCCACCCCAGACACCCTCAGGGGTTACTCGGCGTACCGGCGTCTATCGGGGCAACACCACAGGCACATCGCTACTTGATAACAACGCAATAACTCAAACCTCGTACTGGCCGGTATGGGGCCACTTAGCATGCGGCACCGGGACGCGCTTTGCCGAACCATTCGGAGTGACCCCCCATGAACCCTCAGCCCCCTCGCCCCAACCCCCGGAATCCGCACCAACGAACCGTCTCCTTACCCGAGTTGAGCCGCACCGCCCGCGGGGCCTTATCCACCGTGGCACTGCTCCTGATACCCCTGACCGTCCTCGTGGCCGGCGACGGATTCCGCGCCGCGCTCGACTTCACCACCGGTGTCCTCTCCCTGGTGGCACTGACCTGCTCGGTCGTCTGGGGCCTGGTCGCCTCCGACCGGCTCTTCCTCACCACCCGCCAGCGCCTGCTCGCCCAGGCCGTGCACCGCGCCACCGCGGTCGCCTCGATCGGGTTCCTGCTCCTGCACGGCACCGTCAAGCTGGTGCTCGACCATGTGTCGCTGCTCGGCGCACTGGTGCCGTTCTCGCTGGGGGTGAGCGGCACCGACGGCCTGATCGGCTTCGGCTCCCTTGCGGGGCTCCTCATGGTGGCGACCGGCGTCACCGGCGCCCTGCGCAGCGCCTTCGCCTCCCCCGCCCGCGTCGCCGCGCGGTGGCGGGCCCTGCACATGCTGGCCTATCCGGCCTGGTGCGCGGCGCTCGTGCACGGCCTGTACTCCGGCCGCGAGCCCAGGCCCTGGGTCGTGGCGCTGTACTGCCTGTGCCTGACCGCCGTGACCGGGGCCATCGCGCTGCGCGCCGCACCACTGACCGTCAAGCGCAAGGTCGCCCGCCGCGTCTTCGCGCTCCTTGACCCGGCCCGGCAACGCGGCCCCGCCCACAGAAGCGCCCCTCTGCCGGGCATGGGCAGCGCCCCTCTTCCCGGTATGGGCAGCGCGGTGAGCCCCGAACACGGGCTTCCCCGACTCCCGCCCCACGAGCACCGGTTCACGCCTCCCACACCCCCGCTGTACGAGGCCGCGCCGCATCCCGCCGTGGACTCGCCACCCCCGCCGCCCGGCACGGACATGGCGGCCGCCTACCGCGCACTGAACGCGGAGCCCGGTCCCGGTCACGGCGCCCGCACCGGCCTGGAGCCCACAGAGGTCCTGCCCACCGTCGACGCCCCGGTGCCACAGCCGCGGCAGGCACCCACGACCCGATGGCCATCGCCCTCCCCGCCCCCGCCCGCAGAGGCCTCCCGGCCCGCCCCGCCCACGTACACGCCCTACCCGTACGACCCGTACGACACCGGTGGCATCCCGGCCCAGGACGCCCAGAACGCCCAGAACACCGAGCACACCGAGCACACCGAGCACACCCGGGACAGCGGACCCGGAGCGCGCCGGGCGGGCGCTGAAGGGCCCTTCAGCGCCCCCACCGCCGGGGAGCCCTGGGAGCCATGGAGCACATCGAGCTTCCCGGGAGGCCGCCGTTGAACGCGCCCCTGCCCGACGTTCCCGAAGTGCGCGTCGTCGGCCTCCCTCAGCTCACCGCCGGCTTCGACCTCGTCGAGCGTCTCGATCTGGCGATGCACCTCAAGGTGCACGGACCGCTCGAACCCGTGGGCGGCGAGCGGCTCGCGGCACTCTCCGACGAGGTGGTCCTGCGCGGCCGCGGCGGCGCAGGATTCCCCTTCGCCAGGAAGCTGCGGGCCGTCGCCCAAGCGGCCATCGGGCGCGGTGTACGCCCCGTCGTGGTCGTCAACGGCAGCGAGGACGAACCCGCCTGCCGCAAGGACACCGTCCTGATCAACCGGGCCCCGCACCTCGTCCTCGACGGCGCCCTGCTCGCCGCCGAGGCGCTGGGCGCCCGCACTCTCGTCATCGGCGTCACACGCGACTCCACCGAGGCGTCGATGACCGCCGCCCTCTCCGAAAGAGGGCTCTCCAACAGGCGGACTTCGGCACTACGCGCGCGTGTGCAGCGCAATCCGCACCGCATGGTCACCGGTGAGGCCTCGGCCCTGGTGCGCTCGGCCGACGGCGGCCCCGCGCTCCCGCCGGGGCGCCGGGTGCGCGCCTCGGATTCAGGGGTCGGCGGCGCACCCACCCTGCTGTCCAACGCCGAGACCTTCGCGCAGCTCGCGGTCGCGGCCAGGATCGGTCCGGCCCGCTATCGCAACACCGGCCTGCACGACGAGCCGGGCACCGTCCTGCTCACTCTCTCCGGGGCCGTCGCCCGACCCATGGTCATCGAGGTGCCCACCGGGGTGCCGCTGCGCTACGTCCTGCAGTTGGCCGGTGCACCCCCGCTCCCCCAAGGTGTGCTGACCGGCGGATACCACGGCAGTTGGCTCGGGGCGACGGCCGCGCACGAGGCCATCGTGTCCCGTACCGCCCTGGAAGCGCTCGGCGGTGCGCTCGGTGCCGGTGCCGTCCTGCCGATCGGCCCGGAGACCTGCCCGCTCGGCGAGGCGCTGCGGGTCGCGCAATGGCTGGCCGGCGAGAGCTCGGGGCAGTGCGGCCCGTGCCGGCTCGGTCTGCCCGCCGCGGCCGGAGGGCTCGCCGATCTGCTGGGCGGCGGCGGCCCGACGGCGCTCGAGGCGCTGCGTGAGGTCACCAGCGCGGTACGGGGCCGGGGCGCGTGCAAACACCCCGACGGCACGGCACAGTTCCTGTCCTCCACGCTCTCCGCGTTCGCGGACGATCTCGCCGCGCACGTCCTGAGCGGCGGCTGCGGGCGCGAGACCAGGGGCGTGCTGCCGCTGCCCGCGCCGGGACGGCGGGACCCCGGGGTGCCGAGCGGCGAGCGGCTCGCCGTGGACTGGACGCTCTGCGAGGGGCACGGTCTGTGTGCGGATGTGGTGCCCGAGCTGATCCGGCTCGGCCCCGACGGTTTCCCCTCCGTCGCGGACGCTCCCGTTCCGCTGCCTCTGCGGGGGCGGGCCCAGCGTGCCGTGCGCCGATGTCCCGCGCTCGCGCTCCGGCTCGAACGCGCACCGTCCGAAGGTCAGAGGCGCCCCGCGCTCCCCGGCACCCCTGGCCGCAAGGCCCTTGACAGCGGCCGGAGTTGAGCACCGCACCACACAAAGAGAGCGGGTCGTCCGAATCGGACGACCCGCTCTCTTAAGAAGCTGCTGTGGAGCTAAGGAGAATCGAACTCCTGACCTCTTGCATGCCATGCAAGCGCTCTACCAACTGAGCTATAGCCCCTTGCGGTGTACCGCCCGGGTCTTCCCCGCGGCGACGTCGACAACATTACACGGTCTCCCCGCCCCTCCACCAAATCGTTTGTCCGCCCCACTGGCACGGACGCCCCACCCGGTACTGTCAGCTCGCGTGACCACAGTGGGAGGGGCCGCCACGACGGCCGAGAAGGACCGGGGCGGCGCCGGTGCGGGAACCGACCGGCGCTCCCTGGCCGTGGCCCTGCTCGTGTGCCTGGCGTCGTTCACGGCGTTCTGGATCGCCCAGCGTCTCGCCGGGGTCACCCTGCTCGACGTGATGGTCTACCGCGCCGAGGGCTGGACCGTACGCAATGGCGGCGATCTGTACGCGATGCAGGCCACCGTCTCGCAACTGCCGACGACGTACCCGCCGTTCGCCGCCCTGTTGTTCACCCCGCTGACGCTGCTCGGCGTACCGGAGATGCGCACCTTCGCGACCGGCTTCAACCTGCTGCTCGTCGTCGGGGTCGTGTACCTGTGCCTGCGCCTGGTCGGTGTCGAGCGGCGGCCGCGGCGCCTGACGCTCGCCCTGTGGGCGGCGGCGCTCCTTGTGTGGTGCGAGCCGGTGTGGACGACGCTGCGGTACGGCCAGATCAACCTGCTGCTCGCCCTGCTCGTGCTGTGGGATCTGACCCGCCGCGCGGACAACCGCTGGGCCGGCATCGGCATCGGCATCGCGGCCGCGATCAAGCTGACACCCGCGCTCTTCGCCGTGATGCTGGCGCTCGCGGGCATCGTGCAGGCGGTGCGCCTGGCCCGCGCGGGCCTGCGGTGGTGGAATCCGTGGCTGCGCCAGGCCGCCGTCGCCACCGGCACGTTCCTCCTGGCCTCGGTGGCGTCCTGGGTCGTCCTGCCCTATGACTCGAAGCGGTTCTGGACCGAGATGGTCTTCTCCGCGAGCCGCCCGGGACAGGCCGAGGACACCGCCAACCAGTCGTTGCGCGGCGTCCTGGCGCGGCTCCTTCACACCCCCGATCCGGGTGTCTCCTACGCGGCCGTGGCGGGCCTGGTGGCGGTCGCCGGGCTCTCCGTCGCTGTGATCTCGCTGCTACGCGCGCGTGCCGCATGGGCGGTCACCTCGTGCGCGGTGACCGCACTCCTCATCAGTCCGATCTCCTGGTCGCACCACTGGGTGTGGGTGCTGCCGGTCCTGATCCTGCTCGCCGCGGAGGTGCACCGCACGGGCAGCCGTCGGCTGCGGGCGGCCACGATCGGCGCCGCCGTGCTGTTCTTCTCGTTCTGCCTGTGGTGGGTTCCGCACGCCGGTACGAGCACCACGGACCGCCCCGAACTCGACCAGAACGCCTGGGAGTTCCTGCTCTCGGCGGGCTACTCCCTGGCCGGCCTCGCCTTCCTGGCCCTGGCGGCGCAGCGCCTGCGCAGGCCGTCGGAGCCACCGGAGCCGTCGGAGCGGGCTCAGGCCGTCGCGAACGAGTAGAAGCGCTTGAGCGTGCAGTGCTCGTCCAGGAGCCGGCCGTAGATCGGCTCGCCCTCGAGTTCGCGGTACGTCTCGATGGGGTCGCCCTTTATGATCAGCGCCCGCGCGCACTCCTCGCACCAGTACTGGTAGTCGGAGTTGACCGGCTCCATGTCGCGGACGATGGGCGTACCACTGCCGCACCAGTCGCACTTCCTCCTGTGTGCACCCATCGATCAGCTCCAGCTGTGGCCGCAGGCCGTGCACACGTAGGAGATTCCGCCGTTGTCGCCGAGTACCTGGGCGACGTGGGGGGAACCACAGGACGGGCAGTTGAGGAAGTAGGTGGGGCCCTCGGGGCAGGCGCACGGGGGGCAGGTGAAGCGGAGCGCGTACTCCGGCAGCCAGTCGTAGCCTTGTGCCTCGGCCACGTCGAGCAGGTCGTTGACCTCCTCGAGGATGCTCGCAGGCATCGCGCTTCTCCCTCCCATCGGGCGCCCTTCGCCGGTTGTCCAGCCCCCTTCCGGCCCGCCCGATTCTGCCATGGCCAGCCAAATGGGTCAGCGACGCGCGCGTACCAGTCCGGACACGGCACCGAGCACTGCCGCCCAGGCGAGGGCCAGGGCGCACACCAGGAGAGCGTCGGCGGAAGCCTGCGCCCCCGCTGTCGCGTTCGCGCCCTCAAGGCGGTTGAGGAACAGCGTGCCGAACGTCGCGACGCCGACGAGCTGACCGAGCTGTGTGACGGTGGCGAGCAGCCCGCTGGCATCGGCCGCGTCCTCCTGTCGTACGGCCGCCAGCGCGCCGGTGAGGGACGGGCTGAAGCCGAGCGACAGCCCCACCCCCACGCCCGCGAACGCCACATACAGCCAGGGCCCACCCGAGCCGCCGTCCCGCAGCAGGATCCCCACCGCCGCACTGGAAACCGCCGCTATGGCGAACCCTCCCGGAATCAGCGCCCCTTGGAGCCGCCCGGGCCAGCGGCGCCAGGTCAGCCCGACCGCGCCGAACACCACCGCGGTGGGCCCGAAGGTGAGCCCGGTGCGCAGCGCGCTGTGCCCGAGCCCGTTCTGGAAGTGCAGGGTCAACGTGAACAAGAAGCCCGCGTTGACGGCCATCACCAGGAGGATGCGGACGATCGCACGGCCCATGCCGGGGATACGCAGCACTCTGGGCGCGATCAGCGGTGCGCCGCCACGGGCCGCGAGCCTGGCCTCGTACGCCGCAAAGCCCGCGAACAGCAGGCCACTTGAGGCCAGCGAGAGCCAGGACCACACGGGCCAGTCCTGCTCCTGGCCGAGCACGAGCGGCACCGTGAACAGCGAGACGGCGGCGGCGAGCAGCACCAGGCCCGGTAGGTCGAGGCCACGAGCGCGTGCCGGCGGGCCGTCGTCACGATCGTCGCGCGGCAGCACGCGCGCGCCGAGGACGAGCAGGGCGGCGCCGATCGGCACGTTCACCAAGAACACCGGCCGCCAACTCGCCCCGAACAGATCGGCGCTGACCAGGACACCGCCCACCACCTGTCCGGCGGCGGCACCGGTGGCCAGGACCGCGGAGTAGGCGCCGAGTGCGCGCACGCGGGCCTCGCCCGTGTAGTTCCGCTGGATGAGGCTGAGCACCTGCGGGATCATCACCGCCGCGCCCGCGCCCTGGGCGAGCCGGAAGCCGATCAGCTGGCCGGTGCCCTGGCTGAGCCCGCAGGCGAGGGAGGCGGCCGTGAAGAGCGCGAGCCCGGCGAGCATCACCCGGCGGTGCCCGATGCGCTCCCCGAGCCGCGCCCCGGTGATCAGGAGGACGGCGTACGCGATCGTGTAGCCGGCCACCACGAGCTGCAACCCGGCGCCGGACGCGGCGAGTTCGGTGCGGATGGTGGGCGCCGCGACATTGACGATGAAGACATCGAGCAGGGCCATGAACTGGGCGGTGAGCACGACCGCGAGCAGTCGCCCCGGAGGCGCGGCGCCACGGTTGTCAGCGCCACCGGCTTTACTTGGCGGTGCGGTGGTTGTCGTCATGGCACCGAGCGTGCCGAGTGGTGCCGAAGCATCCCGAGAGCCCGTCGATACGGGTACTGACAGCACCTGGCAACAGCACCGGACCGGTTCGACCATGGGGGATGTGACGATCGTGACAGCAGAGCCGACGACCGCGGCGGCCGCGGGCGGCGGCAAGAGCCGCAGACCCGAGCTCGCCGCGTTCCTGCGCAGTCGCAGGGCGCGGGTGACACCCGAGGACGTGGGCATGCCTCCGGGGCTGCGCCGCCGCACCCCCGGCCTGCGCCGCGAGGAGGTCGCCCAGCTCTCCGGCGTCGGCGTGACCTGGTACACATGGCTGGAGCAGGGCCGCCCCATCAACGCCTCGGCGCAGGTCCTGGACGCGGTGGCACGCACCCTGCGCCTGGACCGCCCCGAGCGCGAGCATCTGTACCACCTGGCCGAGGTGCCCTGCGTCCCTGACGCCGCGTCCCTGGCCGATGCCGTCGAGGTCGGCCCGGAGATCCAGGGCATCATCGACGCCCTCGACCCGCACCCGGCGGTGGTCTACAACTCGCGGTACGACATCCTCGCCACCAACCCCGCCTACCGCGACCTGTTCTTCGTGCCGCCGATGACGGAGCTGGGGGTGCCCAATGTGCTGTGGACCCTGTTCGTCGTCCCCGAGCCGCAGTGCCCGCTCGTCTTCAGGGAGACGGAACTCCCGGCGATGGTGGCCCAGCTGCGCGGTGCGTACGGACGCCATGTCGGCGAGCCCGCCTGGGAGTCGTACATCCGCAGGCTCTCGGCGGCCAGCCCCTACTTCGCGAAGCTGTGGGAGAGCGGTGACGTGATTCCGCCCGGCCCGCGCGTGAAGACGTTCAGGCACCGCGCGGTGGGCGAGATATGCATGACGTCGGTGTCCCTGTCGGTCAACGGCATGCCGGAGTGCCGGATCGTGGCCTACACACCGAGCGACGACGAGAGCCGGGCCCGCACCGAGGCCCTGCGGGCAAAGCGAAATCCCGCCCCCTGATGGGGACGGGATTTGGTGACTGTGGAGCTAAGGAGAATCGAACTCCTGACCTCTTGCATGCCATGCAAGCGCTCTACCAACTGAGCTATAGCCCCTTGTGTTCTTCCCGCTCGGCGGGCGAACAAGAAGAACTTTAGCCTGCGACCTGCCGGAAAGTGAAATCCGGTCCCCAGGCCATCGGCGGGCGGGCTCAGTCGTCGTCGCCGAGCACCGGCTCGGGCAGTGTGCCCGCGTTGTGCTCAAGGAGCCGCCAGCCGCGGGCGCCCTCGCCGAGGACGGACCAGCAGCAGTTGGAGAGGCCGCCGAGCCCCTCCCAGTGGTGCGACTCCAGGCCGAGGAGACGGCCGATGGTCGTGCGGATGGTGCCGCCGTGGCTGACCACGACGAGGGTGCCGCCCTCGGGCACCTTGTCCGCGTGCCGCAGGACGACGGGCGCGGCCCGGTCGGCGACCTCGGTCTCCAGCTCACCGCCGCCCCTGCGCACCGGCTCGCCGCGCTTCCACGCCGCGTACTGCTCGCCGTACTGCGCGATGATCTCGTCGTGCGTGAGGCCCTGCCACTTGCCCGCGTAGGTCTCCCGCAGGCCCTCTTCATGCGTGATGTCGAGGCCGGTGAGGGCCGCCAGCTCGGCGGCCGTGGCGGCGGCGCGCTTGAGGTCGGATGCGACGATCGCGTCCGGCTTCAGGGAGGCGAGCAGACGGGCGGAGCGGCGGGCCTGGGCCACACCCTCCTCGGTCAGCTCGATGTCCGTGGTGCCCTGGAAGCGGCGCTCCAGGTTCCAGGAGGTCTGGCCGTGCCGCCACAGAATGAGGCGGCGGCCGCGGACGCCGCCCGCGTTCGAGAAGGGCTGCGAGGTCATCGCAGGTCCCCGGCAGGCTCGTCGGCCTCCGCCGCCTCCTGCTCGGCGTGCTCGGCGCCCTTGCCGCGGGTGGCCTTGGCGTCGGCCGGCAGGTCGAGCTCGGGGCAGTCCTTCCACAGGCGCTCGAGGGCGTAGAAGACGCGCTCCTCGCTGTGCTGGACGTGCACCACGATGTCCACGTAGTCCAGGAGGACCCAGCGGGCCTCGCGGTCGCCCTCACGGCGCACGGGCTTGGCGCCGAGCTCCTTGCTGAGGCGCTCCTCGATCTCGTCCACGATCGCCTTGACCTGGCGGTCATTGGGCGCGGAGGCGAGAAGGAAGGCGTCCGTGATGGCAAGGACGTCGCTTACGTCGTAACTGATGATGTCGTGCGCGAGCTTGTCGGCTGCCGCCTGCGCGGCAACGTTGATGAGCTCGATGGAGCGGTCCGTCGCGGTCACTACGAGGGCTTTCTTTAGGCGGTCAGTACCCCTCAAGGGTCTCACGGACCGCCGACAGCACCCCAAACGATTACTCGGACCCCTGGAGCACATACGCGGAACCCGGGCGCACGCGCGTGTGCACCCGGGTTCCCCCGGCGTTCCGCAGCCCCGGCGAGGGCCGTCAGCCGGCTCGGTAGTCGGAGCCCAGGACGACCCCGATGTCCGCGTTCGCCGTGACCTTGCCCTTCTTGACGGCACCGGCGGGCAGCCCGAGGGTCTTGGCGACCTCGGCGGCCTCGGCCTTCTTGTCCGCCTCGGCGTAGGTGACCTGCGAGGCGGTCCCTCCGGACGCGCTGCCCTGGACCACGGTGTAGCCGCCGTTGACCAGGTCGACGCGGGCGTTCTGCACGGACTTCGCGTCCCCGGAGACGTTGATCCGGATCGCGTCGCCCTGGTCGGGGTTCTTGACCTTGCCGCCGAGCACGTCCTTGACCACGCTGTCGGTGGCCCGGTCCGTGAGCGTGCCGTCCTGCTGCAGGGGAAGGACCGACGTCTTGTAGTCGCCGTTCTTGGCGTGCTCGGCCAGCTTGGCGAGCGAGGCCCCCAGGTCGTTCTCCTTGAGAGACGGGTCCAGGATCTGGGCGAGGGTCTTGACCGTGGTGGTGGCGGCCTGCGGGTCGCTGGACAGTTTCCGCAGCACGCCCTGCATGACCGCGCCGAAGCGCTGCAGCTGCGCCGTCTCGGACTCACCCGGCGCCCTGTAGGTGGCGTACGCGACGGCCATGGGACCGCTCAGCGTCTGCTGCTCGCCCTTCTTGACGAGCGGCGCCTCGCCCTTCTTCTTCGCCTCGGGGTCGGGGACGTCGGTGTTGGTGCTGACTTCGATGTTGCCGACGAGTTCGACGAGGTTGTTCAGATAGGGGGTGTCGAGGCGCCAGGTGCCCTCGATGCTGGTGCCGAGGAGCGAGTCGATGGCCTCGCGGGTGCCGCCCGCGCCGTCCTCGTCGACGGACTTGCCCAGAGTGGTGGCGGCGCCGTCCTCGTCGGTCACGGACAGGGAGTTGGGCAGCAGCACGGTGGCGCCCTGCTCGGTGGTGGTGTTGTCGACGAGCAGCGCCGTGGATGTGCCGCGCTTCTTGGTGTTGTGCAGGTGCAGCACGATGACGTCGCGCTTCTGCGGTCCGCTCGCCGCCGGATCGTCCCCTTCCGCACCGGAGATGCCGGGCAGCTTGCCCTCGTACCAGAGGTAGCCGACGCCGCCGACGAGGGCGAGCGCGAGGACCACGATCAGGGCGACCACGCGGTTGCGGCCACGTCGCTTGGCCTCCTCGCGGCGCTCGGTGCGGGACTCCGTGAACTTCAGCCAGTCGATGACGTCTTCGGAGTCCTCGTCGGGCTCCTCGATGAATTCGAACTGCTCGGTGCGGTAGTCGCGGTCCTCATGCGCGGGCTGCGGGGGCTCCGGGCGCCGCTGCCGGGGCTCGGGCCGCTGCTGCTGCGGCACCCAGGCGGTCTGTTCGTCGACGCGCGGCTGCTGCCCGGTGCCGGCCGCCTGACCGTAAGGGTCGTAGGGGTCGTACGAGGGCTCCTGGCCGGCGGGCCCGCCGTACTGCTGTCCGTAGTCCTGGCCCTGGCCCGGCGACTGCTGTCCGTGGTCCTGAGCGGGCGGCTGCCGGCCGTAGTCCTGGACCGGCGGCTGCTGGCCGGTGCCGGACGCGGCGGCGTACGGGTCGTAGCCGTACCCCTGGGGCTGCTGGGGGACCTGCTGCTGCGAGGCGTAGGGGTCGTAGCCCTGGGCCTGCTGGGGCTGCTGGGCCTGCTGGGCCTGCTGGGGCTGCTGCGGCGCGACCTGCTGGTACACCGGCTGCCCGTACTCGTCGTAGCCGACGATCTCGTACTGGCCGGCGTACGGGTCGTAAGGGTCGTACTGTCGGTCGTTCACCGGTGCCCCTCTCGGCTCACTCGCCGCGGTACAGCTCGCGCTTGTCGATGTAACGCACCACGCCGTCCGGCACCAGATACCAGACAGGGTCCCCCTTGGCGACCCTCGCCCGGCAGTCCGTCGAGGAGATCGCGAGGGCCGGGACCTCGACCAGCGAGACCCCGCCCTCCGGCAGCCCCGGGTCCGTCAGGGTGTGCCCTGGCCGGGTACAGCCGATGAAGTGCGCGAGGGAGAACAGTTCCTCCGTGTCCCGCCAGGTGAGGATCTGGCCGAGGGCGTCGGCCCCGGTGATGAAGAACAGATCCGTATCGGGGTTGAGCGCGCTCAGATCACGCAGGGTGTCGGTGGTGTACGTCGCTCCACCGCGGTCGATGTCGATGCGGCTGACCGAGAACTGCGGGTTCTCCGCGGTCGCGATGACCGTCATGAGATAGCGGTCCTCGGCCGGGGAGACGCTTTTGTGGCTCTTCTGCCAGGGCTGCCCGGTCGGCACGAACACCACCTCGTCCAGGTGGAACTGGGCGGCCACCTCACTGGCGGCCACCAGGTGTCCGTGGTGGATCGGGTCAAACGTTCCGCCCATGACGCCGAGGCGGCGCTTGCCCGTAAGCGACGGGCCGGTAGGCATGTCCTGCTCTCCCATGCGTGCAGACCCTACCGGCCCAGGGCGACCGGCCCCGTCGGCGGCGGGGTCGGGCTCAGCGGTCGCGGTTGAACCGCGTGGTGATCCACAGCAGCAGGAGCAGCGCGAGGAGCGCGCCGCCACCGGTGATGTAGGGACTGATGCTCGCGTGCTCGTCTACGTGCTCGCCGCCCTCGGAAGCGAGGGAGACCAGCTGGGCTGCGGTGCTGTGGAGGCTCATCGTCGGCAGGACCTATCCGGGTGGGAGCGGGCTTGAGACTTCTGGCACATCGTAAGCGGGCGGCCTGCGCGGGCTCACGCCGACTCAGGCATCCGCGTCGACTCGGGCATCGGCGCCCCCGTCGGCTCAGGCATCCGCGTCGTCGTCCGCGTCCTTGCCGTAGCCGCGCAGGAGGAACCAGGCGAGCAGGGCCGCGCCCAGGAGGGAGACGACCAGGACGACGCGGATCACATTGCCGGGGCCCTGCTCCTTCGCTGCGAGCCCGATGTGCTCGGCATGCTCGGCGGCGAGCAGGACGGCGCTGCGGTAGTCCATGGCGCGTACTCCTTCGGTGTGCTGCCCGCCCACGGTAGCCCGCGATCACCACGCATCCGGAGCCGACCCCGCGCGCCCGGAACTGAACCGCATAGGCTGGACGTTCTCGGGGGGCGGGAACAGCCGCGGACACAGCGGGACCGGTGCGCGGACATCGCAGGACCAGCGGACGACGCGATCCGTGGGACCACTCGCAGCCACATGGGGGCCACATGACCGAAAACGGAAGCCACGAGAATCTGCCCGGCCGCCAGCGCCGGCGTTTTCCCGGGATCTCATCGCGGGCGTACGAACACCCGGCGGACCGCTCGGCTCTGGTGGCCCTGCGCAAGCTCAGCGGCTTCGACACCGTCTTCAAGGCTCTCAGCGGCCTGCTGCCCGAGCGCAGCCTGCGTCTGCTGTTCCTGTCGGACTCGGTGCGCGTGAGCGACGCCCAGTTCGCCCATCTCAACACCATGCTGCGGGACGCCTGTTACATCCTGGACCTGGAGAAGGTCCCCCCGATGTACGTGACACAGGACCCGAAGCCGAACGCCATGTGCATCGGTCTCGACGAGCCGATCATCGTGGTGACCACGGGCCTGGTGGAGCTTCTCGACGAGGAGGAGATGCGCGCCGTCGTCGGGCACGAGGTGGGCCACGCCCTCTCCGGCCACGCGGTGTACCGCACGATCCTGCTCTTCCTCACCAACCTCGCCCTGAAGGTCGCGTGGATCCCGCTCGGCAATGTCGCGATCATGGCGATCGTCACGGCGCTGCGCGAGTGGTTCCGCAAGTCCGAGCTCTCCGCCGACCGCGCGGGCCTGCTCGTCGGCCAGGATCTGCAGGCCTCGATGCGCGGCCTGATGAAGATCGCCGGCGGTAACCACCTGCACGAGATGAACGTGGACGCGTTCCTGGAGCAGGCCGAGGAGTACGAGGCGGGCGGCGACCTGCGCGACTCGGTCCTCAAGATCCTCAATATTCTGCCGCGTTCGCACCCCTTCACCACGGTCCGTGCGGCCGAGCTGAAGAAGTGGTCCGAGTCCCGCGACTACCAGCGGATCATGGACGGCCATTACCCGAAGCGCGAGGAGGACAAGGACACCTCGGTCTCCGACTCCTTCCGCCAGTCCGCGTCCAACTACGCAAGTGACATACGTGATTCCAAGGACCCGCTCATGAAGCTGGTCTCGGACATCGCGGGCGGCGCGGGCGACCTGGGCGGCAAGCTGCGGGGCAAGTTCACCGGCGGCGGAAGCACCCCCAGGGACGGCGGGAGCACCCCCGGAGGCGACGGCAGTGACGACAACGGCCCCGCGGGCACCGGGAGTTAGACCCGCGGCGGCATCAGGCCCGCGGGGACGGCTGTGCGGACGCCGCCAGGGACCCGCACAGCGCCGTCACTCCCCCGGTCGCGTACGGATCGGTGCCCGCGGGCCCGCCCGCCTTCGCCGTCTCTCCGGCGTGCAGCGGCCGCAGCCGGGACGCCGAGTCCGCGCCGCAGGCCAGCGGTCCGGCCTGGAGGTAGGAGACAAGCACCTCGGCCTGGTGGCGCTGCAGATCCTCGCGGTCGAAGCGGAAGTGCAGCTCGCGCCGGACGGTGAACAGGGAGACCCGTTCGCCGTCGCCGCCGCCCACCGGCCGCAGCGCATAGACGAAGGTGTGGTCGGAGGTCACCTCAAGGGTGTCGGGGCCCGCCTCGGCGGCGTGCAGCGTGCCCTGGACCCGTACTTTGTGATCAGCGAGGGCGCTCTTCGTCGGGTCGAAGCGCACCAGCCAGCCGGTGGCCGCATGCCGCCCGTCGGCCAGGGGCCGGTCGAAGCTCCGGTCGAACTGCTCGAGTTGCTCCGGATCGAGCAGGATCCGCACCGGCCGTACGGCGTCCCCGGTGAGCACGCCCGGGTCGAGCGAGGACTCGACGAGATAGTCCTTGGCGGTGGTCAGGGCGGTCATCACCTGGCTGTCGGAGAAGTGCGGGGTGCGCCGCACGGCGGGCAGCGTGATTCCGGCGGCCCCGGACTTGAACTGCGCGGCGGGGCTGCGCTCGTAGAGGTCGGCGGCCTTTTTCGCCCCCGGCACCGGGCCCTGCGGCACCAGCGGAATGACCGTCATCCGCAGCGGCTCAGCGGGCCGCGCCGGCGGCGGCGGAGCAGGGTGGCGTACGCCCATGTAGATCGCGGTTCCGAAGGCCACGGCGATCAGCACGACCAGGATCAGACCTTGCCGGGGAAGGGACTTGGCGGTCGCACCGACGGGGCGTCCGGAGCGGCGGCGCACGGCCGGGGCGTGCTCACCGAGGCGCTCGCGCGCGGAGAACTCCTCGAGCCGCGCAGCACGGACGAACGACTCGTCGAAGACGACGGATCGGTACTCTTCCTCTCCACCACCGGGGACGCCTTCGGGTGTGCCCTCAGGTGGGTCTCCAGGCCCGGCCATACTTTCAGGGTAGGTCTCCGGAGCCGAAGGTAAACGCCCTGGTACACGTCAACTTCTCGGGGACACGGAGAAGTTGGCGCCGGCGGCCGCAGACCGTCTCAGGGAGTGCGCGGCTGCACCGAAACCGGTGGCGCGGAGTAATCGGCCGACGCCGAGGGCCCCGTGTCCACACCGGTCGTCGCGGGCGGCGGCACCTGGTCCTGGCGCCCCGACGAGGCGCCGCGGTAGACGGCGGTGAAGGCGAGGGCGACCATGCCTATGCCCATCAGGAGGGCCAGCATCCAGGCGACGGGCCGGTGCCACCGGCCCTGGCCTCGGCGCCCGCCCAGTTCCTCCGCGGCCCGCGGGTCATAGAGGTCGTAGGGGCCGGGTTCATGGCCGGATTCGCCGTATCCGTCCGGGCTACGGTCGTGTCCGGCCGGGTGGGTGCCCGGACCTTCGTACGCGTCGTAGAAGTCGTCGAGATCGTCATCCGGCCCCTTGCGGCGGGCGCGGCCGCGGTGCTGCTCGGTCTCCGCGCGCGCCTCGGCGGCGGCGAGGAGCCGCTCCACCGCGGTGGGCTCATGGATCTCCGCGGCCCGCACGAAGTCCTCGTCGAAGACCACGGAGGCGAACTCTTCGTCCGCGCCCCCGCGGTCGTGGTCGTCGTCGGGCTCCCAGCCGTCGGGAAACGGCGAACCCCCCACGTCCTCCGGCACGAATCCAGAGTAGACCTGGGGGGTCAGTTTGGGCAGAGAGTAAGGGAATTCGACCGACGCCGCGTGCGCCTCAGCAGCTCCGGCGGCCACCGTCCCTGATGTGCCCGTCGCCCGTCACGATGTACTTGGTCGAGGTCAGCTCGGGCAGCCCCATCGGGCCGCGGGCGTGCAGCTTCTGGGTGGAGATCCCGATCTCGGCGCCGAAGCCGAACTGCCCGCCGTCCGTGAACCGCGTGGAGGCGTTCACGGCGACCGTGGTGGAGTCCACGAGCTGGGTGAAGCGGCGCGCGGCCTGCTGCGAGGTCGTCACGATCGCCTCGGTGTGGCCCGAGGTCCACAGCCGGATGTGCTCCACGGCCTTGTCGAGGGAGTCGACGACGGCGGCCGCGATGTCGTACGAGAGGTACTCGGTCTCCCAGTCCTCCGGTGTCGCCGCCACGACGGTGGCCTTGGAGTCCTCGGCGTACGCCTGCACCCGCTCGTCGGCGTGCACGGTGACCCCGGCCTCGGCGAGGGCGTCGAGGGCGCGCGGCAGGAACTCCGCGGCGATGTCCTGGTGCACGAGCAGCGTCTCGGCGGCGTTGCACACGCTGGGGCGCTGCGCCTTGGAGTTGACCAGGATGTCGACGGCCATGTCGAGGTCGGCCTGCGCGTCCACGTACACATGGCAGTTGCCCGTGCCGGTCTCGATCACCGGGACCGTGGACTCCTCGACGACGGTACGGATCAGGGAGGCGCCGCCGCGCGGGATCAGCACGTCCACCAGGCCGCGGGCACGCATCAACTCCCGTACGGAGTCACGGGATTCACCGGGCACCAGCTGCACGGCGTCGGCCGGGAGGCCGGCACCGCCCACGGCGTCACGCAGGACGCGTACGAGTGCGGTGTTGGAGTGGTACGCGGAGGACGAGCCGCGCAGGAGCACCGCGTTACCGGACTTCAGGCACAGGGCGGCGGCGTCCACGGTGACATTGGGCCGGGCCTCGTAGATGATCCCGACGACGCCGAGCGGGACGCGTACCTGACGGAGATCGATCCCGTTGGGCAGCGTCGAGCCGCGCACCACCTCGCCGACCGGGTCGGGCAGGGCCACCACGTCGCGCACGTCGGATGCGATGGCCTTGACGCGCTCGGGGGTGAGCGTGAGGCGGTCGACGATCGACTCGCTGGTGCCGGCTTCGCGGGCCTTGGCGATGTCCTGCGCGTTGGCCTCGACGATCTCCTTCGTCCGCACTTCGAGTGCGTCCGCGATGGCGAGCAGCGCGTCGTCCTTCGTGGCCCGTGGCAGCGGCGCGATATCGGCGGCCGCGGCACGGGCGCGATAGGCGGCCTGGGCGACCGGGGTCATGTCGGCGTACGGGGAGAGCGAGGTCATGCTCGCAGGGTAGCCGGGGCGCGGCGGCCGTCCAGCGGGTATTCCGCACTGCGAGACATGGGGCGGGACGGCGGCCGGCCGCACGGTCGGCGGGGCAGCCGCGCCGGGGTCCTGTCAGGCATACGGTCAGGCGTCCGGTCAGCCGTCGGGGGCGTCGCCCTCCCCTGTGACACCTGGACTCATGGCACCCGGACTCATGGCACCCGGTTCTGTTGCCGTGACGCCCGGACTTATGGCGCCTGGTTCTGTTCCCGTGACGTCCGGGACAAGACGGCTTGAAACGACCGTTGTGACGGGACTCAAAAAGGGTGTACGCCCACGGGTGCGGCCGGCGGCGGGCCATAGCCTTCCGCGATGCGCTGGTGGTAGGTGTCCCGGTCGATCACTTCCAGGCCGACGATCTCCCACGGCGGCAGCTGCGCGCTCTGCCGGTGCTCGCCCCACAGGCGCAGGGCGACCGCGGCGGCGTCGTGCAGATCGCGGGCCTCTTCCCAGTAGCGGATCTCCGCGTGATCGCCTGCGTACCGGCTGGTCAGCAGAAAGGGGTGATCGTGGGCGAGCTGTTCGAGGGCTCGCCTGATGTCCGGCAGCGGGGCCGCGGAGCCCGAGACGCTCAGGGTGACGTGCCAGAGGCGTGGTTCGTCGGGATCCTTGGTGTGGTCCATCTGCCCGTCCGGCTCCGCATGGCTGTCCCCCGCCGTGACACTCATCAGGGTCCGCTCCCCATGCCGGGACGCCGTCCCAGGGCGCGCTCGTCTCACCAGCGGCCTCCTGCTCTGCCTTCGTCGTGCGGACCTCTGCCCCGCAACACCTGGCCCGCAACAAAGTTGACCAGTCCACAGGGCTCCGCGTGGCGTTTTTACGGAAGGTCCCTCAGTCAGGGCAGGGCATTTCGGCCGGATTTTCGGGGCGGAGCATCAGATTCAGCCGTACGGAACGACCGGATCATCCCGTGAGCTGCACAGAGCGACCGAATTGCCCGGTTCGGCAGTCGGTCGTGCAGGGCGACCGCCCCGTACCCCTCGGTCGTGCAGGGCGACCGCCCCGTACCCCTCAGTCGTGCAGGACCACCAGATCGTCCCGGTGCACGACCTCGCGTTCATACGCGGGCCCCAGCTCCTTGGCGAGCTCCCGCGTGGAGCGGCCGATCAGCTGCGGGATCTCCTTGGCGTCGAAGT
The DNA here is from genome assembly GCF_042665355.1 of Streptomyces monticola. NCBI lineage: Bacteria > Bacillati > Actinomycetota > Actinomycetes > Kitasatosporales > Streptomycetaceae > Streptomyces > Streptomyces monticola. The sequence continues at coordinate 360,021 of NZ_JBHTCF010000005.1, read as the reverse complement.
TCACGAGCCCGCGGGCGACCGGGCGCCCGTCGGTGTCCCGCAGCTCCACCGGGTCACCGGCGCTGAACTCACCCTCGACCGCCTTGATCCCGGCGGGCAGCAGCGAGGTGCGCCGCTCGGTGACCGCGCGCACCGCCCCCTCGTCCAGGGTCAGCGCACCCTGCGGCGTCGAGGCGTGCTGCAGCCACAGGAGGCGGTCGGCGGAACGGCGCCCGGTGCTGTGGAAGTGGGTGCCGGTGGGGCGCCCCGCGAGCGCGTCGGCGGCGTGCACCGCGGAGGTGAGGACCACGGGGATACCGGCCGCGGCGGCGATCCGCGCGGCCTCGACCTTGGTGACCATGCCGCCGGTGCCGACACCCGCCTTGCCCGCGCTGCCGATCTGGACGTGCGCTATGTCGGCGGGGCCGCGCACCTCCTCGATCCGTGAGCTGCCCGGCTTGGCCGGATCACCGTCGTACAGGCCGTCCACGTCGGAGAGCAGGACGAGCAGGTCGGCGTGGACGAGATGGGCTACGAGGGCGGCGAGCCGGTCGTTGTCGCCGAAGCGGATCTCGTCGGTGGCCACCGTGTCGTTCTCGTTGACGACCGGCAGCGCGCCCATGGCGAGCAGCTGGTCGAGGGTGCGCGAGGCGTTGCGGTGATGGGCGCGACGGGCCATGTCGTCGCTGGTGAGCAGCACCTGTCCGACGCGTACGCCATAACGCGCGAGAGAGGCCGTGTAGCGGGCCACGAGCAGCCCCTGCCCGACGCTGGCCGCGGCCTGCTGGCGGGCCAGATCACGGGGGCGGCGGCGCAGACCGAGGGGCGCGAGCCCGGCCGCGATGGCGCCGGAGGAGACCAGGACGATCTCCTTCTCGCCGCCGCTGCGGGCCTTGGCGAGAACGTCGACGAGGGCGTCCACGCGGTCCGCGTCCAGACCGCCCGATGCGGTGGTGAGCGACGAGGAGCCGACCTTGACGACGATGCGGCGGGCCTCCGCCACACCCTTCCTGCTTGCGCCTGACACGTCCGTCCCCTGAAGTGCGCCCCGACCGATGCGGCCTGAATCTTCGACTTACCGGTCCAGGATCCTCGGCCTGCCCGGTCCTGAATCCGCGACAACCTCGACATCCTCGACCTGCTGGTCCTGCAATCTACGTGAGTCCGCCGCCGGCCCGCCTCCGCGTTTCGAGGGGCGGGATGTGCGGAGCGGGACTTTCGGCCCGCCAGGTCCAGGACTTTCGGCGGGCGTGGGCCACAGGCTCCGTACGTAGGGTCCCCCGTGTGACGTCCCCCGGCCGCGACCCCTTCTTCGACAACGCCAAGTTCCTGCTGATCGTCCTTGTGGTCTGCGGGCACAGCTGGTCGCCGCTGGAGTCGGACATTCCGGCGGTACGTGCGGTGTACACCGTCGTCTATCTCTTCCACATGCCGGCGTTCATCCTGATCTGCGGCTACTTCTCGCGGAGCTTCCGGGGCAGCCCCGCGCAGCTGCGGGCGCTCGCCACCAAGGTCCTGGTGCCGTATCTGCTGTTCCAGACCGCGTACCAGGCCCTCGACCTGTGGATCTCGGGCGGCCACTTCAAGATCCACCCGACGGAGCCGACCTACGTCCTGTGGTTTCTGCTCGCCCTGTGCCTGTGGCGGCTCACCGCGCCGCTGTGGCAGGCGGTGCGGTTCCCCGTCGCCCTCGCGGTCCTGGTCTCCCTCGCCGCCGGCACCACGACCATGAGCTACGACCTGGCGCTGCCGCGGGTGCTGATGTTCCTGCCGTGGTTCGTCCTGGGCCTGCGGCTGCGCCCCGAGCACTTCGGGCTGCTGCGCACCGCGGGCGTCCGCCGCACGGCGCCCTTCGTGTTCGTCGCCGCGCTGGTGGGCGCGTATCTGCTGGCTCCGGGGATCAACCCGGACTGGTTCAACATGCAGTACGGCTACATGGACCTGGACAGCAGCCTGCCCGGCTACCTCGGGATGCGGCTCCTGCTCTTCGTGCTCTCCGCCGTCCTCGTCGCCGCCTTCTTCGCCCTGGTGCCGGGCCGGCATACCCGGTTCACCGCACTCGGGGCCGTCACGATGTTCCCGTTCCTGGCGCACGGACTGGTGATCCAGACCTGCGAGGCCCTCGACCTCGATGTGCTCGTCGGCCGCCTCGGCGCCTGGGCCGCCCCGGCACTCGCCGTGTTCGGGCTCACGCTGGCACTCGTCCTGTCCGGCAAGCCGGTACGTGTGCTGCTGCGGCCACTGGTCGAGCCCGAGTTCCCGCGCTGGCTGCTGCCGCGCGAGCCGGAGGGGCCCGAGCAGCGCGAGCGGACCGGGCGGACGGAGCGGACCGGGCGGACGGAGCGGACCGAGCAGACCGAGCGAACGGCGGCCGCCTCCGACCACGGCAGGGCCTCCGACCGCGACGAGGGCCACGACCACACCGAAGCCCCCGTCAAGGCCGGACGACAGAACGCCCCCTGAGGTTCATTGGCTTTGCCCCGGTATCCGGTGATTGATGTCACGGAAGATTGCTAGGGCGGCACTGATAGTCATACGGTCAGGGGTCAGCCTTCCCCACGAGGCTCTTTTCTGTCGCATCCCCCCCTCATCCGAACTGCCAGGAGCCCAGCCCGTGCCCTCCGCCGGACTCGCCCCCCGCCGCATCGTGCAGCTGACAGCGCTGCTCTCGATGTTTGCGCTCTTCACGGCACAGCTCGCCAGCGCCCTGCTGCCGAACCTGCCGGTCTTCGTCATCGCCAGCGCCGGCGGACTGGCCCTCGACACCTACCTGCAGTACAAGCAGCCCGGTCTGCTCTCGCTGCTCAGCAAGATCCGCTTCGACGTGACGGTGCGCCAGCTCCTGCGCGACATGCTGATCGTGGTCGGCCTGCTGCGGCTGCCCGGCATCAACCCGCTGAAGGAGCAGGCGCCGCTCACCATCGCGCTGCTCGCCTTCTACGTTCTGCACTTCACCTGCCAGGCGCTCGCCGTCCTGGTCCGGCGCACCCGCCAGCTGCCGATCGTCACGCGCAACATAGACGCCTCGGCACTGCGCCTGAGCGCCGCGCCGCCGCGCATCCTGTCCCGCCGCCAGGCCCACCGCCTCCTGGTCTTCTCGGCCCCGGCCACCGCGGGCCTGCTCGGCTCGGCGATCAGCACGACCGTGTACCCGGGCGCCATCGGCGTCGGCGTCTCCCTCGCCCTCATGGCGGGCGGCACCTTCTACCTCGCCACCTGGCTGCTGCCGAAGAACCGCGCGGCGAACGACGCCAAGGTCATCGAGTGGCTCGGCAAGTGGCTCGACGACTACCAGCCGACCGTCGCCATGTACTTCTCCGGCGGCACCACCTCCGCGTACCAGGCGAACATGTGGCTCTCCACCCTCGCCAAGGTCGACGGCAAGCCGCTGATCGTGCTGCGCGAGCGGTTCATGGTGCAGAAGATCGACGCCACCGACGTGCCCATCCTGTGCGTCCCCAAGGTCGCGAACATGTTCGCCCTGGAGAACTCGACGCTGAAGATGATGCTGCACCCGGCCAACGCGGCGAAGACCTCGCAGGTGCTGCGCATCCCGACGCTCAAGCACGCCTTCATCAACCACGGCGAGAGCGACAAGCTCTCCTCCTGCAACCCCTACGCCAAGGCCTACGACGAGGTCTGGGTCGCAGGACCCGCCGCCCGCGACCGCTACCAGCTCGCGGACATCGGCGTCGAGGACAAGGACGTCGTGGAGGTGGGCCGCCCGCAGCTGTCCCCGATCCGCCGCTACGACGACCAGGCGGCCGCGGGCAAGCGCGAATACACGACCGTCCTGTACGCCCCCACCTGGGAGGGCTGGGACGGCAACCCCGGCAATACGTCGGTGGTCCTCGCCGGTGAGAACATCGTGCGCGAGCTGCTCGCCGACCCCAAGGTCCGGCTGCTCTACAAGCCGCACCCGATGACCGGCTCCCAGGACCCCCGCGCGGGCCTCGCCAACGAGCGCATCAAGGCGATGATCCGCGAGGCCAACACCAAGCGCTCCGGCGCCCGGCCCGGCCCCGAGGCCGCCCAGGAACTCGCCCTGCGCACCGCCGAGTTGGACCGGCTCACCTCCACGTCGTTCCGCACCAGCGCCGACGAGATGGAGCGGATGCTGCTGCAGAGCGCCCCCGACGGTGACCGCGAAGCGGCGGTGGCCGCGGCGACGGCGGCCTGGGACACGGCGTACTGGGACTCCTTCCCCGAGTGGGAGCACCAGATCATCACCTCCGCCCGCCCGCCGATCTTCTCCTGCTTCAACCAGGCCGAGCTGCTGATCAGCGATGTCTCCTCGGTCGTCTCGGACTGGCTGAGCAGCGAGAAGCCGTACGCCGTCGCCAACACCTCCGGCCTGTCCGAGACGGAGTTCAAGGCCGGCTTCCCGACGGTGCGCGCGGCCACGATCCTCGCCCCCGAGGCGGACGGTGTCGCCGCGCTCCTCGAGTCGGTCCGCCACCCGGAGAAGGACCGCTTCGCCGAGGCCCGTGCCGAGCTCAAGGAACATCTGCTCGGCCCCTCGGACCCGCCGTCCATCGACCGCTTCAACGCCGCGATCGGCGCCCTGTGCGCCAAGGTGGATGCCCGACGTCTGCGCATGGAGTCCCGCCTCGCCTCCGAGATCCCGTCCCAGCGCACGGGCGACGAGGCAGCGGAGCACGCGGCGGAGGAGATGGAGTCGGACCCGAACGGCGCGGAGGAAGTCACCGCGTGAGCGGTACGCGAACTGCGTGAGCGGTAGGCGAGAAGGGGCCCGGGACATGATGTCCCGGGCCCCTTCTTCGTCTGCGAGCCTGTCCGGTTTCGGTACTTGAGCCTGTCCGCTTTCGGTACCTGAGGCCCGTCCGGTTTCGATATTTGAGCCCGCCCGGCGATTGAGGACGAGCCCGAAGGGCGATCGACGGCGCCCCTGGTCACGGGAAAGGGGGCACCGTCACGGCGCCCCCTCCCAGTACAACCGAACCGGCTAGAACGGCTTGAACTCGTCGAACTCCTCGTCCGCCTCGTCCCGTTCCGCCTGCTTGTCGCGGCGGCGCACCGCCGCGGGGCGCGGGGCCTCGAAGCGGTGGTCCTCGCCACGGCGGCCCAGCATCTCCGCGCCGGAGGCCATCGTCGGCTCCCAGTCGAAGACGACCGCGTTCTCCTCGGGGCCGATGGCGACACCGTCGCCCGAGCGGGCACCGGCCTTCATCAACTCCGTCTCCACACCGAGGCGGTTGAGGCGGTCGGCGAGATAGCCCACGGCCTCGTCGTTGTTGAAGTCGGTCTGCCGCACCCAGCGCTCCGGCTTCTCGCCGCGCACCCGGAAGAGACCGTCCTCTTCCTGTACGACCGTGAACCCGGCGTCGTCCACGGCCTTGGGCCGGATGACGATCCGGGTCGCCTCCTCCTTGGGCTTGGCGGCCCGGGCGCCGGCGACCAGCTCGGCAAGCGCGAAGGACAGCTCCTTGAGCCCGGTGTGCGCGACCGCGGACACCTCGAAGACGCGGTAGCCGCGCTCCTCCAGATCCGGGCGGACCATCTCGGCGAGGTCCTTGCCGTCGGGTACGTCGATCTTGTTGAGGACGACGAGCCGCGGCCGGTTCTCCAGGCCCGCGCCGTACTCCCGCAGCTCCGCCTCGATGATGTCGAGGTCGGAGACGGGGTCACGGTCCGACTCGAGCGTCGCCGTGTCCAGGACGTGCACGAGCACGCTGCACCGCTCGACATGGCGCAGGAACTCAAGGCCCAGGCCCTTGCCCTGGCTGGCGCCGGGGATCAGACCGGGCACGTCGGCGATGGTGTAGACGGTCGAACCGGCCGTCACCACACCGAGGTTGGGCACCAGGGTCGTGAACGGATAGTCGGCGATCTTCGGCTTGGCGGCGGAGAGCACCGAGATCAGCGAGGACTTGCCGGCGCTGGGGTAGCCGACGAGCGCGACATCCGCGACCGTCTTCAGCTCCAGGACGACATCCCGCAGATCACCGGGGACACCGAGCAGCGCGAAGCCGGGGGCCTTGCGGCGGGCCGAGGCGAGGGCCGCGTTGCCGAGGCCGCCGCGGCCGCCCTGTGCGGCGACGAAGGTGGTGCCCTGGCCGACCAGGTCGGCGAGCACATTGCCCTGCTTGTCGAGGACGACCGTGCCGTCGGGGACGGGCAGGACCAGGTCCTCGCCGTCCTTGCCCGAGCGGTTGCCGCCCTCGCCGGGCTTGCCGTTGGTCGCCTTGCGGTGCGGCGAGTGGTGGTAGTCGAGCAGCGTCGTCACCGACTGGTCGACGACCAGGATGACATCGCCGCCACGGCCGCCGTTGCCGCCGTCGGGACCGCCGAGCGGTTTGAACTTCTCACGGTGGACGGAGGCACAGCCGTGGCCCCCGCTACCCGCGGCGACATGCAGCTCGACGCGGTCCACGAAGGTGGTCATGGTTCGGTGCCTCCAGAAGCAAGGGGAAATTTCTCAGCGGTGCCGCACCCGATACGGAACAGCGGTGCTGCATCTATTCAAAACACGCGAAAGGCGGACCCGCTTCCCGTACGGGAAGTGAGGTCCGCCTCGCGAAAAGTACCGGTCAGGAAGCCGTTCAGGCGACCGGGACGATGTTCACGACCTTGCGGCCACGGTGGGTACCGAACTCCACCGCACCGGCGGTCAGCGCGAACAGCGTGTCGTCCTTGCCGCGGCCGACGGAGTTGCCCGGGTGGAAGTGGGTGCCGCGCTGGCGGACCAGGATCTCACCGGCGTTCACGACCTGACCGCCGAAGCGCTTCACGCCGAGCCGCTGAGCATTGGAATCGCGACCGTTCCGAGTGGACGATGCGCCCTTCTTGTGTGCCATCTCTCCTCAGTCCCTTACTTCGCAGCCGTGGGGATCTCAGTGACCTTGATCGCCGTGTACTGCTGGCGGTGGCCCTGACGACGGCGGTAGCCGGTCTTGTTCTTGTAGCGAAGGATGTCGATCTTCGCGCCCTTGTGGTGGTCCACGACCTCGGCCTGGACCTTGATGCCGGCCAGAACCCACGGGTCGCTGGTCACGGACTCGCCGTCGACGAGCAGCAGGGTCGAGAGCTCGACCGTGTCGCCAACCTGGGCAGTAGAAAGCTTGTCAACCTCAACGATGTCACCGACAGCAACCTTGTGCTGGCGGCCACCGCTGCGCACGATGGCGTACACGCGGATCTCTCCTCCGACTCGAAACGGGACCCCCGCAGTCCAGCCGCTCGCACAAGACGCTCGGCCTCTCCCGGGCGTGAGCCGCAGGAGGCTCCCGGGAATCCGGGAGGAAAAAGGTTTACAGGGGTGGGACGTGCCGATGGACACGCCGACGCTCAAGGTTACGGGGCCCACCCGGAAGGGTCAAACCGGCCCCGTACCGTGCTCAGCGGGTCGGCTTCTCACCGTCCGGCGGCAGCGGCTTCACGCCCTTGCACAGGTTCGTGGCGTCGGCGCTCCCCGGCCAGGCCACCGTCCGCAGCCGGTCGAAGTGCGTCCGGTACACATCGTGCACCGCGTCGTCGTCGACCTTCACTATCGCCTCGTCGTTCTCGCGCAGGGCGGGCGCGGTGTAGTTCCCCGAGCCGGTGAAGGAGACCTTGTTCCGCTTGCCGTCGTAGACGCCGTCGATGAGCACGTACTTGTTGTGCACGATGTACGGCGTGGTGAGCTTCTGGCCGGGGTTCAGCGGGTCCCGGTCGTCGTTGTAGCAGCGCACCGAGGGGCCGCCGGAGGTGTGCAGCGTCTCCCAGGTGCCCTTCGTGCCGCCCTGGCTGGCGGCGCTGTCGGTCTCGGCGTACGTCACGTACACCGAGCAGCCCGACTTCTTCAGGGCGACCAGCTTGTCCGCGATCTCCTGCCGGGTCAGCTTGAAGATCCCGACCCGCACCTTGGTGCGCTGGGTGACCCCGGCCGCGTCCTTGTAGGTGCACTTCACGTTGTTGAGCACCGAGTACACGGTGTCGGTGTCGTTCGTCGTGCCGGCCCGCGGGAAGAAGTACGCCTTGTAGAGGCCGTTGCTCACGGTGCGGTAGCGCCAGTTCCGCCAGTCCTTCGCGATCATGTCGTCGAAGTAGCCCGCGTACGCGTCGTACAGCGTGGGGTTGTCCGGCAGCAGCAGCGCGTCGTTGAAGAACTTGGTGTGCGCGGACGGCGTGGAGTTGGAGGTGGTCTGCACGACCACGTCCCGGGCGCCCTCGACCTCCGAGAACAGCCAGAACTTGTTGTGCATGATCGACTTCCCGAACTTCGGGTCGCCGAGACAGGACCTGCCGGCCGGGCACAGCGACACGAATGACGGCTTGGTGCGGTCGGTGCCGAGGGCGTTCTTGAGCGTGGCGTACGAGGTGTTCGTGGGCCGGTCGCTGACGCTGGTCTCGTCGAGCAGTATCTGTACGTTGACACCGCGGGCCTGCGCGTTCACCAGCGCGTTGACGACCGTGGCCTCCCAGACGTGATAGACCGCGACCTTGATCGTCGAACCGGGCAGCGCGGCGTCGGTCAGCTGCACGAGCCGGGTGCGTATCGCGTACTGCTGATCTGTGGTGCCGAGTGGATCGTTGAAGATCGGCCCCTCGGTCCAGGCCGGCGGCTCCACGGCGGCCGCGGCTCCCGCACCGCCCGCCAGCTGCACCCCGGCCGCCGACAACACCGTGGCGAGCGCCGCGGCCTGCCGGCCCCCGATCACCGGCTTTCCCGCACGGTGTCGACCCGTGCCTTTGAGACGCATACGCGCCACTGCCATTCCCTCCCCTGCCTCAGCCGGTCGTCTCCCCAACGCACAGCCGCGGTTCATTTGTGTGACGTATGAGTTTTACACAGAGTTGCGGCGCGGTTGTAGCGAGTCGCCACCATCGAGACAGACCGGAAATGCCGACGCCCCCGTGCAGAACCCTGCACGGGGGCGTCGAGGCGCTACGGCCGGGGCGGTCAGCCCTCGTCGGACGCGGCCGAGGCCGACACCGACGGCAGCGTCTGCTGCTCCGCCGCCGCGGTCTTCTTGGCCGACGCCTTCTTGGCCGTCGTCTTCTTCGCAGCCGTCTTCTTGGCGGCCGTCTTCTTCGTCGCGGCCTTCTTCGCGGTCGCCTTCTTCGCCGACTTCCGCGCGGCCTTCTTGGCCGGAGCCCCGTCCTCGGACGCGGCCTCGGCCTCGCCGTCGGACTTCGCCTCGTCCTTGGCCACCGACTTGGCCGCGGACTTGGCCTTCGCCCTGGACTTCGTCTTGGGCTCGTCCTTCGCCGCGTCCCCGGCCGGCGCCTCGGGCGCCTCCTTGGCCTCGGACTGCTCCGCCGATACGACCACGACGGCCGTGTCCTCGGAGGCGGTCGGCGCCGCGGCCTTGCGCACCGCACGGCGACGCGGCCGCGCGGGAGCGCTGGGCGCGGGCTCGGCCACGGGCCCGGTGGCCACCGGCTCGTCCGGCGCGACCGGGTCCTCGGCCTGGACCGGCGACTCGGCGGGCTCGGCCGCGGCGGCCGGAGCCGGAGCGGCAGGCGCCTCGTCCGCGACCTTCGGCGCACCGGCCGGAGCCGAGGCCTTACGGGTGGCCCGGCGGCGCGTACGGCCCTTGGGCGCGGCCTCCTCGCCACCACCGGTCTCCGGTGCCTCCTGCGCGGGTGCCTCGGCCTTGGCCGGCGCGGGCTCGGGCGCGGCCTCGGCCACGACCGGGGTCTCCGCCTCGGCCGCCGGCTTCGGGGAGCCGGACGGCGCCGACGCCTTGCGGGTCGCCCTGCGGCGTGAACGCCCACGGGTCGACGCGGCGGCCTCCGCCTCGGCGGCGCTGCTGTACAGCTCCTCGTCCGGCGCGAAGTCCGGCTCGGCGAGCTTCGCCGGAGCGGCGGCCTCGGCTGCGACCTCGGCCGCGGTCTCGGCCTCTTCCGGCTTGTCCTTGCCGGACGGCTCGGAGACCTGCTCGTGCGTGTGCTCGTGCTCGTGCCCGTCCTTGCGGCCGCCGCGCTTCTTGGAACGCTTGCCGCCGCCACCGCCGGAGGAGCCCGGCTGCTCCATGTGCACGATGACGCCACGGCCGTTGCAGTGCACGCAGGTCTCGGAGAAGGACTCCAGGAGCCCCTGTCCGACCCGCTTACGCGTCATCTGCACAAGGCCGAGCGAGGTGACCTCGGCGACCTGGTGCTTCGTACGGTCACGGCCCAGGCACTCGAGCAGACGGCGCATCACCAGGTCCCGGTTGGACTCCAGGACCATGTCGATGAAGTCGACGACGACGATGCCGCCCAGGTCACGCAGGCGCAGCTGGCGCACGATCTCCTCGGCCGCTTCGAGGTTGTTCCTCGTCACGGTCTCTTCGAGGTTGCCGCCCTGGCCGGTGAACTTGCCGGTGTTGACGTCGATCACGATCATCGCTTCGGTCTTGTCGATGACAAGAGAACCGCCGCTGGGCAGCCAGACCTTGCGGTCCAGGGCCTTCATCAGCTGCTCGTCGATGCGGTACGTCGCGAAGACATCGACCTCGGAGGTCCACCGCTGCAGCCGGTCGGCCAGGTCGGGCGCGACGTGCTGGACGTAGCCGTGGATGGTCTCCCAGGCCTCGTCACCGCTGACGACGACCTTGGAGAAGTCCTCGTTGAAGATGTCGCGCACGACGCGGACGGTCATGTCCGGCTCGCCGTAGAGCAGGCTCGGCGAACTGGTCGACGCCTGCTTCGACTTCTTCTGGATGTCCTCCCACTGCGCCTGCAGACGCTCGACGTCACGGCGCAGCTCGTCCTCGCTCGCGCCCTCGGCCGCGGTGCGCACGATGACGCCGGCGTCCTCGGGGACGATCTTCTTGAGGATGGTCTTCAGACGGGCCCGCTCGGTGTCGGGCAGCTTGCGGCTGATGCCGGTCATCGAGCCCTCGGGCACATACACGAGGTAGCGGCCCGGCAGCGACACCTGGCTGGTGAGGCGGGCGCCCTTGTGGCCGATGGGGTCCTTGGTGACCTGCACGAGCACCGACTGGCCCGACTTGAGCGCGGACTCGATACGGCGCGGGCCGTTGGCCATGCCGAGCGCCTCGAAGTTGACCTCGCCGGCGTACAGGACGGCGTTACGGCCCTTGCCGATGTCGATGAAGGCGGCCTCCATCGACGGCAGGACGTTCTGCACCTTGCCCAGGTAGACGTTGCCGACGTACGAGGTCGACTGCTCCTTGTTGACGTAGTGCTCGACGAGGATGTTGTCCTCGAGCACGCCGATCTGGGTGCGGTCGCCGTTCTGCCGGACGATCATCTCCCGGTTGACCGCCTCGCGGCGGGCCAGGAACTCGGCCTCGGTGATGATCGGCACCCGGCGGCGGCCCTGCTCGCGGCCCTCGCGGCGGCGCTGCTTCTTGGCCTCCAGACGGGTCGAGCCCTTGATGGACTGCACCTCGTCGGACGGCGTCGAGTCGTCGGCGGACTTCTTCGCGCGCGGCTCGCGCACCTTGACGACGGTGCGCTCCGGGTCGCCGTCGCCCGGCTCGGCCTCGTTGCCGCTGTCACCGGCACGACGGCGGCGACGGCGGCGGCGCCGGCTGCTGGCGGAGCCACCGGACTCGGAGCGCTCGTCCCGCTCGTCCTCGGCGTCCTCCTCCGTCTGCTCGGCGGTGTCCTCGGCGTCCTGCGCGGCCTGCTCGGCGGCGGTGTCGTCATCGCCATCGGCGGTGTCGTCGGCGCCGTCGGCGGAGTCGCCACGGCGGCGGCGACGGCCACCGCGGCGGCGGCGACGGCCCTGCCGGCCGCCCTGCTCGTCGGCGTCGTCACCGTCGGCGTCATCGGCGGACTCGGCGGCCTCGGCGGGCTCGGCGGGCTCGGCCTCCGCGGGCTCCTGCTTCGCCGGTGCCTCGGCGGCCGGGGCCGCGGGCTCGGCGGGCTCGCCACGGCGCCGACGACGGCGGCGCCCACCGGTGGCGGGCTCCTCCTCGGCAGCGGCGGGCTGCTCATCGGGGGTGTCGTCGGCGGCCTCGGCAGCGGCGGCGGCCGCGGCGCGCTCGGGCGTCTGGAACATCGGCTCGGTGAACACCGGGGCCTGGAACACGGCGACGGCGGGACGCTTCGGACGGCGGCCGCCCTCGTCCTCCTGCTCCTCCTCGCGGGCCTCGGCACCGGGGGCGGAGAAGATCGCCGCGGACTTGCGGGCGGCACGGCGGCGACCACGCTTGGGCGCCTCGGCAACGGCGGCCTCATCGGCGGGGGCGCTCTCGGCGGCGGCCTCGTCGGCCTGCGCGGGCGCCTCGGCGGCGGCGGTCACCTTACGGGTCGCACGACGGCGCGCACGCCCACGCGTCGCGTCCTCCTCGGCCTCGGCCTCGGCGGCGGGGGCCTCGGCAGCCGGGGCGGCGGGGGCCTCGGCGGGCTCATCGGCGGCCTGCGCGGGCGCCCCCGCGGGAGCGGTCGCCTTACGAGTGGCACGGCGACGTGCACGGGGCGCCTCGGCGGCGGGCTCTTCGGCGGCGGGCTCCGCAGCGACGGGCTCCGCGGCGGCGGCCGGAGCGGCCTGCTCCTGCTGCCGGACGGCGGCGGGGGCCTCTTCGGTGGTCTCGGCGTTCTTGGGGGCACCGGCGGGGGCGGTCGCCTTCCGCGTGGCGCGGCGACGGCTACGGCGCGGGGCCTCATCCGTGGCGGTTTCGGCGCCGGCGGTCACGGCCTCGGCATCCTGGGCGGCCACGGCGGCCGGCTCGTCGGCGGCGACCACGGTCTCCTCGACGGCGGTCTCCTCGACGGGCTTCGGCGCACCGGCGGGCGCGGACGCGCGACGCGTCGCCCGGCGCCGGGTGCGCGGCGCGGCGGTGGCCTGCTCGTCCTGCGCCTCGGCCGCCGCGGCGGCGGGCGCCCTGGTCACGGTGGCCTGTGCGGCACTCACGCCGGTGACCTCGGCCGCTGCGGCAGCGGCTTCATCGGCCTCTTCGGCGACAGCGGGGTCCGCGGCCGGTATGGCGACGGCCGCGCTCTCGGCGGCGTCGGTGGCGCTCTGTGCGGCCGATGCCGCGGGCGGCCCCGCGGGGCGGGAAGCGGCACGGCGCCGGCGGCGCGGCGGCAGCTTGTCGCCAGGGGCGTTGCTGTGATCCTCGGCTTCCCCGGTCACACCGGGTTCGTTCGGCTCGAGCATGCGGGCGGTTCTCCCGTCAGGCTCCCGGGCGCCGCGCCTGTGACCGGTGACGTCCGCGGCCGGCGCGCGATGCGCGGGGCCGCCGTCCGGGAGGCGCGGGCGCCGCACGGGAGCTCTCTTTGTCTGTCTCGCCGGTTCCGTACGCGATGTACGCACGGCCTGGCGAAAGTCTTGGTGGTTGTCGCGCGGCCCGACCCAGGTGGCTCCCGAGTGCAAGGGCTGCGCTGCGACGACCGTCCCTACGCGGAACCTTCCGGCACCTGCGTCGCCGCGGCGGCGGGTCCGGCGAGCCCCGAGCGATCGGCTGGGGCGGCCGTGACCGCCTCGCGGTCGGGCGCGAGCGGGTCGGTCACCGTGCCGGTCTCTTCATCGAATGGCCCCTGCGCCAGCCTGGTCACCGCTGCGGGGACCGGCGGCGCCAGGTCGGCCACAGCTCGGAGACCGGACAGGACGTCGTCGGGTCGAACGGCAGGCGTCACGTGCCGAACAACCAGCCGCAGTATCGCACAGGGCCCGTCCACCGGCCTATCAGCATGTGGACGGGAGGCCTGGAGATCTGCGACGGCGGCACGCGCGTCGAAGCTGCGCATGCCGTTCTTCGTGCGCCGCTCCACCTCGACGGAGTCGGCCGCGAGGAACGTCTCGGCGGCCTGTGCCGCGTCCTCCACCGTCACTCCATCGAGCCTCAGCTCCCACACGGAGGCCTGCAGCCGGTCGGCGAGACCGGAGACCCGGGCCTCGACCGCGTCGGTGATGTCGAGCCCGGTGGGCAGCGACTCGTCGAGCAGGTCCTTGAGCTTCGCGGGGTCACGGTGCTCGGTGAGGGCGATCTCCAGGTACTCGGCCTCGCTGCCCGTGCCGGTGGGTGCGGCATTGGCGTACGACACCTTGGGGTGCGGGGTGAAGCCCGCCGAGTACGCCATGGGGACCTCGGCGCGACGCAGTGCGCGCTCGAACGCGCGCTGGAAGTCGCGGTGGCTGGTGAACCGGAGGCGGCCGCGCTTGGTGTAGCGCAGTCGGATGCGCTGCACCGCCGGTGCGGGCGGCGGGCCTTCGGGCTGTCGCTTGCCCAGTGTCGTTCAGTCCTTCGTGAGCTTCGTGTATGCGGTCGTACTGCTACCTAGAGTACGTGCCACGGGCGGGCCCGGTTCCCCGCGGGGCGCGGCGAGCGGCATCGGCCCGGGCTCGGCGCGTGGTGCGCCGAAGAGGGCACGGCGCAGGTCGGCCCGTATCTGACGGGCGCTGTCGCGGGCCGTGGCCACGGCCTGGCGCACGGCCCCGGCGACCGGCCGCCACACGCCGTCGCGCACCACGTGCCCCAGGGGCGTCAGGACGTGCCGGTACGCCCAGCGCACCGGCTCCACGAAGATCCACCGGAAGACCCGCGCCAGGAACCGGCCGACGGCCCGCGACACATGACCGGCGATCCGCCACGCGTGCCCGAACGCGTCCCCGACCTCGCGCCCGACGACGGCCAGCGCACGCCCCACGGGAACGAGCACCCACCGCCACACGAAGACAGCCGGCACCACCACCAGCCACCGCCACACGAAGACAACCGGCACCACCACCAGCCACCGCCACACGAAGGCGACGGCGGCGCCCAGTCCGCGCAGTGCCCACGCGATTCCCGCACCGATGCCCCGCGCGGCCCAGGCGATGCCGTGCCCGAGCGGCGTGAGCACGTTCCGGTACACCCACTGCGCCGGCACCACGAGCAGCATCCGCCCGAGCCATGCGAGGGCGCTCCCGACGGGCCTGACCACGTACCGCCAGAACCCGACCCACGGCCAGACGAACAGCGCCATGGCGAGCCATCCGAGACCGGCACCCGCTCCCCTGGCGAGCAGGGCGAGGAAGTGTCCCGACGGCGTCAGCACGCGCGCGTAGAGCCACTGCGCGGGAAGGACGACGAGGGTGCGGCCGAGCCAGGCGATGCCGTGCCCGAGGGGCGTCAGGAGCCGGCGGTACGTCCACACGACCGGCACCACGAACAGTGTCCGGCCGAGCCACGCGAGGGCACGCCCGGCGGGCCGCAGCACGGTGCGGTCGAGGAACCGCCCGCAGACGACGAGGGCGTCCCACACCATCCGCACCGGCACGACGAGAACGAAGACCACGATCCGCACCGGAAGCCGGATCGCCGTCACCAGGCAGCCCTGCTCGGCCGACGGGGGCGGGGCGCTCATTTCCGGCTCCCTGGGCGGGGCACTCTTCTCCAGTTCCATATCTGCGACGACGCGTCAGGAGCCGCTCTGGATCCGCCCGGCGGGCACCCAGTACCGCAACTTCCCGTCGCGCTCGTCCTCCAGGACTCCCCCGCAGGCCTCGATCACCTTGCGGGAAGCGGTGTTGACGGTGTCGCAGGTGACGAGCGCGGGGTCGACGCCGAGCGTCCGGGCATACGGCAGCACGGCCCGCAGCATGGCGGTGGCGTGACCGCGGCGGCGGGCGGAGGGACGCACCCCGTAGCCGATGTGGCCGCCGAAGTCGCGCAGGTGCGGGGTCAGACGGTGACGTACCTGGATACGCCCGATGAACGTGTCACCGTCGACGTACCAGAACCAGCTCCCGGGCACGAAGCCCGACGGCCGCCGGCCGTCCTCCCGCTCCTCCTCGCGTACCGCCGCGACATACCGCGCGAAGCCCGCCGGCTCGTGCCAGCTCGCGCCGTACTCGGCGAGCTCACGGCTGCGCGTGTTGCCCGGGGACTCCTCCTCGGCGGCGTACTCCGCCATCGCCTCGAGGAACGAGGCGCGGAACCGGACGTCGGGCACGGTGAGCCGGGGCATCACGCCATTGTGCCGGGGCGCGTGAACGCCCCGGCGCGCGGGGCTACTTGACCACGGTGAGCGGCAGCAGCTTCTTGCCCGTGGGGCCGATCTGGATCTGGGTGTCCATCTGGGGGCACACCCCGCAGTCGAAGCACGGGGTCCAGCGGCAGTCGTCGACCTCGGTCTCGTCGAGCGAGTCCTGCCAGTCCTCCCAGAGCCAGTCCTTGTCGAGGCCGGAGTCCAGGTGGTCCCAGGGCAGAACCTCTTCGTAGGTGCGCTCGCGGGTCGTGTACCAGTCGACGTCCACACCGAACTCGGGCAGCGTCTTGGCGGCGCAGGCCATCCAGCGGTCGTACGAGAAGTGCTCGCGCCAGCCGTCGAAGCGGCCGCCGTCCTCGTAGACGGCCCGGATGACCGAGCCGATACGGCGGTCACCGCGGGAGAGGAGGCCTTCCACGATGCCGGGCTTGCCGTCGTGGTAGCGGAAGCCGATGGAGCGGCCGTACTTCTTGTCGCCGCGGATCTTGTCCCGGAGCTTCTCCAGACGGGCGTCGGTCTCCTCGGCGGAGAGCTGCGGGGCCCACTGGAACGGGGTGTGCGGCTTCGGGACGAAGCCGCCGATGGAGACCGTGGCGCGGATGTCGTTCTTGCCGGAGACCTCACGGCCCTTCTGGATCACGGCGGTTGCCATGTCCGCGATCTGCAGCACGTCCTCGTCGGTCTCCGTGGGCAGACCGCACATGAAGTACAGCTTCACCTGGCGCCAGCCGTTGCCGTACGCCGTCGCGACCGTCCTGATCAGGTCCTCTTCGGAGACCATCTTGTTGATGACCTTGCGCATCCGCTCGCTGCCGCCCTCGGGAGCGAAGGTGAGGCCCGAGCGGCGGCCGTTGCGGGTGAGTTCATTGGCCAGGTCGACGTTGAAGGCGTCCACGCGGGTGGAGGGCAGCGAGAGGCCGATCTTGTCTTCCTCGTAGCGGTCCGCGAGGCCCTTGGCGATGTCACCGATCTCGGTGTGGTCGGCGGAGGACAGGGACAGCAGGCCGACCTCCTCGAAGCCCGTCGCCTTCAGGCCCTTCTCGACCATGTCGCCGATACCGGTGATCGAGCGCTCCCGCACCGGGCGCGTGATCATGCCGGCCTGGCAGAACCGGCAGCCGCGCGTGCAGCCGCGGAAGATCTCCACCGACATCCGCTCGTGCACCGTCTCGGCGAGCGGGACCAGGGGCTGCTTGGGATACGGCCACTCGTCCAGGTCCATGACCGTGTGCTTGGACACGCGCCACGGCACACCGGACTTGTTGGGTACGACGCGGCCGATGCGGCCGTCGGGCAGGTACTCGACGTCGTAGAAGCGCGGGATGTAGACCGAGCCGGTCCTGGCGAGGCGGAAGAGGATCTCCTCGCGGCCGCCGGGGCGGCCCTCCGCCTTCCAGGCGCGGATGATCTCGGTCATGTCGAGCACGGCCTGCTCGCCGTCACCGATGATCGCCGCGTCGATGAAGTCGGCGATCGGCTCCGGGTTGAACGCGGCGTGGCCGCCGGCCAGGACGATCGGGTCGTCCAGGGTGCGGTCCTTGGCCTCCAGCGGGATGTCCGCGAGTTCCAGGGCCGCGAGCATGTTGGTGTACCCGAGCTCGGTGGAGAAGCTGAGTCCGAAGACGTCGAAGGCCTTCACCGGGCGGTGGCTGTCGACGGTGAACTGCGGGACCTTGTGCTCGCGCATCAGCGCTTCCAGGTCCGGCCAGACGCTGTAGGTGCGCTCGGCGAGGACGCCCTCGCGCTCGTTCAGTACCTCGTAGAGGATCATGACGCCCTGGTTGGGCAGACCGACCTCGTAGGCGTCCGGGTACATCAGGGCCCAGCGGACGTCGCAGGAGTCCCACTCTTTAACGGTGGAGTTCAGCTCACCGCCGACGTACTGAATGGGCTTCTGCACGTGCGGGAGCAGAGCCTCAAGCTGAGGGAAGACGGACTCGGCAGGCATCGCGAAACCTTCGTGAGCTGGCAGGGGTGACCCTCAAGCCTAACCCGTTTCGCCTAGGCCCTCCGCGCCGTGCAGGTCAGCCGCCTTCTGCCACGTCAGGCGAGGTCCGCCGCGTACCGCGGGTGCTTCTGAGGGCTCAGGCCCGGCAGCTCGCGCTCGCAGTCCGCCGCCCGCAGCTCCTCGCGGCCGTAGAGCAGTCCGTACGTGAAGGCGCTCTCGCCCGCCGCGTGTGCCTGGGCGGCCAGATCGCGCAGGGCCAGGCGGCACATCACGCTGTCCTGGTGCTCGCCGAGCAGGCCCTGCAGCTCCTTCGCATGGCCGGCCAGGCGCTTCGCGGGCTTGCCCAGAGCGGGCGTCGCCGCCTCCGCCGCGTACCGGGTGCGCTTGGCCTTCTTGCGGGCCTCGTGCATGGCGAGGTCACGGTCGGTGCCGGGGGCCGCGTCGAGGGCCTGGGCCACGAGCTCCGCCAGGCGGTCGTAATCGCGCAGAACGGCCTTCGCCAGGATGCCCTGCGGGGGCTCGGCCGCGGCGGCGCGCAGCGGCGGGTCCGCGAGCAGCGCATCCAGGGTGTCGAGCACCGCGAGATAGCGCCGGCCGTCGAGCACGGCGATCAGATGGCGGCGCGAACCACTGCGCCGGGCCGCCGACCAGGTCCTGAGGCGGCCCCGCACGGGACCGGTGACCAGCGCCCGCGGCAGTTCGCCGAGCGCTGCCTGGATGCGCTCGGTGAGCACCTCGCGGTCCCGGTCCACGCCCAGTTCCCCGGCCAGCCACTTCAGCTCGTCGCCGATGGGGTCGGTGACACCGCGGTCGAGGACCTTGCGGTACGAGCGGAACGCGCTGCGCAGGCGGCGGGTGGCGACCCGCATCTGGTGCACGGAGTCGGGCTCGTCGCTGCGGACGGCCGGGTCGAGCGCGACGATCGCATCGCGCTGGGCACGCAGATAGGCGAGGACGTGGTCGCCCGCGGTGACCGGCTTCGGAGCCCTGGCCGAGCGCGCCTTGCGCGGCTTCGCGCCGGTCTCGGCGAGCGCCCTGGCCAGCTTTGACGCCGATCCCGCGGGGGCGACACCGGCCTTGCGCAGCCGCTTCTCGACCTTGTCGAGGAAGGCGGGGTCCCGGCCGTCGGCGAGCTCCACCTCGATCTCGGTCCACTCGGCGCTGCCTTCGCCGCCGTTGAGCCGGTCGGCGCGTACGGCGTCCACGCTGACCTCGGCGAGCAGGGCACCGTCGGCGTCGACGAGATGGCGCACGTCGCGGGCGGAGCGCAGCCGCACCACGGGCAGGAGCTCGGCGTCGCGCACCCGGGACCGTACGAGACCGGCGAGGGCGCGCGGCACCTGGGCGGAGAGCGGCGCGTGCACCTCGTCGCGGACGCCGTCGGAGACCGGGAGCTTCAGATGCCAGCCCGCGTCGTCACCGCCGGTGCGGCGGCGCAGGGTGCGAGCGGACGCGGCGAGCCGGAGGTCGGCGGTGTCGTAGTAGGTGGCGTCGAGGTCGACGACACCCTTGTCCAGGACGGCCGCGACGCCGCCGACCTTGCTCAGGTCGGGCAGGGCTAGGCCCTCGGTGGCTTCGTACTTCCGCTCGATCTCGCGCTTCGTCTCCGCCATGAACCGAATTTAGTCGCGAAAGGCGGCCCTGGGCAGCCCTTGGCGTGCAGTTCCTCCTACGCGGACATCGGGCGCTGCACCCGGATCGACTGGAGCAGCCCGATGGCGATCCAGACCGCGAACATCGATGTACCGCCGTAGGACACAAAGGGCAGCGGGAGGCCCGCCACCGGCATGATGCCGAGGGTCATCCCGATGTTCTCGAAGGACTGGAAGGCGAACCAGGCGATGATCCCGGCGGCGACGATCGTGCCGTACAGCTCGGTCGTCTCGCGGGCGATCCGGCAGGCCCGCCAAAGCACGACACCGAGCAGCAGGAGGATCAACCCGGCGCCCAGGAAGCCGAGTTCCTCACCGGCGACGGTGAAGATGAAGTCGGTCTGCTGCTCGGGCACGAACTGGCCCGTGGTCTGTGAGCCGTCGCCGAGCCCGGCGCCCGTCAGTCCGCCGGAGCCGATGGCGATACGGGCCTGGTTGGTGTTGTAGCCGACGCCTGCCGGGTCGAGGGCGGGGTTGGCGAAGGCCGCGAAGCGGGCGATCTGGTAGTCGTCGAGGAGTCCCAGCTGCCAGACCGCGACGGCGCCCGCGGCACCGGTGCCGAGCAGCCCGAACACCCAGCGGTTGGAGGCGCCGGAGGCGAGCAGCACACCGAGGACGATGACGGCCATCACCATGACCGAGCCGAGGTCCGGCATCAGCATCGTGATCATTATCGGGACGACGGCAAGGCCGAGGGCCTGCAGGACGGTGCGCTGGTCGGGGTGCGCCCGGTCGCCCGCGTCGACACGGGCCGCGAGCAGCATCGCCATCCCCAGGATGATCGTGATCTTCACGAACTCCGAGGGCTGCAGGGAGAGTCCGCCGATGTTGATCCAGGCGTGCGCGCCGTTGATGGTCGCGCCGAGCGGGGTCAGCACGAGCAGCACCAGGAAGACCGAGACGCCGTACAGGATCGGCACCGCGGTGCGCAGGGTGCGGTGGCCGAGCCAGATGGTGCCGGCCATCAGGGCGAGGCCGATGCCGACGTTGAGGATGTGCTTGACCACGTAGGAGTACGGGTCGTCGCCGACCAGCTCGGTGCGGTTGCGGGTCGCCGAGTAGACGAGCGCCGAGCCGATCAGGGAGAGCGCGAGCGCGGACAGGAGCAGCGGCCAGTCGAGCCGACGCGTGACGGCGTCACGGGCGAACAGCTTGGCCCAGATGCCGCGTTCGGGTCCGTATCCGGAGACGGAGAAGCCGCCTGCCATCAGTCACGCCTTCCTGAAGCTGGAGCGGGGACGGCGGCCGCGAGCTCCTGCGGGGCGGGCGGCTCCTCCTTCTGCGGCTCGTACGGCTTGATCGTGGGTGCGTCGATCGAACCGTCCGGCTCGATCTTCGGCAGCGATGCCTCCGGCTTGGGCAGGAGTGCCTTCTTCGGGTCCTGCTTGCCCTTGGCGTCCAGGCCGTACATGGCGTCGTAGATCTTGCGGACCGCGGGGCCCGAGGCACCGGAGCCGGTGCCTCCCTGGGAGATGGTCATGATGACCGTGTAGTCGTCGGTGTACGTCGCGAACCACGAGGTGGTCTGCTTGCCGTAGACCTCGGCGGTACCCGTCTTGGCGTGCATCGGAATCTTGTCCTGCGGCCAGCCGCCGAAGCGCCAGGCGGCGGTACCGCGGGTCGCGACATCCGCGAGGGCACCGTCTATGTCGTCGCGCAGCTTCTTGTCCATGGGCAGCTTGCCGTGCGGCCTGGGCTTGATCTCCTCGGTGTGCTTGCCGTCGGGGCTGATGATCGCCTTGCCGACGGACGGGTCGTACATGGTGCCGCCGTTGGAGATCGCCGAGTAGATCGTGGCCATCTGGATCGGGGTGACGAGGGTGTCGCCCTGGCCGATGGAGTAGTTGACGGAGTCACCGGCGCGCATCTTCATGCCTTCGAGGCAGTTCTCGTACGCGATGCGCTCGGCGTATTCGCCGCCCTTCTTGCCGGTCTTGCACCAGGAGTCCTTGTTGGCGTCCCAGTAGTCCTTCTTCCACTGGCGGTCCGGGACCCGGCCCTTGACCTCGTTGGGCAGGTCGATGCCGGTCTCCTTGCCGAGGCCGAACTCATGGGCGGTGCGGTAGAACCAGTCCTTGGTGTCCTTCTTCGGCTTGTTGCCGCCGTCCTTGTTCCACTGGTCGTGGGAGAGCTTGTAGAAGACGGTGTCACAGGAGACTTCGAGGGCCTGGCCGAGGGTGATGGAGCCGTGCCCCTTGGACTCGAAGTTCTTGAAGGTCTGGCCGCCGATGGAGTACGAACTCGGGCACGGGTAGCGGTCGTTGAACTTGTAGCCCGCGTTGACCGCGGCCGCCGTGGGGATCACCTTGAAGATGGAGCCGGGGGCGGCCTGGCCCTGGATGGCGCGGTTGAGCAGCGGAAAGTTGGACTTCTTGCCGGTGAGCTGGGCGTAGTCCTTGCCGGAGATGCCGCCGACCCAGGCATTGGGGTCGTAGTCCGGGTTGGAGGCCATGGAGATGATGCGGCCGGTCTTGGACTCCATGACGACGACGGCGCCCGCGTCGGCCTTGTAGTTCTCGCCGGTGTTCTTGTCGAACTCCTTGCGGGCGGCCTTCATCGCCTCGTTGAGCTCGTACTCGGCGACGCGCTGCACCCGGGCGTCGATGCTGGTGACGACGTTGGCGCCGGGCCGCGCGGGGTCGCTCTGGGTCTTGCCCATGACCCGGCCGAGCTTGTCGACCTCGTAGGCCGTCACACCTGCCTTGCCGCGCAGCTGCTTGTCGTAGGTGCGCTCCAGGCCGGAGCGGCCCACCGAGTCCGAGCGCAGATACGGCGACGAGGTGTCCTTGGCCGCCTGGATCTCCGCGTCGGTGACGGGCGAGAGATAGCCGAGCACCTGGGAGGTCTGGGCGCCGCCGGGTGCGGCGTAGCGGCGCACCGCCGTGGGTTCCGCGGTGATGCCGGGGAAGTCCTCGGCGCGCTCACGGATCTGCAGGGCCTGCTTGGGAGTCGCCTCGTCGGTGATCGGGATGGGCTGGTAGGGCGAGCCGTTCCAGCAGGGCTGCGGGGTCTTGGCGTCACAGAGGCGGACCTTGTCGCCGACCTCCTTGGGCGTCATGCCGAGGACGTCGGCGAGCCGGGTGAGGACGGCGTCGCCGTCGTCCTTCATCTTCATCAGCTCGGTGCGGGACGCGGAGACCACGAGCCGGGTCTGGTTGTCGGCGAGCGGCACCCCGCGGGCGTCGAGGATCGAGCCCCGTACGGCGGGGTCGACGACACGCTGCACATGGTTGCCGTTGGCCTCGTCGGCGTACTCCTCGCCATTGCGGACCTGCAGGTACCAGAGGCGGCCGCCGAGGGTGAGCAGGAGCGAGAAGACGAGTACCTGGATGATGATGAGGCGGATCTGCACCCGTGGCGTGCGCCCGGTCTCGGGAATGTTGGTCACGCCTGCCCCCTCTCAGTCGTGTACGGAAGACGAACGCGGCGTCCGCGCCGGGGAGTCGGGCATCGCGGTCACAGGCGCTTGACCCCCTTGATCCGGCCGGCCCTGGCCACCTTGGCCTTGGCCGCCTTCATCCGCAGGCCGCCGCCGCGCTGGCTGCCGATGCGCAGGCCGGTGCCGGCGGAGAGCCAGCCGGAGGAGACATCGCTCGCCTTGCCGCCGGAGCCGGACTCGGCGAGCGGGTCGTTCTCGGCGCGTCTGGCCAGGGCCATGATCGCGGGTACGGCGAAGGGGGCGAGCAGCAGGTCGTAGAGCGTCGCGGTGAACAGCAGGCTGCCGAGGCCCACATGGCGGGCCGCGGTGTCGCCGACGAGGGCGCCCACTCCCGCGTACAGCAGGGTCGAGCCGATGGCGGCGCCGACGACCACGGCCATCGGCCCGGTCGCGGAGCGGACCTGTCCCGACTCGGGCTTCATCAGGCCCGCGAGATAGCCGATGACGCACAGGACGAGCGCATAACGCCCGGCGGCGTGGTCGGCGGGCGGTGCGAGGTCGGAGAGCAGGCCGGCGCCGAAGCCGACGAGGGCGCCGCCGACATGGCCGTACACCAGGGCCAGGCCGAGGACGGTGAGCAGCACCAAGTCCGGTACGGCGCCCGGCAGATGGAGCCGGGCGAGCACGCTGACCTGGATCACGAGCGCGACGACCACCAAAGTGGTGGACAGGAGCATCCGGTTGAAACGCATGGGCCTTACTCCTGGTCGTCCTGAGGCTGCTGGCCGTCGCCGCCCGCCGGGGGCGCCTGCCCGTCCTGGCCCTCGCCTTCCTGGCCGGGGGCGGGCGGGGTGACGGTTACGGTCACCGTGGGCGTCGGCTTGGGCTTGGCCGGCTCGGGGAGCACCTTGTCGCGCGGGTCGGTGCGGGGTGCTTCGACGACGACGCCGACGATGTCGAGCTTGCTGAAGCCGACGTACGGCTTGAGGTAGACGGTGCGGGTGAGGTCGCCGCCGGAGGGGTCGACCTTGACGACCTCGCCGATGGGCACGCCCGGCACGAACGGCTTGTCGGCCTGGGAGCCGAAGGTGACCATGCGGTCGCCCTTCTTGACCTTGGCCTTGCCGTTGAGCATCTGCACGGCGAGGTCCTGGTCGCCCTGGCCGGTGGCGAAGCCCAGCTCGTCGGATTTCTCCATCCGGGTGCCGACGGTGAAGTCCGGGTCGTTGGCGAGCAGCACGGTCGCCGTGTTCGGGCCGACCGTGGTGACACGGCCGACGAGCCCCTCGCTGTTGAGCACGGTCATATCGCGCTTGAGGCCGTCATTGGCGCCGGCGTCGATGGTGACGGTCCAGGAGAAGCCCTGCGCGGCTCCTATGGCGATGACTTCGGCGCCCTTGATGCCGTACTGGCCGGCGCCGGCCTTCTTCAGGAGCTGGTCGAGCTGGCGGACCCGGCTGCGGTTGCGGTCGTCGCTGCCGAGCTTGGCCTTCAGCGCGGCGTTCTCCCGCTCGAGTTGGCCGATCCGGCCGTGCCGCTCGTCGGAGTCGCGGACCGCGGAGATGGCGTTGCCGAGCGGATTGACCGCTGCCGATACGCCGTTCTCCACGGGCCCGAAGACCGTCGCGGCGGCCTGTCGGGCGCCGTCGACCGGAGACTCCTCGCCACCTCGGATATCCACCGTGATCAGTGCGAACGCGATGGCGATCAGCAGCACCAGGAGCAGCCGGCTCTCTCGTGTGTCCCTCACGTGCGGCGGCCGTGCCTTCCTCGTCGGAATGGGTTGTGCCTCTTGCGTATACGGCGCCTGCGGGGGCGCGCTTCTTGTCGGGCCTGGCCCTGCCGGGCTTATGCCTCTATATCAACGATCCGCCGTACGAAGTGGCAGCTCCGTACGGCGGATGTTTTGGAATTACGTCATCTGCGCGGCGACGAGTCGAGCACCTGCTGCAGGGCCTCGAACTCCTCCACGCACTTGCCGGAGCCGAGCGCCACGGAGTCGAGCGGGTCCTCCGCGATGTGGATCGGCATACCGGTCTCACGGCGGAGCCGCTCGTCCAGGCCGCGCAGCAGGGCGCCGCCGCCGGTGAGCACGATGCCCCGGTCCATGACGTCGCCGGACAGCTCCGGCGGGCACTTGTCGAGGGTGGTCTTGACCGCGTCCACGATCGCGTTGACCGGCTCCTCGATGGCCTTGCGGACCTCGGCCGCGGAGATGACGACCGTCTTGGGGAGTCCGCTGACCAGGTCGCGGCCGCGGATCTCGGTGTGCTCGTCGGAGTCCATGTCGTAGGCGGACCCGATGGTGATCTTGATCTGCTCGGCGGTGCGCTCGCCGAGGAGGAGGCTGTACTCCTTCTTGATGTGCTGAATGATCGCGTTGTCCAGCTCGTCGCCCGCGACGCGGATGGACTGTGCCGTGACGATTCCGCCCAGGGAGATGACGGCGACCTCGGTGGTGCCGCCGCCGATGTCCACCACCATGTTGCCCGTGGCCTCGTGGACCGGGAGGCCGGAGCCGATGGCCGCGGCCATGGGCTCCTCGATGATGTGCACCTGGCGGGCGCCGGCCTGGGTGGAGGCCTCGATGACCGCGCGGCGCTCGACGCCCGTGATGCCGGAGGGGACACAGACGACCACGCGCGGCCGGGCGAGGTACCGGCGCTTGTGGATCTTGAGGATGAAGTAGCGGAGCATCCGCTCGGTGATCTCGAAGTCGGCGATGACGCCGTCCTTGAGCGGGCGGACCGCGACGATGTTGCCAGGGGTGCGGCCGATCATCTTCTTCGCCTCAGCACCGACCGCGAGGATGCCACCCGTGTTCGTGTTGATGGCGACGACGGACGGTTCGTTGAGTACGATGCCGCGGCCCCTGACGTACACCAGCGTGTTGGCGGTCCCGAGGTCGACAGCCATGTCCCGGCCGATGAACGACATGTTGGTTCCCATCAGGAGCGTCTGGCCTTCCCAAAGTGGAGCGTTGATGGCTGGTTAGGTCGGCGAGTGGGTGCTGTGGCGTGGAGGCTTCCATCGTAGTCTCGCCTGCACGGACACGGCGCGAGGGTCTCCGCCATTGTCAGCAGATGATTCGCCGCCCCGCTAATGGGGACGAGCCGACGGAAGGATGCGTTCCCCCAATCGGCTTGCATATGCCAAGGGGTGACCGCGAAATTCACGGCCACCCCTGGTCATGGACCCTGCTGCCCTGACGGCCCGTCAGGAAAATCCATTGTGTCCCCTCCGGCCCGTGGGCCGCCGATCCGGTGGCCGGTCAGGCCACCGAGGGGAAGAAGATCTTCAGCTCGCGCTCGGCGGACTCCTCCGAGTCCGAGGCGTGGATCAGGTTCTCGCGCACGATGGTGCCGAAGTCGCCGCGGATGGAACCCGGCGCCGCGGCAATCGGGTCGGTGGGCCCGGCGAGCGCGCGGACACCCTCGATGACCCGCTCGCCCTCGACCACCAGGGCGACGACGGGGCCGGAGGCCATGAACTCCACCAGCGGCTCGTAGAAAGGCTTGCCCTTGTGCTCGCCGTAGTGCTGCTCCAGGACGTCCTGGCTCAGGGTGCGCAGCTCCAGCGCGCTGATGGTCCAGTTCGCCTTGCGCTCGATACGGCCGATGATCTCGCCGATCAGACCACGGCGTACGGCGTCGGGCTTGAGCAGGACGAGGGTGCGCTGGCTCACGGTGTCGGCTCCTTGCAGTAAAACGTCGGTGAGCGGGTGCACAGAGGTTACAGGGCACCGAGCGGTGCTGGTTACGCAGCGTCAGGCGCTGGCGCAAGCCCCTTCACGCCTGCGCCGCGAACCGTGCCTTCGCCTCGTCGACCTTGCGGCCGAAGTGCACCGAGCACCACCACAAGCCCGCGAAGCAGGCCCCCAGGAAGAACATCGTGGGCACTACGAAGCCGGATGCGATCAGGCCGATCTGCAGGGCCCAGCCGAGCTGCACCCCGCCCGGCCGGGTGATCATTCCGCAGAGCAGCACCGACAGGGCCATGGCGATGCCGCAGACCGTCCACACCGTGGACGTCGACAGGTCCGGGTCCTTCATCGCGACCAGACCGGCGAAGCCGATGATGAAGAACTCGCCGATCAAAGTGGACGCACAGAGCGTACGCATGGAAAGTCAGCCCCTCCCCAGGAGCAGTCGGGCCTCGCCGACGGTGATGACGGAACCGGTGACGAGGACGCCGCCGCCCGCGTACTCCCCCTCTTCCTCTGCCAGGGTGATCGCGGCCTCGATGGCGTCGTCGAGACGGGGCTCGACCTGGACGCGCTCGTCGCCGAAGACCTCGACGGCGACGGCGGCAAGGGCGTCCGCGTCCATCGCGCGGTGGCTGGAGTTCTGCGTGACGACGATCTCCGTGAAGATCGGCTCGAAGGCCTCCAGGAGTCCGCGCACATCCTTGTCGCCGCTCGCGCCGACCACGCCGATGAGCCGGCTGAAGCCGAAGACCTCGCCGACCGCGTCGGCGGCCGCGCGGGCGCCCGCCGGATTGTGCGCGGCGTCCAGGACGACGGTCGGGGACTGCCGGACGACCTCCAGGCGGCCCGGCGAGACGACGGAGGCGAAGGCCTTGCGCACGGTCTCCGCGTCCAGCGGCTCGGTGCGCTGGGCACCGACACCGAAGAACGCCTCGACCGCGGCCAGGGCCACTGCCGCGTTGTGCGCCTGGTGCGCGCCGTGCAGCGGCAGGAACACATCCGTGTACTCGGTGGCGGGGCCGCCGAGGCCGCGCAGGGTGAGCAGCTGGCCGCCGACGGCGACCTGCCGGGAGACCACGCCGAACTCCATGCCCTCGCGCGCCACCGTGGCATTGACCTCGACGGCCTTCTTCAGGAGCACCTGCGCGGCGTCCACCGGCTGCTGGGCCAGGATCACCGTCGCGTCCTGCTTGATCACGCCGGCCTTCTCGGTCGCGATCTCACCGGGGGTCTTGCCCAGGCGGTCCGTGTGGTCCAGGTCGATCGGGGTGACCACGGCGACATCCGCGTCGATCACGTTCGTCGCGTCCCAGCTGCCGCCCATGCCGACCTCCACGACGGCCACATCGGCCGGGGCGTCCGCGAAGGCGGCGTACGCCATGCCGGTGAGGACCTCGAAGAAGGAAAGGCGGTACTCCTGCTGTGCGTCGACCATCTCCACGTACGGCTTGATGTCCTGGTACGTCTCGATGAAGCGCTCGGCGCTCATGGGGGCGCCGTCCAGGCTGATCCGCTCGGTGATCGACTGGACGTGCGGTGAGGTGTAACGCCCGGTGCGCAGCTCGAAGGCGCCGAGCAGGGCCTCGATCATGCGGGCCGTGGACGTCTTGCCGTTGGTGCCGGTCAGATGGATCGAGGGGTACGCGCGCTGCGGGTCGCCGAGCACATCCATCAGGGCCTGGATACGGGCGACCGACGGCTCCAGCTTGGTCTCGCCCCAGCGCGTGGCGAGGTCGGCCTCCACCTCGCGCAGGGCCTTGTCCACCTCGGGGTCGGCGGGGCGGGCCGGGACATCGGCCTGCGGCGGCGCCGACTGGGCGCGCAGGGTGCGACTGCCGGCCTCGATCACCGCGAGGTCGGGGTCTCGGTCTGTCTCGGCCTCGACGATGTCCTGGAAGGCGTCGGGCTCATCGGACGCGTCGAAGGGCTCTGGCTCGTTGTCGTCGCTCGGGCTGCCGTGCGGGGGGAGGTCGCTCACGTACGCCAGTCTACGGAGAGGGGGTGACAGGACCTTCGACCCGCCCGGTTCGGGACCTTCGCCCGGCCCTTCCGCAGAAACACCCGGCAAACTTGCGGATCATGGACATAGGTATCGACCTCGGCACTGCCAACACCCTGCTCTATGCCCGCGGCCAGGGCATTGTGCTCAATGAGCCGTCCGTCGTCGCCGTCCGCGAAGGCGCCCGCGGAGCCCTCGCCGTCGGCGCGGAGGCCAAGGAGACCATCGGCCGCACTCCCGGGTCGATCACCGCTATCCGCCCCCTCAAGGACGGCGTGATCAGCGACTACGAAGCCGCCGAGGAGATGATCCGGCACTTCGTGCGCAAGGCCGTCCCCGGCCGCCGGCCGCGCACCCGCATGGTCGTCTGCGTGCCGAGCGGGGTCACCCCGGTCGAGCGGCGCGCGATCGTGCACGCCGCCCAGCGCTCCGGCGCCCGCGCGGTCCATCTGATCGAGGAGCCGATGGCCGCCGCGATCGGCGCGGGCCTGCCCGTGGCCGAGCCGCGCGGCTCCATGGTCGTCGACATCGGCGGCGGCACCTCCGAGGTCGCCGTGATCTCCCTCGGCGGGATCGTCACCGCGCAGTCCCTGCGGGTCGGCGGCGACCGTCTGG
The DNA here is from genome assembly GCF_042665355.1 of Streptomyces monticola. NCBI lineage: Bacteria > Bacillati > Actinomycetota > Actinomycetes > Kitasatosporales > Streptomycetaceae > Streptomyces > Streptomyces monticola. The sequence continues at coordinate 330,870 of NZ_JBHTCF010000005.1, read as the reverse complement.
ACGCCGCGATCACCGACTACGTACGCAAGCAGCACGCCCTCCTCATCGGCGAGCGCACCGCCGAGGACATCAAGGTCGCCATCGGCTCGGCCTGGCCGGTGCCGGGCGAGGACGCCTTCGAGATGCGGACGTTCACCGTGCGCGGGCGCGAGAAGGTCGGCGGCCTGCCGAAGACGATCGACCTCACCGTGAAGGAAGTACGGGCCGCGCTCGACGAGCCGATCGAGGCGATCATCGCCGCTGTGAAGACCACCCTGGAGGAGTGCCCGCCCGAGCTCTCCGGCGACGTCATGGAGCACGGCATCGTGATCACGGGCGGCGGTGCGCTGCTGCCCGGGCTCGATCTGCGGATGGCGGCGGCGACGGGCATCCCGGTGGTCGTGGCGGAGAACCCGCTGGACTCCGTGGCCCTGGGGTGCGGCAAGTGCGTCGAGGACTTCGACTCGCTGCAGCGGCTGATGTCGGCGGCGTAGCGGCGTAGCGGCGTAGCGGCGTAGCGGCGTAGCGGCGTAGCGGTACTTCGTGCCGCCGTTGCCGCGGTCCGGTCCCTCATACGCCGCGCAGTCCGGCCCTTCGCATGCCGCGGGGGCCGGGCTTCCCCATGCCGGAGGGGCGACCTTTCACATGCCGCAGAGGCCGGGCTTCATACGCCGGAGGGGGCGATCTTTCCGGCCGGCAGCTCGGCGACCACTTCGTACATCCCCTCGGCACGGCCGGCCGCGAAGGTCCCGCCCACGCTGCGCACCCGCTCCGCCATTCCCGCCGTCCCGGTGCCCGCGGACACCGGTGCCCGCGACGGGGCCGACTCGGGCAGGGCGTTGGTGACCGTGATGCGGGCCTGCTGTTCGGCGAGCTCGATACGGACCCCGACCGGCTCCCCCGGCGCGTGCTTGGCCGCGTTGGTCAGACACTCCTGGACGACGCGGTAGACGGCCGCCTGGCGCAGCGGCGACAGTCCGTAGGCGGCCTCGTCGACCGCCAACTCGACCGCGCTGCCCGCCCGTTCGCTCTGCTCGGCGAGATCGGGCAGGGCGTCGAGGCCCGGCGTCGGGGCACCGTCGGCGCCACGCTGCACGATGATCTCGTTGAGGACCCGGTGCGCCCTGCGGGCGGTCTCGGAGAGCTCCTCGAAGTCCGTCTCGTACGGCTCGCCGCGCGCCCGGCGCGCCAGGACCTCGGAGCGCACCGTCAGCAGGGTCAGCTCGCGCCCCACGAAGTCGTGCACGTCGCCCGCGACCCGGGCCCGTTCGGCGTGCACCGCTTCCAGGACCGAGGTCTGGGCCCGCTGCTTCTCCAGGGCCCGCACCAGGTCCTGCCGGTTGGCGGCGATGCCCACTCCGGCGGCGAGCGCCCCGATCGGCACGACCAGGGAGAAGAACTCCGGCAGGGTGTCGCCGCGCGTGACCGGCCAGCCGGGCAGGTTGAACAGCGCGTAGGCGACGGCCACATAGAGCACGGCGGCCCCCACACCGGCCCGCCTGCCGCGGTAGCGGCCGAGGGAGTACAGCGCGAACTGCACCAGGGTCAGCTCGTGCAGCCACCACAGGAAGCCGATCCCCACGAGATACGTCACCCATGGCGCCCGGCGGCGCAGGAGCAGCGACGCCGAGCCCGCGGTCAGGACGAGCCCGGCCTGCAGATGGCCGTCGAGGGAGTTGTCCGCCGCGGCAAGGCCCGGTATGTCCAGGGCCATCAGGCCGAGACAGCTGAGCGCGGTGAGTACGTCGAGCGCACGCGGACAGCCCGCCAGGCGCCGCGCGAGGCGACGGCCCCAGGCCGACAGCCTGCTGAGCGCCCCGGAGGCGGACCTTACGTGCATGTCTTCCATCATCCGGGGTCTTTTGGCCCGATCCGGCGGACTTCCGTCCTGATTTACGTGATTTACGGCACCCTGTTTCGGCTGTCTTCGGCCGAAAGTACGGACCGGTCGAGGACTTTCCCGGGACCATCGCGCCTTCCTGCAAGAGCCCAGGTCAGGCGAGGCTTGACGGTATGCCCGAGAGCGACTGCGAGATCCACCGCGCGCGCCGGCCCGCCCTGGGCGCCGGCCGCCCCCTGAGCCTGCTGCTGCTGATCGGGGGCGTGCTCGGCACGCTGGCCTCGACCGTGCTCACGTACGACCGCATCGAGAGCCTCGCGAATCCCGCCTTCGCCCCCGGCTGCAACATCAACTCGGTGCTCAGCTGCGGCGACGTCATGGAGACCTGGCAGGGCAGTCTCCTGGGCTTCCCGAACATGCTCATCGGCATCCCCGCCTTCGCCGCCCTGGCCGCGCTCGGCCTCGCGCTGCTCGTCGGGGCGGGCTTCCCGCGCTGGCTGTGGCTCGGCCTCCAGGCCGGGGTGACGGGCGCGTTCGTCTTCGTCGTCTGGCTGATCGGACAGTGTCTGTACGTCATCGGGGCGCTGTGCCCGTGGTGCATGCTCGTGTGGGCCGTGGTGCTCCCGCTGTTCTGGTACGTGAGCGTGCACTGTCTGCGCAGCGGCGTACTGCCCGCCCCCGAACGCCTGGTGCGCGCCCTGCGGACGTATGCCTGGGCGGGGCCCGTCATCCTCTACGGCACCGTTCTGGTGCTCGTACTGACCCGTTTCGGCGACCGGTTGCTGTAGCCACGGCGCGGTTTGCCCGGCCCGGTGCGCGCCGGGGGTGCAATCGGTGCATGTGGTACGCCCAGAACTCCGGCCGCAGAACGCGGCAGATGATCGGCGACGGCGCGGTCCTGCTGTGGACCGCCCTGTGGGCCGCGGTCGCGATGATCGCGTATCGGCTCGTCCAGATGCTCTCCCGCCCCGCCGAGGATGTGGAGACGGCGGGACGCAGCTTCAGCTCGGGCCTCACCAACGCCGGCACGACCGCCGCCAGAGTGCCTCTGGTGGGCGGCAAGCTGGATGCGGCGCTGCGCAATGTGGCGGGCGCGGGCGACAAGCTCGCCTCCGCGGGGGACGGCGGGCAGACCGCCGTGGACGCCCTCGCCGCGATCGGCGCGGTCGGTCTCTTCGCGCTGCCCGTCGGTCTCGTCCTGGCCCTGTGGCTGCCGCGCCGGCTGCGCTGGGCCCGCCAGGCGGCGGCCGCGCAGGAGCTCGCGGAATCGGAGGACGGCCGTGAGCTGCTCGCGCTGCGCTCTTTGCTGCGTCCCCTCGACGAAGTGGCCCGCACGGCCTCGTTCCTGCCGGACGCGAGCCCGGGAAGCCTGGCGGAGGGCTGGCGGAACGGAGAACCGGAAACCCTGGACGCCCTGGCGGAGGCGGAGTTGGTACGGCTGGGGCTACGGGCGGGCTGAACACTCTCTTTCGGCTGGAAGTCCGGAAGTGCGGACGTGAGGGCCGGAAGTGCGGACGGGAAGGCCGGAAGTGCGGACGGGAAGGCCCCGGGACCCTGTGGTCCCGGGGCCTTCACTCATATACGGCTATACGGCTCACGCGGCCGGCAGGGCGTCCAGCTGTCCCTTGATCCGCTCGATGTCCGCCTCCGCCTTCGAGAGCCGGCCACGGATCTTGTCCACCACGTGGTCGGGGGCCTTGGCCAGGAAGGCCTCGTTGCCGAGCTTCCCGTTGGCCGCCGCGATCTCCTTCTCCGCCGCCGCGAGGTCCTTCGTCAGACGCTTGCGCTCCGCGGCGACATCGATCGTGCCGGACAGGTCGAGCGCGACCGTCGCGCCCGACACCGGCAGCGTGGCGGTGGCCGCGAAGCCCTCGCCCTCCGGCTGCAGACGCAGGAGCTGACGGATGGCGGCCTCGTGCGGGGCGAGCGTCGTGCCGTCGAGGACCAGGCGGGCCGGGACCTTCTGGCCGGGCTGCAGGCCCTGGTCGGAACGGAACCGGCGGACCTCGGTGATCACCTGCTGCAGGGTCTCGATCTCGCGCTCGGCGGACGCGTCCCGGAAGCCCGAGTCGGCCGGCCACTCGGCGATGACCAGCGACTCGCTGCCGGTGAGCGTGGTCCACAGGGTCTCCGTGACGAACGGGACGACCGGGTGGAGCAGCTTGAGAGTGACATCGAGGACCTCGCCGAGGACCCGCTTGGTGTCCTCTGCGGCCTGCCCGCCCTCCTGGAAGGTGGTCTTCGTCAACTCGACGTACCAGTCGAAGACTTCGTCCCAGGCGAAGTGGAACAGCGTGTCCGAGAGCTTCGCGAACTGGTAGTCCTCGTAGTACGCGTCCACCTCGGCGACGACCGCGTTCAGGCGGGACAGGATCCAGCGGTCGGTGGCCGACAGGCGCTCGGCGGGCGGGAGTTCGCCCTCGACCGTGGCGCCGTTCATGAGCGCGAAGCGGGTCGCGTTCCAGATCTTGTTGGCGAAGTTGCGGGAGCCCTGGACCCAGTCCTCGCCGATCGGGACGTCGGTGCCGGGGTTGGCGCCGCGGGCCAGGGTGAAGCGGAGCGCGTCGGAGCCGTACTTGTCCATCCAGTCCAGCGGGTTGACCGCGTTCCCGAAGGACTTCGACATCTTCTTGCCGAACTGGTCGCGGACCATGCCGTGCAGGGCGATGGTGTGGAACGGCGGGGTGCCGTCCATCGCGTACAGGCCGAACATCATCATCCGGGCGACCCAGAAGAAGAGGATGTCGTAGCCGGTGACCAGGACGGAGTTCGGATAGAACTTCGCGAGGCTCTCGGTCTGCTCGGGCCAGCCGAGGGTGGAGAACGGCCACAGGCCGGAGGAGAACCAGGTGTCGAGGACATCGGTGTCCTGCGTCCAGCCCTCGCCGCCCGGCGGCTCCTCGTCGGGACCGACGCAGACGACTTCGCCGTTCGGGCCGTACCAGACGGGGATGCGGTGGCCCCACCACAACTGCCGCGAGATGCACCAGTCGTGGAGGTTGTCGACCCAGTCGAAGTAGCGCTTCTCCATCTCCTGCGGGTGGATCTTGACCTTGCCGTCGCGGACCGCGTCACCGGCGGCCTTGGCGAGCGGGCCGACCTTGACCCACCACTGCATGGACAGACGCGGCTCGATCGTCGTCTTGCAGCGCGAGCAGTGGCCGACGGAGTGGGTGTACGGCCGCTTCTCGGCGACGATCCGGCCCTCGGCGCGCAGCGCGGCGACGATCGCGGAGCGGGCCTCCAGGCGGTCCTGGCCCTGGAAGGGGCCGGCGACGGTGATGACGGCGTGCTCGTCCATCACGGCGATGGACGGCAGGTTGTGCCGCTGGCCGATCTCGAAGTCGTTCGGGTCGTGGGCCGGGGTGACCTTGACGGCACCGGTGCCGAACTCCGGGTCGACGTGCGCGTCCGCGACGACGGGAATGGAGCGGTCGGTCAGCGGCAGCTTGATCTGCTTGCCGATGAGGTGTGCGTACCGCTCGTCGTCGGGGTGAACGGCGACGGCGGTGTCACCGAGCATGGTCTCGGCGCGGGTGGTGGCGACGACGAGCGTCTCGTCCCCCTCGCCGTACTTGATGGAGACCAGCTCGCCGTCGTCGTCCTGGTACTCGACCTCGATGTCCGAGATCGCGGTCAGGCACCGCGGGCACCAGTTGATGATCCGCTCGGCGCGGTAGATGAGTTCGTCGTCGTAGAGCCGCTTGAAGATGGTCTGGACGGCCTGGGAGAGGCCCTCGTCCATGGTGAACCGCTCACGCGACCAGTCGACGCCGTCGCCGAGGCGGCGCATCTGCCCGGAGATCTGGCCGCCGGACTCGCCCTTCCACTGCCAGACGCGCTCGACGAACTTCTCCCGGCCGAGGTCGTGGCGCGACTTGCCTTCCTTGCCGAGCTCGCGCTCGACGACGTTCTGGGTGGCGATGCCGGCGTGGTCCATGCCGGGCTGCCACAGCGTCTCGTAGCCCTGCATGCGCTTGCGGCGGGTGAGGGCGTCGATCAGCGTGTGCTCGAAGGCGTGGCCCAGGTGGAGCGAGCCCGTGACGTTCGGCGGCGGGATGACGACGGTGAACGGCGGCTTGTCGCTCTTCGCGTCGGCGGCGAAGTAACCGCGGTCTACCCAGCGCTCGTACAGCGGCCCCTCTACCTCGGCCGGAGCGTAGGTCTTCGGCAGTTCGGGCTCGGGGACGCTGCTTTGCTGCTGCTGAGTGTTCTCGGTCACGACGCACAGTTTAGGGCCGTCACGGTCCTGTACCGAAACCAGATTCGTTGGTAACGGTGTGACCCCCGACGCCCCACGGTGCGGCGCCTTCCGTCAGGATGTTCGGAACGCATAAGCACTGGAGGGGACAGAGGAATGAGCTACAACCAGCCGGGCCCGTACGGCGGTCAGCCCCAGCAGCCCGGACCGTACGGTCAGCCGGGGCAGCCGCAGCAGCCGGGCCCCTACGGCCAGCAGCCCCAGGCCCCCCAGCAGCCCGGCTACGGCTACCCGCAGCAGGCCCCCCAGGGCGTCCCGCAGCAGGGTGGCTACCCGGGCCAGCAGCCGTACGGCGCCCCGCAGCAGCCGGGCCCCTACGGCCAGCAGCCCCAGGCCCCCTACGGCCAGGTCCCGCCCCCGCCGCCGGGCGGAGGCGGCGGCGGGAAGAAGGCCGGCATCATCATCGGCGCCGTGGTGGCCCTCGCGGTGATCGCGGGCGGTGTGTGGTTCCTGGTGGGCGATGGTGGGGGCGGCGGCACGGTTGCCGACGACGGCAAGACGTACAAGCTGACGACGCCCGCGTCGGTCATCGGCGGCGAGTACAAGAAGAAGTCCGGCAGCGATGGCGCCGGGGGCAGCAGCGATGTCGCCGAAGCCGAGAAGTGGGGCATGAAGAATGCCAAGGACGTCAGCGCGCAGTACCAGACGGGCAGCGCGAGTGACCCGCTGAAGCAGAAGGTGCTCCAGTTCGGCGGCGCCTACGGCGAGGTGGACGACCCCGAGGCCATGGTGGACGCCGCGTTCGCCAACATGAAGAAGGAAGCCGACAAGGAGCCGGAGGAGGGTGAACTGCTCGGCAGCCCCGAGTCGTTCGAGCCCGACGGCTTCGAGAACGGCATCCTGAAGTGCCAGGCAGCCAAGTTCAAGGGTGGCGCCGCCAGCGGTGCCCCGAAGGGCCTCGAGATGCCCATCTGCATGTGGGCCGACAACAGCACCTTCGGCCTTGTGATCGCCAACGATGCCGCAGCCATGATGCAGGGCAAGGGCGTGCCGGTCGAGGACGCCGCCGACCTCACCGCCAAGCTGCGCAACGACGTCCGCGTCGAGACGAAGTAAAACAGCCCCAACGAGAACAGGAGGGCCCGGTCGATCGCGACCGGGCCCTCTCGCTGTTACCGCTGCGACCAGTTACAGGCCCGCGTCGAGTGAGCGCTGGAGACGCCAATGGTCACCAGGCGCGCATCGCAGCCCATCCAGTTGACCGGCCCACCTTGGCTGCCCACCCTGCAGGCGCCCTTGGCCTTGGAACCGACCACGTATCCCGCCCCCTTCAGGTACTGGGCACAATCCATCTGATCCGCCTGCGCCGGCGCCGCCGCAACCACCGGCACCACCCCCGCCGCAGCCGTCACACCCACCGCAGCCAGCAGCCGCTTCACTTTCAAGCTCACTTGCCCCCAGGTGTCTCACGGGCCCCACAAGGCGCCCTGGTCACACACCAGTCGAGCACTTCGCATACCGAAGATCCACGGACCGCGAGGTAACTGGCGCGAACAAAGCGGGACCCGACCAGCTCTGGTCGGGTCCCGCTCTTCACCTACGAGCAACGGCCGAGCAACGGCGCTACGCGCTCTTCTCGTGCCGTCCGTCGTTCTTCACGATCCGGGGCACCAGCGTCGGGTTGACGTTGGAGTGGACGACGTCCGCCGTGATGACGACGCGGGCCACGTCCTTGCGGGACGGGACCTCGTACATCACCGACATCAGGACCTCTTCCATGATCGCCCGCAGTCCGCGTGCGCCGGTCTGGCGGAGGATCGCCTGGTCCGCGATGGCCTCGAGCGCCTCGCGCTCGAAGTCCAGCTCCACGCCGTCGAGTTCGAAGAGACGCTCGTACTGCTTCACCAGCGCGTTGCGCGGCTCGACCAGGATCTGGAGCAGGGCCTCGCGGTCGAGGTTGTGGACCGAGGTGATGACGGGCAGGCGGCCGATGAACTCCGGGATCATCCCGAACTTCACCAGGTCCTCCGGCATGACGTCCTCGAACTGGTCCTTCTCCTCCAGCTCCCGCTTGGAGTGGATCGTCGCGCCGAAGCCGATGCCCTTCGCACCCGCACGGCCCTCGATGATCTTCTCCAGGCCGGCGAAGGCGCCGCCGACGATGAAGAGGACGTTCGTGGTGTCGATCTGGATGAACTCCTGGTGCGGGTGCTTGCGCCCGCCCTGCGGGGGCACCGAGGCCGTGGTGCCCTCAAGGATCTTGAGGAGGGCCTGCTGGACGCCTTCGCCCGATACATCGCGGGTGATCGACGGGTTCTCGCTCTTGCGGGCGACCTTGTCGATCTCGTCGATGTAGATGATGCCGGTCTCGGCCTTCTTGACGTCGTAGTCCGCGGCCTGGATCAGCTTCAGGAGGATGTTCTCGACGTCCTCGCCGACATAGCCCGCTTCCGTGAGCGCCGTCGCGTCGGCGATGGCGAACGGGACGTTCAGCATCCGGGCGAGCGTCTGCGCGAGGAGCGTCTTGCCGGAGCCCGTGGGACCGAGCAGGAGGATGTTGGACTTCGCCAACTCGATGGCGTCCTCGCGCCCTTGGGCCCCGCCGTTCTCTCCGGCCTGAACCCGCTTGTAGTGGTTGTACACCGCGACCGAGAGCGCCTTCTTGGCCGCTTCCTGACCTACGACGTAACCCTCGAGGAACTCGTAGATCTCGCGAGGCTTGGGGAGTTCCTCCCACCGGACCTCACTGGTCTCCGCGAGCTCTTCCTCGATGATCTCGTTACAGAGGTCGATGCACTCGTCGCAGATGTACACACCGGGGCCTGCGATGAGCTTCTTGACCTGCTTCTGGCTCTTTCCGCAGAACGAGCACTTGAGCAGATCGCCGCCGTCACCGATGCGTGCCACGAGGTGCTTCCCCTTCGCCTGGGAGACGCCCGTACAGGCGGCTCCTGGTGCCTCATATCCGACGGTACCTTGCCGGGCCCCCCGTTCGGGCCCCCCTTGGCGCGGTTCGCTTGCACGCGCTCCGCGCCAAGAGGAGGCAGATACTGCTTGCTCGGTCAGGCGGCCGACGCGTTGTTCATCTTCCGGGTGGAGATGATCTGGTCGATCAGGCCGTAGGACAGCGCGTCCTCGGCGGTGAGGATCTTGTCGCGCTCGATGTCGTCGCGGATCTTCTCGATCGGCGTCGTGGAGTGCTTGGCCAGCATCTCCTCCAGCTGCGAACGCATCCGGAGGATCTCGTTGGCGGCGATCTCCAGGTCGGAGACCTGACCGCGGCCGGTCTCGCTGTACGGCTGGTGGATCAGCACACGGGCGTTCGGGAGCGCCATGCGCTTGCCCGGGGTGCCGGCGGCGAGCAGGACCGCGGCGGCCGAGGCCGCCTGGCCCATGCAGACCGTCTGCACATCGGGCTTCACGAACTGCATCGTGTCGTAGATGGCGGTCAGCGCCGTGAAGGAGCCGCCCGGGCTGTTGATGTAGACCGAGATGTCACGGTCAGGGTCCATCGACTCCAGGCACAGGAGCTGCGCCATGACGTCGTTGGCGGAGGCGTCGTCGATCTGCACGCCGAGGAAGATCACGCGCTCCTCGAAGAGCTTCGCGTACGGGTCGTACTCACGCACGCCCTGCGAAGTGCGCTCGACGAAGCGCGGGATGACATAGCGGGACTCGGCGCTCGGGCCGGTGTACTGACCGGTGGCCTGCTCGGTGCTCAGCCGGTCGTAGAGGCCGCTGCCGGGGAAGTCGTTCACTGGGGTCTCCTGAAGGGGGCTGGGGTCGACTGGGGCTGAAGGGCTCAGGCCCCGGTGCCGCCGCCGCCCGGCATGCCGGCCGCCGTGGGCATGATGTCGTCGATGAGGCCGTACTCCTTGGCCTCCTGCGGGTCGAACCAGCGGTCACGGTCGGAGTCGTGCGTGACCTGCTCGACGGTCTGGCCGGTGTGGAACGCCGTCAGTTCGGCCATCTTCTTCTTGGTGAGCAGCAGCCGCTCGGCGTGGATCTTGATGTCCGACGCGGAGCCCGCGAGGCCCGCGGACGGCTGGTGGATCAGGATCTCGGCGTTCGGCAGGGCGAAGCGCTTGCCGGGGGTGCCCGCGCTGAGCAGGAACTGGCCCATGGAGGCGGCCATGCCCATCGCGATCGTCACCACGTCGTTGTTGATGTACTGCATGGTGTCGTAGATCGCCATGCCGGCCGTGATCGAGCCGCCGGGGCTGTTGATGTAAAGGAAGATGTCCTTGTCCGGGTCGGCGGCAAGGAGCAGCAGCTGCGCGGTGATCTTGTTGGCAATGTCGTCGTCGACCGGCTGACCGAGAAAGATGATCCGCTCGTTGAGCAGCCGGTTGTAGACCTGGTCGCCGAGGCCACCACCGATGGAAGGCTCGCCGGCGGCGGAGGGCATCAGATTCGTCACGTATCCACCTGCTCGTCTTACGACGGCGCCGGGCCGTCTCACGTCTTCTGCTGGGGCCTGGGGCCCCTCGTCGTCCGCCGGTCTCGGCGGTTTCGGGGACTCCCCTGCCCTCGTAGTTATGGACCCTAACGCGCAGGCAGGCGGAGGCCATCCCGGTTCCTTGACTGTTCGCTGTGAGCGCAGGGTCACGGGCCCTTGTCGCGGTACGGCACGAGGGCCCCGGGACGCGGTGCGCGTCCCGGGGCCCTCGTAGCCGGATCAGCTGGAGGCCGTGGCTCAGGCCTCGGTCTTCTCCTCGGCGGCGGCCTCGGTGCCCTCGGCCTCGGCGGCGGAGGCCTCGACCGTCTCGGCGGTCTCGTCCTCGTCGTCGCTGAGGTCGACGACCTCGCCGTTGGTGTCCTTGACCGTGGCGGCCTCGACGACGACCGCGAGGGCCTTGCCGCGGGCGACCTCGCCGACGAGCATCGGCACCTGGCCACCCTCGACGACGGCCTGGGCGAACTGGTCGGGGGACATGCCGGAGGAGGAAGCGCGCCGCATGAGGTGCTCGGTGAGCTCCTCCTGGTTGACGTTCAGCTTCTCCTTGTTGACGAGCTCGTCCAGGACGAACTGCGTCTTGATGCCCTTGACGGCCTGCTCGCGGGTCTCCTCGTCGAACTCCTCGGCCGACTTGCCCTGGATCTCCAGGTACTTGTCGAGGTCGAGGCCCATCTGGCCGAGCTGGTGGTGCTCGAGGTTGTGCTTGCGGGTCTGGACCTCGTCCGCGAGCAGCTTCTCGGGAACCGGAACCTCGACCAGCTCGAGCAGCTTCTCCAGGACGCGCTCCTGGGCCTGCGTGGCCTGGTCGTACTGCTTCATGTTCTCGAGGCGCTTGCGGCTGTCGGCCTTGAGCTCGTCCAGGGTGTCGAACTCGGAGGCCAGCTGCGCGAAGTCGTCGTCCAGCTCGGGCAGTTCGCGCGCGGCGACCTGCGTGACCTTGACGGTGACCTCGGCGTCCTGGCCCTCGGCCGAGCCGCCCTTGAGCTGCGAGGTGAAGGTGGCCTCGCCGCCGGCCTCGAGACCGGTGACGGCCTCGTCGATGCCGTCGAGGAGCTCGCCGGAGCCGATGGTGTACGAGACACCGCTGGCCACGCCGTCCTCGAGGACCTTGCCGTCGACCTTGGCCTCCAGGTCGATGGTCACGACGTCGCCGTCGGCGGCGGCGCGCTCGACCGGGGAGGTGGACGCGAAGCGCTCACGGAGCTGCTCCACGGACTTCTCGAGGTCCTCGTCGGTGACCTCGACCGCGTCGACCTCGACCTCGATGCCGGAGTAGTCCGGGATCTCGATGGCCGGGCGGATGTCGACCTCGGCGGTGAAGTTGAGGGTCTCGTTGTCCTTCAGCTCGGTGATGTCCACCTCGGGCTGGCCCAGGACGTTGAGCTCGGCCTCGTTGACCGCCTCGGTGTAGAACTTCGGAAGCGCGTCATTGACCGCCTCCTCCAGAACCGCACCGCGGCCGAACCGCTGGTCGATGACGCGGGCCGGGATCTTGCCCTTGCGGAACCCCTTCACCGTGACCTGCTGGTTGATCTTCTTGTACGCCGCGTCGAGGCTGTCCTTGAGCTCCTCGAAGGGCACCTCGACAGTGAGCCGAACCCGGGTCGGGTTCAGGGTCTCCACGGCGCTCTTCACGGTTCGGTCTCCTTGATGGCTGACTTCTTGGGTTCTGCTTGGGCCAAGGCTCCGTCGCGTTCAGGCGGCGGAGGGCTTCAGCGGATTTCGTCGCCCGGGAGAACTTCATCAGACGTGAGACACACGGGCGCGCAGCTTGCATAGTAACCGCAGCGGGTACCCGTCCCAAAAGGCGATCTTCAGGGCCGCACTGAGTGAAGGTACGCGGCGAAGGTACTGGTGGTCGGGGTGGCGGGATTTGAACCCACGGCCTTCCGCTCCCAAAGCGGACGCGCTACCAAGCTGCGCCACACCCCGTCGGTGCGACACGTAGGGTACATGCCTGCAGGCAGTGCGGCTCCCGCATTGTTCATGGGGGTATCGCGGGGACTTGACGGGGGCTTCGCGTGGGTCCGGAGGGGAAGCACGGGCCGCCTCGTCGGGACCTTGGCCGAGATGTGCCCGGGGTCTTCGCGGTGCGCGGGGGAATGGGGTGTGCGTCCCACGGGTACGACCCGCTACGATGCTCTTCGTGCCGCGGTCGCGTGACCTGCGGTGCGTGCGGGCGTAGCTCAATGGTAGAGCCCTAGTCTTCCAAACTAGCTACGCGGGTTCGATTCCCGTCGCCCGCTCCGTGGCCTCCGGCCCGGTTCGGTGAGGCGCCTTCGGGTGGTGTCACCGGGCCGGGCCGGAGGTGTTTTTCGTGGGGTCCGCGGAGTAGACGACGTCGTCGCCCTCCGTGGTGCCGTAGAGGACGTCTCCGGTGACCAGCGGGGGGTTCTGGGTGTAGTCGGCGTCGAAGGACTCCCTGGTCCTGGGGGTGCCGTCGGTCCAGCGTTCGGCGCCGGTGGCGGGGTCGAGGGCGGCGAGCCGGCCCGAGACGGAGCCGACGTAGAGCAGGCCCCGCGCGGGAGTGGGGACCGAGGAGACCTCAAGCGGGGTGGCGACGTCCCACAGGATCTTTCCCGTGTTGGCGGAGATGGCCCGCAGCCGGCCGTTGCCGTACGGCTCGTAGAGGCGGTCGCCGCGCAGCCCCAGCTCCCGGTAGTCCTCGCTCCCGGCCTTGGGCAGCTGGGTCCTGCGGGTGTGCAGGGTGTCCGGGTCGACCCGGAGCAGGGTCGTCGTCTCGCCGCCGTCGGTCTCCGTCAGGAGCAGTGCACCCTCGCTCGCGCCCAGCCAGGTCGCTTCCTGCTCGAAGCGGGTCGAGCGCAGAATGCTGCCGTCGTCCGGGTCGATGCTCAGCAGCTGGGACGCCTCCCAGCCCTCCTCGCGGCCGTCGTCGCACAGGAGATAGGCGCGCTGCGCCGCGACGGTGGGTACGCATTCTTTGTTCCGCAGGCCGGCGGGCAGTCGCGCGGTCCACCGGGTCTCGTCCCGGGTCGGGTGGTGCAGGCTGTACGACCTGTGGTCGGCGGAGATGACGAGCACGCCGCGAGGGTGGACGGCGGTGGAGCCCTGGGAGCGGGCCGGGGTGCGCCAGCGGAGTTCGCCGCCGGACTGGTCATAGGCCTCGAGGTAGTACTCCTGGCGCTCGCCGTGGACGTCGTCCCGTACGTCGTAGGCGAGCACCGTGTCCCCGGCGAATCCGCCGATCTTCGCCTCCGTCGCAGCGGCCGCGAGGGGTTTGCTCCATATCGTTCTGCCGGTGGCGGGGTCGAGGCGGGCCACCTGGACGCCGCCGCCGCTCCAGTCGGCGGCGGCACAGAACAGGGCTCGCCCCCGCGCCGCGCAGCCGAGGTCCGTGGACTCCGCGCCACCGCCGGCGGACAGCAGCGGCTTGGTCCACGGCCGCCAGCCCTGCGGGCGGTCCGGGGACGCGGTGCTCTCACCGTCCGCGAGCAGCAGGGTCGCGGTCAGGGCGCAGGCGAGGACGGCCGCGACCGTGCCCAGGATGGCGGTGAGACGGCGCCGGCGGCGGCCGGGGACGACCGTGTCCTGTTCCTGGGCGGCTCTGGGCGGGGGTTCCCGGCCCTCCAGGAGGGCGAGGAGTTCGTCGGGGGTGGCCCGGGTCGCGGGGGTCTTGGCCAGGCAGCGCTTGATGAAGGGGCGCAACTCCCGGGGGACGCCGTCGAGTTCGGGTTCCTTCTGGATGACGCGGACGGCCGTCTCGTAGGGGCTGTCGGCGTCGAAGGGGCCCCGGCCGGTCGCGGCGTGGACGAGGACGGCGCCCAGGGAGAAGACATCGGTCTCGGGGCCGACCTCGCGCGGGTGGCGGAGCTGCTCGGGGGACATGAAGGGCGGGGTGCCGATGACCTTGCCGGTCTGGGTGAGGGCCTCGCCCGAGTGTGGTTCGGCGCTGCGGGAGATACCGAAGTCGATGACCCGGGGGCCGTCTTCGGCCAACATCACGTTGGCCGGTTTGAGGTCCCGGTGCACCACACCCGCGCGATGCAGCTCGCGCAGGGCCTCCACCAGGCCGAACGCCAGCTCACGGAGCCTGGGCACGGGCAGCGGGCCATGGCGGCGGACATATCCGCCGAGGTCCTCGCCCGGAATGTGGAGCGTCGCCATCCAGGGCTGCTCGGCATCCGCGTCCGCGTCCACCACGGGGGCCGTGAAAGCGCCGCTGACCTGGCGGGCGGCGGCCACCTCGCGACGGAAGCGGGTGCGGAACTCGGGGTCGTCGGCATGCTGGGCGTGGACCACTTTGACGGCGAGCGCGCGCCCCGACGGCGTACGGGCCAGATAGACGACGCCCATACCGCCCGAGCCGAGCCGCTCCTCTATGCGGTAGCCGCCGATCCGTTCCGGATCCGATGCGCGCAGCGCCATTCCCCGTGTGCCCCCCGTCACGTTTTGTGTGCGGCGCTCCCCGCCGTCAGAACTGGATCGAGTTGATCGTCTCCGCTATCGAGTTCAGGAATCGCTGGATGTCGTCGGCCATGCCCGTCGACGCCAGGAAGAAGCCGAAGAGCACTGCCACCACGGCAGGCCCGGCCTTGAGCGAACCCCCGCGGATCAGCACCACAAGAATGATCGCCAACAGCAGCACCACAGACAGCGAAATCGCCACACTGATCACACCCTAGGTCGGTCCGCACTCCCGCCCGGAGGTCCGCGACCCGCACACCCCCGCCAGAACCATCGTGCCACCAACCGGCCCCGCCTATGCGGCCGGTGACACATCGTTGGCCTAGGACATACGCGTCCCCCGCGACCGGCGTGGCGCCCGTGGACCGACCGGCCGCGCGGGGGCGGGTGTGCCGCCGGGGGCGCAGGGCCTCCGCGGCGCGGGCCCTGCGGCAATTCAGGCCATCCGGCGCCCGGCGATTTCGGCTTGATCGTTTCCCTGCACACCCAACGCGCCCGCCGGGTACCGCACATGACGTTCACGGGGTCCGCACACTTGGCGTTCGCAGTGAATTCGAATTGTTGCCGTGCGCACACCACGTATGCACTTCAAGTGCATACGGATACCTGTGCCGTTGGGCCGCAGCCGGATTACCGCCGCGTCTGGGCGCACCCAAAAGGCGAAGGAAGTGGACATTTCACCAGAGTCGCCTGCGGGCGTTATGCCCTCTTTAAAGAGGATCAATACGGGTGTACCAGGCGGAGATCAGGCAGCGACTCAGCTCACATTTCAGATGCCGATCGCTAAGTCGACTTCCCGGTATGCGGGGTACTCGACACGCATAACCGGAAATCCCGCGGGGAGTCCGCAAGGGAGTCCCCAAGGGGTTTTACGAAATCCCTGGGGCGACGCTAGGGTGCCTCAGATGTTCCACGCTGCCACTACCCCCGAAGGCGCGCGGTCACGGATCGTCTCCCCGAGCTCGTGGTGGGAGGGCCTGTGACGAATTCGCTGCGCCCGGGCGGCCATCACAGAAGTCCGCTCCCCCCGGTACGGGACTCGGCACCGGCGGTGCCGAGCCCGCGAAACCCGCAGAGCCATCAGGACACACCCGCCGCTCCCCCCGCGGGTGCGACCGGCGGAAAACCCGCCAAACAGCGTGACGCGTTCTTCGACAACGCGAAGTACCTCGCCATCGTGCTCGTCGCCATGGGGCACTCGTGGGAGCCGCTGACGGATCACAGCCGCGCCGCCGAGGCGCTGTACATGACCGTCTACACCTTCCACATGCCGGCGTTCATCCTGATCTCCGGCTACTTCTCGCGCAGCTTCGACATGCGGCCCGACCGGCTCAAGCGGCTTGTCACCGGCGTGCTCGTACCCTTCGTGATCTTCGAGGTCGCGTACACCTTCTTCAAGCGCTGGGCGGACGACGACCCGACCCAGCCGATCAGTCTGCTCGACCCCTGGTACCTCACCTGGTTCCTGGCCGCGCTGTTCGTCTGGCGGATGACCACTCCCCTGTGGAAGATGGTGCGCTGGCCGATTCCGCTGTCGATCGCGATCGCCGTGCTCGCCTCGATCTCGCCCGACATCGGCGACGACCTGGATCTGCAGCGGGTCCTTCAGTTCCTGCCGTTCTTCGTCATCGGCCTGTTCATGAAGCCCGAGCACTTCCAGCTGATGCGGCGCCGCGAGGTCAAGCTGCTCTCCGTGCCGATCTTCGCGTGCGCACTGCTCCTGGCCTACTGGGCCGGGCCGCGGATGACCTCGGCGTGGTTCTACCACCGCGACAGCGCACAGGAGCTGGGTGCTCCGTGGTGGAGCGGCGTCGTGATGACGCTCGCGCTCTTCGGCTGCTCGATGGTGCTCATGGCCTGCTTCTTCGCCTGGGTGCCCAAGCGCAAGATGTGGTTCACGGTGCTCGGCGCGGGCACGCTGTACGGCTACCTGCTGCACGGCTTCCTCGCCAAGGGCTCGCGCTTCTGGGGCTGGTTCGAGGACTACTCCTGGCTGCACAAGCCGCTCGGCGAGATCTTCGTGACCCTCGTCGCGGCCACCGTGGTCACCCTGCTGTGCACCCCACCGGTGCAGCGGGCCTTCCGCTTCGCGATGGAGCCGAAGATGGAGTGGGCGTTCAAACGGGACGCGGCCCAGCTGGCACGGGAACGGGCCAAGGCCTCTTCTTCCCGTACCTGACCATTTCGCTTACGGCAGCTGGTTCTGTTCGGCGCCCGTCCGCCACAACTGTGGTGGGCGGGCGCCGTGCTGTGTGCTGTGCGGTGGGGTCAGGGCCTGCGCTGGGAGAGCTGCAGGGCCTCGGCCGCGATCCGGGTGACCGCCTCGCGCGTGGCATGGGCGAGGAGCTCGGTGTCGATCGCGCCGCCGGCCGCCAGATGCCGGTCGTACGGCAGCAGATGCACCGTCGCACCGGTGCCGCGCAGCTTCTGCAGCGCCTTGTCCACGTCGAGACCGCCGTGCGGCACCGCCTCGGTGAGCACGACGACCGTGCCCTCGACGATCTGCCGGGGAAGGCCCGACATCCACTGCAGTACGGAGTGGGTGCTCGCCACGCCCTCGAAGGTGGCGGGCGCCACGACGACCCGGGACTGCGCCGCGGTGAGCGCGGTACGGGCCACTTCGGCGGGCAGGGTCTCGCAGTCGACGACCGTCACGCCGAAGTAGCGGCGCAGGGCCACCATGGCCTTCTCGTACGCCTTGGTGTCGAGCATCGCCCCGACCTCACCCTTGCTTCCTGGCAACAGCCAGGCGTTGTCCGGGAGTTGGACGAGATAGCCGGTGACGTCGAGCAGCGACATCGACGGCTCGACCATCCCGGCGAGATCGCGCACCGTCCAGCGGAGGGACTCGGCACCGAGCCGGAACGGCAGCGTGCCGAGCGCCGGGTCGGCCTCGACGAGCAGCACCGGGTCGTGCCGGTAGTGGGCGTACGCCGTGCCGAGCAGCGCCGCGACGGTCGACTTGCCCGCGCCGCCCCTGATGGAGGTGACGGCGATCTGCCGCCCGGTGGCCACGGGTTGCTGCAGCAGCTCGGCGGTACGGGAGGCCTCGGCGACCTCTCGCGCGGCCGACGAGGACACGGTGCGCCGCACGGCCCGCAGCGCCCGGCCGACCAGGGGCTCGCCGTGCCGCGGCTTGCGGCGCGTACCGGCGAGCGAGTCGTCCACGACGGGCAGCGAGCTGAAGGCGTGCCGGGAGACGGGCGGCGCGGGGGCGGGCGCGGGCGCGGGGACTTGCACGGGCGGCGCGGGTGCCGGTGCGGGCGGGGCCGGTGCCTGTTGCACGGCAGGCGCCGGTGCCTGTTGCACGGCAGGCGCCGGTGCCTGTTGTACGGGCGGGGCCGGTGCCTGCTGTACGGGCTGAGCCGGTGCGGGGACGGTCGGGAGCTGTGCCGTGACCCCCGGGTCGGGGGCCGGTGCGGGGACGGTCGGGAGCTGTGCCGTGACCCCCGGGTCGGGGGCCGCCGGTGCGGCCACCGGCGGTGCGGCCGGGGGAAGCGGGGCCGCCGGGGGCGGGGCGAGCGGCGGCAGCGGGGCGGCCTGCGCGACGGGTACGGCGGGTACGGCGTCCCTGAGTATCGTCGTCGGGGCGTCGGGGATCTCCGCCGTGGTGACGGCGGCCGGAGTCGGAGTCGGAGTCCGAGTCGGTTCCGGCGCCGGAACCGGAGGGTCGTCGAAGTCGCTGAAGTCGTCGAGGACCGGTCGGTCCTGCGCCCCGGTCTTCATCAGCGAGGTGCGGGGCGCCTCTTGCCCGCGTGGCCCCGTGTCACTCAGTACGTCTGTGTCCTCGGGCGTCGCCGAAGTCACGGCCGCGTCCGTTCCGTTCTGTACGTTGTCGCCGTTCGGCATGTCGTCCCTCGCCTCTCCCCTGCTGCCCGTTCCCGCCGCGCTCAGAATCCGCCGAGCAGCTGCCCGTACCCACCGAAGACACCGACGGCGAGCGGGAACAGGCCCACGACGCCGATCGATTCGGCCAGGTCGGCCGCGCGCCGCAGCCGGGCGCGCAGCTGCTCGGGCGGCTGCAGCACCAGCGCGAGCAGCGGGAGTACCGCGGCCGCGCCGAGAAACAGCAGCGGGCCGATGCCGCCCGTGTCGCGCAGCCAGAGCACCGCGAGGCGTACGACCAGCACCGCCGCGGCCGCGAACACCGCGACCACCTCGGCCGCGAGCGGGAACGCCCGTGCCCTGGCGAGCAGCACCACGGCCGTGACCACGGTGGCCGAGACCGTCCACACCGTCGGCTCGCCCCGGGTGAGGAGCCAGCCCGCGCCCGCCGCCGAGCAGGCCGTCGCGACCGTGGCGAGCACCAGACCGCGGTGGGTGTCGGCGAGCGCGTCGGCCACCTGGTGACGGCTGACCGAACTGCCCGCCGAGCGGCGGTCGTTGATGGCGGTCAGGCCCGTGGCGCGCAGCGCGAGCCGCGGCAGGAGCCCGAGCAGAACGGCGGAGACCACCGCGAGCAGGGCGCCGAGCCGCGCCGGATCGCCGGATACGAGCAGGGCCCCGAGCTCCCACAGCGCTGTCAGCGCGAGCACGGCCACCGCGCCGGTGAGCCCGGAGCGCCCGAACGGCGAGAAGAGGCCGAGCAGCAGCAGGGCCACCGCGACGGCCCCGGCGATGGCGGCGAGCCGGGCCGGACCGGACAGCGAGTGGGCGTCGCCCGCGGTCCAGGCGCCGAGCACGCCGAACACCGCGGCGGTGAGCAGGAGCACGGTGGCGAGACCGCGGTTGCCGCGGCCCGGGACGCTCGCGAGACCGCCGGCACCGGCGCTGGTGGAGCGGCCGAGCCGGCCGGCGAGCACACCCGCCACGGCGAGGACCGCGGCCGTGACGAGCTGGCCGTACGCCACGGAGTCGAGCGGGAACGCGGTGCGGGCGAGCAGCGCCGTCGCCGTGGCGAGGGCGAGGCTGGCCGTGGCCGCGACGGGGCGGCGCGAGGCCGGCCGCCAGCGCCAGGTCCGCAGGTCGAGGCCGTCCGCCGGCACCTGCTCCCGGTCCGCTGCCGGGTCTGTCACCGATTCCGCCACGGTGTCCGCTGTCGTGCCCACCGTGCCCACCATGCTCACCACGCGCGGGAACCTATCATCGCCAACCTCACGGGCCTGCTGTGCTGTTGAAGCCTCACGCGATCCCTCACACGACCCCCACCCGGTTCCTCCGCGATCTTCTGTACGCCTCGGCCGTACGTCTTTTCCGTACGTCTTTTCCGTACGTCTCAGTGGCCTTCGGGCAGGCCGAGGAGGCCTCGCATGTCCGCGTACTTGCGGGTGAGCCGCTGCCGGGTCGCCTCGTCCAGGGCGGCGAGGCGTACCGGATCGGCATTGTGCGCGAGATCGGAGGCTTTGACGAGGGTGGCGCCCGGGGTCGCGAGGATGCGGCGCGCGTACGTCTCCTGGCTCTCGCCCGCGCGCTTGGTGAGCGCGAGAACGATGGCCTTGGTCCGCGCGGACAGGGGTGCATCGGCGAGCCAGCGCTCGGACAGGGCCCCGTCCTCGATGGCGTCGTGCAGCCAGGCGGCGGCGATCTGGTCCTCGTCGCCGCCGCGGGTGCGGACGCCGTCGGCGACGGCCCGCAGGTGCTCCGTGTAGGGGCGGCCCGCTTTGTCCGTCTGGGTGGCGTGTGCGGTGCGGGCCGTGGTCTCCACCTCGGTGAGGGTGAGTTGCGGTTGCGGATGTGGTTGCGGTTGCTGCGCGTCGCTCTGGTTCAATTCGGCCACCCCCCTCTTCTGGCTGAGCTGCCATTCTTCCGCACGGGGGCGTTGGCGCCTGCGGCGGGCTTCCTTCCCCACCCCGTCCCTTCCCGAAAGCCCTGCGGTCGGCTTCGGGGCTCCGCCCCCGGACCCCCCGATCGCCCTCCGGGCTCGTCCTCAAACGCCGGACGGGCTGGATTTTCAAGCACCGGACGGGCTGAGTGAGCTGAGTGATACGCCGGACGGGCTGGATTACCGAGCGCCTGACGGGCTGAGGGGTGCGCTGGACCGGCTGAGAGTGCGGTCCGCGATGGCCCCTTCCGCCAGGAACACGATCTGGTCCGCATACCCCGCAGCCCTCTCGTCGTGCGTGACCATGACCACCGTCGCGCCTAGCCGGGTGACCGCCTCGCGCAGGAGGGCGAGGATTTCGGTGGCCGTGGTGGTGTCGAGGGCGCCGGTCGGCTCGTCGGCGAAGATCACGTCGGGGGTGGTGACCAGGGCGCGGGCGATGGCGACGCGCTGCTGCTGGCCGCCGGAGAGCTCTCCGGGGCGCCGCCCGCCGAGGCCGTCGAGGCCGACCTGCTCGAGGAGTTCGGTGCAGCGGCGGCGGTCGGGGCGGCGGCCCGCGAGGCGCAGGGGCAGCTCGATGTTCTGCTCGACGGTCATCGAGGGCAGCAGGTTGAAGGCCTGGAAGACAAAGCCGAGGCGGGTGCGGCGCAGGGCGGTGAGCCGGTTCTCGCTCATGCCGGTGATCTCCGTACCGCCGAGCCTGACGCTGCCCGCTGTGGGACGGTCGAGGCCCGCCGCGCACTGCAGGAACGTGGATTTGCCGGAGCCGGATGGGCCCATGACCGCCGTGAAGCTGCCGCGCGGCAGCGCGAGGTCGATACCGCGCAGCGCGTGGACGGCACGGGCGCCGCGGCCGAACTGACGGCGCAGACCCCGTAGTTCCACGGCCGGGCCGGCAGCGGCCACATCGGTCGCCTCCGTCCCGTACGACCTCATGCCGCGTCGCAGCGTCATGGTCCGGTCTCCGTTCGCACCTCGTTCACCCATGACCCGAACGTACGGATTCGGCAGGTCTCGGGGCCATGGCGGTCGCCGGTGGATCACGGGTGGGGTTTTCCCGAGCATGAGCGCTACAAAGTTGCAGTCTCAATCGTTTGGTAAGCTAACTATTGACGCGTTCTTGACGCACCCTTTGCCTGCCGCGATTCGCACGACCCGACCAGGAGGTACGGCCCATCGGACACGCAGACACCCTGATAGCCATGGGCGGCGCTTTTCTCGCCGCCGCGGTCCTCGCCCGTCTCGGGGGGCGTATCGGACTGCCCACCATTCCCCTCTTCATCCTGGCCGGGATCCTGCTCGGCCCGCACACCCCGGGCATCGTGCTCATCGCCGACCCGCACGACCTGGAGATGCTCTCGGCACTCGGGCTCGTGCTGCTGCTCTTCTACCTCGGCCTCGAGTTCCATATGGACGACCTCAAGGCGGGCGGCCGCAAGATGGCCATCGCGGGCGGGAGTTATCTCGCGCTCAACGTCGGCGCCGGCCTGGGCTTCGGATTCGCACTCGGCTGGGGCACCTCCGAAGCGCTGGTCCTCGCCGGGGTGCTCGGCATCTCGTCGTCCGCGATCGTCACCAAGGTCCTGGTGGACACCGGCCGCCTCGGCAACCCCGAGACCAAGCCGATCCTCGGGATCATCGTGGTCGAGGACATCTTCCTCGCGCTCTATCTCGCCGCGCTGCAGCCCATCCTGTCCGGCGCCGACTCGCTCGCCTCGGCCGTGATGGACGGCGGCAAGGCCTTCGGCTTCCTGCTGCTGCTCGCCCTCGCCGCGCGCTTCGGCACCAAGGTCGTCGGCAGGCTGATCGACACCCGCGACGACGAGCTGCTCGTCATCTCCTTCCTCGGCGCGGCCGTGTTCCTCGCCGGGGTCTCCGAGTGGTTCGGGGTCGCGGACGCGATCGGGGCGTTCATGGTCGGCCTGATGCTCGGCAGTACGACGTCGGGTGAGCGCATCCGCAAGCTGGTGCACCCGCTGCGGGACGCCTTCGGGGCGATCTTCTTCTTCGCCTTCGGGCTCTCCATCGACCCCGGCGATCTGCCGGTGGTGCTCTGGCCGGTGCTCGCCGCGGTGGCGCTGACGCTGGTGATGAACGTGCTCGCCGGGCTCTCCGCCGCCAAGGTCTACGGCTTCGGGGCCGGGCCCGCCGCGAATATCTCGGCGACGCTGCTGGCCCGCGGCGAGTTCGCGCTGATCCTCGCCACCATGGCGGCGGCAGCGGGCCTAGACGACCGGCTCTCGCCCTTCATCGCGGGCTATGTGCTGCTGCTCGCCGTGCTCGGGCCGCTGGCCGCGGGCCGTGCGCACTGGCTGGCGAAGATCCTGCCGGGCGGACGCGGCACGGGGGCGGGCGGTGACGGAGGGGCTGCCGCTGAACCCGCGCTCACGCCTCCCGGCAGAGCAGAAGCAGTGCCCGGTCGTCATTGACGTCCTTGGCGACCGCCTCGATCAGATGCCACGCGGCACCGTGGAAGCCGCCCGCCACATAGCGGTCGGCTTCTCCGGTGAGGCGGTCGATGCCCTCCGTGAGATCGCGCTCGGCGGTCTCCACCAGGCCGTCGGTGAACAGCATCAGCACATCGCCGGGGCGCAGGGAGCCCTTCACCGGGTCGAACTGCGCCCCGTCGTACACCCCGAGGAGCGGGCCCTCGGCCGCCTTCTCCTCCCAGCGGCCGGTGCCCGCGTTCAGCTGGACGGCCGGTGGATGACCGGCGGAGAGCAGCTCGTAGTCACCTGACTCGAGGTCCAGGGCGAGATGGATGGAGGTCGCGAAGCCCTCGTCCCAGTCCTGGCGCAGGAGATAGCCGTTGGCGGCGGGCAGGAACGCATGCGGCGGCAGCGAGCCGAGCAGACCGCCGAACGCGCCGGACAGGAGCAGCGCGCGCGACCCCGCGTCCATGCCCTTGCCGGACACATCCGTGAGGACGACCTCAAGTGTGCGGCCGCCGTTGGTGCGCGCCGCCACCACGAAGTCACCGGAGAAGGACTGCCCGCCCGCGGGCCGCAGCGCCATCTCGCGGTGCCAGCCCACCGGCAGCTTGGGCAGTTTGCTCTGCACCCTGATCCGCTCGCGCAGGTCGAACAGCATGGTGCCGCCGCGCCGCCACGGCACCCCGACCCTGCTGCGGAACTGGGCGATGACCAGGCCGAAGAACCCGCAGGCCGCCACCACGAGCACGATGCCCGGGGTCACGCGCGAGGGCCCTTGTGTGTACGGCCCGAGCCGCACCGACTCCACGATCAGAGCCGCGGCCGCGGTGGCGTACAGACCGAGCAGACTCGCGGGACGAAGGAGCAGACCGCCCGCGACGATGGGCAGGACCAGCAGGGCGGGGGAGAACCAGACCGGCATCGAGAGCGTGCCCACCGCGATCACCGGGACCGTGAGGAGCAGGCCCACCAGGGCGATCCAGTCCGAGCCGTCGCCGCGGAAGTAGTCGACACCGGATTTGCGCAGGCCGATGCGGGCCCGGTGCAGCCGCTTGCGCAGCCGGGCCGTGAACGTCTCCGCTGCCGCGCGCCGCTCGGGGGCGCGGCGGCTCCGTTGTCGTACCGCCATTGCTCGTGGACCCTATCCACCCGGCGTGCCGCTTCGCACGGGAGGTCCCGGTTGTCCCCCTGTCGAGCGGGCTCACGGCCGGGGATGTGACGGGACGAAATCCCCTCGCACCGGGGCCGGGTGCCCTGGTAGGCAGGTGCCATGACGACGACTGACGTCCGGGTGCTGCGACCCGATGACTGGGACCGCTGGTTCAGCAATCTCGAGCTCGCGTTCGGCGGGCGGGAGGCCGAGGAGGAGCGGGAGTTCGACCGTTCCGTGACGGAGTGCGAGCGGTCCATCGGCGTCTGGGACGGTGACGAGGTGGTCGCCACCGCCGGCGCCTTCTCGTTCCGCCTGAGCGTGCCCGGCGGTGCGCTCGTGCCCGCCGCCGGCGTCACGATGGTGAGCGTCGCGCCGACCCACCGGCGGCGCGGGCTGCTCACCGCCATGATGCGGCGCCAGCTCGACGACATCCGCGCCCTGGGCGAACCGCTCGCCTTGCTCACCGCGTCCGAGCCCGCCATCTACGGCCGGTTCGGGTACGGCGCGGCGACACAGCAGCTCATGGCGGACATCCAGTCGTCCCTGGTACGGCTCCAACTCCCGCCCGGCACCGAGGAGATCAGGCTCCGGCTCGCCAAGCCGGCCGATGTCCTCGAGCAGTGCGAGGCGGTGTACGCACAGTCGGTGGCCGCCCGTCCCGGCATGCTGGCGCGGCAGCCCGGCTGGGAGCGGCAAGGGGTGCTCGACCCGCCCGAGGACCGCGGCGGCGCGGGGGCGCTGCAGTGTGTCGTCGCGGAGCGCGGGGGCGAGACGGTCGGCTATGCCCGCTATCACAACAAGGCGCAGTGGCAGCCCGGCGCCGTCCCCGAGGGCACGGTGATCCTGCGGGACCTGGAGGCCCTGGACCCGGCGGCGTACGGGGCGCTGTGGCAGTTCCTCTTCGACATCGACCTGACCTCGACGGTCAAGGTCCGCAACCGTCCCGCCGACGACGCCTGGCTGCATCTCGTCTCCGACATCCGCCGCTGCGCGGTACGGCTGCGCGACGGCCTCTATCTACGCCCCGTCGAGGTCGGCGCGGCCCTCGAAGCCCGTACGTATGCCACGGACGTCGATGTCGTCCTGGACGTGACGGACTCCTTCTGCCCGTGGAACGAGGGCCGCTGGCGGCTGACCGGCGGCCCCAAGGGCGCGAGCTGTGTACGCACCGAGGACCCCGCCGAACTCGCCCTGTCCGTACGGGAGTTGGGCTCCGCCTATCTGGGCGGCACCGCGCTCACCGCGCTGGCGGCGGCCGGGCGGGTGCGGGAGCTGCGCGAAGGCGCTCTCGCCGAGGCCTCGGCGGCGTTCGCGGCTCCGGTGCTGCCCTGGCTGCCGCACGGCTTCTGAACGACCCTGCCCCCGGACGGCCCGGCTCCTGAACGGCCCGTCCCCCGGAGGACCTGAACTGCCGGGCGCCTCAGCGCTTTTGGCAGGCGGGGCACCAGAACAGATTGCGGGCGGCGAGATCGGCGGTGCGGATCTCGCCGCCACAGATATGGCAGGGCAGCATGGCCCTGCGGTACACGTACACCTCGCCGCCGTGGTCGTCGACGCGCGGTGCGCGGCCCATGGCCTCGGGGGTGTGCTCGGGGCGGACGGTGTCGATGCGGTTGAGGCGTACCCCCTCGTGCATCAGCTCGACCAGGTCCTGCCAGATCGCGGTCCACTCGTCGTGCGTGAGGTCCTTGCCCTGGCGGTACGGGTCGATGCGGTGCCGGAAGAGGACCTCGGCCCGGTAGACGTTGCCGACGCCCGCGATGACCTTCTGGTCCATGAGCAGCGCGGCAATGGTGGTGCGGGAGCGGGAGATCCGCCGCCACGCCTTGTCCGGGTCGTTGACCGGGTCGTCGGCGGCGCGCAGCGGGTCGGGGCCGAGGCGGTCGTGTATCGCCTGCTTCTCGCCCTCCGTGATCAGCGCGCAGGTGGTGGGGCCGCGCAGATCCGCGTACGCCCGCTCGCCGGTGAGGCGCAGGCGGACGGTGTCGGTGGGCGGGGGCGCGGGGGTGGTGCCGAAGTTCAGCTTGCCGAAGAGGCCGAGGTGGATATGGATGTGGCCGGCCGCGCCGAAGCCGAGGAAGAGGTGCTTGCCGTGGGCCTCGGCGCCGTCCATGACCTGGCCGTCGAGCAGGGCCGCCGCGTCGGAGAACTT
Source organism: Streptomyces monticola (assembly GCF_042665355.1). NCBI lineage: Bacteria > Bacillati > Actinomycetota > Actinomycetes > Kitasatosporales > Streptomycetaceae > Streptomyces > Streptomyces monticola. The sequence continues at coordinate 304,468 of NZ_JBHTCF010000005.1, read as the reverse complement.
GCCCTGGGGGCTGGTGACGCGGACGCCTCGGTCGAGGAACCGCTCGCGGTGATCGGCGGCCAGCCGGTGGATGGTGTGGCCTTCGGGCACGACGAGGGTCTCCTTGCGGGGTGCGGTCCGGGGTGCGGTCATGGCGCGGGGCGGGCGGGGTGTCTTCCCCTGCCCGCCCCTTGCCGGCTGTGTCCCATGTGCGGCTGCCGCCGCGTGGCCTGTGGACGGCCTGGCCTGCGGAGCGCCTGGCCCAAGGACGGCCCGGCCTGCGGACGGCCTTGTCTTCGATCGCCGGGCAGGCCGGCTTTCAGCCCTGCGGGTGGTGTGCCGGGATCTCGGGGAGCTTGCCCGTGGCCTCGTACTCGGAGAGCATCTCGATGCGGCGCGTGTGGCGCTCCTCGTCCGAGTAAGGCGTGGCGAGGAAGATCTCCACGAACTTCGTCGCCTCGTCGACCGTGTGCATACGGCCACCGATCGAGACCACGTTCGCGTTGTTGTGCTCACGGCCGAGCGCGGCGGTCTGCTCGCTCCAGGCGAGGGCGCAGCGCACGCCCTTGACCTTGTTCGCGGCGATCTGCTCGCCGTTGCCGGAGCCGCCGATCACGATGCCGAGGGCCTCCGGGTCCGCGGCCGTGCGCTCCGCGGCGCGCAGGCAGAACGGCGGGTAGTCGTCCTGGGCGTCATAGATGTGCGGACCGCAGTCCACGGGCTCGTGGCCATGGGCCTTCAGCCACTCGACGAGGTGGTTCTTGAGTTCATAACCGGCATGATCCGAGCCGAGGTACACGCGCATGGGACTGAGTGTGGCACGTCCGGTGACCCGGAGTCGCGTCCGGGTCGGGACCTTCGCCCTCGTACAACGATCCGGAATCGGGTCTTCCGTCTCTTGCCGGTCAAGGGATTGAATGCATGGGCTCGTAACCCGAGAACTTAAGGATTCGTCCATGACCTCGCAACCGTCCCTTGCGAAGCAAGACAGCCACTCCGGCGACCCAGGGGAGGCTCCGTCCGGCGACGGCCTGAAGGCAGGGCTCAAGAACCGCCATCTTTCCATGATCGCCATCGGTGGTGTGATCGGGGCCGGCCTCTTCGTCGGCTCCGGCGCCGGAATCGCCGCCGCAGGTCCGGCCATCCTCATCTCGTACGCCCTCGTCGGCGCGATGGTCGTCCTCGTGATGCGGATGCTCGGTGAGATGGCCGCGGCGAATCCGACCTCGGGGTCCTTCTCCGAGTACGCCGACCGCGCGCTCGGCCGCTGGGCCGGATTCTCCATCGGCTGGCTCTACTGGTTCTTCTGGGTCGTGGTGCTCGCCGTCGAGGCCACCGCGGGCGCGGACATCCTGGAAGGCTGGATACCCGCCGTGCCGCAGTGGGGCTGGGCGCTCATCGTGATGGTGGTGCTGACCGCCACCAACCTCGTCTCGGTCGGCTCCTACGGCGAGTTCGAGTTCTGGTTCGCCGGTATCAAGGTCGTCGCGATCGGCGCCTTCGTGGTGATCGGCCTGCTCGCCGTCTTCGGTGTCCTGCCCGGCTCCGACAACCCTGGCGCGGGCTTCGCGCATCTCACCGACACCGGCGGGTTCTTCCCGCACGGCCCGGGCGCGATCCTCACCGGTGTGCTGATGGTCGTCTTCTCCTTCATGGGCAGCGAGATCGTGACGCTCGCCGCCGGTGAGTCCGAGGACCCGCAGCGGGCCGTCACCAAGGCCACCAACAGCGTGATCTGGCGTATCGGCATCTTCTACCTCGGCTCGATCTTCGTGGTCCTCACGCTGCTGCCGTGGAACACCGAGTCCATCGAGAAGGACGGCTCCTACATCGCCGCCCTGAACTCGATCGGCATCCCGCACGCCGGCCAGGTCATGAACGTGATCGTCCTGACGGCCGTGCTCTCCTGCCTGAACTCCGGCCTCTACACCGCCTCCCGGATGGCCTTCTCGCTCGGCAAGCGCGGTGACGCGCCCAAGGCCTTCGCGAAGACCACCCCGGGCGGTGTGCCGCGGGCCGCGATCCTCGGCTCGGTCGTCTTCGGCTTCGTGGCCGTCTTCTTCAACTACAAGTGGCCCGACACCGTCTTCGCGTTCCTGCTCAACTCCTCCGGTGCCGTCGCCCTGTTCGTGTGGCTGGTGATCTGCTTCACGCAGCTGAAGATGCGCGGCATCATCCTGCGCGAGGCGCCGGAGAAGCTGGTCGTGAAGATGTGGCTGTTCCCGGCCCTGACCTGGGCGACCATCGGCATGATCACGTTCGTGCTCGTCTACATGCTCTTCGACGACAGCGGCCGTGAGCAGGTACTGCTCTCGCTGCTCGTCGCGGCGCTCGTGATCGGGATCGCGGTGGTACGGGAGCGGCGGCGGCTGCGGTCGGCCGCCTGAGCCACCCTGGCCTGCAGGTTCCCTGGCCTGCAGGTTCCCTGGCCTGCGGTCCCCTGGCCTGCGCTCACGGCGCCCCCACGATGTCGCGGGGGCGCCGTTTTCGCGTCGCGGGGGCGCCGTTTTCGCGCTCCGGGAAAAGCTGACGGGAACTGTCAGGTTATGCGGGGAGAGTTCTTCCCATGAACGAGAACTCAACGCTCAGCGACACGGCACTCAGCGGTATCCAGGGCCCCGTCCTGCACCCCGGGCACGCGGACTACGACGAGGAGCGCGCGGGCTTCCAGGCCGCCTACTCCCACCGTCCGGCGCTCATCGTCGGCGCCGAGAACGCCGATGACGTCCGGGCCGCGGTCGCCTACGCCCATACGCACGGGCTCGGCGTCGCCGTGCAGTCCACCGGGCACGGCCTCTCCGCCGCGGCGGACGGCGGCGTCCTGATCACCACCGGGCGGATGAAGGAACTGCGGATCGACCCCGCCGCCAGGACCGCACACGCCGCCGCCGGGGTGCGCTGGGCCGAGGTCATCGAGGCCGCGGCCGCGCACGGGCTCGCCCCCATCAACGGCTCCGCCCCGGGCGTCGGCGTCGTCGGCTATCTCACCGGCGGCGGACTCGGCATCCTGGGACGGCAGTTCGGCTACGCCGCCGACCATGTGCGTGCCCTCGACCTCGTGACGGCGGACGGCACCCTGCACCATGTCACCGCCGACAGCGAGCCCGAGCTGTTCTGGGCGGTGCGCGGGGGCGGGGGGAACTTCGGGGCCGTGACGGCCGTGGAGTTCGACCTGGTGGCGCTGCCCGAGGTGTACGGCGGCATCCTCGCCTACGCCGACGAGCAGGTGGAGCCCGCGCTCGCCGCGTACCTGGAGTGGACCGCGGATCTGCCCGACGAGCTGACCTCGTCGGTGGCGCTGATGTCCTGGCCGGACGCGCCGTTCGCACCCGAGGCGTTCCGCGGACGCTACGTGATGTCGGTACGGGTCGCGTTCACCGGCAGCGCGGAGGAGGGTGAGCGGCTGGTCGCGCCGCTGCGAGCGGTGAGCGCTCCGCTCGTCGACAACCTGCGGGTCATGCCGTACAGCGAGAGCCACACGATTCACAGTGACCCGCCCCATCCGCACCCCTACGACGGTGACAACGCGCTGGTCACCGCCGTGCCCGCGGAGGCCGTGCGGTCACTGACCGGTGCCGAGGCCCGTACCGGGGCCATCGTGCAGATCAAGCACTTGGGCGGTGCGCTCGGGCGGGAGCCGAAGGTGCCGAATCCGGTGGGGCACCGGGATGCGCGGTTCCTGGTGACGGCGCTGTCCGCGCTGTTCGACATGGAGCGGGATGAGGCTCGGGACGTTCATGAGCGGGTGCTCGCGCCGTTGGTGCCGGTGCGGGTGGGGCGGAATCTGAACCATCTGTTCGGGGAGTTCGGGGAGGGGGTTGTGCGGGATGTGTATGAGGAGGACGCGCTGCGGCGGCTGGGTGAGGTGAAGGCCGCCTACGACCCCGGGAACGTGTTCCGGCACACGTACAACATCCGGCCGGGTGTGGGGAGTTAGCCCTGCAGGGCTGTTTCCCCAGCCCCGCCCCTTCCCGTAACTGGGGCTCCGCCCCAGACCCCGTTGTCCTCAATCGCCGGACGGGCTGAAAATAATCGCCGGACGGGCTGAAAATTCAGCCCGTCCGGCGATGGCGAAGCAGTCTCAGCCTCGGCGGCCCAGGAGCTTCCAGGTCGACGGCAGTACGCCCATCGCCAAAGCCGCCTTCAGGGCGTCGCCGATGAGGAAGGGCGTCACGCCCGCCGCGAGGGCGGCCGGGAAGGACATCCCCGCGTGCGCCATCAGCCACGGCACGCCCACCGCGTAGATCACGGCCGAGCCGATGGCCATCGTGCCCGCCATGCGCAGCGCCGAGCGGTCGCCGCCGCGGCGGGCCAGTTCGCCGGCCACCGTGGCGGCGAGGAGCATGCCGAGGATGTAGCCGAAGGACGCGGTCAGGCCGGAGGTGCCGCCCTGGAACCACGGCACGCCTGCGAGGCCGACGAGGGCGTAGAGGGCGAGGGAGAGCAGGCCGCGGCGGGCGCCGAGCGCGGTGCCGACGAGCAGGGCGGCGAAGGTCTGGCCGGTGACCGGGACCGGGGAGCCGGGGACCGGGACCACGATCTGCGCGGCTATGCCGGTGAGCACGGCGCCGCCGACGACCAGGGCGACATCCTTCGTGCGCGAGGCGGGCAGCAGGTCGGCCAGGACCTGGCCGGGGCGGGTGGTGACGGCGGCTGTGGCCATGGGGGCTCCCTGGCAGGACGGGGGTGGTGGTGCGGGACATCGTGACGTTAGCCGAAGGGCCTGCGGCGGATCACCATGAGGCGGGTACAAAGCGGTGGTTGGTGGTGTCGTGCGATCCAAACAAAGAGGGGCGGGCGGACCGGGGGCCGCGTGACGCTCGTCACGGGAGAACAGGGCAATGGTGTCCGTTTTGCGCGAGTCGGCCGTGGCGGGAGACACTGTGGGGTCCCACCAAATTCCTGAGAGCGCCCACCACCATGCACGATGCCCCGGCCGGCCAGGCCGAGCCGCAGGATCCGAAGCGACTTGTCCAGGAGTCCGAGCCGCTCTCCGCCGCGCTCAAGCAGCGCCATCTGACCATGCTCGGGCTGGGCGGAGTGATCGGCGCCGGGCTCTTCGTGGGCTCGGGTGCGGGGATCGCGGTCGCCGGTCCCGGCATCGTCCTGTCGTATCTGATCGCGGGTGTGCTCGCGATGCTGGTGATGCGGATGCTCGGCGAGATGTCCGCCGCCATGCCCGCGTCCGGGTCCTTCTCGGTGCACGCCGAGCGGGCAATCGGCCGCTGGGCGGGGTTCAGCGCCGGCTGGCTGTACTGGTTCCTGCTCGTCGTGGTGCTCGCCGTGGAGGCGACGGCGGCCGCGCAGATCGCGAACGGCTGGGTCTCCGCCGTGCCGCAGTGGGCCTGGGTGCTGATCTTCATGGTGGTGTTCACCGCCACGAACCTCACGGCCGTGCGGAACTTCGGTGAGTTCGAGTTCTGGTTCGCCGCGCTCAAGGTCGGCGCCATCGTGCTCTTCCTGGTGCTCGGCGGGCTCGCCGTCTTCGGGGTTCTTCCCGACACGGATCCGGTCGGGCTCACCAACCTGACCGGCCAGGGCGGGTTCCTGCCCCATGGGTGGGCCGGTGTGATCTCCGGGGTCCTGGCCGTCGTCTTCGCCTTCGGCGGCCTGGAGGTCGTGACGATCGCGGCCGCCGAGTCGGACGACCCTGCGCGCTCGGTGTCACGGGCCGTGCGCAGCGCGGTGTGGCGGATCCTCTTCTTCTACGTGGGCTCGATGCTGGTCATCGTGACGGTGCTGCCGTGGACGGCGCAGAAGGCCGGGCTCAGCCCGTATGTCACCGTGCTCGACTCGATCGGGGTGCCGTCGGCCGGGCAGATCATGAACATCGTGGTGTTCGTGGCGCTGCTCTCGGCGCTCAACGCCAATCTGTACGGCTCCTCGCGGATGGTCTTCTCGCTCGCCGAGCGCGGTGAGGCGCCGAAGGCGCTGCTCAAGGTGTCGAAGGGCGGGGTGCCGCGGCGGGCCGTGCTCGCCTCGGTCGCTTTCGGCTTCGTGTCCGTGCTGCTCAATCTGAAGTGGCCCGACTCCGTCTTCCTCTACATGCTCAACGCCGTGGGCGCCGTCCTGATCTTCGTGTGGGCGCTGATCGCCGTGTCGCAGCTGCGGCTGCGGCGGCAGATCGAGGAGTCGGCGCCCGAGCGGCTCGTCCTGAAGATGTGGTGCTTCCCGTGGCTGACCTGGGCCGCGCTCGCCGCCATGGCCACGGTGGTCGGCCTGATGCTGACGGACTCCGCGGCCCGGCCGCAGCTGCTGTGGTCGGCGGGAGCGGCGGCCGCGGTCCTCGTGGTGGCGGGGCTGCGCGAGGTGCGGGACCGGCGAAGCAACGGGAAGTGACCGAACTCCCACGTACCGTAAGCAAGTTGTCCGGATAGCGGGCCGGATCTTCTGCTGAGCGGTGAGGGCGCTCACACTGACGGGTGCCTCTACCGTCTCACGTACTGGACCCCCCGCGACCATGACTCGGACAACGCTGGATAAAGAGGAAGTGTCGGGCACCTCGGCGGGCGGCTCACCGCTCTCCAACAGCCTGAAACAGCGCCACCTTTCCATGATCGCCCTCGGTGGTGTGATCGGGGCCGGCCTCTTCGTGGGCTCCGGTGCCGCCATCGCCGCCGCAGGGCCGTCGATCATCGTCGCGTATGCGATATCCGGCGCCCTCGTCATGCTCGTGATGCGGATGCTCGGCGAGATGTCCGCCGCCAACCCCGCATCCGGCTCCTTCTCGGTGCACGCCGAGCGGGCGATCGGCCCCTGGGCCGGCTTCACCGCGGGCTGGTCCTTCTGGTTCCTGCTCTGCGTGGCCGTGGGCCTCGAGGGCATCGGCGCCGCGAAGATCATGCACGGCTGGATCCCGAGCGTGCCCGAGTGGGGCTTCGTGGCCCTGTTCATGCTGATGTTCTGTGTCACGAACCTGATCTCGGTGCGCAACTTCGGTGAGTTCGAGTTCTGGTTCGCCGCGCTCAAGATCGGCGCGATCGTCCTCTTCCTCGGCATCGGCGTGCTCGCGATCGCGGGCGTGCTGCCGGACAACGAAGCGCCCGGCCTGTCCAATCTCACCGGCCAGGGCGGCTTCTTCCCCAACGGCAGCGAGGGGCTGATCGTCGGACTCCTGGCCTCCGTCTTCGCGTACGGCGGCCTGGAGACCGTCACCATCGCCGCGGCCGAGTCCGAGCACCCCATCCAGGGCGTGGCCAAGGCGGTGCGCACCGCGATGTGGCGGATCGCGATCTTCTACGTCGGCTCGATGGCCGTCATCGTGACGCTCGTGCCGTGGGACAACCCGGCGCTCCCCAACCCGGACAAGGGTTCCTACGTCGTGACCCTGGAGCACCTCGGCCTGCCGGCCGCGGGCCAGATCATGAACGTCGTCGTGCTCATCGCCCTGCTGTCCGCGATGAACGCCAACATCTACGGCGCCTCCCGTATGGCCGGCTCGCTGGTCTCGCGCGGCCAGGGGCCGAAGGCGCTCGGCAAGGTCTCCGGCGGTGTGCCGCGGGTCGCCGTGCTGACCTCCAGCGTCTTCGGTTTCGTCTGCGTGCTGCTCAGCTACTGGTACCCGGAGACCCTGTTCGCCTGGCTGCTCAACATCATCGGCGCGATCATCCTGGTCGTCTGGTTCTTCATCGCCGCCGCCCAGCTGCGGATGCGCGCCAAGCTGCAGCGTGAGGCGCCGGAGAAGCTGGTCGTGAAGATGTGGGCGTACCCGTATCTGACCTGGGTGGCCCTCGCCGGCATGGCGACGGTCTTCGTTCTGATGGCGCGTGAGGAGGGCACCCGGGTGCAGCTGTACTACACGGGCGGCCTGACCGTCGTGCTCGCCCTGACCGGGCTCGCGCTGCAGTGGTCGCGCTCGCGCGGCACGGCGGCCGCCCCGGCCGGTGACACCGCCGGCGCCGAGGCCGACGCCAAGGACTGACGCGGCACCATCGCGCCGCGAGGCCCCCACCCGACACGGGTGGGGGCCTTCGTCATGCCCGCCCGCGACCCGTGCGACAGTTGCTGCTAGCCTGCAGTTGCAAGCTATTTGCAATAAGAGCCCGGAGGGGACCCCGATGGCCGTTTACACACTTCCTGAACTCCCTTATGACTACTCCGCGTTGGCACCCGTGATCAGCCCCGAGATCATCGAGCTGCACCACGACAAGCACCACGCGGCTTACGTGAAGGGCGCCAACGACACGCTGGAGCAGCTGGCGGAGGCGCGCGACAAGGAGACCTGGGGCTCCATCAACGGCCTTGAGAAGAACCTCGCCTTTCACCTTTCCGGCCACATCCTGCACTCCATCTACTGGCAGAACATGACCGGTGACGGCGGCGGCGAGCCCCTGGAGAAGGACGGTGTGGGCGAGCTCGCGGACGCCATCGCCGAGTCCTTCGGCTCCTTCGCCGGATTCAAGGCCCAGCTGACCAAGGCCGCCGCGACCACGCAGGGTTCGGGCTGGGGCGTCCTCGCCTTCGAGCCGGTCAGCGGCCGTCTCGTCGTCGAGCAGATCTACGACCACCAGGGCAACGTCGGCCAGGGCTCCACGCCGATCCTGGTCTTCGACGCCTGGGAGCACGCCTTCTATCTGCAGTACAAGAACCAGAAGGTGGACTTCATCGAGGCGATGTGGGCGGTCGTCAACTGGCAGGACGTGGCGAAGCGTTACGCCGCCGCGAAGGAGCGCTCGTACAACCTGCTGCTGGCCCCGTAAGGCGTGCCTTCGGGCATGCCATCAGGCGTGCCCCAAGGCGTGCCCTGAGCCGGACAGCGGCCAAGAACACCTGCTCGTGATCGTCTTCTCAACTTTCACCGGGCAGGCGGTAGAAGGACGACCCCCGCTGGGGGCACCTCCCAGCGGTAGCCGGGGGAGTGACTCGCGGGGGTCGTCTGCACTCTGTGCGGGGGCGCCCGCGAATCGTTCGGTGCCGGTCACGCCGTCAGGCCGTCGAGCTCGCCCGCCGCCGCGAACTCCCTTGCCAGGCCCGTCTCGTGGAGCCTCGCGAAGGGGGTGAACGGGATGCCGTACTCGGATTCGCCGCGGTCGAAGTTCCAGCTCTTGTGCACCTCGAAGCGGTACGTGACGGCCGTGCGGCCGCCCGCCTTGACCCGGACCGTGCCACTCAGGCGGTACTGGACGCCGCGCAGCGCCAGCCAGAGGTCCGCGCTGCGGCGGCGCGTGACGGTGATACCGCGCCAGCCGCTGTCGGCGGGATACACACCGGGGCCGAGCGCCAGGGCCTGCGCGCGCCAGCGGGCCAGCTGTACGTCGGCCGCGGCGCGCACCGCGGGCAGCGCGAGCAGGGCCCCGGCGTCCAGGGGGTACGGGGTGCCGGAGCCGCACAGATAGTGGCGCAGGGTCGCCGCTGCCGTCGGCAGTCCGAGCGCCGCCCACAGCGGGGGCAGGCCGCGGCACACCAGGTGCAGCGCGCGGTCGTAGGGGCGCGGGCGCAGCGACGCGTACGGGGCGTTCCCGTTCGGGATACGCGGATCGTCACGGCCGCCGTCGCGGCCCAGCGGGGTTGCGAGGTCGGCCTGGCCCATACGGGGACGCTAAACGAGCAGACGGCGGGGCGCCTGTCGGGGGGCCGGCCGCAGTGCCTGCCGGGGGTTTTCCCCACCGCCTCCTTCCGCCGATGGGTGGACGGCAAGTCCCACCGGGCGATGCTGTCGTCGCGCACCCCCCGGCGACCAGGCTTTCCGTATGAATCAACTCCCTGTGCGCGCGGCCCGGTGGAGCGCCCTGCACCCCTGGCGCGCGATCCTCGGCTGGCTGCTGTTCGTCGCCCTGTGTCCCGGCGCGGGTATCGCCGTCGGCACCCATGACGCGACGAGTGCCGACTACCGGGTGGGCGAGGCGGGCCGGGCCGAGGCCATGGCCGCCGACGGACGGCTCCTCCAGGAGTCCACCGAGCGGGTGCTGATCACCGCGCGCTCCGGCGCCCTGGACGAGCGCGCCGCCGCGGCCGCCGCGGATGAGGTGCGCACCCGGATGGCGAAGCTGCCCGAGGTCGCGGGGGTGGCGGCGGCGCGCACCGCGAGGGATGGCGCGGCGGTCGTGGTCGAGGTGGCCATGAAGGGCGAGGAGCGCCTGGCGCAGGACCATGTCGACCCGCTGCTCGCCCAGACCGCCGCCGTCCAGGACGCCCACCCGGGGCTGCGGGTCGAGCAGACCGGCAGCGCCTCCGTCAGCAAGGGGGTCGACGGCCAGCGCTCAAAGGACCTGGCGCTTTCGGAGCGGATCGCGCTGCCGGTCACCCTGGTCACGCTGCTGCTCGTCTTCGGCTCGGTGGCGATGGCCGCGGTGCCGCTGCTGCTCGCGCTGTCGTCGATCGTCGGGGCCGTCGGCCTGTCGATGCTGGCCTCGCATCTCTCCCCCGACGCCGGGGTCTCCATGAATGTGATCCTGATGATCGGGCTCGCCGTCGGCGTCGACTACACGCTCTTCTACCTGAAGCGGGAACGCGAGGAACGGGCCCGCGCCGGCGGGCAGTTGAGCTCCGCGGCGCTCGTGGAACTGGCCGCGGCCACCTCGGGACGGGCCGTCGTCGTGTCCGGGCTTGCCGTCGTCGCCTCCACGGCGACGCTCTATCTCGCCTCCGACGTGATCTTCTCCTCGCTCGCCACCGGCACGATCGTCGTCGTCCTGGTCGCCGTGGCCAGCTCCCTGACCGTGCTTCCCGCGCTCCTGGTCAAGCTCGGCCGCCGCGCCGAGCGCAGGGCCGCGCGCAAGGCCCGGCGGATGGCCGCACGCGGTGCTCGTCCGCGTACACCGCGGCGTTCCCGGGCGCGCTCCGGCCGCGTATGGGACGCCCTGATGCGGCCCGCGAGCCGGCGGCCCGCGCTCTCCCTGGCCGTCTCGGTCCTCGCGATGCTCGCCCTGGCCGCGCCCGTCGCCGGCCTGAACCTCACCGAGATGAGCCGCGACACCCACTCCGGTGAGATCCCCGCCATGCGGACCTACGACCGGCTCAACGCGGCCTTCCCCGAACTGCGCGTCACCCACCAGGTGGTGGTGCGCGCCGACGCGGACCGGGCCGGGCAGGTCGGCGCCGCGCTGCGCGAACTCGGGCGCCGGGCCGCGGCCGATCCCCTGTTCACCGGTGAGCCGCGCCTTCGCACCTCAGCCGACCGCCGGGTCGCCGTCCTCGAACTGTCCGTGCCGTACCTGGGCGACTCCGACGAGGCGCACACGTCCCTCTCCCGTCTGCGGGACGACTACGTGCCCGCGACCACCGGCCGGATCACGGGCGCCGAGACCGGCGTGACCGGTGACGTCGCCCGCTACGCCGACTACCCCGCGCACCAGAGCGGCAAGCTGCCCCTCGTCGTCGGGGCGCTGCTCCTCGTGACCTTCGTGATGACGGCCCTGGCGTTCCGCTCCGTGGTGCTCGGTGTGCTCGGCGTCGTACTGAATCTGCTGTCGGCGGCCGCCTCGCTCGGGCTGCTCGTCCTTGTGTTCCAGGGGAGTTGGGCCGAGAACCTGCTCGCCTTCGAGTCGACCGGGTCGATCGGCTCACGGGTGCCGCTGTTCCTCTTCGTGATCCTCTTCGGACTCTCCATGGACTACCAGGTGTTCGTGGTCAGCCGGATCAGGGAGGCCGCCCTCGCCGGTGTGCCCACGAGACAGGCGGTGCTCGACGGGATACGCAACTCGGCGGGCGTGGTGACCAGCGCGGCGGTCGTCATGGTCACCGTCTTCGCCACCTTCGTCGCGCTGCACCTCATCGAGATGAAGCAGATCGGCTTCGTCCTGGCCACCGCCGTGCTCCTGGACGCCTTCATCATCCGGATCGTGATCCTGCCCTCGGCCATGCTGCTCCTCGCCGAGGCCAGCTGGTGGCCGTCGCGTCCCGGACGGCGCCGGGGCTCGCCGCCGGACGGGACCGTGCGGAGGCCGAAAGCACCCGGAGCCCGGATCACGGCGGCCGACGCACGGTGAACCGACGTACGTTGAGTGCCATGACTCCTGCCGCGACGCCTGCCGCTCTTGCCGCGACGCCCGCCGCCGGACTCGCCACCGGCCTGTTCCGGGACCCGACGCTGCGCCGCTGGAACGTGGTGTGCCGGATCCTCTTCGGGGCCCTGGCCGTCGGGCTCGCCGCGATGGACCGGCCGGGCGCGAGCAAGTACGCGGCGCTCGCCCTGCTCGGCTGTGTCGTCATCGGCCACACGGTCCTCGACCGGTTCCCCGGCAACCCCGTCGTCGGCCCGCACACGTATCTCACGGTCCTGGTGCTCTGCCTGGGCGGGCTCGCCTATCTGCGCAGCGGCTTCGGGGCGCTGTTCATGGTGACGCTGCCGCACTTCTGGATGTACGGGCGCGGCCGGCGGGCCTCGTTGGTCTTCCTCGGGCTCGCCACCGCCGCCGCGCTCACCGGGAGCGCGCTGCGCCAGGGCCCGTCGGCGGCGTTCTTCGGCGAGACCCTCGTATCCGTCCTGGTCGTCGTCGCCGTGGGGGTCCTGATCGGCCTGTGGGCGCACGCGGTTGTCGCGCAGAGCGATGAACGGGCCCGTCTCATCGAGGAGTTGGAGGACACCCAGGCACGCCTCGCCGAGGCCCACCAGCGCCAGGGCGCCGCGGACGAGCGTGAGCGCCTCGCCCGTGACATCCATGACACGCTCGCCCAGGGCTTCGCCTCGATCGTGGTCCTCGCGGAGGCGGCCAGGGCCGGGCTTCCGTCCGACCCGGGCAAGAGCGCCCGGCAGCTGCGGTCCATCGAGTCCACCGCCCGCGAGAACCTCGCCGAGGCCCGGGTGCTCGTCGGCTCCGCACAGAACAACCACCGGGTCGACCGGGGCACGCTCGCCGAGCTGCTCCGCCGCACCCTGGACCGTTTCGCCGAGGACACCGGGCTCACCGTCGACGCGGAGCTGCGGGACATCGACTGCGACCAGCCCACCCGGATCGCACTCCTGCGCTGCACCCAGGAGTCCCTGGCCAATGTCCGCAAGCACTCCGCCGCCGGCACCGTGGGCGTGGTCCTGGCGCGGCAGCCGTACGGCGTGGAGCTCGAGATCACCGACGACGGCGCCGGTTTCGCCGCGGTCCGCTCGCACGGCTTCGGCCTCGAAGGGATGCGCAAACGCCTCGCCGAACTGGGCGGGGAGCTGACCGTCACCAGCGCGCCCGGTGACGGCACCCGGATCCTGGCGCGGATTCCGGTGGCGGGCGCGGCCCCGGCCGGGCAGAGCGCCGAGGAGAGCGGGGTGACGGCATGACCATCCAGCGGGGTGACGGCATGACCGTCCGTATCGTCGTGGTCGACGACCACACCGTGATGCGCGCCGGGGTGGTCGCGCTGCTCGCCGCCGAGCCGGGCATCGAGATCGTCGGCGAGGCCGGTGACGGCCGGGCCGCCCTCGGACTCGTGGCCCGCCACTCCCCCGACGTGGCCCTGGTCGACCTGCGGATGCCGGTGCTCGACGGGGTGGCCACCACCGCCGAGATCGTCGCCCGGCACCCGCGGACCCGGGTCCTCATCCTGACGACGTACGACACCGACGCGGACATCGAGCGCGGCGTCGAGGCCGGGGCGATCGGCTATCTCCTGAAGGACACCACCCGCGAGCAGCTGGCCGACGCGATCCGCTCGGCGGCCAGGGGCGAGACGGTGCTCGCGCCGCGGGTGGCGGAACGGCTCGTGGCGCGGATGCGGCAGCCGGCCCAAGTGCCGCTGACCGGCCGTGAGGTGGATGTCCTCAACGCGGTCGCCGACGGCCTGACGAACGCCGAGATCGGGCGCCGGCTTGTGATCGCGGAGGCGACGGTGAAGACACATCTGCTGCGGCTCTTCGCGAAGCTGGACGCGAAGGACCGTACGCACGCGGTGGTGATCGCGCTGGAGCGGGGGTTGCTGCAGCGCTCCACGGAGGGGCCGGGGTGATGCACCTGCGGGTGCGTCGTGCGTCGTGAGCACCTGCGGGTGCGTCGTGCGTCGTATGCACCTGCGGGTGCGTCGTGCGTCGTATGCACCTGCGGGTGCGTCGTGAGCACCTGCGGGTGCGTCGTGCGTCGTGAGCACCTGCGGGTGCGTCGTGCGTCGTGAGCACCTGCGGGTGCGTCGTGCGTCGTATGCACCTGCGGGTGCGTCGTGCGTCGTGAGCACCTGCGGGTGCGTCGTGGCCGGGCGCGCCCCGCGGCGGAGCCGCATATCGACACAGCCCCGCGCCCCTTTGGGGCGCGGGGAACTGCACCGGACTTCGTCTCAGGCCAGGTTCGAGAAGTCCGGGCCTGCCGTGCGGGTGCGCTTGATCTCGTAGAAGCCCGGGGTGCCGGCCACGAGCAGGGTGCCGTCCCAGAGCCTGGCGGCCGCCTCGCCCTGCGGGGCGGGGGTGACGACGGGGCCGAAGAAGGCGATCTGCTCGCCGTCCGCGCCGGGCACCGCGATCACCGGGGTGCCGACCTCCTGGCCGACCTTGTCGATGCCCTCCTTGTGGGAGGCGCGCAGTTCCTTGTCGTAACGGTCGGAGTCCATGTACTCGAGCAGCGACTCGGGCAGACCGACGTCCTTGAGGGCGGCCGCGACGGCCTCGCGGGTGGCGCCCTCGCCACGGTTGTGGAAGCGGGTGCCGAGCGCGGTGTAGAGCTTGCCGACGACCTCGTCGCCGTGCAGCTGCTGTGCGGCGATCACCACGCGCACCGGACCCCAGGCCTGCTCCATGGCCTCCCGGTACTGCTCGGGCAGCTCGTCCAGCTTGTCCTCGTTGAGTACGGCGAGGCTCATCACGTGCCAGCGGACCTCCACCGGGCGGACCTTCTCGACTTCGAGCATCCACCGCGAAGTCATCCAGGCCCAGGGGCACAGCGGGTCGAACCAGAAGTCGGCGATGACCTTGTCATTCGACGCCTTGGCGGTCATGTCTCTCCTCGCACAGCTCAGATCGTGGACATTCGTGAATTCGGTCGCACCTAGTGCGCGGCAACACCTGACGCGGCGAGGGCATTCCCGGATGCTCCTGGTCGGGGCCTCATGGGAGGATCGTAGGCAATTCGAACGCGTCACGAAGGAGTGCCCGTGCCCGGTGAGAACCTGTCCCGCGACGAGGCCCGCGAGCGGGCCGCCCTGCTGTCCGTCGACGGGTACGAGGTGGCGCTCGACCTGCGCTCCGCAGTCGGCGCCCCCGCCGACGGTGACGCCGAGCCGCGTACGTTCCGCTCGGTGACCACGATCCGCTTCCGCTGCAACGAGCCGGGCGCGGCCTCCTTCGCGGATCTGATCGCGCCGTCCGTGACGGCCCTCTCGCTCAACGGCACGGACCTCGACCCCTCCGAGGTCTTCGACGGCTCGCGCATCCAGCTGGAGGACCTGCGCGCGGACAACGAGCTGGTGGTCGACGCCCGGTGCGCCTACAGCCGCACCGGCGAGGGCATGCACCGCTTCGTCGACCCGGAGGACGGCGAGGTCTATCTCTACACGCAGTACGAACCGGCCGACTCCCGGCGCGTCTTCGCCAACTTCGAGCAGCCCGACCTCAAGGCGCCCTTCCGCATGGAGGTCACGGCGCCCGAGGGCTGGACGGTGTGGTCCAACGGCGCGGGTGAACTGCACGACGGGGTCTGGCGGTTCGCGGAGACCAAGCCGATCTCGACGTACATCACGGCGTTCGTGGCCGGTCCTTACCACTACGTCACGGACACCTACGAGCGCACCTTCGACGACGGTACGCGGCTGACCGTCCCGCTGGGCGCGATGTGCCGCAAGGGGCTCGCCCCGTACTTCGACGCCGACGACGTGTTCCTGGTGACGAAGCAGGGCCTGGACTTCTTCCACGACCACTTCGACTACCCGTACCCCTTCGGCAAGTACGACCAGGCCTTCGTGCCCGAGTACAACCTCGGCGCCATGGAGAACCCCGGCTGTGTCACCTTCCGCGAGGAGTTCATCTTCCGCGGCAAGGTCACGCAGGCCTCGTACGAGCGGCGGGCCAACGTCATCCTGCACGAGATGGCGCACATGTGGTTCGGCGACCTGGTCACCATGCAGTGGTGGGACGACCTGTGGCTGAAGGAGTCCTTCGCGGACTTCATGGGCTCCTTCTCGATGGTCAACGCGACCCGCTTCACCAACGGCTGGATCACCTTCGCCAACAACCGCAAGTCCTGGGCCTACCGGGCCGACCAGCTGCCGTCCACCCACCCGATCACGGCCGACATCCGTGACCTGGAGGACGCCAAGCTCAACTTCGACGGCATCACCTACGCCAAGGGCGCGAGCGTCCTGAAGCAGCTCGTCGCATACGTCGGGCAGGACGCGTTCCTGGAGGGCGCCCGGCGCTACTTCAAGCGGAACGCCTACGGGAACACGGAGCTGGGCGACCTCCTGTCCGTCCTGGAGGAGACGTCCGGGCGCGACATGGGCGAGTGGGCGCGTGCCTGGCTGCAGACGGCCGGGGTCAACTCGCTCACCCCCGCGGCCACTTACGACGCCGAGGGCCGGATCACCGAGCTCGCCGTCCTCCAGGAGGCGGCCGAGACGCACCCCGAACTGCGGCCGCACCGCGTGGCCGTGGGCCTGTACCGGCGCGAGGCCGATGGCGATCTGGTGCGGTACGCGCGCGCCGAGGCGGATGTCGCCGGGCCCCGTACGGTCATCGCCGAGCTCGCGGGCGAGCAGCGGCCCGAGCTGATCCTCGTCAACGACGACGACCTGACGTACTGCAAGATCCGCTTCGACGAGGGCTCCCTCGACACCCTGCGGGACCACCTCGGATCCCTCACGGACCCGCTGGCGCGCGCGCTGTGCTGGACCGCCCTTTGGAACCTCACCCGGGACGCGCTGATGCCCGCGCGTGACTTCGTCGGCCTGGTGCTGCGGTTCGCCGGGCGCGAGTCGGACATCGGGGTCCTGCAGATGCTGCACACCTGGGCGCGCTCGGCCCTGACGCACTACGCGGCACCCGAGTGGCGCGAGGAGGGCGCACGCCTTGTCTCCGAGGGCGCCCTTCGCGAGCTGCGGCTCGCCGAGCCGGGCAGCCAGCACCAGCTGACGTGGGCGCGGTTCTTCGCCTCGGTGGCATCGTCGGACGCCGATCTGCAGCTGCTGCAGGGGCTGTTGGGCCAGCTGGAGAGCCCCGCGAAGATCGACGGTCTCGAGGTCGACCAGGAGCTGCGCTGGTCCTTCCTCGAACCGCTGGCCTCGCACGGGCGGGCGGACGCGTCCGTCCTCGCCGCCGAGCTCGCCCGCGACGACACCGCGTCCGGCAAGCGGCACCAGGTGCGGTGTCTGGCCGCACGCCCCTCGGCGGAGGTCAAGGCGCAGGCGTGGGCGCAGGTCGTGGAGTCGGACGCGCTGTCCAACGCGCTGGTCGAGGCGACGATCGCGGGCTTCGCGCAGCCCTCGCAGCGGGAGTTGCTCGCGCCGTACGCGGCGCGGTACTTCGAGGTGATCGAGCGGGTCTGGGAGGAGCGGTCGATCCAGATCGGGATGCATGTGGTGCGGGGGATGTTCCCCGCGCTCCTCGACTCCCCGGAGACGCTGGCGGCCACGGACGCGTGGCTCTCGTCCCACGCCTCGGCGCCCCCCGCGCTGCGCCGCCTGGTGATCGAGGCTCGCGACGACCTCGCCCGGACCCTGCGGGGTCAGGCTTGTGACGCGGCTGCGGGCTGAACGTCTCGGGGCTCCGCCCCGGACCCCTCCCCCAAGCTCTCGACTTCGCTCGAGCAGGGGGACCCCCATCTCAAACGCCGGAGGGGCTGAGTCTTGCCGGAGGGGCTGATCTGTCAGCCCCTCCGGGGACGAACTTGTGACGAGCCGGGCGGCCGATGGCCGTAACCCCCCAGGGGACCTGGACTTTTCGGCATAACCCCCGGAGGGCTTTAGTGCGAGCTTGTCCGTATTTGTCGACGAGCGTGTAACAGCGGTTAGGAAGCCCGCGGGCTGCGGGAAACCCCGAGGCATGAACCACAACACCCCGGTCTCCCCCCGCCCCCTCCGTCACCTCTCGGACGCCCAGCGCCGGGTCCTGACCGCCGCGCAGCTGCGCTCGCACGGGATCTCCGCCGCCGAGACCACCGCCCAGTGCCGCCCGGGCGGGCCGTGGCAGCAGATCCTGCCGGGCGTCTTCCTGCTGCACCCCGGCCCGCCGACCAGCGAGGAGCGGCTGCACGCCGTGCTGCTCTACGCCAACCGGCCTCCGGGCGCCGCCCCCGGTGGCGTACCGCAGCAGTCGGAGGCCTCGGCCGCCGCCGCGTCGCTGCCGCCCGCCCGGCGCTCGGCGGAGTCCCAGCTCCCCGGCGGGGACGCGATGATCACGGGGCTCGCGGCGCTCGCCCTGCACCGGTTCTCCTCCGCTCCCCCGCTGCTCTCCCTGGACCGGATCGACGTGCTCGTACCGCGCACCCGGCGGCTGAAGTCCACCGGCTGCGCCCGGGTCCTCAGGAGCCCGTCGCTGCCGCAGTCGCAGCAGGTCACCGGGGTGCCCGTGGCGCCCGTGCCGAGGGCGCTCGCGGACGCCGTCGCGCAGCTCGCCGACGCGGGTGCCGTACGCCGGCTGCTCACCGAGGCGGTACGCGGCGGCCACTGCGAACCCGCCGCCATCGTCAAGGAGTTGAACGCGGCCCGGCTCCTGAACCGGCCGCATGTCGTCGACGCCGTGGACTCGCTGCTCGCCGAAGGGCGGGCCATCGCCGAGGACCGGCTCTACGAGATGGTGCGCGAGCACGGTCTGCCCGATCCGCTGTGGAACATCGACCTGCGGCTGCCCGGCGGCCCGCACCTGGGCGGCGTCGACGCCTACTGGCCCGACCAGGCCGTCGCCGTCGAGCTCGACACCCGTGCCCCACGTCAGGACGAGGATGCCCTGTGGTCCGAATACGCCCGCAAGCGCGAGCACTTGGAGCGCCTCGGTATCACCGTCGTACACATCACGCCGAAGAAGCTGCGCGAGTCGGTGGAGCAGCAGGCGGCCGTCGTCCGCACCGCCCTGATGGCGTCGTCGGACCGGGACCCGGCCGCCTATGTGGTGGTGCTGCCGCGTTAGAGCACGGGGGTACGGAAGCGAAGGCGCGGGGCCCGGACGGCGGGTCCCGCGCCTTCCTCCGTCAGCCGTGGGCTACTTGGGGCAGTACGCCGTGTGCTACTTGGGGCAGTACTCCGCCTCCACGACCGCCTCGCTGCCCCCGGCCCAGTCGCCGTTGAAGTTGAACGCCAGCACGTGGCCGCCGTCGGGCGAGGTGACCGCCTGGGAGAGGGAGCCGTGGATGCCGCCGCCGTGGCCCCAGACCTCGCCGCCGCAGGGCAGCCCGGACTTCATCAGGCCGAGGCCATAGCTCGCCTGGGGCGCCTCGTCGCCGACCGGGATCGTCGTCTTCATCTCCTTCAACTCCTGTGCGGGCAGCAGCTTTCCGCGCAGCAGCGCCGAGTAGAAGCGGTTCAGATCACCCGGCGACGAGATCATCTCGCCCGCCGCGCCCGCGCCCGACGGGTTCAGCTCGGTGACGTCATAGGTCTTGCCCGTGGCCTCCTGCGACAGCTTCGAGTAGGCCCGGCTGCTCGGCTTCGGCACTCCGGCGTCCGTGCCGGGGACGCTGGTGGCGTGCAGACCGAGCGGCTCGATGACCCGCTCCTCGACCTCCTCGCCGTACGGGGTGCCGGTGACCTTCTCGATCACCATGCCGGCCAGGATGTAGTTGGTGTTGGAGTAGCTCCAGCCCTTGCCCGGCTCGAAGGTGGGCTTGTGGCCGAGGGCTATGTCCACCAGCTCGCCGGGCTCGAAGGTGTCGTAGCGGTGCTCCAGGAACTCCTTGCCGAAGAAGGTCTCCTGGAACTCCGGGTCGTCGGTGTAGTTGTAGATGCCGCTGGTGTGATTGAGGAGCTGGCGGACGGTGATCTTCCCGCCGTCGTGGCCGTTTCCGTGGACGACGCCCGGCAGCCACTCCTCCACCGTGTCGTCGAGGTCGATCCGTCCCTCGGCCTGCAGCTGCAGCAGCACCGTCGCCACGAAGGTCTTGGTGATGGAGCCGACCCGGAAGCGGTCGTGGGCGCTGCGCGGCTTGCCCGTCTTGAGGTTGCCGACGCCCGACGTTCCCTTCCACGTGCCGTGCTTGTCCTTCGCCTGCCCCGCCACGCCCGGCACCCCGCCCTTCACGGCGGCGTCCATGGCCTCCTGGGTCGCCTGGTGCCCCCTGCCGGAGTCGGCCTGGGCGGGCACCGTGAAGGCCGTGGCGGTCAGCGCCGCCGTGGCCACGAGACCCACCAGACCGGTCCGCACCGTACGTACTGCCATGGGTGTTCCTTCCCCTCGTCCAGCTCGTCTGCTTTGTCGACGGGCAGGACTCACGGGGCGGCTGTGACGGTTGACGGGATGCGTGGGGTTGAGCGGTAATCAGCCCTTCTGGAGGACCAGTTCGGTGTTGCGGTCGTCGTTCTCGCCGCCCAGATCCGGCTTGCGGCCCGGGGCGTTGAAGGCCAGCTCCCGGTAGAGGGCGGCGAGTCCGGGCTGCGAGAGATCGGCGAAATCCGTGCGGTGCCCGGCGGCCGACTCGATGAGGGTGGTGAAGACGGAGAAGGTGCCGTCGTGGTTGTCGACCAGCTCCACGACCCGGGCGAGCTGCGGGAAGTCGATGTGCGATGCGGTGGTGATCTCCCAGAAGGAGCCCCGCGGGGTGATCTTGTTGCGGTGGCTGTGGCCGTTGATCCAGGCGAGGACACCGCGGTGCCGCTTGAGCAGCGCGACCACCTCGTCGCCGCCGTGCCGGGCCTCGCGCGGGCGCTGCGGGTCGGGGCGCAGATTGCGCATGCTGGCGCTGGTGTGGTGGCTGAAGACGACGACGTACCGGCCGTCCTCCTCGGCCGCCTTCAGTGTCCGCTTCAGCCAGTCGAACTGGGCCGTGCCGAGCGAGCCTTCGTAGTGGCCCGCCGGGTCCGTGGTGTCCAGGCTGACCCCGACCACGTCGTCGGAGATACGGAACGCGTAGTACTGCGTGCCCGCCGCGAGGTTGGCCTGCGTATAGCCGTGGCCGACCGGACCGGGACCCGCGTACGACGGGTCCAGGTGGGCCTGGACGTACTCGGTGGGCGTGAAGGGTGCGCGGGAGGCGTCCGGGGTGATGGAACGAAGCCGCTTGGCCTCGCTGCGCATCAGCTCCCTGAACTCCTTGCCCTTGGGGTCGAGGCCCTTCTTGACCGCCTTCCAGAAGGCGGCGCCCTGCGCGTCGGGCAGCGACATCAGCTTCTTGCCGCCGACCGCGAAGTCATGGAACCAGCTGTCGCCCGAGGCATAGCAGCCGCCGGGCAGGGAGTCGTGGTTGCCGACCGTGGAGTACCAGGGGAGATCGAGACCCGGACTGCGGACCTGGCGGATCGCGGCGTCGAGGAAACCGTCGACGGCCGGGAAGCCCGCCTGCTTGTCGGAGTCCCGCAGATCGCGGTCCTCCGGGTGCCAGAACTGCTTGAGGCCGCTGTTCTGCACGCCCTCGTAGCGGCGCGGGTCACCGGTGTTCGGGGTGATGGAGCCGCCGCTCATCGTCCGCAGGAACCAGTCGAGTTCGGCGCGCGAGTTGTTGTCGGTGTTGTCGCCCGTCGTCATCACGAAGCTCAGCGGGGCGCCGGTGGCGGGTGCGCCCCTGAGGGCGTTCACCCGCTCGACGAGGGCGACCGCCCCGGCCACGGACAGCGTCTCCTGCGGCCGCCAGGCGCTCGCGGTCTGGGCCCGCAGATACTCGTAGCGGAGCGGGTGCTGCACATCGACGATGTGCAGGTCCGTGAACTGTACGAAGGCGGCGAGCGCGGTACGCCGCTCGTCCCGGCCACCCTTGGGCGCGGCGATCTCGGGGCGTACGACGCGGGGCCATGCGGGGCCGTCACCGAGGCGCCGGTAGCCGCCGTGGCCGCGCGGGGTGGCGACGGTGCCGAGCGTCGTGCCGTTCTTGTACGGGGCGAGGGGCGCGGCGGGCGCCTTGCGCGAATGCAGCCTGGTGGCGGCGGCTGGACGGGCGGCGTTCGCCTCACCGCCGCTGAGGCCGAGTGCGAGTCCGATGCCGGTGGAGGCCGAGACGGCACCGGCGGCGGCGAGGAAGGAGCGGCGGTCGAGGCTGGCGGCGACTGAGCGTATGCGCGGCATGGCGCGGTCTCCCCGGGTGCGTGCGCTTCGGCGGTCCGACGGGGAGGTGCGGACTCCCGTCTCCCCTGGATCGTTGGCACCGGGGGTGGCCTGTGCGTTAACGCCGCCGCAACGGGGTGAGCCGATCGTGGTACGTGGATCTTGGCAGCGGTGTGCCCGTCATGGGGCGCTCCTCTTGCCGAGAGGAGACCGTCACGTTGTGTTCATCTGCCGGGGTAGGGCACCCACTTCGCCGCCGGAGCCCGGGAGTTCACTCCGCCGCCGCGACCCGCCCCACCGCCGGGCGGGCGCGCCACAGTTCGAGGCCCACGTCGACCAGGCCCACGCGGGGCAGCTCGGACACCGCGTCCAGGTCGTGCCAGGCCGCCATGTCCGTGGAGCCCGACTCCTCGTGGCGCAGGGCGCCGCCGGTGACCTCGCCCTCGTACACCAGGCGCAGCCCGTGGAAGTCGGCGAACGTGCCGAGCTTGCGCGGGTAGCGGCGACGGATGGAGTCCACGCCGAGGAGCCTGACCGGCTCGACGGCGTACCCCGTCTCCTCCTCGGCCTCCCGCACCACCGTGTCGTACGGGTCCTCACCGTGCTCCATGCCGCCCCCGGGCAGCGTCCATCGCTTGCTGCCGTCCCCCGCCACCCAGCGGGCGAGCAGAAGCCGTCCGCTTTGTACGCACACGGCGTAGGCCGCCACCCGGAGCTCTTTGTGCACACCCAGACGTTAGACCGGCGTCAGCGCCAATACACCGGATAGCACCGCCCCGTTCGAGGGGGAGGCGAGAGGCCGCCGTGACCGGACTCATCGCGGACAGGGCGCGCGCCAACCGGTGACGTACCCTTGACCGGTTAGTACTGAAAGGAGCCGCAGATGTCCGCCGCCGCGATCGATCCGCGCCCGCTGACCGGCGAGCCGCTCTCCCTCGACCTGCTCAACACCCGCTGGGTGCAGGACGGGCGGACCCGGGACCTGCTGACGGACACGGACGGGCTCGCGGTCTGGCTCAGCGCCAACGGCCTCGACGGACCCGGCCACCGCCCGTTCGCCGCCGACGCCGCGACGCTGCGGCACGCGCTGGCCGCCCGCGACGCGCTGGGGTCCGTCGTCGGCGACCCGGCCGGTCCCGAGGCTCTGCGGCGGCTCGACGCCGTGCTCGACCACGGGCGGATCCGTGCCGTGCTCGACGCCGAAGGACCGGGCGAGCGCCCGGAGTTCACGGATCCGGCGTGGGGCCCCGGCTGGCTCGCGGCCCGTGACTATCTGACGCTCCTGACGAAGGCGCCGGACCGGATCCGCGCCTGCGCGCACGAAGCGTGCACCCTCCACTTCTTCGATACGTCACGGAACGGGACGCGGCGCTGGTGCTCCATGGCGCTGTGCGGAAACCGGGCCAAGGCCTCCCGGCACTACGCGCGGACCCGCACCGACTGACCGCGCCCGGCCCCGACTGGCCGCGCCTGTTCCCGACCGCCCGACCGGTTTCGCACCGGATTATGGTCACTTTTTGGCGAACTCTCCCCAAACGCGTGCCACTTGCGTAAAGCTATGCGGTCATCCGGTCCCAAATTGCGGACCATCTCTTCACGTACAGGGATGCAGATGACCTCCAGACCAGGTGCGAGACGCGCGGCCCGAATAGCCTTGGCCGCCGGTCTGGCGGCCGCGCTGTCCGCGGCCGCGCCCATGCCCGCCTTCTCCGCCGACGACCCGGCGCCCGGGACGGGCCTCACCGCCAAAGCGGACAAGTCCCCCGGGGACAAGCTCGGTTCGGCAGACGCCGAGCTCCTCGCCGACGCCAAGGCGGACGGCGACAAGAACGTCACGATGATGGTCGCCACCGCACCCGGCGCCACCGAGCAGGTGGCCAGGCAGCTCGACGCCGTCGCGGGCGGCGCGGTCGGCAAGGCGTACGACAAGCTCGGCTATGTGCGCGCCACCGTGCCGACCAAGCGCGCCGACGCCGCGATCGAGGACGCGGCCGCGCTCTCCTCCGTGCACGGCATCGACCTGCGGCACGAGATCAAGCTGGACGATCCGACACCCGCCGCCGACCGCGCCGAGGGCGCCGAGGCCGCGGCGCAGGGCGCGGGTTACCCCGCCCCCGGCAAGGACACCCCGGCGAAGAACCCGTACAACCCGTCCTTCGAGACCGGCGCCGTCGACTTCGTGAAGCAGCATCCCAAGGCCGACGGCCGCGGCGTCACGATCGGCGTCCTGGACTCCGGGGTCGACCTCGCCCACCCCTCGCTGCAGAAGACCACCACCGGCGAGCGCAAGATCGTCGACTGGGTGACCGCCACCGACCCGGTGATCGACGGGGACGCGACCTGGCGGCGGATGAACACCCCGGCCGCCGGGCCCACGTTCACCTTCGACGGCCGCACCTGGACCGCTCCCGCGGGCTCGTACCAGATCAACTGGTTCCGCGAGTCGGCCTCCACCGGCGGTGACGCGAACGGCGACCTGAACCGGGACGGCGACACCACCGACAAGTGGGGAGTGCTCTACGACGCGGCCGCGGGCACCGTACGCGTCGACCTGAACGACGACGCGGACTTCACGAACGACGAGCCGATGAAGCCGTACAAGAACGGCTTCCAGACCGGCTACTTCGGCAAGGACAAGCCGGAGACCGAGGTCGTCGAGCAGGTGCCGTTCGTCGTCGAGATCCGCAAGGACGTCGTCTACGACGCGGCCGGGAACAAGGCCGACTACGTCAACATCGGCATCATCGAGTCCGAGCACGGCACCCACGTCGCGGGCATCACCGCCGCCAACTCGCTGTTCGGCGGCAGGATGAACGGCGCGGCGCCCGGCGCCAAGCTGGTCTCCTCGCGGGCCTGCTCCTGGGGCGGCGGCTGCACCAACGTCGCGCTCACCGAAGGCATGATCGACCTCGTCACCAAGCGCGGTGTCGACATCGTCAACATGTCCATCGGCGGGCTCCCGGCGCTCAACGACGGCAACAACGCCCGCGCCGAGCTCTACAACCGGCTGATCGACACCTACGGCGTGCAGCTGGTGATCTCCGCGGGCAACAGCGGCCCCGGCACCAACACCATCGGCGACCCGTCGCTCGCCGACAAGGTGATCTCCGTCGGCGCCTCCATCTCCAAGGAGACCTGGGCCGCCAACTACGGCTCGGTCGTGGAGAAGCCGTACGCGATGCTGCCGTTCTCCTCGCGCGGCCCGCGTGAGGACGGCGGGTTCACCCCGACCATCGCGGCGCCCGGCGCCGCGATCAACACCACGCAGACCTGGCTGCCGGGCTCCCCGGTCGCCGAGGCCGGCTACCAGCTGCCCGCCGGCTACTCGATGCTGCAGGGCACCTCGATGGCCTCGCCGCAGGCCGCGGGCGCCTCGGCGCTGCTGATCTCGGCCGCCAAGCAGCGCGGCGCGGAGATCGACCCGAAGGACCTGCGGACCGCGCTGTCCTCGACCGCGCACCACATCCGCGGGTTCCAACCGCACCAGGAGGGCGCGGGCCTCATCGACGTCGTGGACGCCTGGGAGTCGCTCAGGGACGGCGCCACCGCCCACGACTACGGCGTGAAGGCCCCGGTCGACACGGCACTCGAGCAGGAGCTGAAGAAGCCCGGCACCGGGATCTACGACCGCGAGGGCGGGCTCAAGGCCGGACGGAAGAAGACCTACGACGTCACGCTCACCCGCACCAGCGGCCCCGACCGCGCGCTGCGCCACGAGCTGGACATCGTCCGGAACGACGGCACGTTCTCGCTGCCGGGCAAGGGCTACGTCACGCTGCCCCTGAACAAGCCGGTGACCGTGAAGGTCGACGCGAAGCCCCGCACCGCCGGGGTGCACAGCGCGATCCTCGACGTGGACGACCCGCGCACCGAGGGCGTCGACAAGAAGGTGATGGCGACCGTGGTCGTCGCGAACGACCTGGCGAAGCCCTCGTACACCTTCAGCAAGAGCGCCGAGGTGCAGCGCAACAGCACCACGTCGTACTTCATCACCGTGCCCAAGGGAGCCAAGACCCTCGAAGTCGCCCTCGGCGGCCTGAAGGAGGGCAGCCAGACGCGGTTCATCGCGCTGCACCCCTACGGCGTCCCCGTCGACCCGACCTCGACGGTCAACTGCTACCCGAACTACCCCAACCCGGCCAACACCTGCCGCCCCGACCTGCGCTCGTACGCGAACCCGCAGCCCGGCGTGTGGGAGGTCGAGGTGGAGTCGCGGCGGACGTCGCCGCTGCTCGACAACCCGTACAAGCTGGATGTCTCCGTGCTCGGCGTGGCCTTCGACCCGGCCGTGCAGACCGTGCCCGAGGCCAAGGTCGGCACCCCCGCGCCGGTCGCGTGGAAGGTCACCAATGACCACGCCGCCGTCGACGGCAAGCTGAAGGGCGGCTCGCTCGGGTCCTCCAAGTCGGCCCGGCCCACGATCCAGCACCACGCGTCGCAGGAGACCACCGTGGTGGTGCCCGAGGGCGCCGAGAAGCTGGACGTCGCCATCGGCAACACCGCCGACAAGGCCGCCGACCTGGATCTGACGGTCCTCAAGGACGGCAAGGTCGTCGGACAGGCCGCTGACGGCGACTCGGAGGAGGCGGTCAGCCTCACCAAGCCCGCCGCCGGTACGTACACGATCGTCGTCGACGGCTACTCGGTCCCGGCCGGGTCCACCGCCTACGACTACCTCGACGTGTACTTCGCGCCCTCGCTCGGCCAGGTCAAGGTCGACGAGACCAAGCCGGTGCAGCTGGCCAACGGCGCGAGCGCACAGATCGGTGCCGAGGTCGTCGCCGCCGCTGCCGCGCCCGAGGGACGGCAGTTCTTCGGGGAGGTGCGGGTGCTGAACGCCCGTGGCACGGTTGCCGGTTCGGGCAGCGTGCGGATCGAGAAGGTAGTGCCGTAAAGAGGGCAGTGCCGTAAAGAAGGCAGTGCCGTAAAGAAGGTAGTGCCGTAAAGAAGGTAGTGCCGTAAAGCGCGCGGGGGTCCAGGGCTCGGCTGCCCTGGGCCCCCGCCGTCGGGCAGGCAGGATATTCCGGGCAGGGCGGCTGCTCAGCCCTCCGATCCCTGATCACCCGGGCCCTGATCGCCCGAGCCCCGGTCGCAGGTGAGTCCGCGCGCGCCGGGCAGCGCCCGCTCGATCCACGCCCGGTCACGGGTCACGTCCTCGCCTGTGGCCACATGGCTCGGCCGCGCCTGCCCCTTCGGGACGATGATCAGCACCCGGTCGCCGGTGCGCAGGCGCGGGAAGGACTCCGCCTCCGTCACGAAGGTGACCCGGGGCTCGCCGTCGGCCGGTTTGTAGGAGCGGATGACATCGAGCGTGATCCGTTCCCCGGCGGCCCCCGGCAGTGACTCCACCGCCGCGACGGTGCCCTCCACGATGAGCCGGGCGCAGGCCACGGTGCCCTCGGCCGACGTGGACGCCGCCTCCTGCTTCTCTGCCCCGGCGCTCCGGTCGTCCCCGCTGACCGCGCCGCCGACGCCGTTCACCGCCCCCAGCCACATCACACCGCCGAGCAGGGCGGCGGCGCATGCGGCGGCGAGGGCGAGCAGGGCGCCGGGACGCCGTCCGCGGGAACTACGGGAGCTACGGAGGCCGCGGGGGCCGCGGAGGCCGCGGGGGCTCGCCGCCGGTTCGGGGCGGGGCTGCGGGGCCCGGCCGAGGGTGTCGCCCAGGCTCTGCAGCTCCGCGCGCAACAGTGCGACATCCGTCACAGCGGCCCGGTACTCGGCGTCGTCGCGCAGCTCCTGCGGCGGCTCCTCGTCCGTGAGCGCCGCCATCAGCGGATCCATGGGGGCCACGTCACACCACCTCGTCCTTGTGCAGCCGCACGCGCAGCGCCCGTACCGCCGTGTGCAGCCTGCTCTTGACCGTGCCCTCCGGTATGCCCAGCTCGTCCGCGATGCCACGGACCGGGAGATCCGCGTAGAAGCGCAGGACGATGATCTGGCGCTGGGTGTCCGTCAGGTCGTCGAGGCCCTGTGCCACGGCGAGCGAGAGCACCTTGGCCTCCTCCGCCGAGCCGGCCGCGGGCTCCTGACGCAGCGCCGCGAGCCGTTCGCCGAGCCGCTCCTGACGGCGCCGGGCCCGGTGCCAGTCCATGGCCAGGTTGGAAGCGACGACCGCGGCCCAGGCGGAGACATCACGCGGGGACTCATGGCCGTCGGCGGCCCGCTCCAGAAGCTTGAGGCGTACCTGCTGCACACCGTCCTGCAGATCGGCCTGCGGCACACCGCCGAGCGCGAGGACGGCACGCACCCGGTCCTCCTGGGCAGGGCCCAGGGGGTCCTCCCGTTCCTCACTCCGGCGCGGTCTTCTGCGCAGCACTCCCCCACCCTTCGCCGCGGTGCGTTTCCCCTACGACGCGGGGCGGCCCCGAAACGTTCGCCTCCGGTGTGGCGTCTTGCACCCCGGACAATGGATTGGACAAGGCGAGCCTGGACAGACGCATGATGGAACCAAGGGCATGCACGGATGACGCATGCACGGATACGCGGAGGAACCCTGTGAAGGTCGGAATCGTCGGAGCCACCGGTCAGGTCGGCACGGTCATGCGCAAGATCCTCGTCGAGCGGAACTTCCCGGTCGACGAGCTGCGCCTGTTCGCCTCGGCCCGCTCGGCCGGTTCGGTCCTCGACGGCGTGACGGTGGAGGACGCCTCCACCGCCGACTACACAGGCCTGGACATCGTGCTGTTCTCGGCCGGTGGCGCCACCTCCAAGGCGCTCGCCGAGAAGGTCGCCGCCCAGGGCCCCGTGGTGATCGACAACTCCTCGGCCTGGCGCCGCCACCCCGAGGTTCCCCTCGTCGTGTCCGAGGTGAACCCGCACGCGATCAAGGACCGCCCCAAGGGCATCATCGCCAACCCGAACTGCACGACGATGGCCGCGATGCCGGTCCTGAAGCCGCTGCACAAGGAGGCCGGGCTCACCGCCCTGGTCGTCGCCACCTACCAGGCCGTGTCCGGTTCCGGTCTCGCCGGGGTCGACGAGCTCTTCGAGCAGGTCAAGAAGGTCGGCGAGGACGCCCCTAAGCTCACCCATGACGGCTCGGCCGCGGAGTTCCCCGCGCCGAACAAGTACGTCGCGCCGATCGCGTACAACGTCCTGCCGATGGCGGGCGCCATCGTCGACGACGGCCTGAACGAGACCGACGAGGAGCAGAAGCTCCGCAACGAGTCCCGCAAGATCCTGGAGATCCCCGAGCTCAAGGTCTCCGGCACCTGTGTCCGCGTCCCGGTGTTCTCGGGCCACTCGCTGCAGGTCAACGCCCGCTTCGAGCGTCCGATCAGCCCCGAGCGCGCCACTGAGCTGCTGGCCGCGGCCGAGGGTGTCGAGCTCTCCGACGTGCCGACCCCGCTGCAGGCCGCCGGCAAGGACGCCTCGTACGTCGGCCGTATCCGGAACGACGAGACGGCCGAGAACGGCCTCTCCCTGTTCCTCTCCAACGACAACCTCCGCAAGGGCGCGGCGCTGAACGCCGTGCAGATCGCGGAGCTGGTGGCGGCGGAGCTGAAGGGCTGACGCCGGGTACGCACACGCCCTGAGGGGCGGCCACCATTCCCGGTGGCCGCCCCTCCGGCTGTATGACCGCTCCTTCGGCTGATGGCCGTCCCTTCGGCTGCACGGCTCAGCCGCGCCGCACCGCCCGCCCCACCTCCGCGCGCAGGGACACGAACGCGGGCAGTTCCCGGGTGGCGATCTGGTCGCGGGGTGCGGGGAGGCCGACCCGCAGGTCGCTGTGGACGCGGCCGGGGGCGCCGGTGAGGACGACGACGCGGTCGCCCACGTACACGCTCTCGTCGATGTCGTGCGTGACGAGCAGAATCGTCATCCCGCCCCCGTCACCGCCCCCGCCCCTGTCCTCCTTGTCCCCCTCGGCGCCCGTGCCGCGCACCCCGAGCAGCAGATCCTCCAGGTCCTCGCGGGTCTGCGCGTCGACCGAGCCGAACGGCTCGTCCATCAGGAGGAGCGCCGGGCGGTACGCCAACGCCCTTGCGATGGCGGCGCGTTGCTGCATCCCGCCGGACAGCTGCCACGGATATCTGCGGGCCGCCGCCGCGAGCCCCACCTGCCCGAGCGCCTCCTCCGCCGCCGCGCGCCGCTGGGCCCGGCGAAGGCCGCGGCGGCGCAGCGGCAGCGCCACGTTGTCGCGTACGGACAGCCAGGGGAACAGGGAGCGGGTGTAGTCCTGGAAGACGACGGCGAGCTCGTCGGGGACCCGCTCCACCGCGCGGCCGCCGATGACGACCGCGCCCTCGGTCGGCGTGAGCAGGCCGGCGACACAGCGCAGGAGCGTCGACTTGCCGCAGCCGGACGGGCCGACGAGCGAGACGAGTTCGCCCTGTGCGACCTCCAGGTCGATACCGTCGACGGCCCGGTGCCCGTCGTCGTAGGTATGGCCGAGGCCCTTGATCTCCAGCATGTCGCGTCCCCTGTCGCGTCCCCCGGGCCCCTCGGACAACGGCAGGCCTCGAGCACCGCTCGCGGATGCTAGTGCCGGCCCTTGGCGCGGACAATGAGGCCCGTGCCTTTACCGGCCGACATGCAAGGATTGCCGGAAAGTCCCATCCCGAGTTTTCCCCGAGGAGATGACCGCGTGCCTGGCACAAATCTCACCCGCGAAGAGGCGCAGGAGCGGGCGCGCCTGCTGACCGTGGACGCGTACGAGATCGATCTGGATCTCAGCGGTGCACAGCAGGGCGGCACCTACCGCTCGGTGACCACGGTGCGTTTCGACAGCGCCGAGGCGGGTGCCGAGAGCTTCATCGATCTGGTGGCGCCGACGGTGCACGAGATCACCTTGAACGGCGAGTCCCTCGACCCCGCCGCCGTGTTCGCGGACTCGCGGATCGCGCTCGCGGGCCTGCAGTCGGGGCGCAACGAACTGACGGTCGTCGCGGACTGCGCGTACACGAACACCGGTGAGGGCCTGCACCGCTTCGTCGACCCGGTGGACGACCAGGCGTATCTCTACACGCAGTTCGAGGTGCCGGACGCCCGCCGCGTCTTCGCCTCCTTCGAGCAGCCGGACCTGAAGGCCACCTTCCGGTTCACCGTGAAGGCGCCCGAGGGCTGGACCGTCATCTCCAACTCGCCGACGCCGGAGCCGCGGGACAACGTGTGGGCCTTCGAGCCGACGCCGCGGATCTCCACGTACATCACGGCCCTGATCGTCGGCCCGTACCACTCGGTGCACTCCTCGTACGACAAGGACGGGCAGAGCGTGCCGCTCGGCATCTACTGCCGGCCCTCGCTCGCCGAGTACCTCGACGCGGACGCGATCTTCGATGTCACGCGGCAGGGCTTCGAGTGGTTCCAGGAGAAGTTCGACTACGCCTACCCCTTCGCGAAGTACGACCAGCTCTTCGTGCCGGAGTTCAACGCGGGCGCGATGGAGAACGCGGGCGCGGTGACGATCCGCGACCAGTACGTCTTCCGCTCCAAGGTGACCGACGCGGCCTACGAGGTGCGGGCCGAGACCATCCTGCACGAGCTTGCCCACATGTGGTTCGGCGACCTCGTGACCATGGAGTGGTGGAACGACCTGTGGCTCAACGAGTCGTTCGCCACCTACACCTCCATCGCCTGCCAGGCCTACGCTCCCGGCTCGCGCTGGCCGCACTCGTGGACGACGTTCGCCAACTCCATGAAGACCTGGGCGTACCGGCAGGACCAGCTGCCGTCGACGCACCCGATCATGGCTGAAATCAATGACCTCGATGACGTTCTCGTGAACTTCGACGGCATCACGTACGCCAAGGGCGCGAGCGTTCTCAAGCAGCTCGTCGCCTATGTGGGCATGGACGAGTTCTTCCGCGGCGTGCAGGCCTATTTCAAGGCGCACGCATACGGCAACACCCGGCTCTCCGACCTTCTCGGGGCCCTTGAGGAGACCAGCGGCCGCGACCTGAAGACCTGGTCGAAGAAGTGGCTGCAGACGGCCGGAATCAACATCCTGCGGCCGAAGATCGAGACCGATGCTTCCGGTGTCGTCACGGCCTTCGCCGTCCAGCAGGAGGCGCCCGCGCTGCCCGCAGGCGCCAAGGGCGAGCCGACACTGCGCCCGCACCGCATCGCCATCGGCCTGTACGAACAGCAGGGCGGCAAGCTGGTGCGCACCGAGCGCATCGAGCTGGACGTCGACGGTGAACTCACCGACGTGCCCGACCTGGTGGGCAAGCAGCGCCCGGCCGTCATCCTGCTCAACGACGACGACCTGTCGTACGCCAAGGTCCGCCTGGACGAGGAGTCCCTGAAGGTCGTCACCGAGCACCTCGGCGACTTCACCGAGTCCCTGCCGCGCGCCCTGTCCTGGGCCTCCGCCTGGGACATGACCCGCGACGGCGAGCTGGCCACCCGCGACTATCTCTCGCTCGTCCTGTCCGGCATCGGCAAGGAGTCGGACATCGGCGTCGTGCAGTCGCTGCACCGCCAGGCCAAGCTGGCCCTCGAGCTGTACTCCGCCCCTGACTGGCGCGAGAGCGGTCTCGCCCGCTGGACCGAGGCCGCCCTTCAGCACCTCAAGGGCGCCGAGCCGGGCAGCGACCACCAGCTCGCCTGGGCCCGCGCCTTCGCCGCCGCGGCCCGTACGCCCGAGCAACTCGACCTTCTGGGCGGCCTGTTGGACGGCACCGAGACGATCGAGGGCCTGGCCGTCGACACCGAGCTGCGCTGGGCGTTCCTGCAGCGGCTCGCCGCGACGGGACGGGCCGGCGAGAAGGAGATCGCCGCCGAGTACGAGCGGGACAGGACGGCGGCGGGCGAGCGGTACGCGGCCACCGCCCGTGCGGCCCGGCCCACCAAGGAGGCGAAGGCGGAGGCCTGGGCGTCGGTCGTGGAGTCCGACAAGCTCCCCAACGCCGTGCAGGAAGCGGTGATCGCGGGCTTTGTCCAGACCGATCAGCGTGAACTCCTCGCGCCGTACACGGAGAAGTATTTCGCCGCGGTGAAGAACGTGTGGGAATCCCGCTCGCACGAGATGGCCCAGCAGATCGCGGTCGGCCTCTATCCCTCGCTCCAGGTGGCGCAGGCCACCCTGGACACGACGGACGCCTGGCTCGCCGTCGAGGAGCCCAACGCGGCCCTGCGCAGGCTGATTTCGGAGTCGCGCGCCGGTGTGGAGCGCGCCCTGAAGGCGCAGGCAGCGGACGCGGCGGCGGCCTGAGCCGCTGACCGGCGGCGGTCCGGGCCGTTCGCCGGTGGCGACCTGATCCGGCGACCTTCACCCGCTGAACAAGTCGCCGTCCGACGGGCCCGGCACCCCATGGTGCCGGGCCCGTCGCGTTGCGCTATCACGCGGCATACAGATCGCGCCAACAGGCTGACCCTGTGTCATCCAGCTTCACACGAAGGCGTTACGCTACCGAACCGTCTGGTGATCTTCGGTACGTCGGGAGTGGCGCAGTGCAGAGGGTTCGCGCGGGGGCATCCCCTGGAAGTCCCAAGTCCCCTTTCCCGCTGTGGGTGTTGCCCCCCGCAGGCACCGCCATGGCCACCGCGGTGGCCACGCTCCTGGCCGGTGGCGGCACACGGATCGCGGTCCTCCTCATCGGGGTCGTCGCGGTGTTCGGTGTCGGCGCCGCCTGTGCGGAGGCCGCCCGCCGCGGGCGCCTGATAGCCGAGCTGCGCGCCGCGGCCGCCGAACGGCAGAACGCCCTTCAGCGGCAGGAGGCGGAGACGGTGCGCCTCGCCGACGCGCTGCTGCCCGATGTCGTCGCGCGGCTGCGCAAGGGCGAGTTCCCCGAGGACGTACTCGCCTCGCTGCACGCGCCCGAGGCCCACCTCAAGGTGCTGCGCTCCGTCGTGGACGCGGTCACCGCCGAGGAGGACCTGCGCGACTCGGCGCAGCGGGCCTTTGTGAACATCGCCCGCCGCGTGCAGGCGATCGTGCACCAACAGGCCCAGGAACTGCGGGAGATGGAGGACCGGCACGGGCAGGCCCCGGATGTCTTCGGCGATCTTCTGCGGATCGACCACGGCACCGCCCTGATCGGCCGGCTCGCCGACTCCATCGCCGTCCTCGGTGGCGCGCGTCCCGGCCGTCAGTGGTCGCGGGCCGTGCCGCTCTACTCCGTGATGCGCGGCGCCATGTCGCGGATCATCGACTACCAGCGCGTCGAACTGCACTCGGTCTCAGAGATCGCCGTCGTCGGCACCGCCGTCGAGCCGCTGATCCACGCGCTCGCCGAGCTCCTCGACAACGCGACCCGCTACTCGCCGCCGCAGACCAAGGTCCATCTGACCGCCGTGGACGTGCAGTCGGGCATCGCCATCGAGATCGAGGACGGCGGCGTCTCGATGAGCGAGGAGGCCCGCAGGCGCGCCGAGCGGATGCTGCAGCAGGCCCAGGAGGGCATCGACGTCAACGACCTCGGCGAGACCCCCCGGCTCGGCCTCGCCGTGGTCGGCCGGCTCGCCCAGGCCTACGGCTTCCAGGTGTCGCTCCGCCCATCGGCGTACGGCGGTGTGCGCGCCGTGCTCGTCGTACCGCAGGACCTGATCACGACCGTGGCGAAGGCGACCGGGCTCGCCCACGGCATCGGCTCCTCGTCGGGGCCGCGCACCGCCGTGACGGTGCCCGCGCAGCGCACCGAACGGCCGGTCACGGGGCCCGCGCCGGTGACCGGGGGGACGGCGAACGCGCCCGCCGGGGCCGCGCCGGCGGCGAACGGTCTCGCGGCGGGCGTCCCCGCACCCGAGGTGACGGCCCCGGGCCCGGCCGCGCCGGCCGGCTCCGCCCAAGGACTTCCGGACGAGGACGCCCCCGTGGTCACCGAACGCACCCCGAACGGACTGCCGCAGCGTCGCCGTAAGGCCCCCGCTCCGCAGCCCGCGCCCGCCCCCGAGCAGGCCGCGCCGGAGCAGGAAGACGCGGGCCAGGTCCAGCCGGGCATGTGGCTGGCCGCCTTCCAGAGCGGCCTCGCCGGTGAGACCGCACACCACAGCGACGCCTCGTCGGCGTCGACCAGCAAGGGGAACGAGCAGTGATGCAGCAGCAGGGACAGTCTGGTCAGGCGGCCAACATGGACTGGATGCTCAAGGATCTCGCCGAGGGCGTCCCGCAGACCCGGCAGATCGTGGTGCTCTCCGCCGACGGCCTGCGCATGGCCCAGCACGGCGCCGACACCGACTCCGCCGACCGGCTCGCCGCGGCCTGTGCGGGACTGCAGTCCCTGGCCGGTGCGGTCGCCGCCGAACTCCCGCAGAGCGAGGGCCGGATGCGGCTCGTCGTGATCGAGATGGACGGCGGCTTCTTCTATCTGATGGCCGCGGGCCAGGGCGCGTTCCTCGCGGTCCTGGCCGACGAGGGCGTGGACGCCGGTCTGATGGGCCAGCGGATGCGGGATCTCGTCCTGCGGATCGGTGAGCACCTGAGCAGCCCGCCGCGGCAGGACGGTGTGGCCGCCAGGTGAGCCCGTCAGACCGACGGCCGGACGACGCATGGGACGACGGGGGGCCTGAGCGGCTCTATGTGATCACCGGCGGGCGCAGTGGTTCGTCGGCGCGGACCACGCTCGACCTGGTCACCCTGATCGTGGCCAAGTCGGGTCCCGGACCCGGGATGCCGCCCGAGCAGGCGGCGATCGTCAGCCTCTGTCACCGGCCGCTCTCCGTCGCCGAGATCTCCGCCCATCTGAGCCTGCCGGTCAGCGTCGTCACGGTGCTGGTCGGCGATCTGCTCAACGACCGGCGGGTGATCTCGCGCCCGCCGGTACCGCCCGCAAAACTCCCCGACATCGCGTTGATTGAGGCAGTGATCGATGGACTTCAGAAGCTCTGAACAGGGCCCCGGGCTGCCGTCGGGGACCGCGGGGCCGCGGAGCGAGGACGCCCTGCCGGACACGGCGGCGGCCGCGGTCAAGATAGTGATCGTCGGCGGCTTCGGGGTCGGCAAGACCACCCTGGTCGGCTCGGTCAGCGAGATCAGGCCCCTGACCACCGAGGAGACGATGACCCAGGCCGGGGTCGGCGTCGACGACACGGCGGGCGTGGAACGCAAGTCCACGACCACGGTCGCCATGGACTTCGGCCGGATCAGCATCAACGAGGAGCTGGTCCTCTATCTCTTCGGCACTCCGGGCCAGGAGCGGTTCTGGTTCCTGTGGCGCGGCCTGTTCGAGGGCGCCCTCGGCGCGGTGGTCCTGGTCGACACCCGCCGCCTCGAGGTCAGCTTCGACGTCATCGGCCGCCTGGAGGAGCGCGCGGTGCCGTTCGTCGTCGCCGTCAACTCCTTCCCGGACGCGCCGGGTCACCCCGTGGAGGAGCTGCGGGCCGCGCTCGACCTGCCGGATTCGGTGCCGATCGTGGAGTGCGACGCACGCCTGCGCACCTCGAGCCGTGACGTCCTGATGACGCTGATGCGCTACCTGCAGACTCTCGCCCTGACGACGGAGGCATCGTGAGCACTCACAGCGACCCCGGCCAGGCGGCCGCCCCCGAGCCGGCGTCCCCGCCGCCGGGCTGCCCCGCACACGGGCTCGGTCCCGCGGAGTTGCGCAGGCTCTACGGCCCGGAGGCGGAGGCCGATCAGCGCGGGCTCTACGAGAAGCTGCGCGCCGAGCACGGCTCCGTGGCTCCCGTGCTGCTGCCGGGCGACCTGACGGCCTGGCTGGTGCTCGGCCATCGCGAGAACCTCGATGTGGCCCGCACCCCGTCCCGTTTCTCCCGCGACTCACGGCGCTGGCGCGACTGGCGTGCCGGCCGGGTCCCCGCCGACCATCCGCTCGCCCCCGTGGCCGCCTGGCAGCCGAGCTGCATCTTCGTCGACGGCGCCGAGCACCAGCGGCTGCGGGGCGCGGTGACCGAGTCCCTGGAGCGCTTCGACCGGCGCGGAGTGCGCCGCTATGTCACGCGCTTCGCCAACCAGTTGATCGACCGGTTCAGCGAGCGCGGCCGGGCCGACCTGGTCCAGGACTTCGCCGAGCAGCTGCCGATGCTGGTGATGACCCAGCTCGTCGGCATGCCCGACGAATACGGTCCGCGGATCGTCGAGGCCGCCCGCGACATGCTCAAGGGCACCGAGACGGCGGTGCAGAGCAACGAGTACATCACCACGGCCCTGCGCCAGCTCGTGGACCGCAAGCGGGAGCAGCCGGGGCGTGACTTCACGTCCTGGCTCCTGGAGCACGAGTCGGACCTGAGCGACGACGAGATCGTCGAGCACGTACGTCTCGTCCTCGTCGCCGCCTATGAGACGACCGCCAACCTCATCGCCAACACCCTGCGCATGGTGCTCACCGACCGGCGTTTCCGTACCAGCCTGTCCGGTGGCCATATGACGCTGCCGGACGCCCTGGAGCAGGTGCTGTGGGACGAGCCGCCGCTCACCACGGTCATGGGCCGCTGGGCCACCGGCGACACCGAGCTCGGCGGTCAGCAGATCAGGGAGGGGGACGCACTGCTGCTGGGCCTCGCGGCCGGCAACGTCGACCCGGAGATCCGCCCCGATCTCTCCACTCCCGTCCACGGCAACCGCTCCCATCTGGCCTTCAGCGGCGGCCCGCACGAGTGCCCCGGCCAGGACATCGGCCGGGCCATCGCCGACACCGGGATCGACGCCCTGCTCGGCCGGCTGCCGGATCTCGAACTGGCCGTTCCCGACCATGAGTTGCCGCGCAGTGCCTCGATGATGTCGCATCAGCTGGTGGCGCTCCCGGTGACCTTCACGCCGCGCGGCACGGAGACCACCGGCTCGACGGCCACGCCGCAGCACACTGCGGCCCCGCTGCCGGCGGAGTCGACGGCGGCGGCTCAGCAGCCGACGGCACCGGACACACCGCGCGTGTCCTGGTGGGCGCGGCTGTTCGGCAAGTAGGCCTGTCCGGGCGGCAAGCAGGCCTGTCCGGGCGGCAAGCAGGTTGCCTGTGGTGGGGGCCCGGCGTGTGCACCGCGCCGGGCCCTCCTTCACTCAGGCCCTGGCCACCACGCGCATCGGTACGTGATCGGGGTGTGCCATCGCCGATGCCGCCGCCTTCGGCTCATGGCCGGGCAGCGGCCGCAGCTGCCAGCGGCGCAGGATCGTCGCCAGGGCGATGGTGGCCTCGGTCCACGCGAAGACATCCCCGATGCATTTGCGGTTGCCCGAGCCGAAGGGCACGAACTCCTCACGCCCGATCGCGGCCCGGCGCTCGGGCAGCCACCGGTCGGGGTCGAACTCATCGGCGTTCTCGTACAGTTCCGGGTCGCGGTGCAGGGCGTAGAGGCTGAAGGCGATCTCCGTGCCGGGCGGCACGCTCACGCCGCCGAGTTCGACCTCTTCCGTCGTACGGCGCATCAGGAGCGTCACGCCGTACAGCCGGATCACCTCGTCGAGCACGCGCCGGATGGCGGGCAGCCGGGGGATGTCCTCGATGGTGACCTGCCGGTCGCCGATCACCTCGTCGATCTCGGCGACCAGCTGCTTCTCCACGTCGGGGTGGCGGGCCAGCTCATGGAAGGTCCAGGACAGCGTGGACGCCGTGGTCTCGGTGCCGGCGAACAGGATGGTGACGAGTTCATCGCGCACCTCGGCGTCGGTCAGCGCCGCACCGGTGTCCGCGTCGCGCGCGTCGAGCAGCACGGACAGCAGATCCGGTCGGCTCGTGTCACCGGAGCGGCGGGTGCCGGCGATGACCTCGTCGATGACCTCGCGCATGCTCTGCGAGGCCGCGTCGAAGTCGCGGTTGGGCCGGATCGGCAGCCGGTCGAAGAGCTTGGGCGAGGCCGCGCGTATCAGCATGTTCTTCAGGATCACCGGCAGATTGCGGCGTACGGCGGCCACCGCGGGCCGGCCGATGTCCGTGGAGAACATGGTCTCCGCCAGGGTCTCGATGGCGTACTCGCCCATCGCCTGCTCGACCGCGAGTTCCTGCCCGTCGGTCCAGGACTCGGCGAGCGCCATGGCGCGGCTGCTCATCACCTCGGAGTACCAGGAGATGCGCTCCTTGTGGAACATGGGCTGCATCAGGCGCCGGTGCCTGCGGTGGATATCACCGCTCGCGGTGGCGAGCCCGTCGCCGACGAGGGGGCGTACCCGGTCGTAGAGGCGGCCCTTCTCGAAGCTGCGGGCCTTCTTGACGGTGATCTCCTGCACGAGCCCGGCCGTGGTGGCCACGTACATGGGCATGGTGCCGAGGTCGACCCGGACCAACTCACCGGTGGAGCGCAGTGACTTCAGGAAACCCAGCGGATCCCGCCACAGTTTGAGGACATGCCCGAGCACGGGCAGCGCGCCGTGCGCGCGGGGGACGGCACGCAGCTCAACGGACAACGGTCGGCTCCTTCGCCATAGGGGTCGCCATGGAATCCGCCCCGGAGTTCGCCAGGGCGGGGGTGGGTGCGTCGGGCACGAGCCCCCACCACCAGGCCACCGCGGGAATGTCAAGAGGCCCTACACCGGGGTCGATCGGGGTGTCGCGGAAGGCCGAGGGGATGTCGGCGGGGTCCTCCGGTGTCGTGTAGCGCACCGAGCTGACCCCCCAGTCCTGAGCGCCCCTGATGAAGGTGCCCAGGCTGTCGAGGTACTGACGCAGCTGGGGGCTGCCCTCCGCGCGCAGCCGCTCGCACAGCCGCAGGAACAGGTTGGTCACCCGGTCCCGCTGCGAGATCGCCAGGTCGAGTGCGGCCACGGAGCCGAGGCCGTGCTCACGCTCCAGGACCCGCAGCGCGTTGAGGTAGAAGCCGTCGCCGCTGGCCTCCTTGTGGTACGAGAAGATGTCGTTGTCCCAGGTGATGATGAAGGACGCCATCTCGGCCGCCGCGCGCACCGCGGTGCGGTCCCGTTCGTGGGGCTGCAGTTCATAGCCGTACCCCATCTCCAGGAGCGGCAGGACGACGGAGGTGGCACCGTCGTAGAGCCGCATCAGGGTGTAGTCGTTGAGGTCGGGCACGGTGCCCGCGGTGCGGTGGGCGGCCTCCCACACCACGGAGAAGAAGTACTCCCGCAGGGCGTCCACCCAGCGCGCCGCCTGACCGGGGGTGCCATGGCGGTCGACCCTGCGCCGCAGATCGCGCAGGCCGTCGGCCAGCGGGTCGTCGAGCAGCATCGGGGACTCGGGGTTCTGGGCTATGCGCAGCAGCCGTTGCAGATATCCGGACAACTCACCTGGTCTGCGCCCCAGTTCGCCTTCCTCGCAGTGGCCGTCGTCCACACCGAACAGCCACAGGACGAAGTCCGAGAGCAGCGAGACGACCTCCTCGCGGCCCTCGGGCAGTATGCGAGCGGAGAACCCGCCTATGTCGTGCGAGACGAGCCTGCCGCGCAGTTCGTCGGAGCCGATGCGGAATGTCTCGGCCCAGGCTGCGGTGCGCTGGTCGATCACCACATGGCGGGGGTGGATCGCCGCCTCGAACGGCGAGTAGATGGGCGGTACGGCCAGTTGGGACCCCACTGAGGACTCACTCTCGTCGCGGGGCACGACCCACGCCCCATGTTGATCAAGGCGTCTCGCATCGTATCCGGTGATTGAATCCGGAAGTTGTGCAGGATGTGAAGAACTCTGACACCCGATCAGAACCGGCCGTCACCAAAGGGTCTAGGAGAACGCCAGGCGCGCTCCCAGCGCCGTGAAGGCCACGGCGAACGTCCGGCGCAGCCATGTCAGTACGGCCGGACGGGAGATGACATGACGGCGCAGGGCCGCGGCGAACGCTCCGTACGCGAGGAACACAAGGAGCGTCATCAGCATGAACACCAGGCTGAGCCCCGTCATCCGCAGCAGCGCGCCCGGCTCGCCCGGCACTAGGAACTGCGGCAGGAAGGCGAAGAAGAACAGGGTGAGCTTGGGGTTGAGGAGATTGATCAGCACTCCGGAGACCAGCACCTTCGCCACCGAGGGCGGCGCCGCCCCGGGCCGCTCGTCCGCCACGGTCAGGGCGCCCTTGTCCCGCAGGGTGCTCACCGCCATGTACAAGAGGTAGGCCACTCCCGCGTACTTGAGGATCTGGAACGCGAGGGCGCTGGTGTGCAGGAGGGCCGCGAGTCCGGTGATCGCCGCGAGCATGTGCGGTACGACACCGAGCGTGCAGGCGACCGCGGCCACCGCCGACGCCCGTGCGCCGCGGGCGAGTCCGGCGGCCATGGTGAACAGGACGCCGGTGCCGGGGGTGACACACATGATCAGGGAGGTCAGCAGGAATTCGGGAGTCAGCGAGAACATGCCGCAACTCTCGTTCCAGAATGGTCCGGTGGACAGATCCAATGAGAGCCCGTCCGAGAGGTCCATAACCTCAGCGGCCACCGCGCCGACGTCGGCGGTCACCGCGCCAACGCCGCAGGCCACAGGACCACACTCCCCGGGCACCGCCGACTTCCTCCAGCTCGACGCCGCCGACGCCCCGCCGGGGGGCCTGGCCGACTGGCTCACCAGAGAGCTGCGGCGCGCGGTCGCCGACGGACGCCTGCCGGTCGGCAGCCGCCTGCCCGCCACCCGGGCGCTCGCCACCGAACTGCGGGTCTCCCGCGGCGTCGTCACCGAGGCCTACCGCCGTCTGACCGAGGACGGCCGGCTCGCCGGGCGCGGCCGGGGCGGCACAGTCGTGGTGGCGGCACCGGCCGGGGCCACGGCGGTCCCGCGTCCGGCACCCGCTTCGGCGGCGCCCCCGTCGACGGCGCCCGCGCCGGCCCTGTCCGCCGCCACCCCGGACATCTGGGACGTGATCCGGAACGCACCGGCCCGGATCGACCTCTCCCCCGGCCGCCCCGACCTCACCGCCTTTCCCCGTACGGCCTGGCTGCGCGCCGAACGGGCCGTCCTCGGGGACCTTCCGTCCGCGGGCCTCGGCTACGGAGATCCGCGCGGCACACCGGAGTTGCGCCGCGCCGTCGCCACCTGGCTGGCCCTGAACCGGGGGATCAGCGCCGACCCGGACGAGATCCTGATCGTCGCCGGCACCGCCCAGGCCCTCGACCTGACCGCCCGGGTGCTGCGCGCCGACGGGATCTCCACCATGGCCATGGAGGACCCGGGCTCACTCGGCGTACGCCAGCATCTGCAGGCCGGCGGCCTGACCACCCCGCCCGTGCCGGTGGACGCAGAGGGGCTGCGCGTGGACGCGCTGCGGGACCTCGGCGCCCCGGCCGTCCTGCTCACGCCCGCGCACCAGTTCCCGATGGGTGTGGTGCTCGCCGGCGGACGCCGCCGCGAACTCCTGCGCTGGGCCGCCGACTCGGGCGTACTGGTCTTCGAGGACGACTACGACGCCGAGCACCGCTACGACCGGCCGCCGGTACCGGCGCTGCGCCCGATGCTCCCTGAGCGGGTGCTGTACGCGGGCAGCGTCTCCAAGCTCCTGGCTCCCGCCCTGCGCGTGGGCTGGCTGCTCGCGCCCCCGAAATACCGTGACGCGCTGATCGAGGCCAAGCGCTTCGCCGACCTCGGCAATGCCACCCTGCCCCAGCTGGTGCTCGCCCGGCTCCTCGAATCGGGCGCCCTGGAACGCCACTTGAGGCTGGTGCGCGGGCGCCACCGGCGGCGCAGGGACGCGATGGTGACGGCGGTCCGCACCCAGCTGCCGGGGGCCACGGTGCACGGTGCGGCGGCGGGCCTGCATGTGACGATCACCTTCGACTCCACACGGCCCGACACGGAGCTCGCCGCCGCGGCCCTCGAACGGGGCGTCAAGACCCACCCGTTGTCCTGGCACACCCAGCGCCCGGGCGCACCCGGACTGCTCCTCGGGTACGCGGCCACGCCGACGGCCGCGATCACGGAGGGGATCGGACTCCTCGGCAAGGCGCTCTGACGCCCACTCACCGGGGCCCTTGCGGGAGCCCTCTGACGTCCACGCGCCGTCGGCATCCCTGCGGGGCCCTCTGACGCCCACGCGCCGCCCCCCTGCAGGAGGCAAGCCCCGTACGGCGGGGTCCTACTCCTCCCGCCCCAGAGCCCCCGCAGCGTCCCGGAGTGCGTCCAGGACCCGGGCCACCGACGGGCCCGCCTCCGCCCCCTTGCGCACCGCGGCCACCACATGCCGCCGCGGCTGGTCGCCGTCGAGGACACACATGGCCACGCCCACCCTGCGTACGGCCGCCATCCTCGGCACGAGGGCGACGCCCATACCGGCCTCGACCATCGCCATGATCGCGGTCCACCCGGCGGCGCTGTGCGCCTGCTCGGGCACGAACCCCGCCGCCTCGCACGCGGCGAGCGTGATCTCCGACCAGGGCCCGCTGCCGCCGAAGATCCACTGCTCCCCGGAGAGGTCCGCGAGCCGCAGCCGGCCCTCGCCGGCCAGCGGATGCCCGACCGGCAGCGCCACGTCCAGGGGGTCGGCGAGCAGCGGCACCCTGGTGAACTTGGGGTCGCGGGCCGTGGGCGCGTGCGCGGCGAGCGAGAGCGCCAGATCCACTTCGCCGCCCGAGAGCAGTTCGTACGCCTCGGCCGCCTCGGCCTCCCGTACCCGCACCTCGATTCCGGGCGCCGCCGCCCGCAGCTGCCGTACGGCGGGCACGACGAGCGCGGGCACGGCGGTGGAGAACGCCCCGACCCGCACCTCCCCGGCCTCGCCTCGCACATACCCCGCCAACTCGGCGTCGGCGAGCTCCAGTTGGGCGAAGACGGCCTCGGCGTGCCGCAGGACGAGATGCGCCGCGTCGGTGAGCCGCACCCGCCGCCCCTGCGCCTCCAGGAGCGGGACGCCGACCTGCCTGGCCAGGTTGGACAGTTGCTGGGACACCGCGGACGGGGTCATGAGCAGCGCCTGGGCGGTCGCCGTCACGGTGCCCCGCTCCTTCAGCGTCCGCAGGATCTGCAGCTTCTTGATGTCCCACTCGGTCATACCCGGCAACTTATCCGCCTCCCGCACGACAAAAGGTGCGCCCCTCCCCGCTGGTGGGGAGGGGCGCACCGCCCGGCACCTCAGGACCCCCGTACCGCAGGCCCGGGACGGTTTCCGGCCTCAGACCCTGGTCGGCTTCCCGGCCTCGGGTCCTGACTGCTTTCCGCGGGCCGCGCCCAGGACGACACCGCCGAGGATCAGCGCCA
The DNA here is from genome assembly GCF_042665355.1 of Streptomyces monticola. Taxonomy (NCBI): domain Bacteria; kingdom Bacillati; phylum Actinomycetota; class Actinomycetes; order Kitasatosporales; family Streptomycetaceae; genus Streptomyces; species Streptomyces monticola. Next base: position 260,506 of record NZ_JBHTCF010000005.1, on the reverse strand, counting down.
TGCACACCACCTGCATGACTCCGGTCGACTCACCGAGGACGGCGAAGGAGAGGAGCGCGACGCAGACGGGCTGCATGTAGTAGATGACTCCGGCGCGGGCGGCGCCGATCAGGGAGATGGCCTTGTTCCAGGCGAAGAACGCCACGGCCGATGAGACGACTCCGACGTACAGCAGGGGCGAGACCGTGGCCGGGGTGGCCTCGAAGCCGCCCTGGACGGCGAGGCTCACGGCGTACGCCGGGGACAGCATCAGCGCACCGAGCACAAAGGTGCTGAACAGAAAGGCCAGGCCGCCGATTTCGGCGGGCTTACGGCGGAGCAGCGCGCTGTAGGAGGCGAAGGAGAGCATCGCGGCGAGCATCCACAGATCGCCCGCGCCGAAGTCCACGGCGAGCGATCCGTCACCGACGAGCAGCAGCACCCCGACGCAGGCGATGAGCATGCCGGTGATCCTGCGGACGCCGAGCCGGGTGCCGCTGAGGCGCTCGTAGAGGGCCATCACCACGGGCGACGCGGCCATGATCATGCCCATGTTCCCGGCGGGGGTGGAGATACCGGCCTGGTTGACGAGGGTGTTGTAGACGGTGACGCCGAGCAGCGAGGCGAGCAGCAGATAGGGCAGGTGGCGGCGGAGCAGGGCCCGCTGCCGCCAGGCCTCGCGGGCCGCGAACGGCGCGACGGCGGCGATGGCGATGATCCAGCGCCAGAAGGCGTGCTGGATGGGCGGAACGCTCTCGGCGAGGGCGCGGGAGGTGACGAAGCTGCCCGACCAGACCACGGTGGCGAGTGCGGCGAGGACGAGGCCGAGGCCGGAGGCCTGCTTCACCTTCGTCGCCCGGGCCGTCTCGCGCTCGGCCCGTTCGGCCGCCGCGCTCGCCTCGCTGCTGTGGACTCGGTCGAGGACTGCCATTCGTATCCCTTTTCCTTCTCCCCGAAGGGGCTGCTGAGCTGCCCTTACGGGGGCTGTGTGCCGCTCTTTCGGAGCGGCTTGATCGCTTACGGGACCTACCGTCGCACCGACTCCTTACTTAGGTCCATCGAAAACTTTTGGATGTTCTGTTCAGTTGAGCTGAACGATTGACTGAACGATGCACGGGACGGTGAACCGGACGACGAACGGAGCGACACCGGTGTCAGCTGGCCCGCGACCGTCGCCCCGAACGCGACGACCATGCCGAGCAGTTGGACCGGGGTGAGCACCTCGCCGAGGGCCGCCCAGCCGATGACGGCCGCGGTCACCGGGGACAGCGGGCCGAGGAAGGTGACCTGGGTGGCACTGAGCGCACCGATGCCGCGGAACCAGAGCCAGTAGCCGACCGCCGTGTTGATCAGGGCGAGGTAGACATAGCCCGCGACGTTGCGGCCGTCGAGCACGGGCGGCGGGCCCTCCACGAGCAGGGCGAGCGGCGCTATCAGCAGGCCGCCCGCGGTCAGCTGCCAGCCGGTCATGGCCAGCGGCCCCACTCCGTCGGGGCGGCCCCAGCGCTTGGTGAGAACCGTCCCGGCGGACATCGAGGCCGTCCCGGCCAGGGCCGCGACGACACCGACGAGGTCGAGCGCGCCGGCCGCCTTCAGGACGACGAGGCTGACACCGAAGGCCGCCGCGACGGCCGTCAGGACCCGGCGGACCGTGATCCGCTCCCCGAGCACCAGGGCGGCGAGCCCCACGGCGAACAGCGGCCCCACCGACCCGAACACGGCCGCGAGACCGCCGGGCAGCCGGTACGCGGCGAGGAAGAGCAGCGGGAAGAACGCCCCGATGTTGAGGGCCCCGAGCGCCGCCGCCTTCCCCCACCACACCCCGCGCGGCAGCACCCTCGCGACGGCGAGAAGCACGAGCCCGGCGGGCAGGGCGCGCATCAGTCCGGTGAACAACGGGCGGTCGGGCGGCAGGAATTCGGTGGTCACCGCGTAGGTGGTGCCCCAGGAGACGGGAGCGAGCGCGGCGAGGGCGATGGTGGCGGCGCGGTTCATGGCAGGAACGCTCCTTGAGGTAAGGCCACCCCCTTGCGGAAGGGTCGGCGCTAAGTAGCTTAGCGTTAAGCTACTTATGTGCAAGTGGCTTGCTCGTAAGCAACTTTCTTGCAAGGAGCCTTGTTCCCGCCGATACTGGGCCGCATGAGCCGAAGCCGGAGTCCCGAGCCGACCGAGCAGCCGAGCGCGCAGCCCGAGCGGCCGACGGAGCCGATGGAGCCGACGGAGAAGGCGGCGGAGAAGGCGGCGGCCCCGGATGCCGTCGACGCGATCATCGGGCAGTGGCACAGCGTCAGGCCCGAACTCGACGTACGCGTGATGGAGGTCTTCGGGCGGGTCCACCGCATCGCCCAGGCCGTCAGCGGTCACATGGAGAAGACGTACGCCCGATTCGGCATCTCCCGCGGCGAGTTCGACGTGCTCGCGACCCTGCGCCGCGCCGGGGAGCCGTACACGCTCTCCCCTCGGCAGCTCTCGGCGACCCTGATGCTCACCACGGGCGGGATGACGGGCCGCCTCGACAAGCTGGAGCGCGCCGGGCTGCTGCGCCGCTCACCCGACCCGCACGACCGGCGCGGTCTGCAGGTCACCCTGACCGGCACAGGACTGGAGCTCGTGGACAAGGCGGTGGTCGCCGGGCTCGACGTACGGCAGGAGTTGATGTCCGTCCTCGACGACGAGCAGGTCGAGCAGCTCTCCGCGCTCCTTCGCACCCTGCTCGGGGGCGTCACGCGGGCCTGAGGACAGCGGCACCTGAGGACACCGACACCCGAGGACACCGGCTCCCGGGAACGGAACGTCCGAGGACACAACGAGGGCGCGGCCGCCGGTGACCGGCGGCCGCGCCCTCGCGTAAGAGCACGGAAAAGCGCGGGCGTCAGCCCTGCTTCTGCTGCTTGCGGGACTTGTCGCCGGCCACCACGAGGCCCGCGATCACCAGGAAGAGCACGATCGGCGCCACGACATACAGGCCGAGGGTCTCCATCACGCTCAGGCCGGGGCCCGGGTCGTCGCCGTCGTCACGCGTCAGCGCGAGCGCGGGGGAAGACATGAGCAGCATCATCAGCGTCGTACCGGCCGCCACGGCGCCGGCCCGCAGTGCGTTCTTCTTGTCCACGGTGCCAACGTAGCGAATGCGTGAACGAGCCGCGCGCCCGGGGTGCCCGTACGGGGCACAGGCTCAGCCGCGCAGGGCAGCGATCTCGGCCGCGAGCGCCGCGACCTCAGCCGCGCAGGGCAGCGAACAGGGCGTGCAGACGCGGCGAGAGCGTGAGCTCCTCCAGGGAGACGGGGTGCCCGGTCGCGTCGGCGACGGGCAAGCGCCAGTTCGGGTATTCGTCCCAGGTGCCGGGCAGGTTCTGCGGGCGCCGGTCGCCGACCGCGTCCGGCAGCCAGACGCCGACCATGCGGGCCGGGGTGGCGCACAGGAAGCGGTAGACCGAGCGGATCTCCTCCTCCTCGTCACCCGGGCCACCCGGGAGCAGCCCGCGCCTGGCGAGCAGCGCCAGCCACTCCCCCGCCTCCGCGGCGTCCTCGGCCTCCGCCACATCGAAGGGGCGGTCGAGGAGACCCAGGCGGTGCCGGAGCCTGACGTCGTCGCCGGTCAGCCGGGCCGCCGTGGACGGCAGGTCGTGCGTGGTGGCGGTGGCCAGACACGCGGCGCGCCAGTGCTCGGGCGGCAGCGGCAGTCCGTCGCCCTCCCAGTCGCGTTCGAACCAGAGGACCGAGGTGCCGAGCACTCCGCGCCGCGCCAGTGCCTCGCGCACCCCGCTCTCCACGGTGCCGAGGTCCTCGCCTATGACGAGGGCGCCCGCGCGGTGTGCCTCCAGGGTGAGGATCGCGAGCATCGCCTCGGCGTCGTACCGCACATAGGTGCCCTCGGTGGGCGGATGCCCCTCGGGGACCCACCAGAGCCGGAACAGGCCCATCACATGGTCGATGCGCAGGGCGCCCGCGTGCCGCAGCAGGGCGCGCAGCAGACTGCGGTAGGGCGCGTACCCGGAGGCGGCCAGGGCGTCGGGGCGCCAGGGAGGCAGACCCCAGTCCTGGCCGCGGGTGTTGAAGGCGTCGGGGGGCGCGCCGAGCGACATGCGCGCGGCGTGGAACTCCTGCTGCGCCCAGGTGTCCGCGCCGCCGGGGTGCACGCCGACGGCGAGGTCGTGCACCAGGCCGATGTCCATGCCCGCTTCGACGGCGGCGCGTTGGGCGGCGCCGAGCTGGGCGTCGGTGAGCCAGGCGAGCCAGCAGTAAAAGTCGATCCGCTCCATCAACTCGCCGCGGGCGCGCGCCACTTCGGGTGACTTCGGGTCGCGCAGGGCGGGCGGCCAGGCGTGCCAGTCGCCGCCGTGCAGCTCGGCGAGTGCGCACCAAGTGGCGTGCGCCTCGAGCTCCTCGCCCTCCGCGGCGAGGAACTCGCAGTAGGCGGCGCGGCGTCCGGGGGTGAGCGGGACGGCGCGGATCAGCTCCAGGGCCCGGGCCTTGAGCTCCCACACCGCGTCCCGGTCGATCAGCGCGCCCTTGTGCAGCACGGCCTCACGCAGCCGGGCCGCGCGGTCGAGCAGCTCCTGGGCGCGCTCGCGGTCCTGCGGCGCGAGGTGGGCGTACTCGGGTATCTCCGCTATCCGCAGATGGACGGGGTCGGGGAAGCGCCGGGACGAAGGCCGGTAGGGCGAGGGGTCGGTGGGCGGTCCCGGCACGGCCGCGTGCAGCGGATTGATCTGGATGAAGTCGGCGTCCACGGCCCGCCCCGACCAGGCCGCGAGGTCGGCGAGGTCACCGAGGTCGCCCATGCCCCAGGAGCGGCCGGACAGCAGGGAGTAGAGCTGCACGAGCAGGCCGTGCGCGCGGCCCCGCGGGGCGGGGACGCGGGCGGGCGCGACGACCAGACGGGCGTCGGCGCTGCGGCCGTCGGGCGCCTCGGCGTGCAGGGCGTGCACACCGAGCGGCAGTGGGGGCCCGCCGGGGTCCTGGAGCGTGTCGCCCTGCTCCGTGTCGATCCGCAGGCGGGTGCCGGACGGGAGCCCGGCCAGGAAGGCGGGCTCACCGTCCGCCCACTGCACGACGGTCGGCGGAAGCAGCCGCTCGCGGCGGGCCGCCTCGGCGCGGGCCAGGGACTCGGCGAGCGACGCCGGGTCCGACGCGTCGGCACCGAGGGCGGCCAGAACCGCGACGACGGCGGACCGGGGGGCCTGGACGGTGTGACCGGGCGCCGGAGAGTACGAGGTGGCGACGCCGTACAGCTCGGCGAGGCGGGCCAGGGTCATCCGGAACCCCCGAAGTCTTCTTGAGTCTTCTGGTCAGGGTGTCTCAGGCTGTCTCAGCGCTCTCGGTGCGTACGGCTCGTACGGCTCGTACGGCTCGTACGGCTGTACGAGGCTCTCAGCGCTCTCAGCGCATACGCGGCTCTCAGTGCGCTCAGGGCGCCTTGAGGAGGTGCCGCGCGGCAGGGCTCCGCATGCGCCGGTCCCGCGGAGCGCTCGGGGCTCGGTTCTCGGGGCTCGGTTCTCGGGGCTCAGTAGGCCGAGAAGTCCATGCCCGCGGCTGTGCCGGTCGCCGTGGGCTCGCTGGTCAGAGGCGCGGCGTCGGCGAGGGGAGGCTCGCTGGTGAGGGGGGCGGCGTCGGCGAGGGGCGGTTCGCTGGTGAGGGGCTGCTCGATGCAGCCGCAGGAGCAGGAGCCGAGCAACCCGCTGTCAGGGTCGGACACCAGGGAGATGTCCGGCAGGTCGCGCAGCTCCGGGCGTTTGGAGAGGGCGTCGAGCAGAAGCTGTGCCGATGCGGCCACGAGGGCCTCCTTCGGTGGGCGGCAGGGTCAAATCGCAGTCCTACCCAGCGGAATGGATCGCATTCCGTGAACGTGTCCCTGCTCACATTTGGTTCCCGGCGCGGGAGTTGGCCCACGACCCGGACATCTGCCCGCATCTCAGGCGCCGCACCGGGCCCGGACCGGATGTGACATGCGCCGTGTCCCGGTGGGCAAATGCGGCGCAACGGCCCCGCGGATTGACACTGTCAGCACCGTGGTGGTGGGCTCGACTCCACCCTGGAATCACTGTGTGCGGATGGTCGCCGAGCGCGACGAGAAGGGCAGGAAAGCCGTGCAGGTGCGGCGCAGGAAGGGGGCGGCGGCCATCGCGGCCGCCGTCATCGGCGGTCTCATCGGCTCCGCGCCCGGCGCGTACGCCGCTCCGCAGGACCCGGATCTGCCGGGGCTCGACGCACCGGACCGCGAGGACGCCGGCGCGCTGCCCGATGTGTGGCCGAGGCCACAGTCGGTGCGGGCGACGGGCGGCGCGGTCACGATCGGCCCGGATGTGTTCCTCCTCACGGACGAGGGCGCCGATCCGCACGCGGTACGCGCTCTGCGCACCGTCCTTCGCGACGCGGGCGCCCGCAGGGTCACCGAGGTCGCGGACCCCGCCGAACTGCCCGCACGGGGCCTGGTCGTGCGTGCGGGAGAGGCGGCGCGCGGCGACCGTTCGGGGGCCGAGGCCGCACTGCGCGCCCTGAAGGCGCCCGAGCGCGGCGATCTGCCGCGCGGCGGCTACCGGCTCGCCGCCGGCCAGGTCGCGGGCCGTGACACGGTCGCCCTCGCGGGCGTCGGCGATGACGGCCTCTTCCACGCCGTGCAGACCCTGCGGCAGCTGATCACCGGTGCCGCCGGCAACGGCAGGGGCGGCGGCGAGCGCGAGGACGGCAAGGCAGGCGGCGGCCGGGGCGACGGGGGCAAGCGCGTGCCCGGGGTCCGTGTCCGCGACTGGCCCGCGACCGGCGCGCGCGGACTGACCGAGGGCTTCTACGGCACGCCCTGGACCCGCGAACAGCGCCTAGCGCAGCTCGACTTCATGGGCCGCACCAAGCAGAACCGCTATGTGTACGCCCCCGGCGACGACGCCTACCGCCAGGCACGCTGGCGCGAGCCCTACCCCGCCGACCAGCGCGCCGGCTTCCGCGCCCTGGCCGAGCGCGCCGCGCAGAACCACGTCACGCTCACCTGGGCGGTGGCCCCCGGCCAGGCCATGTGCATGTCGTCCGAAGACGACCGCAAGGCGCTCACGCGCAAGGTCGACGCCATGTGGGCGCTCGGTTTCCGCGCGTTCCAGCTGCAGTTCCAGGACGTGTCGTACAGCGAGTGGCACTGCGACGAGGACGCCGACGCCTTCGGCTCGGGCCCGGAGGCGGCCGCAAGGGCGCAGACCGAGGTCACGAACGCCCTCGCGGCGCACCTCAAGGAGCGTCACAAGGCCGCCGCCGCGCTGTCCCTGATGCCGACCGAGTACTTCCAGGACGGCGACACCGAGTACCGCGAGGCGCTCGCGCGGGGCCTCGACGACCGGGTGGAGGTGGCCTGGACGGGCGTCGGTGTCGTGCCGAGGACCATTACGGGGCGTGAACTGGCCGGTGCGCGCGAGGCGTTCGGGCATCCGCTGGTCACCATGGACAACTACCCGGTCAACGACTACGCGCAGGACCGTATCTTCCTGGGCCCTTATACGGGCCGCGAGCCCGCCGTCGCCGCCGGTTCCGCGGCGCTGCTCGCCAACGCCATGGAGCAGCCGGCCGCCTCCCGTATCGCCCTGTTCACCGCCGCCGACTACGCCTGGAACCCCAAGGCCTACCGCCCGCAGGAGTCCTGGCAGGCCGCCGTGAACGACCTCGCGGGTGCGGGCGCCGAGGACCGTGAGGCGGTCCGTGCCCTGGCGGGCAACACCGCGTCGTCGGTGCTCGGCGCCGAGGAATCGGCGTATCTGCGCCCGCTCGCCGAGGAGTTCTGGCGCGCCCGCGCGGGCACCGACCGGGCCCGTCTGCGGGCCGCCGCCGACAAGCTCCGCGACGCCTTCACGGTGCTGCGCGAGACGCCGGGCCGGCTGCGCGGCACCGAGCTCGGCGGTGAAGTCGGGCCCTGGACCGAGCAGTTGGCGCGCTACGGCAGGGCGGGCGAGGCGGCCGTCGACATGCTCACCGCCCAGGCGGACGGCGACGGCGCCAAGGCATGGGCCGGCGCCCGGGCCCTCACGGCGGCCCGCAAGGAGCTGCGCACGGGCCACGCCACGGTCGGCAAGGGCGTCCTCGATCCGTTCCTCGACCGCGCCGAGCGCGAGTCGGCGGCCTGGACCGGCACCGCGGACGAGCACGGCGAAATCACCAAGGACGCCTCCTCGTACACCGTGCGCCTGAAGCGGCCCCGGCCGATCGAGGCGGTGACGGCCCTGACGGAGCCGGGCACCGAGGGCACGGTGGCGGCCCATGTCCCCGGCGAGGGCTGGCGCACGCTCGCCCGGCTGACCGGCGACGGCTGGACGGAGACCCCGGCACGGGGCCTGAGGGCGGACGCGGTACGCGTGACCGGCTCCGGGATCCGCTCCGTCGCGCCCTGGTTCGCGGACGGCGCCGACGCCTCCGTCGACTTCACCCGCACGGAGACCGACGCGGAGATCGGCGGCCCCGCGCAGAAGGTGACGGCCCGGCTCTCCTCCCGCCGCCCCGGCGAGGTCAAGGGCCGTCTGACGGCCGAGCCACCCAAGGGAATCGAGGTCCGCACCCCGGCGGAAACCACCGTGCCGCGCGGTACGGACGTGACGGTGCCCGTCGAGATCACGGTCCCCGAGGGCACCCGGTCCGGCAGTTACGAGGTCCCCGTCGCGTTCGCCGGCGAGACCCGCACCCTCACCGTCCGGGCCTATCCGCGCACCGGCGGCGCCGATCTGGCCCGTACCGCGAAGGCCTCCTCTTCGGGCGACGAGACCGCGGACTTCCCCGCGCACGCCGCCAACGACGGCGACCCGAAGACGCGTTGGTCGTCCCCGGCCGAGGACGGCGCCTGGTGGCAGGCGGAACTCGGCCACCCGGTACGACTCGGCCACGTGGTCCTGCACTGGCAGGACGCATACGCCTCGGCCTACCGCGTCCAGGTATCCACGGACGGCAAGCGCTGGCGCACCGCGGCAACCGTGAAGGACGGCAAGGGCGGCCGCGAGTCGGTCCGCATGGACGCCAAGGACGTGCGCTACGTACGCGTACAGGGCGACAAGCGAGCCACCCGCTTCGGCTACTCACTGTGGGGCGTGGAGGCTTACGCGGTACGGGGCTCCCGGTAGGGCCACCCCGGCGGTGGCCCCGGCAGGGGCACCCCGGCGGTGGCCTCCCCGTCGCCGGCGCCTTCGCGCCGGCCGCTACATCGACGTGCCCGCTACTTCGACGTGCCCGCTACTTCGACATGTTCGGCGGAGTGATCGGCGAGGCCGCGATCGACTGTGGTGAGGTCGCCGAGGCGTACGCGGAGGGCGCGGAGACGGCCGGGGCCGCGGCGCCCGGCTCTTCGTCCTCCGCGGCGAGAGCGATCCGGCCCACGATGCGGATGCCCGCCGCGTCGAAGGCCTCCTTGATCCGCCAGCGCAGCTCGCGCTCCACGCCGAGCGCCTTGCCCGGCATGGTCTTGGCGCTGACCCGGATGACCATCTGGTCCAGGTACACGGCGTCGAGGCCGAGGATCTCGACCGGGCCCCAGAGCCGCTCGTTCCACGGCTCGTCCTTGCTCAGGGAGTCGCCGACCTCGGAGAGGACCTCTCGGACCTTCGTCAGGCTCTCGTCGGACGGCACCGTGACATCGACGCCCGCGGTGGCCCAGCCCTGCGAGAGGTTGCCGATCCGCTTGACCTCGCCGTTGCGCACGTACCAGATCTCGCCGTTGTCGCCGCGCAGCTTCGTGACCCGCAGGCCGACCTCGATGACCTCGCCGGAGGCCACGCCCGCGTCGATGGAGTCACCGACTCCGTACTGGTCCTCCAAAATCATGAAGACACCGGAGAGGAAGTCCGTGACGAGGTTGCGGGCACCGAAACCGAGCGCCACACCGGCCACACCGGCACTCGCGAGCAGCGGCGCCAGATTGATCTCGAAGATGCCCAGGATCATCAGCGCGGCCGTGCCCATGATCAGGAACGAGGCCACCGAGCGGAGCACGGAGCCGATCGCCTCGGAGCGCTGCCGGCGCCGCTCGGCGTTGACGAGCAGACCGCCGAGCGCGGTGCCGTCGACGGCCTGGGCACCGCGGTTCATCCGTTCTATGAGCTTGGTGAGCGTGCGGCGGATCACACTGCGAAGGACGGTGGCGATCACGACGATCAGCAGCACCCGCAGTCCGATGCCGAGCCAGGCGGACCAGTTCTGCTCCACCCAACCCGCGGCGTTCGTCGCCTTCTGCTGAGCTTCGTCGAGATGGTCGGCGGGGTCCTTCCCGGACCCCGCGGCCGACAACGTCGACACAGCGGACAAGAACACGGCAGGCACCTCCAGGTGTAGCGGCCTGCCCGCAATAAGGGATACGAGCGGGCAGACCCACCACACTAACGGGGCATTGTGTGTGGATCGTTGTCATGTTCGAGGGAGAGACGGTGCTCACCTGGGGATGAAGGAGGTGTGGTCGAAAACACTCCGAGCCCGTTACCGGTACATGGTGGCGCTTCGACCAGGCATGAGGGGAGACTGAGAGCAGATCGTCCCGGCGCGAGCCACGCGCCGCCGGCGTACAAGGAGGCACCCGTGCCGCATGTCCTGGTCCTCAACGCGTCGTACGAGCCGCTCGGCGTCGTACCGCTCCGCCGCGCGCTCGTCCTCGTCCTGGAGAACAAGGCCGTCTCCCTCGAGGAATCCGGCGCCTTCATGCACAGCGCGACCCGCACCATCCCCGCACCCAGCGTGGTCCGGCTCAAGCGCTTCGTGAGGGTCCCCTACCGCGGGCCCGTCCCGTTGACACGGCGTGCGCTCTTCGCCCGCGACGGCGGCCGGTGCATGTACTGCGGTGGCGTCGCAACCAGCGTCGACCACGTCATCCCGCGCAGCCGCGGCGGCCAGCACGCCTGGGAGAACGTGGTGGCGTCATGCCGCCGCTGCAACCACGTGAAGGCGGACCGGCATCTGCTGGAGCTGGGCTGGAGACTGCGCCACAAACCGGCGCCGCCCACCGGTCTGGCCTGGCGCATCATCGGGACCGGGCATAGGGACCCGCGCTGGCTGCCGTACTTGCAGCCGTTCGGCGCGGACGACGCGATGGCCCGGATCGACGGCATCTCCGCCTGACGAGCCGGGTTTTTCTACGCCCACCTTCACCCCTCGCCTTCGGCACCGCCCTCCTCCGCACCCAGTTTCCCGGTTTCCACCACGACCTCTTGACTCCGCCCTGACGTGCGCTGCTACGTTCCTCGCACGCGATAGGAAACCTTCCTAACAGTGCGGGTCAAGGGTCACGGAGGAGCACGTCATGGCGGGTACACCCCCCGGCACACCCGGTACCCCCGGTACCCCCGGTACCCCCGGCACACCACGGGTGCTGCGGGCCATGAACGACCGGGCCGCGCTCGACCTCCTGCTCGCGCACGGCCCCCTCTCGCGCACGAGGATCGGCCATCTGACCGGCCTCTCCAAGCCCACCGCGTCCCAGCTGCTCGCCCGGCTCGAAGCCGCGGGCCTGGTCGTGGCGACCGGCACCAGCGAGGGCCGCCCCGGGCCGAACGCCCAGCTGTACGCCGTGAACGCGGGCGCCGCACACGTCGCCGCCCTCGATGTCACCCCCGAACGCATCCTCGCCGCCGTCGCCGACATCACCGGCGCCGAGGCCGGCCGCTTCGAGCTGCGCACCCCTGGCCGCAGCGGCCACGGTGTCGTACGCCAGGTGCTCGACGCCCTCGACGGCGCCGTGAAGGCCGCCGGGCTCACCCGCGCCGAGCTGCACCGCGTGGTCATCGCCACCCCGGGCGCCTTCGACCCGGGCACCGGACGACTGCGGTACGCCAGCCATCTGCCCGGCTGGCACGCCCCCGACCTCCTTGACGATCTGGCGGCCGCGCTGCCGATGCCGGTCGAGTACGAGAACGACGTCAATCTCGCCGCCGTCGCCGAGCAGCGCCTGGGAGCCGCCCGCGAGCACGAGGACTTCGTACTCCTCTGGAACCAGGAGGGGATCGGTGCGGCGCTCGTCATCGGCGGACGTCTGCACCGGGGCTGGACGGGCGGCGCCGGAGAGCTCGGGTTTCTGCCCGTGCCGGGGACGCCGCTCGTCCGGCAGGTCACCAAGGCCAACAGCGGCGGCTTCCAGGAGCTGGCCGGCGCCCAGTCCGTGCCCCGGATCGCCAAGTCGCTCGGCATCACCACCCCCGAGCAGCCCTACGCCGAGACCGCCGCCGCGCTCCTGCGGCGGGCCGCCGACGACGACAGCGGTGACGAGCGGCTGCGGGAACTCCTTCGCGGCACCGCCCAGCGCATCGCCACCGGTCTCGCCGCCGTCGTCGCGGTGCTCGACCCCGAACTCATCGTCCTGTCCGGCGGCGTGACCTGCGCGGGCGGTGAACCACTGCGCGCCCTGATCCAGTCCGAGCTGGCCGAGCTCGCCGCATCCCGGCCCCGGCTCGTCCTCGGCGAGGTGCGCGAACACCCGGTCCTGCGCGGGGCGTTGGAGAGCGCGCTCGCCGACACCCGCGACGAAGTGTTCGACACCTCCCGCTGAAAGTGCCGTAAATCCCTGTCAGCCCCGAAACCCTGTTACCCCCGCCGAGGGAGACATCGTCATGCGCAGAAACAGGCTTACGCTCGCCGCCGCCACGGCCTCGATATCGGTCCTCGCCACCGCCTGCGTCGGCTCGTCCGACAGCGGGGCGACGGACGACCCGAAGGCGAAGGCGACCATCACCTTCTGGCACGGCTGGACGGCCCCGGCCGAAGTGAAGGCCATCGACGAGAACATCGCACGCTTCGAGAAGAAGCACCCGAACATCAAGGTGAAGGTCGTCAGCGGCATCAACGACGAGAAGCTCAACCAGGCGCTGCGGGCGGGCGGTTCGAAGGGCCCCGACGTGGTGTCGTCGTTCACCACGGCCAATGTCGGCAAGTTCTGCTCGTCCGGCGCCTTCGCCGATCTGGAGCCGTTCATCGAGAAATCGGGGATCGACCTGGAGAAGACCTTCTCCAAGCCGCTGCTCGACTACACCCAGTTCGAGGGCAAGCGCTGCGCACTGCCGCTCCTGAGCGACGCGTACGGCCTCTACTACAACAAGGACGCCTTCAAGAAGGCCGGCATCAAGGCGCCGCCCAAGACCTGGGAGGAGTTCGACAAGGCCGCCGCCAAACTCACCGAGCACAAGGGCGGCAGCTACAAACAGCTCGGCTTCATGCCGAACTACCACGGCTACGAGACGGTGCCCTCGCACTACATCTCGCAGTGGAGCCCCACGTACTTCACGAAGGACGGCAAGTCCAATATCGCCAAGGACCCCGCCTTCAAGGAGATGTACACCTGGCAGCGGAATCTGGTGAAGAAGCTCGGCGGCTACGCGAAGCTGGAGAAGTACCAGAAGACCTTCGGTGACGAGTGGGGCGCCAAGCATCCCTTCCACACCGGCCAGGTGGCCATGCAGCTGGACGGCGAGTGGCGGCTCGGCATGGCGGAGGCCACGAAACCCGGATTCGAGATCGGGGTCGCCCCGCTGCCGGTACCGAAGGACCAGCTCGACACCTACGGCAAGGGCTATCTGTCCGGCACCATCATGGGAATCGCCCCGGCGAGCACCAAGCAGAACGCCGCCTGGGAACTGGTGAAGTACATGACCACCGACACCGACGCGGTGGTGGAGTTCGCCAACTCCATCAAGAACGTGCCCTCCACGCTCGCCGCCCTGAAGTCCCCGAAGCTGAAGTTCGACCCGCGCTTCAAGACCTTCCTGGACATCGCGCAGCACCCCGACTCCAACACCAGTGACGGCGCGGTCAACGGCATCACCTATCAGATGTCGCTGCAGAACTTCGGCTACGAGGTCGAAAAGGGAGCGGTGCAGGACATCCAGGCGGGCCTGGAAAAGACCGCCGAGGAGATCGACACCGATATCGCCCAGGCCAAGTAGGGGCGGGGCGGCGCGCACCATGACCACGTACACCCTGCGTGCGAAGCGCACCCGCAGTGCGCTTCGCACGGTGGCCTTTCTGTCGCCCTGGCTGATCGGATTCGCCGTCTTCTTCGCGTATCCGCTGCTCTCGACCGTCTACTTCTCGTTCATGAAGTACGACGGATTCGGGTCGCCCACCTGGAACGCGACCACCAACTGGTCGTATGTCTTCGGCAGTTACACCATGTTCTGGCCCGCCCTGCGCAACACCCTGTGGCTGGTCCTGGTGATGGTGACCTGCCGGGTGGTGTTCGGGCTCGGCGTCGGACTGCTCATCACAAAGATCAAGACCGGGGCGGGATTCTTCCGCACCCTCTTCTATCTGCCCTATCTCGCGCCGCCGGTGGCCGCGACCCTTGCCTTTGTCTTTCTGCTCAATCCCGGTACGGGGCCGGTCAACAGCGCACTCGAAGGCATGGGCATCGCGGCGCCCGGCTGGTTCACCGAGCCCGGCTGGTCCAAGCCCGCCCTGACGATGCTCGCGGTCTGGGGTATCGGCGATCTGATGGTGATCTTCCTGGCCGCGCTTCTCGACGTACCCAAAGAGCAGTACGAAGCGGCCGAGCTGGACGGGGCGAACGCCCGGCAGCGGTTCCGCTTCGTGACGCTGCCGAATATCTCGCCGATCGTGCTCTTCGCCGTGGTCACCGGAGTCATCCAGACCATGCAGTACTACACCCAGCCCATCGTCGCCTCGAAGGTGGCCTCCGGAATCATCGGCGGCGCGGGCCAGCAATTCGAGCCCGGATATCCGGAGAAATCCACGCTGACCCTCCCCCAGCTCGTCTACAACCTGGGCTTCCAGCGCTTCGACTACGGCTCCGCCTGTGTGGTCGCCCTGGTGCTCTTCGCCCTCGCCATGGCCTTCACCGCGCTCCTCATGCGGCGCCGCGGCGGGCTCCTCGGGGCGGGTGGACGATGAACCGCAAACAGCTGCTCCACTGGGTCGGCGTACACGCCGTCGGTGTCGCCGCGGCGCTCTTCTTCGTGCTGCCCTTCGTCTTCGTCGTACTCACCTCGCTGATGAGCGACCAGCAGGCACTCACCCGCGATCTCACCCCCGACACCTGGGAGTTCGGCAACTACCTGAAGGTCTTCGACACCCCCGGATTCCTCACCTGGTGGAAGAACTCACTTCTCTACGCGGGACTCGGCACCCTGCTCACGGTCGTGTCGTCGATCCCGGTGGCTTATGCGCTCGCCAAGTTCCGCTTCCGCGGCCGGCACTTGTCGCTGATGCTCGTCATCTCGATGATGATGCTGCCGCCGCAGGTCGTCATCATCCCGATGTATCTGTTCTGGGTGAAGCAGCTCGACTTCGGCGGCACGCTGTGGCCGCTGATCATTCCGATGGCGTTCGGCGATGCCTTCTCCATCTTCCTGCTCCGGCAGTTCCTGCTGACCATCCCCGACGAATACCTGGACTCGGCGCGGGTGGACGGGTGCGGTGAGTTCCGCGCGCTGATCCGCGTCGTTCTGCCCATGGCCAAGCCGGGTATCGCGGCCGTCGCGCTGTTCCAGTTCTTCTACTGCTGGAACGACTACTTCGGCCCGCAGATCTACGCGTCCGAGAACCCCGGTGCCTGGACACTCAGTTACGGCCTTGAGTCGTTCAAGGGCGCCCACCACACCGACTGGAATCTGACGATGGCCGCGACCGTCCTCGTCATGGCGCCCGTCATCGTCCTGTTCTTCTTCGCCCAGAAGGCATTCGTCGAAGGCGTCACCCTGACCGGCGTCAAAGGCTGACCGCCGCCAAGGCGGCCCCCGCACCCGGCTGAGAAAGGCTCAACTCCCCATGAAACTGGCAGTAGTAGGCGGCGGTTCCACCTACACGCCCGAACTCGTCGACGGCTTCGCCCGGCTCAGGGACGTCCTGCCGGTCAGCGAGCTCGTTCTCGTCGACCCGGCCGCGGACCGTCTCGAACTCGTCGGCGGCCTGGCCCGGCGGATCTTCGCCAAGCAGGGCCACCCGGGGCGCGTCGTCACCACCGCCGACCTGGACGCCGCCGTCGACGGCGCCGACGCCGTGCTGCTGCAGCTGCGCGTCGGCGGCCAGGCCGCCAGGAACCAGGACGAGACCTGGCCCCTGGAGTGCGGCTGCGTCGGCCAGGAGACCACCGGCGCGGGCGGCCTCGCGAAGGCGCTGCGCACCGTGCCCGTGGTCCTCGACATCGCCGAACGGGTGCGCCGCGCCAACCCCGACGCCTGGATCATCGACTTCACCAACCCGGTGGGCATCGTCACCCGCGCCCTGCTGCAGGCCGGCCACAAAGCGGTCGGCCTGTGCAACGTGGCCATCGGCTTCCAGCGCCGCTTCGCCGCCGCGCTCCAGGTCGACCCGGCGCAGATCTTCCTCGACCACGTCGGCCTCAATCACCTCACCTGGGAGACGGGGGTACGCCTCGGCGGCCCCGACGGCCAGGACCTGCTGCCCGGGCTGCTCGCCGAGCACGGCGACACCATCGCCGACAGCCTGCACCTGCCGCGCACCCTCCTGGACCGCCTGGGCGTGGTGCCCTCGTACTACCTGCGCTACTTCTACGCCCACGACGAGGTCGTCCGCGAACTCGCCACGAAGCCGTCGAGGGCCGCGGAAGTGGCGGCGATGGAGCGGGAGTTGCTGGAGCTGTACGCGGACCCGGCGCTCGACTCGAAGCCCGAACTGCTCGCCAAGCGCGGCGGCGCCTTCTACTCGGAGGCCGCCGTCGACCTCACCGCTTCCCTCATAGGCAGCGGCGGCAGCCGTCACCAAGTGGTGAACGCCCACAACCGGGGCACCCTGCCGTTCCTGCCCGACGACGCGGTGATCGAGGTGCAGGCCACCGTCGACGCCCACGGCGCCCACCCGCTGCCGGTGCGCGAACTCGACCCGCTGTACCGGGGGTTGATCGCCGATGTGACGGCGTACGAGGAGCTGGCCCTGGAGGCGGCGCTGCGCGGCGGCCGCGACCGGGTCTTCAAGGCCCTGCTCGCACACCCCCTGATCGGCCAGTACGCCTACGCGGACGACCTCACGGACCGGCTGCTCGCGCACAACCGGGAGCACCTCGCGTGGGCATGACGCGGACCGCCACGGGGGCGGGTACGGAGGCGGTCAGGGGGACCGTCCTCGCGATCGACGCGGGGAACAGCAAGACCGACGTCGCGGTCGTCACGGCCGACGGGCGGGTGGCCGCCAGCACGCGCGGTGGCGGATTCCAGCCGCCGAAAGTGGGCGTCGAGGCGGCCGTCGACGTCCTCGCGGAGGCCGTCGGGCGCGCACTCGGGGACGCCGGGACCGACCGTGTGGAGCATGTCTCCGCCTGCCTCGCCAACGCCGATCTGCCGGTGGAGGAAGAGGAGTTGGCGGCGGCGCTGCGGGCACGGGCCTGGGGGCACGACGTCGACGTACGCAATGACACCTTCGCCCTGCTGCGCGCGGGCGTCGACCGGCCGCTCGGGGTCGCGGTGGTGTGCGGCGCGGGCATCAACTGCGTGGGCATGACGCCCGACGGACGCACCGCCCGCTTCCCCGCCGTCGGCCGGATCTCCGGCGACTGGGGCGGCGGCTGGGGCCTCTCGGAGGAGGCGCTGTGGCACGCGGCCCGCGCGGAGGACGGCCGCGGCGGCCCCACGGAGCTCGCCCGCACCCTGCCCGCGCACTTCGGCCTGCCGTCCATGTACGCCCTGATCGAGGCCCTGCACCTGGGCCGGATCGCCCCCGCGCGGCGCCATGAGCTGACGCCGGTGCTGTTCGCCACCGCGGCCGCGGGCGATCCGGTGGCGCGTGCCCTCATCGACCGGCTCGCCACGGAGGTCGTCTCGATGGCCGCGGTCGCCCTCACCCGGCTCGGCCTGCTCGACGAGGCGGTCCCGGTACTCCTGGGCGGCTCCGTCCTGACGGCGGGCCACCCCGGCCTCGACGACCGCGTCCGCGCCCTCCTCGCGGAGCGCGCACCCAAGGCCGAGGCCCGCGTCGTGGCGGCCCGCCCGGTCCTGGGCGCCGCACTGCTGGGGCTCGACCGGACAGGGGCAGGAACGGAGGTGCACGCGCGCGTGCGCTCGTTCTTCGAGGAGGCGGACCCAGGGCACTGAGAAGAGGCGGACTCAGGGCCCTGACGGGGCGTAACTCCGGGGGAACGGGAACCGAACAGGCCCCGATCGCGTATAGAAGGGCAGGGGGCGGTGCGCGGAGCATGTACTACGCTGCGCCCGCACCGATGACCGAGGGCTCAATACATACAAGATCCAGGAAACGCCGGTGTCGATGTCCGTCCCTGCGGCCATACTGGACGGCCGAGCGCCCTTTCCCCTCGCCAACGGGGAGCGGGCGACCGTCGGATGACCACGGGGGAGGTCAACAGGTGACACATCCGCAGACCGGCAGCGCGGCTCCGACCGCGCACCCCGCGTCGTCGCTGCCGCACCAGACGCCCGGCTCCCCCGCCACACCGCCCGCCGCGCTCCCGCAGCGCCGCACCGCCTTCGCCGAGGCCCTCGACCGGCTGCGCGCGGCGGCGATCACGGAGCCCGGCAGGCTGCGCATCATCGGCGCCGTACTGGCCGCGCTCGTCATCGCGTTCGGCGCCGTCACCGCCTGGCAGATGTCCGAGCGCACCGCCGCCGCCGACGACGTACTGCACCGCAGCCAGCCCCTGAGCGCGGACGCCGCGGTCATCTACCGCTCCCTGGCCGACGCCAACACCGCGGCGGCCGGCGGCTTCCTGGTCGGCGGCGAGGAGCCCGCGGACGTCCGCAAGCGGTACGAGGACGACATCGCGATGGCCGCGGAGAAGCTCGCCACCGCCGCCGCGAACAGCAAGGGCTCCGCCACCGCGGGCGCCCAGATAGCGAAGCTGAACGGCCTGCTGCCGGAGTACGCCGAGCGGATCGAGGCGGCCCGCACCTACAACCGCCAGGGCCTGCCCCTGGGCGGCGCCTATCTGCGTAACGCCAACGACCTGATGCAGACGCAGATGCTGCCCGCCGCCGAGAAGCTCTACGCCGCGGAGAAGTCCCGCCTCGGCGCCGACTACGACGACGCCAAGTCCTACCCGTGGGCGGCCATCGGCCTCGGCCTGCTCGTGCTCGCCGTCCTCGTCTGGGCCCAGCGCCGCAACTACCGCCGTACCCACCGGGTGTTCAACCCAGGCCTGGTCACCGCCACGGCCACGGCCGCCGCGGTCCTGCTCTGGCTGCTCGCCGGCCACACCGTGGCGTTCACGGCCCTGTCCGACTCGTACGACAACGGCATCCGTTCCCTGAACGTCCTCAACGACGCCCGGATCAGCACCCTCCAGGCCCGCAGCAACGAGAACCTGACCCTGGTCGCGCGCGGCGCGGTCACCGTCCCCGAGGGCCGGCCGCAGGCGGGCGAGGACCAGTACGACGTCGACTACCGCAAGCAGATGAAGGCACTCGGCGACGGCGGCACCGACCGGAGCGGTATGGGCTCCCTGGGCGAGGCGATGCACTACGCCGACGACCGCGAGGGCCGCACCCCGCTCGACGACGCGATGAAAGCCGTAGAGGAATGGAAGAAACGCCACAAGGCCGCCCGTGACGCCGATACACAAGGGGAGTACGAAAAGGCGCTCGAGCGCGTCATCGGCGACGGCAAGGCGAACGGCGACAAGCCGGAGGACGGCAAGCCGGAAGAGCACCCCACCGGCGAGTACTTCGACCGGGCCGACAAGGCCCTGTCGAAGGCCGTGAAGCATGAACAGCAGGACTTCAGGGGAGCTGCCGAGGACGGCCTGGGCGCCATGACGGGCCTGCCCGTCGGCGCGGCGGCACTCGCCGTGCTCGGCGCGGCGGGCGCCGTACTCGGCATCGGACGCAGGCTTTCGGAGTACCGGTGAGAGGGGGCGAGGCACCGGTGAGGGTGAGTGGGGGCGAGATGACCGGACGGCGCAGGGCCCGCGGGCCCGGCCGGCTGCGCGGCTGGGGCGGCGTGGCCGCGATGGCGGTGGCCTGCGTGCTCACGGCTCTCTTCACGCTGCTGCCGCTGTCCCACACGGGTACGGACGGCAGCATCGGCGTAGGCGGCCCCGGCCTCGGTGTGGCCGAGCCCGCCGCCGCGGACGACTGCACACCCGAGGACGCCGTGCGCAGCCTGAAGCCGTCCAAGGACGAGGGCCCCACCGTCAAGGAGATCAAGACCCGCAAGGACAAGCCGAACAAACTCATCGTCGGCATCGACCAGAACAGCTACCGCTGGGGCTACCGCAACCCCGGCACCGGCGATCTCGAAGGCTTCGACATCGACCTGGTGCGCGCCATCGCCGACGAGCTGCTCGGCGACCGTGACGCCGTGCTCTTCCGCGCCGTGCCCACCAACCAGCGGGTGCAGGCGATCCAGTCGGGCCAGGTCGACATGGTCGTACGCACCATGACGATCAACTGCGAGCGCGCCGAGCAAGTCGCCTTCTCCACCGCGTACTTCGAGACGGGGCAGCAGCTCCTCGTCCCCAAGACCTCGAAGATCACCGGGTACGACGACTCGCTCAAGGGCAAGAAGCTGTGCACGGCCGCCGGTTCGACGGCCGAGACGGAACTCAAGAGGAAGTCGTTCGGCGCCGATATCTCCACCACGGTGCCCAACCAACTCGACTGCCTGGTAAGGCTCCAGCTCGGCGAGGTGGACGCGGTGGTGACCGACAGCGCCCTCGCCGCGGGCCAGGCGGCACAGGACCCGACGGTGCGCCTCGTGGGCAAGCCCTTCACCACCGAGTACTACGGCGTGGCGATGAGCAAGGAAGCACCGGACCTGGTGCGTCAGGTCAACCACGTGCTCGACGAGTACCGCAAGGACGACTGGGACAAGGCCTACGACAACTGGCTGGCCGACGACTTGAAGAACGTGGACGGACCGCCGAAGCCCAAGTACCGCGAGGACTGATCACAACCGACCGAACTCAACCGACCGAACTCGATCGACGGAACTCAACCGACCGACCTGTAACGACGGATCCGTAACGACGGATCTCGACCGGCTTGACGGGACAGAAGAGCCGGGCCGCACGGCCCGGCTCCCGGACTGCGCACAGCGAGAGGTGATCGATGGGCGTCGCGGGACCCTCCCCCGATTCCATGGGGGAACCCCCGTTCCCAGCGGGCCCCGTCATGGACCGGGACGAGGTGGACCGTGCCCTGGCCAGGCTCGGCGCGGAGCACGAAGCGGTCGAGACGTCCCTGCTCGCCCTGCAGGACCACGCGGGCCGCAGGCTCCTCGAAGGCGCGGACCTGACCGGGGTCACCAAGGACCGCTGGGCCGCGGCCGAAGAGGCCATCACCCGCCTGTGGGCGTACTTCGACGCGTACACCGCGGCCCTGTCCGGCGCCCGTGAGCTGCGCGCCCGCAGGCGCTGGCCGAACCGCGACGACCTCACCGAACTCACCGAGCTGCTGCGCGGCCGCTCCGTCACGGTCGCCGGCGGCACGGGCGGCGCGGGCACTCCGGTGTCCCTGACCGGCCCGGCGCAGCTGGCCGAGCAGTTCACGCTGGCCGAACTCGTCGACCGGATGAACGAGTTGTACGCGAGCTCCCTCGACATGGTGGTGGCCGCCGACGCCGTCTGGTCGGCGCTGCCCGCCCGGATCGACCTGCTCTCGGCCGAGCTGGCCCGCACCCGCCGCCTCGCGTCCTCCGTGGGCGTACGCCCCGGGGAGCACCCTTCGGGCGACGACCTGGAGCGCATCACGCGGGAGCTCACCGGACTGCGCGCCCAAGTGATCTCCGACCCGCTGGAGTTCTGGCGCCCCACACCCGGCAGTTCGGCCCCCGGCGGCGGCCGCCCCGACACCGAGCGCTACGACCGGGAGGCCCGCGCCCTCGAGGAGGTGCGCCGTGAGATCGACGCGGTGCTCACCGTCCGCCAGGACGCCGAACTCCGCCTCGGCAAGCTGCGTGACGTGCTGTCCCGGGCCGACCGCACCCTGGCCGAGGCCCGCTCCGCGCGCGGCGAGGTTCTCGCGAAGATCGCCGCATCCGAGGTGCCCGCGGTCAGCGGCCCGCCGACCGCCCTGCAGGAGCAGCTCGCCACCGCCGCCGAGTACCGCAGGCACGCCCAGTGGCACCGGCTCTCCCCGCTCCTGGAATCCCTGGAGCGCAAGGCGGAGGACGAACTCCTGCGCGCCCGCGAGTCGTTGACCGCCGTCACCGCGCCGCTCGCGGTCCGCGCCGAGCTGCGCGGCCGCCTGGACGCCTACAAGGCGAAAGTCGCCCGGCACGGCGCCGCCGAGGACCCCCTGCTCATCGAGCGGTACGACGCAGCGCGGCGCATGCTGTGGAGCGCGCCCTGTGATCTGCGCGTGGCGGAAGAGGCTGTCCTGCGCTACCAGCGGGCGGTCGGTGAGGTCCTCGCGGGCCGGGTGCCGCAGCAGGCGCACGCGCCCGAGGACCGGAGGGGGAACCATGAACAGGAGCGATAAGAGGCGCAGGGGGCAGTGATGAGCATGAACCAGAAGCAGTGCCAGCGCCCCGGCTGCGAGGGCCACTACGAAGACATGGGTGGCGGCGAGCTGTACTGCGACACCTGCGGCCTCGCGCCCGTCGTCGCACCGAACGGCCTGGTGGCCTCGGCTCCGACCGGCATCACCTCGGCCGGGCGCGACAGCAGTTCGTCCCGCGACAGCGCCCGTTCGGCACGTTCGGCACGTTCGGCACGCTCATCGACGTCTCGCCGCTCGGTCTCCGGCCGCCTTTCCCGCTCCCTGTCCGGCAGCGCGTCGACACGCTCGGTCTCCGTGCGCAGCTCCGGCGCGCCCTCCGGCGCCTCGGGACGCGGGCGACTCGGCGTCGGCCTGGTCGACGTGCCGCAGGTGCCGCGCCCCGACCCGCGCACCATGGTCCGGGAGAACCCGGAGGTGCCCGAGCGCAAGCGGTTCTGCTCACGCTCCGACTGCGGGGCCCCGGTGGGGCGCGCCCGCGGCGACCGGCCGGGCCGCACGGAGGGCTTCTGCACCAAGTGCGGGCACCCGTACTCCTTCGTACCGAAGCTGAACACCGGCGACATCGTGCACGGGCAGTACGAAGTGATGGGCTGTCTCGCGCACGGCGGGCTCGGCTGGGTCTATCTCGCCATAGACCGCGCGGTCTCCGACCGCTGGGTGGTCCTGAAGGGCCTGCTCGACACCGGCGACCAGGACGCCATGGCCGCGGCGATCTCCGAGCGCCGCTTCCTCGCCGAGATCGAGCACTCCAACATCGTCCGGATCTACAACTTCGTCGAACATCTCGACCAGCGCACCGGCTCCCTCGACGGCTACATCGTGATGGAGTACGTCGGCGGCAAATCCCTCAAGGAGCTCGCCAACGAGCGGCGCACCCCGCAGGGCAAACGCGATCCGCTGCCGGTCGAGCAGGCCTGCGCGTACGGCATCGAGGCCCTGGAGGCGCTCGGCCACCTCCATAGCCGCAATCTCCTGTACTGCGACTTCAAGGTCGACAACGCCATCCAGCAGCAGGACCAGCTCAAGCTGATCGACATGGGCGCCGTGCGCAGGATGGACGACGTCGAGTCGGCGATCTACGGCACGGTCGGCTACCAGGCTCCCGAGGTCGCGGAGGCCGGCCCCTCGGTCGCCTCCGACCTGTACACGGTCGCGCGCACCCTCGCGGTGCTCACCTTCGACTTCCAGGGCTACACGAACGTGTTCGTGGACTCCCTGCCCGACCCCGGCAACATCGAGGTCTTCCGTACCTACGAGTCCTTCTACCGCCTCCTCGTCCGCGCCACGGACCCGGACCCGGCCCGCCGCTTCGCCTCCGCCCAGGAGATGGCCGAGCAGCTCACCGGCGTCCTGCGCGAGGTCGTCGCCCTCCAGTCGAGCCGCCCGCGCCCCGCCCTGTCGACCCTGTTCGGCCCCGAACTGCGGGTCACGGACACGGAGTTGTTCGCGGAGGGGGACGGGGAGGTTTCCCGCCTCGGGGTGCGGGTGGCCCAGAGACCGCGTCGCGGTACTGCTGCTTCCGGCACCGGAGGGAACGGTGTCGCGGTCTCCGGAGGAGACGGTGTCGCGGTTCCCGGAGGCACCCGCCTCGTACGGTCCCTTGACACCTCCGCGACGGCCCTGGCCCTGCCCGTGCCCAAGGTCGACCCGAACGACCCGAACGCCGGTTTCCTGGCCGGGCTCCTCGCCTCCGCCCCCGGCGAGCTGATCAGCGCCCTGGGAGCAGCCCCCGCCGGCTCACTCGAACTGCGCCTGCGCGAACTGCGGGCCCGCCTGGAGATGGGCGAGCTGACCTCGGCGACCAGGAACCTGGACGACCTGGAGCGCGGCCACCCCGACGACTGGCGCGTGGTCTGGTACCGCGGTGTGCTCGCCCTGACCACCGGCGACTTCGAGAGCGCCGCGCTCTCCTTCGACGCCGTCTACGACGCGTTCCCCGGCGAGCCCGCGCCCAAGCTCGCCCTCGGCGTCTGCGCCGAGGTGCTCGGGCAGTTGGACAACGCGGCGGAGTACTACCGCCTCGTCTGGACGACCGACCCCAGCTACGTCAGCGCCGCCTTCGGCCTCGCCCGGGTGCAGCTGGCCGCGGGCGACCGGCGCGGAGCTGTGCGTACCCTGGAATCCGTACCGGAGGCGTCGATTCACTACACGGCGGCCCGGGTAGCCGCCGTACGGGCCCGCCTTCGGGACCAGGCGGCGCACGAGCCCCTGCTCGACGACCTGACCGCCGCCGCCGGCCAGGTCGAGGCGCTGCAGAACTTCGGCCTGGACGCGGTCCGCCGCGAACGCCTTTCGGCCGAGGTCCTGGGGACCGCCCTTGACTGGGTACTCTCCGGGAGCCGCGGAGCCGCACCACCGCAGGGACCCGTGCACACGGTGCTGCTCGGCAGCAGTCTGGACGAGCGCGGTCTGCGCTTCGGTCTTGAGCGTTCGTACCGAACGCTCGCCAGGCTGGCCAAGGGCGGCGAGGAGAGGATCGAACTGGTGGAGCGGGCCAACCGCTTCCGCCCCCGGACGTGGGTGTGATTGATGTCGCAGATGCACCAGCTGACCGAGGGGGCCGCTATGTCGACGTGCCCCAGCTGCGCGGAGCCGCTGGAGTCGGGTGACCTGTTCTGCGGCGCCTGCGGGTACGACCTGTCGACGGCGCCCGCCGCCGCGCAGGACCACCCCACGATCGCCATCAACGGCGCCGTGGCCAGGGCCGCGTCGTCCGTGGAGTGGCCCCCGGCCCCCGAGGCCGACAGCTCGGACACCCCGGCCCCGGTGCATCTGCCCGGCGACCTGGCGGGCACGGACTCCGACGGGGGCGAACTGCCGCCGGAAGCAGGCGACATGAGGCACACCGACCCGACCACGGGCACCGCCGCACCGCGTCACACCGACCCGACCACGGGCGCCGCCGAGCCACAGCACCCCGTACCGCAGCACACCGCCGTACCGCAGCACGCCGTACCCGACGAAAGCGCGCCGCAGCACGCCGTACCCACCGAAAGCGCGCCGCAGCACGCCGTACCCGACGAAAGCGCGCCGCAGCACGCCGGGCCCGACGAGCCCACGGCACAAAGCGGCCTGTCCGACTTCGACGACCCGCCGGCCCCCGAAGGCCTCGCCGACTTCGACGAACCCTCCACGCCGTCCACGCCCTCGCGTGCCGCCGCCCGCCCCGACCCGCGTACCTCCGCGCCCACGCCCACACCCCCGGCCGGCACGAAGACCGGCGGGAAGCTCTGTGTGGCGTGCCGCGCGGGCCAGGTCGACAGGGACGGCTACTGCGAGAACTGCGGCCACGCCCAGCCCCGCGAGCGCGACCACATGGAGCAGGAGCTCGACGCGGTGGCCGCGGTCAGCGACCGCGGACTGCGCCACCACCGCAACGAAGA
Source organism: Streptomyces monticola (assembly GCF_042665355.1). Classification (NCBI taxonomy): domain Bacteria; kingdom Bacillati; phylum Actinomycetota; class Actinomycetes; order Kitasatosporales; family Streptomycetaceae; genus Streptomyces; species Streptomyces monticola. Next base: position 234,783 of record NZ_JBHTCF010000005.1, on the reverse strand, counting down.
CGCGTTCGCCGTCTCCGCGACGGCGCTCCCCGACGGCTCGCCCGCCGTGATCGCGGTGGTCTGTGACGGAGTCTCCTCGGCAACCCGCCCCGACGAGGCCTCACTCGCCGCCTCCCAGGCCGCCAACGAGTCGCTGCTCGCCGCCCTGCCCCGCGGCACCCACCCGCAGCAGGCCATGCACGACGCGATCGTCGCCGCGTCCGAGGCCGTCAACTCCCTTGCCGCCGACCCCGGTCAGGCCATGGAGCACGACCCGCACCGTCATCAGAACGCCCCGGCCTGCACCTTCGTCTCCTCGGTCGTCGCGGGCGGCCTCCTGGTCGTGGGCTGGGTCGGCGACTCCCGTGTCTACTGGGTGCCCGTCGACCGCTCCGCCCCCGCCGCCCGGCTCACCGAGGACGACTCGTGGGCGGCGCAGATGGTGGCAGCGGGCCTGATGAACGAGGCGGAGGCCTACGCCGACGAGCGCGCCCACGCCATCACGGGCTGGCTCGGCGCGGACGCCTATGAACTGGAGCCGCACACCGCTTCCTTCAAGCCCGACCGGCCGGGTGTAGTGGTGGTGTGCACGGACGGCCTGTGGAACTACGCGGAAGGTGCCGGGGAGATGGCCGCCGCCGTCCCCGCGGACGCCGCGCAACGCCCGCTGCACAGCGCCCAGGTCCTGGTCGGACACGCACTCGACGGCGGGGGCCACGACAACGTAACAGTGGCGGTGCTGCCGTTCCCCGTCGCACCACAGGGGGCAGGCTCGGCCTGAGGCACGCGGCGGTCCCGGCACCGGGCACCGCCGCCGTCACGGCACGGCCACCACGGCAGCGCCGTGGATCAACAGGGGGAAAGCAAGGGGGAGGCAGTAACCATGGCCAATTTCTCGAAGTCGAACGTGCCGCAGTTCTCCGCCGAGGTGTACCAGAACGAGTACCTGCCGGAGGGCGGCCGCGAGGTCAACGCCATCGTCACGGTGACCTCGACGGGCGGCGGCACGACCGGGAGCCCGGTCGCCCGCAGCTTCGCGCCGGGACAGAGCCCGGACGCGGCCGTCGCGATCATGGTGGACTGCTCGGGTTCGATGGACTACCCGCCGACGAAGATGCGCAACGCGCGCGACGCCACCGCGGCCGCCATCGACACCCTGCGTGACGGAGTTCACTTCGCGGTGATCGGCGGTACCCATGTGGCCAAGGAGGTCTACCCGGGCGACGGCCGCCTGGCGGTCGCCGACGCGGGCACCCGCGACCAGGCCAAGCAGGCGCTGCGCCGGCTCAGCGCGGGCGGCGGCACGGCGATCGGCACCTGGCTGCGGCTCGCGGACCGGCTGCTCAACTCCGCGGACCTCTCGGACACGTCGATACGGCACGGCATCCTGCTCACCGACGGGCGCAACGAACACGAGTCACCGGAGGACCTCGGGGCCACCCTCGAAGCCTGTGCGGGCCGCTTCACCTGCGACGCCCGCGGCGTCGGCACCGACTGGGAAGTGAAAGAGGTCACCGGGATCGCCTCGGCGATGCTCGGCTCCGCCGACATCGTGGCCGATCCCACAGGCCTGGCCGCCGACTTCACACAGATGATGGAGGCGGCGATGGGCAAGGAGGTCGCCGATGTGTCCCTGCGCCTGTGGACACCGGTGGGCGCCGAGATCAAGTTCGTGAAGCAAGTGGCGCCCACGGTCGAGGACTTGACCGACCGCCGCACCCAGGCGGGCCCGCGCGCGGGCGACTACCCGACCGGCTCCTGGGGCGACGAGTCCCGCGACTACCACGTCTGCGTCGAAGTGCCGAACGCGGAGATCGGCCAGGAGATGCTCGCCGCCCGCGTCTCCCTCGTGATCCCGCAGAGCGACGGAAGCGCACAGACCCTGTCGCAAGGCCTGGTACGTGCGGTGTGGACCGACGACATGGCGGCCTCCACCTCGATCAATCCGCAGGTTGCGCACTACACAGGCCAGGCCGAACTTGCACAAGTCATCCAGCAGGGGCTCGATGCCCGTAAATCGGGCGATACGGATGGTGCAACGGCCAAGCTGGGACGGGCTGTTCAGCTCGCGGCCGACTCGGGGAACGCGGATACTGCGAAACTGCTTGCGAAGGTGGTCGACGTGGTCGACGCCGCGACAGGTACTGTGCGACTGAAAGCGAAGGTCGAGGACGCCGACGAGATGACTCTCGAAACCCGGTCGACCAAGACGGTCCGCGTGAAGAACGTGCAGAAGTAGACGGTCCACGTGACGAAGTAAGCGCACTGCGTGACCGTCACCCACAGCGTAAGAAGAAGGAGAGGGGGAGCGCCGACATGCCGACCTGCCCGAACGGACACCAGTCGGGTTCCGACGACTGGTGCGAGGTCTGCGGCCATCGCATGGCAGGAGCAGGCGCGCCCGCCGGTGCGATGCCACCTCCGCCCCCGCCGCCGCCCGGTGGTTACGGCTACCCGCAGCAGGGACAGCCGCCCGCGCCCGGCGGTGGCTACGGCTATCCGCAGCCGGGAGCCGGCGCCCCGCCGGAGCACTGCCCGCAGTGCAACACCCCGCGCGAGGCGAACGCCCCGTTCTGCGAGGAGTGCCGCTGGAACTTCCTCACCAACACCGCGACCTCGTACACCCCCGCGGCCCCGCCCCCGTCGTCGCCGGGGCTCAACCTGCCGCCGGGCTTCACGTCACAGGCGGGTCCGCCCCCCGGTGAGTACACGAGTTCACGGCCGTCGCAGATGAACCGGCCCGCCGAGCCGCTGCAGCCTCAGGCACCCCAGGCACCGCAGCCCCCTCAGGGCATGCAGCCCCCGCCGCCCGGGGCACCCCAGGGCATGCAGGGCCCGCCGCCCCCGCCCGCGTTCCCGCAGGACCAGGGTCAACAGCAGGGCCCGCCCCCGGGATTCCCCCAGGACCAGGGTCAGCAGCAGGGCCCCCCGCCGGGCTTCCCGCAGGACCAGAGCCAGGGCCAGGGTCTGCAGGGCCCGCCGCCCGGCTTCCCGCAGGACCAGGGTCAGCAGCAGGGCCCGCCCCCGGGCTTCCCGCAGGACCAGAGCCAGGGCCAGGGTCTGCAGGGCCCGCCGCCCGGCTTCCCGCAGGACCAGGGTCAGCAGCAGGGCCCGCCCCCGGGCTTCCCGCAGGACCAGAGCCAGGGCCAGGGCCAGCAGGGCCCGCCGCCCCCTCCGGCTCCGCAGCCCACGCCGCCCGGCCCCAGCTTCGGCGGCAATGACGACTGGATGATCCAGCCGCCGTCCGGCCAGGCTCCGCCGCCCATGCAGCAGACCATGGCACCCCCGGCCCCCGGCCCCCAGGCGCCCGCACCGCCGCAGCCCGGCTTCCCCGACCAGGGCCAGGGCGGCCCGGGCCAGGGCGGTCCCGGCCAGGGATTCCAGGAACAGGGCTTCCAGGAACAGGGTCCGCCGCAGGGCGGTTACGAGCCCATGCCGCAGCCGCAGATGCCCCCCGGCCCCGGCTTCCCCGACCAGGGCTACCCGCCCCAGGGCGACCAGGGCTACCCGCAGGGCAACCAGGCACCCGCACCCGCGGGCTGGTCGGCGACGATCGGCCCCGACCGCGAGTACTTCATGGCGATGATGCACCGCAGCGGCCCCGAGGCCTCGGGCCTCAACCTGCCCGCGTACTCACCGGAGCAGCAGCGTCCGCTGGTCGGCAACCAGCTCACGATCGGCCGCCGCCGGCACTCCACCGGTGACACCCCCGATATCGATCTGTCGGTGCCGCCGGAGGACCCGGGCGTCTCGCACCAGCACGCGGTCCTGGTCCAGCAGCCGGACGGCAGCTGGGCGGTGGTGGACCAGAACTCCACCAACGGCACCACGGTCAACGGCGGCGAGGAGCCCATCCAGCCCTTCGTCCCCGTACCGCTGCAGGACGGCGACCGGGTGCATGTGGGCGCCTGGACGACGATCACCATCCGCCGCGGCTGAACCACCGCCGGCGAAGAGGGAGTTCACGGGAGCGGCCAGGCGTAGGGGCCCGCTGGATCATCCAGCCAGGCCCATACGTCTGAGCCGCTCACCGTCACCCCGAACCGCTCCCGCACCGGCCGCCCCTCACGCCGCCACAGCGCGAGCGCCTCGTGCGGATCGAACACGCCCTGCGTCAGCGACAGCAGAAAGCGGAACAGCTCGCTCTCCAGCGCGCGCTGCGGCAGCCCGCCGGTGACCTGGGCCTGTCCGAAGCCCCGGTCGCCGCCGCGCAGAGGCACGAAGTAGGCGGGCGTATGCAGAAACCGCCCCTCGGCGTGCTCCGCGTCCCGCACTTCGAGGGCGATGAGCCCGGTGGCGAGCGGCGCCAGAATGCGCGCCCCCGGCCGGCACTGCGCCAGCCACGCCCGCGGCACGGTGGACAGGGTGCAGGTCGCGATGATCCGGTCGTACGGCGCACGCCCGGCCCATCCCCGGGCCCCGTCACCGGTGATCACCGCCGGATGATGCCCCGCGGCCGCGAGATGTCTGGCCGCGGACTCGGTGATCTCCGGGTCCAGGTCGACGGTGGTGACCAGGGCGTCACCGAGGCGATGAGCGAGCAGCGCCGCGTTGTACCCGGTGCCCGCGCCGATCTCCAGGACGGCGTCCTCGTCCCGTACCGCCAGTTCCACCAGCATCCTGGCCATCAGCGAGGGCTGGCTGCTCGACGAGATCAGCTCGCCGTCGCGTACCCGCGTGGCCAGGGGCGCGTCGGTGTAGGCGCCGCGCAGCCAGCGTGCCCGCCGCCCGGGGTCGGGGTCCTCGCCCCACAGCCGCTCATAGCCCCCGGGCCTGCCGACGTAGTAGTACGGCACGAACAGATGCCGTGGCACTGCGGCGAACGCCTCCCGCCAGGAGGAATCCCCCTCGAAGGCCCCGCTCGCCTCGATCTCCCGCACCAGCGCGGCCCGCGCCGCGACGGCGTCGGCGGCATCCGCGCCGGCGCCGTCGTCATCTCCGGCGGGCGGTCCCTGCGGCTGCTCTGCGGCACCCATATACCCACTGTGCTGCGATATCGCCCTGGATGCGAGGCCCATGGCGCCGGGAAAGGCCGGTAGGACAAGGAAAAGCCGGGAAAGGCCCGGAAAGGCCGGGAAAGACGACGGGAAGTCCTAGGCCCCCGGTCCTCGGCCGCCCTGTCTGAGACCATGGAGGGGTGAGAGAGATTCCGCGCGGCACACTTCAGGAGCAGACGTTTTACGAGCAGGTCGGCGGCGAGGAGACCTTCCGGCGCTTGGTGCACCGTTTCTACCAGGGCGTCGCCGAAGACCCGCTGCTCCGGCCGATGTATCCGGAGGAGGACCTGGGCCCGGCCGAGGAGCGGCTCGTGCTGTTCCTGATGCAGTACTGGGGCGGCCCCCGTACCTACAGCGACAACCGCGGCCACCCGCGCCTGCGGATGCGGCACGCGCCGTTCACCGTGGACCAGGCCGCGCACGACGCCTGGCTGAAGCACATGCGCGTGGCCGTCGAGGAGTTGAACCTCTCCGAGGAGCATGAGCACACGCTCTGGAGCTATCTGACGTACGCAGCCGCCTCGATGGTGAACACGGCAAGCTGACCACGGCCGGGCCGGCCCCGGCCCGGCCTCAGGTGGGCGTGACGCTCAGCGAGCCAACTCCCGCCCGGCGTACGGCAATCGACCCGTAGGGCGTACGAAGCCGCAGCCACGCTCCCGACGACAGCAGCGCCGGCGCGTCCTTGGGGCCTTCCGCGCCGGAACCCGCGGGGGCCGCCGGTCCTGCCACCGGCCGCAGGAAGCCGAGGGACTGCGCCGCGTGCGCCGCCCGCACCGGCAGTTCGGTGTCGCCGACGGGCCGCGACCAGACCTCACGGCCGATCCGGTCCAGCTCGGCCCGGGTCCGCTTCTCCGGGTCCAACTCCTCGGTACGCGCCCGGAATTCACCGATCGCCACCGCCACGGCCCGGCGCACCCCGTCGAGCGCGGGAAGCCCCGGCTCCTGCTGCCAGCCGCCGCGCGGGGGCAGCACTCCCGCCCAGGGCGGTCCGGTGACCGCCGCGGGCACCCCGGCCGTCCCCGCCGACTCATCGATGGATTCCAGGAGTTCACCGGCGGAGACCGTGACATCCATGTCGTGCCGGCCGGTCACGCGGGCGCTGCGAATGGCGAGGACCTCGAACGACGGCGGCCGCCCGAACACCGCGAGCGCACCGTCACCGGCCTGCAGCCGTACCGCCGCGGCCTTGTCGTAGTGGATCAGCCGGGCCAGGAAGGCGGCGAGATCGGCCGCCTCCCCGGCATCGGCGAACTGCAGCGGCGCTGCCGTCATGCGGCCAGCGCCCCCGGAGCCGAGTCGTCCAGATACTCCTCGAGGAACGACCGCTCCTCGGCGGTGATCCGCCGCGGCCGCTGCGCCTCGAGGTCGAACGGCACGACGATCGTCGAGGCCCGGACATACACCTGCTCCGGGTCCTTTATCTCGTACGCGATGGTCAGCGAGGCCGCGCCGATCTTCGTCACCCACGACTCGACGGTGACCGGCTCGTGCCGGTGCACCAACGGCCGCACGTAGTCGATCTCGTGCCGCGCCACCACGGACCCGCCGGAGAAGGACGGCGAACCGTCCCCCGGCGCAAGCCGGAACATGAAGTCGATCCGCGCTTCCTCCAAGTACCGCAGGAAGACCACGTTGTTGACATGCCCGAAGGCGTCCATGTCCGACCAGCGCAGCGGGCAGGAGTAGATATGCCTGGTCACTTGAGCCGCACCCTCAGCCTCGGGTGAGCTTCTTGTACGTGGCACGGTGCGGACGCGCCGCGTCCGGGCCAAGACGCTCGATCTTGTTCTTCTCGTACGACTCGAAGTTGCCCTCGAACCAGAACCACTTGGACTCACCCTCGTACGCCAGGATGTGGGTGGCCACCCGGTCCAGGAACCAGCGGTCGTGGGAGACGACCACGGCGCAGCCCGGGAAGTCGAGCAGAGCGTTCTCGAGGCTGGAGAGCGTCTCGACGTCGAGGTCGTTGGTCGGCTCGTCGAGGAGCAGCAGGTTGCCGCCCTGCTTCAGGGTGAGCGCGAGGTTGAGCCGGTTGCGCTCACCGCCGGAGAGGACTCCGGCCGGCTTCTGCTGGTCCGGGCCCTTGAACCCGAAGGCCGACACATAGGCCCGCGACGGCATTTCGACCTGGCCGACGTTGATGTAGTCGAGCTCGTCGGAGACGACGGCCCACAGCGTCTTCTTCGGGTCGATGTTCTCGCGCGACTGGTCGACGTACGAGATCTTGACCGTGTCGCCGACCTTGATCTCGCCCGAGTCGGGCTGCTCGAGGCCCTGGATCATCTTGAACAGCGTGGTCTTGCCGGCGCCGTTCGGTCCGATGACACCGACGATGCCGTTGCGCGGCAGCGTGAAGCTCAGGTCGTCGATCAGGAGCTTGTCGCCGAAGCCCTTGCTGAGGTTGTTCACCTCGACGACGACATTGCCCAGACGCGGGCCCGGCGGGATCTGGATCTCCTCGAAGTCCAGCTTCCGCATCTTGTCCGCCTCGGCGGCCATCTCCTCGTAACGCGCAAGGCGCGCCTTGGACTTGGCCTGCCTGCCCTTGGCGTTGGACCGCACCCAGTCCAGCTCTTCCTTCAGCCGCTTGGCACGCTTGGCGTCCTTCTGCCCCTCGACCTTGAGACGGGTCTGCTTCGTCTCCAGGTACGTGGAGTAGTTGCCCTCGTAGCCGATGGCACGGCCGCGGTCGAGCTCCAGGATCCAGCCCGCGACGTTGTCCAGGAAGTACCGGTCGTGGGTGATGGCGACGACGGTGCCGGCGTACTTGGCGAGGTGCGCCTCGAGCCACTGCACGGACTCGGCGTCCAGGTGGTTGGTGGGCTCGTCGAGGAGCAGCAGGTCGGGCGCCTCGAGCAGCAGCTTGCACAGGGCGACGCGGCGCTTCTCACCGCCGGAGAGGTTGGTGACCGGCCAGTCGCCGGGCGGGCAGCCGAGGGCGTCCATGGCCTGCTCGAGCTGGGCGTCGAGGTCCCAGGCGTTGGCGTGGTCCAGGTCCTCCTGGAGCTTGCCCATCTCCTCCATCAGCTCGTCGGTGTACTCAGTCGCCATCTGTTCGGCGATCGCGTTGAACCGGTCGAGCTTGCCCTTGGTCTCGGAGACGCCCTCCTGGACGTTCTCGAGGACCGTCTTCTCCTCGTTCAGCGGGGGCTCCTGCAGCAGGATGCCGACGCTGTACCCGGGCGACAGGAACGCGTCACCGTTCGACGGCTGCTCAAGCCCGGCCATGATCTTGAGAACGGTCGACTTACCGGCGCCGTTCGGTCCGACCACACCGATCTTCGCGCCAGGCAGGAAGCTCAGCGTGACGTCGTCAAGGATCACCTTGTCGCCGTGCGCCTTGCGCGTCTTGCGCATCGTGTAGATGTACTCAGCCAAGAGAAACCGTCCGGCAGAAGTGGAAGTGGGCAGATACACCCCATCTTGCCTGACGGGGGGCGCACGATGGAAACCAGTATCCGAGCGGGCCGGTGACCTGCCGGTTCCCAAGTCCCCTTCGTAGGCGACCTGTCACCTTTGGTCACCATTGACGACCCCTGGGTGCCCGCACGCGGCCCGGAGACGGCCTGGTCCGCGACACCCACGGTCTTCCGCCGTGACGCCGGTGACCACACAATCGCCGCATGCCGGATAGCACCTTGTGGGTGGCCTGCCTCACGGCCGGCACCGCTGTCGCAGCAAGCTGGGTCACCAGCCAGGGCAGCCTTCGCGCCGCCAGAGAGCAGGCCGGCGCTGCGGCGGCGGCGCAGCGGGCCAACGTATTGGCCAAGTCACGCCGCGACTCCTATATCGAGGTGGTCGACCAGGCCCATCGCATGGGGGCCCTGTACCGCGAACTGCCGGAGGTCCTGTCCATGCCCGCCGGCTCGGGCAAGGAAGCCGCTGTGCAGGAGCACGCCAGGCGCCTGCGAGAGGCCTACGGGCCATTCACGCGCGCCTGCGACGTGATGATCGTCGACGGCGGAAACTCTGTGGCCGAAGCGGTCAAGGCCGTCTTCAGGGATTCCCGGGCGATCTACATGTGCCTCCTCGGCGCGCCACAAGGCGAAGATGCCGGCACCGTCTACGGCACAGCCATCAGGTCCTATTGGGAGTCCGTCAACGCGATGGTGTGGGAGATGCACCGCGAGGCGAACCGCGACCGCGCCTGACGGCACAACCGCCCCCGATAGCCATCAGCACATCTCGCCGACCCCCGGCTCAGGACGACCGCCACGACGGCCCCCCACTGCCGGGGGGAGACGGGACGGTGCCGCGCGTGTGGGCGGCGGACGAACCATCCGGGCGCCGCGTCTGTCGTCGGCCGGGCCGGCCCCGCGCGTGTGGGCGGCGGGGCCGGTGGGCTCGGGGAGTCGCCGGGCGGCTACTCGCTTGCCTCGTCCTTCTTCTTGCGGAGCAGGAAGACCGCCGCACCGCCGACCACGAGCAGGACGACCGCTATGCCCGCGATCATCGGGGTGGCGCTGGAGCCACCGGTCTCGGCGAGGTCGCCCGCGCCGCTGGCGGTGCCGCCCGCCGAGGCCGGGCTCGGCTGGCTGGACGGCTCGGCCGAGTCCCCGCCCGCGCTGCCGGCCGTCCTGCAGTCGAGGACGCCCTTGAACCGCTTCTCGAAGCCGTTCGGCCCGGTGATCGTGAAGTCGTAGGCCTGGTCTTCCTGCAGCGGGATCGTGACGGTCCGCGCGTCATTCGCTGCGACGGTGTGCTTGAAGCCCATCAGCTCGAAGGTGAACGGCTCGTCGCCCTTGTTGGCCGCCGTGATGTCGACGCCGCCCTTGGCGCAGTTCCGCTGGGCCGACAGCGCGGGTATCGCACCCGTCTTCGCCCAGTTCGCGGTGGCCGTGGCGGACACGGTCGACTCGCTGGAGCCGGCCAGGATCTGTGTCTGGCTCTTTGTCTCGGAGGCGAAGGCCCGGCCGACGGGCACCGTGGTCGAGGCCTGCACCGTCAGCTCGGCCGAGCCGTCGGTGGCGCCCTTGGGGACGTCGAAGTACAGCTCGTGCCCATTGCCCGCGGAGGTGAGGGGCTTGCCGTCCTTGCCGACGACCTTGACGCCGCTCGCCGCGTCCGCGGGCGGGGCCACGGTGACGCTCTCCGCGTTGGTGCGCACGGTGACCGGTCCGAGCCGCTCCCCCGCCTTGCCGGAGACCGCGGGCGGATCGAGGCTCAGCGAGGCCTTGGGCTCGGGGAGGTCGCGGGCGCTCTTCTGCAGATAGTCGGCGAGCTTCTCGGCCTGCGGGTCGAGCGCCTGGACGTCGGCGCCGTCCGAGTAGCGCCAGATGGCCACCTGGGTGCCGGCGGCCGCGGCCTGCTCGGTCAGCCCGCGGGCTCCGGCCTTCTTGGCCAGCGCGGCGAGATCATTGACCTGCGGGTAGGAGTTCTGCAGGATCCAACGGATCTTTCCCGCCTGCGCGTTGCTGTTCAGTGAGGTCGCGCTCCAGGGCGTCTCCTGGTACTTCGCGTCCTTCTGGGTCGGGTTGTGGATGTCTATGCAGTACGTCTGCAGCATGCCGCCGTCGTCCACGGCCATCTCGAACAGGCCCGCCGAGACTCGCTGTTCCTCGCCGTCCTCGCGTATGACGGCCTGGCCGTAGGTCTTCAGTCCGCCCAGGGTCGCGGTCGCGCCGCCCTGGTGCTGTGGGACCTCGTCGGCGGCCGCCGGACTCGCGCCGATGGTCGTGCCGGCCGCAGCCAGACTCGCCACGAGTGCCACGACGGCGCGGCGAGCGGTACCGCGCCGACGTACTGAGAACGAAGAAAACACTGAATTCCCCTTCGGGCGGGATCCGTTCGCATGGGGGGTCATGTGGGGGTGCGGTCCCGCCAGCAGCATCAACTGCCCCGTGAGTTACGCCCGGCATCCTATGAACGCGGCGCACCGCGCATCTCTGTCATGCCATCAGATAACCGTTCCGACTCGGAATCGTTATCGTGGCTAACAGTCGTGACCTGGCCTTATCGACAAATCCCCGGCTGACTCAGAGCCTCATGCGGCGATATGCCGGACATCGCATCCGGCCTGTCACTGACTCGGCGCGGATTCGAGTACGGGCTCAAGCGCGGGTTCGAGTGCGGGTTCCGTCACGGGGGCGGCCGCCGGGCTTTCCCACTGCGGTTCATCGACCGCTCCCTCTTCCCGCCCGTCCCCCGAACTCCCGTCAGCAGCCGGATTTTGATGCTGCATCACATCAGTGGCAGCGCGGCCGGGAGCCCGCCGGAACGCCGAGGTGCCCCGGGTCAGGTCGTGGCCGACGGCCGTCGCCTCGATGTCCGCCGATGTCCAGTGCTGGCCCCCGCGCTCCTCGTCGCGCACCTTCAGGCGCCCCTGCACGACGAGCGGTTCGCCGACCGATACCGACGAGGCCACATTGGCCGCGAGCGAGCGCCGGGCCAGAACCGTGAAGAAATTGGTGTGGCCGTCCTTCCAGGCCTGTCCGGCGCGGTCGAAGACGCGCGCGGTCATCGCCAGCCGGAAGCGCACCACCGGTCCGTACTGCGTCTCGCGGAACACCGGCTTCGTCGCGACATTCCCCACCACTGTCACCATCGTCTCGTTCATTTCGTCCCCTCCTCCGAAACGCGTACGGGCTCGTCCCGTACGGCTGCTGCGAAGACCGACCGGCGAGGCGATCTGCCGCGATCTCAGACTGCAGCCAACGAGACGAGCCCGCTTCGGCCTGTGGACTACCGGCCGGTTGTGGACAACTCCGTCACCCTTCCGGGTTCGCGGCCGGAGCGCCTCGCACCCGCGGCCCCGACGGGCCCGAGAGCGCTCATGGACCCCGTCCCATGCCCCGCCCCCGCGACCCCCGTGACCTTCACGTACTGCTCCCGCACCTCCCGGTACCGCAGCAGCTCGGCGGCGACCGGATCGAGAACCCGGGCACGGCCGCAACCTGCCGCCGCTTCCCGGAGTTTGCGCTCGGCTTCGAGGCCGTACCGCCGCGCGGGCCCGCGAGCCGCCATCCGGCAGGCCCACTCGACCCCCGGGCCGCCGATGATGCCCGCGACCATGAGCAGCACGGGTGAGCCGAGGTTGGGCTCGAAGACCCCGATGACCTGGCCCAACAGCCAGATTCCGCCGATGATTTGGAGCAGCGTCATGGAGGCCTGGGCGAGCACCGCCATCGGCCACCAGCCCGGGCGCGGTGGCCGCCTGGCCGGCACGGCCGCCGTCGCCGCCAGTTCGTCGAGCGCTTCCGGCAGCCCCTGCGCGCCGCGCGCCGCGGCCTCCCTGACCGCCTGCGCCCACGGCCCCGGCAGTCCGGAGGCCGCCTCGTCGCCCACGGTGCGCACCGCCTGCTCCACGCGCTGGCGTGCCGTGGCCTCTTCGTCGGCGGGGGCCGTGGGGGCGGCCTTCTGGCGCAGGCCGGGCGCGCGCTGAGCCTCGTACCAGCGATACAGACGCAGCCATGGAGTGCCGCAGGCCTTGCCCGCGTTTCTGCGCCAGGCGCGCTCGGCGGCCTGGCCCGCGGCCGCCGCGCCCACGGCGTCGGCCAGCCGGTCGGAGAACTCCTCGCGGGCCCGCTCACTGAGTCCGACGCGCCGGCCCGCGGCGTACAGGGGGCGCAGGCGGGCAGCGGCGGCATCCAGGTCGGCGGAGATCCGGCGGGCCGCGGCGCCACGTTCGGCCACGAACTGGCCGAGGGTCTCGCGCAGTTCACCGACCCCCTCGCCGGTGAGCGCGGAGAGGGAGAGCACGGTGGCGCCCGGTTCGCCGTGCTCGCCCAGGGCGATGCCGTCCTCGTCGAGGAGGCGGCGCAGGTCGTCGAGGACCTGGTCGGCGGCGTCGCCGGGCAGCCGGTCGGTCTGGTTGAGGACGACGAAGGTGACTTCGGCGTGGCCGGCCAGGGGGCGCAGATAACGCTCGTGCAGGACGGCGTCCGCGTACTTCTCCGGATCGACGACCCAGATCACGGCGTCCACGAGGGTGAGGATGCGGTCCACGTGCTCGCGGTGCTCGGTGGCCGCCGAGTCGTGGTCGGGCAGGTCCACCAGAACCAGGCCCTCCAAAGGGGCCCCTTGCCCGGTGTTCTGCAGTGGCCTGCGGCGCAGCCGGCCCGGGATGGCGAGCCGGTCGAGCAGTCCGGCCGCCCCGTCGGTCCAGCTGCAGGCGAGCGGCGCCGCGGTGGTCGGACGGCGCACGCCCGTATCCGAAATGGCCACGCCGGCCAGGGCGTTGAAGAGGGTCGACTTGCCGCTGCCGGTGGCGCCCGCGATGGCGACGACGGTGTGCCGGTCGGAGAGACCGCGCCGGGCGGCGGCCTGGTCGAGGACGCGGCCCGCCTCGGCGAGGGTGCGGCCGTCGAGGCGGGTGCGGGACAGGCCGACGAGTTCACGCAGGGCGTCGAGGCGGGTGCGCAGCTGCGGTTCGTAGACCGTGCCGTGGTGGGGGTCGTCATCGTGGTCGTACGTGTCCACGCGCGCGTGGTGCTCGGTGAGCGCCTCGGCGGGCTCGGCGGGCTCGGCGGCATCGTTCACGCGGCGGGCGATGAGACCGTCGTCCCAGGCGCGACCGTCCTCGCCTTCCCCCCTTTCGTCCTGTACGCGTTCGTCCTGCACGCGCGCGTGGGAGCCGTTTTCGTCCTGCTCGCGTGCAGGGCCGCCGTCCTGTGTGGTGGCCGCGGCGGCGGACTCGGTGTGCGCGACGGGCTCGGTGTGCCCGGCGGACTCCGGGTGTTCGGTGGGCTCCTGCCCGCTGGTGTGGTCAGTGACGGCAGTCACCGCGGTCACCTCTCCTTCTGCAGTACGGACAGCGCGGCGATGAGTTCCGCCTGCGGTTCCGCTTGGACGTCGAGGGCGTCCAGCGGTGCGAGCCTGCGGTCACGTTCGGCCCACAGGACGTTCTCCACGTACGAGGTGAGCAGGCGCCCGCCCCGGTCGCGCAGCTTGAGCGCGCCGTGGGCGCCGATCCGCTCGGCGAGCGTCTCTCCTGCGGAGCGGGCCCTCCGGCCGCCGAGCAGGGCCGTGGCGAGCAGCGCTGCCACCACCTCGGTGTCCGGCGGATTCTCCAGGCCGCGGACCTCGTCCTCGGCGTACTCCTCAAGGACCCGCCGCCATCGGCGGACCGCCAGACCGATCCGGTGCTCGGCGCTCTCCGCGTCGGGCTCCCCGTCGGTGAGTTCGCCGGCGCCCGCGGCGGGCTCGCGCCGCCAGGCCTCGTCGACACGCTGGTCGGCCGCGGAGACCGAGCACAGGAGCAGCGCGCCCAGGCTCTCCACCAGCGCGTCGAGGAGTTCGCCCGCGCCGCAGTCCAGCGGGTAGCTGCGCCAGCGGCTGAGGGCACTGCCCGCGAGCACGCCGCCGGCCTGCAAACGGCCCCGCACGCGCGCGTGCTCGCTGCTGTACGCCTCTTCGACGACGGCCGTCAGACGCAGCGAGGCCGCGTACTGGGCGGCGACGGCACCGGCGAGCTCCGGCATCCGGGAGTTCAGGGAGGTGAGCAGACCGGACGCGGTGCGGCTCATCGCGTGGGCGCGGGCGGCCGGGTCCTGGGCGCGATGGGTGAGCCAGGCGCGCAGCGGAGCCACCGCGGTGGCCGGCAGGAGCCCGCCGCCGCCCGCGGACTCGGGCAGTTCGGGGATCGTGAACCGGGGCACTTCGCCGAGCCCGGCCTTGGCGAGCAGCGCGCCGTACTGCCGGGACACCTCGGCGACGACCTGGTGCGGCACCCGGTCGAGCACCGACACGAGGCTCACGTCGTACTCCTTGGCCGTACGCAGCAGGTGCCAGGGCACGGCGTCGGCGTACCGCGCGGCGGTCGTCACCATCACCCAGACGTCGGCGGCACAGATCAGCTCGGCAGCGAGTTCGCGGTTCTCGGCGACCAGGGAGTCGATATCGGGTGCGTCCAGAAGAGCGAGACCGCGCGGCAGCGTGGCCGCCGTCTCGATGCGCAGGACGCCCTCACCCGGCTCCTCGGCCGGTGGCGCCGCGGCGTTCCTGCCACTCTGCGGCTCGTCCTGTTGTGGCACCCATACGCGCGTGAGGTCGGGCAGTACGCGCAGTCCCGCGAACCACTGGTGGTCTTCGGGATTGCACACGAGTACCGGCGTCCGCGTCGTCGGCCGCAGCACCCCCGCCTCGCTGACCTGCCGCCCCACAAGGGAGTTGACCAGCGTCGACTTGCCGGCTCCCGTCGATCCCCCGATGACGACGAGCAGCGGCGCTTCGGGCTGCCGCAGCCGGGGCACGAGATAATCGTCAAGCTGTGCAAGGAGCTCGTCCCGGTTGGCACGCGCGCGTGGCGCGCCCGCCAGTGGGAGCGGAAAGCGCGCGGCGGCGACACGGTCGCGCAGGGCGGAGAGTGCATCGAGCAGCTGAGGCCGTACGTCCAAGGTCACCACATGCGAAGAATGCCCAATTTTGACGGCTTTCTGAAGGATATGGCCTTTCTGCGCGCCGATCGGACACTCGAGACAGACGGGACGACTGGGGCGCAGGCATAACGAGTGCACAACACCCGGGGCGCGAGACGCGAAAAGCGCTGCAGGATTCGTACCTGCCTGCGATTATCAGGACCGCTTCACCGAACCTCCACATCGTGCCGCGGAGGCGAAGCAACAGGGACAAGGACCCAGGAGCCCTATCCTTGTCCCCGGCAAGGTCACGGATCTGCCCCACACCCGGGCTCCAGGCCACCGGCCACCACCCGGCCCCCGTAGCTCAGTGGATAGAGCAGGCGCCTTCTAAGCGCTTGGCCGCAGGTTCGAGTCCTGCCGGGGGCGCCATACAGAAAGTCGGCGCCGGAGAGGTTCTCTCCGGGCTCGCCCCTTCCCCGCCGTCCGGGCCGAGTGCCCCTGGTCCGGGCTGCCCGTGCGGGATGCCTGTCGCTTCGGCGACCGCCGTGGCCCGAGGGCGATATGGATCGCGGCGCCGGGTGGGGCGGGTGGCTGCGATAGCCTCGGCCGGCCGGGTGGAGGGTCCAGAGGCTGGGCCGGAGGTACGGGGGTGTCATGCCGGGGCAGGACGTCGAGGAGGCGCTTGCGCGGGCCGGTGCGGGGCGGCTGCGGAGCGGGGATCCCGCGCGGATCGGACCGTACGTACCGCTCGGGCATCTGGGCAGCGGCGGCATGGGCCGGGTGTATCTCGCGCGGCCGGCGGACGGGCGTGACGGGCTCGCCGCGGTCAAGGTGATCAGACCGGAGTACGCGGAGAACGCCGAGTTCCGGCGGCGCTTCGAGCGGGAGGCGGCCGTGCTCGCGCGGGTCCGGAGTCCCCATGCGCCGCGGCTGCTGCACACCGGGTCCGACGACCTGCTGTGGATGGCCACCGAGTATCTGCCCGGACCCAGTCTGTCGGAGGCCGTGCACGAGTTCGGGCCGCTCCGGGCCCCCGGTGTGTGGTGGCTCGTGGGCGAGCTGGGCCGTGCGCTCGACGAGCTGACCGCGGCCCAGGTCGTACACCGTGACCTGAAGCCCTCCAACGTGATCCTGGCCGCGCACGGCTCGTACGTGATCGACTTCGGGATCTCGCAGGCCGCGGACGCCAGCTCGATCACCACCACCGGCAAGGCCGTCGGCACACCGGCGTACATGTCGCCCGAGCGGCTGCGGGACGGGCGGGCCGATGTCGTGTCCGATGTGTTCTCGCTCGCCTGCACCCTGGTCTTCGCCGCCACCGGCCGGGCGCCGTTCGGCGACGGCACCGGTGTGGACGTCATGCACCGGGTGGCGTTCGAGGAGCCCTACGGCGATGTGATCGAGGAACTCGTCGCCGCCGACCCGGACTTGGCCGATCTGCTCTCCGCCTGCCTGGCCAAGGACCCCGCCCTGCGGCCCTCTCCGGGGCAGCTCGTCGAAGCGGCGGCGGCCCGGCCGGGGCCCGGGCACTGGCAGGAGCCGCTGAACTCCCAGGTCCTGGCACGGCAGGGGGCGTACGAGGTCCTCACCCGGGTTCCCGTGGAGCAGACCGTGCATTTGCGGACGCCGGGAGCGGCTGCGGGCGCGGGCGCGGCTGCCGGTATGGGGGCGGGGGCCGTGGCCACGCCGACGCCCGCTCCCGCCTCCCCGCCGCCCATGCCCACCCCCGTGCAGACCGTGCCGCAGCGGTCCGGCTCCCCCGCCGCCGCCCCGCGCGGCCGCAAGCGGCGGCTGTACGTCACCGTCGGCGCCTCATTCACCGTGTGCGCCGTGGCCCTGACGGCCTTTCTGCTCACCGGCCAGGGCGATGAGGGCGGGCCGGGCGGTGGCTCCAGGAACGACAACGCGCGTGCCACGCCCGGGAGTTCGGTGAGCGAGAGCGCCGCGCCCGGACCCACCGGCGCCTCCGGCCTGTCGTCGCCCTCTTCCTCCGGTTCCTCCGATTCCTCCGAGAAGGGGCAGGGCGACGAGTCGGCGCGGCCGGACGCGAGCCGGTCCGCGAGTGCGAGCGGCGCCGACGACCGGCCCACGCCCAGCGCCACCGAAAAGCCGGGAGGCGGGGGAAGTTCACCGAGCTCGCCCCCGAAGCCGAGCCCGTCCAAGCCCGCCGTACCGCCGTGGATCTCCCAGTGCACGTACTACTCCGGCACCGAGATCACCCGCTACGGCGACAAGGGGCAGCGCGTGGTGCAGGTGCAGTGCATGCTCAGCAAGCGGGGTTACGGGATCGGGGGCGCGGGCGTGGACGGGCAGTTCGGGGACGACACCCGGGCCGCGGTGAAGAAGTTCCAGAGCTCCCGCGGCCTGGCGGTCGACGGCGAAGTGGGGACCAACACCTGGGCGGCGCTGCGCAGCAGGACCTGAGGCCCGCTTCCCGTCAACCCTGCCGCCGCTCCCATCGACAGGACCTGAGGCCCGCTTCCCGTCAACCCTGCCGCCGCTCCCATCGACAGGACCTGAGGCCCGCTTCCCGTCAACCCTGCCGCCGCTCCCATCGACAGGACCTGAGGCCCGCCGCCGCCATTCCCATCAAACAGAAGCCCCCCGGGTGCCGACTCGTGACCTTCATCGCCGAGAGTGGAGGCGTATGTCGAACCAAGGGGGACCCCACATGGCAGGCCACGCGGCGCAGACTCCGGACGAGGCCGCGTTCGGAAGCGGCGGCAACGGCGGTGGCAGCGGCGGCGGCGAGGGCCCCGGCGGCGGACATATCGGCCCCTACCGGCTGTTCGATCTGCTCGGGGCCGGCGGGATGGGCCGGGTGTACCTGGCGCGTTCGGAGGGCGGGCGGACCGTCGCCGTCAAGCTCATCAAGGCGGAGCTGGCCGCCGAGCCGGAGTTCCGCGAGCGGTTCCGGCAGGAGGTCGCCGCGGCCCGCCGGGTGGGCGACCGGTGGACGGCGCCGGTGCTGGACGCCGACACCGAGGCCACCACTCCCTGGGTGGCCACCGGCTATATCGCCGGGCCCTCGCTCGAGTACGTCGTCTCGCGGAGCCACGGCCCCCTGCCCGCGCTGTCCGTACGCACCCTCGCCTACGGCCTCTCCAGCGCCCTGCTCGACATCCACGGCGCGGGACTTGTGCACCGCGACCTCAAGCCGTCGAACGTCCTCGTCACCATCGACGGGCCGCGCGTCATCGACTTCGGTATCGCCCGCGCCCTGGACTCGGTGCCCGAGTCCACGCTGACCAGCGCCGGCATGGTGGTCGGCTCGCCCAGTTTCATGTCGCCGGAGCAGATCAGGGGCGAGCAGGTGACGCCGGCCAGTGATGTGTTCTGCATGGGCGCGCTGCTCGCGTTCGCGGCCACCGGGCGGCCCCCGTTCGGCGGCGGCGGTTCCGGCGGTGTGCACGCGGTGATGTTCAAGATCGCGCAGGAGGAGCCGGACCTGGAGGGGGTCGAGGAGCCGCTGCGCACCCTGATCGCCGAGTGTCTCGCCAAGGACCCGGCGGCCAGGCCCGCGCCCGAGGAGGTCGTCGGGCGGGTGCAGCCGGTGGCCACCGGCACCTCGACACCGCCGTGGCTGCCCGCCCAGCTCATCGCCGAACTGGGGCGCCACGCCGTGCAGTTGCTCGATACGGACACGCCGCCACGGGCCACGGCGGTGCCGGCCGCGACGCCCGAGCCGGGCACCGTACACCTGCCCGTACAGCCCGGCCTTGAGCACGGCCCGCAGCCCGGCCATGAGTACAGCCCGGAGCACGGGCCCGGGGCGATGGCGGCGGCGACTTATGAGCCCGCTCCCCCGCCCAGGCGCACCGGGCGGCGGATCGCGGCCGGTATCGCCGCGCTCGCCGTCGTGGCCGGCGGGATCTTCGCCGCGTCGGCGGCGGGACTCGTACCGCTCGGCGGGGACGAACAGCGCGGCGCGGACGGCGGGACCGCGTCCGATGTGCCGGGCGGATTCGTCGGCACCTGGGCGGGAGAGGTGCAGCGCGACGGGCAGCCCACCGGGCAGTACCGCCGCTTCGTCATCACCGAGGGCCAGTACGGCGAGGTGGTCGCCAACAGCATCAGCCTCGGCAAGGACTACGAGTGCAAGAGCGACGGCAAGCTGGCGGGCAAGGCGGCCGGCGGCAGTTCGCTGCGGCTCGACACCAAGGTGGTCCGCAGCGTTCCCGCCGGCAACTGCTCGGCGCTCGGCGCGCACACCCTCGTCCTGGAGGGCGCGGACGCACTGCGCTGGGAGGCGGCGGGACGCACCGCGGTGCTGCGCAAGATCGCCGGTCCGGAGAAGCTGCCGCGGGAGCTGATCGGCACCTGGCAACGGAAGCTGGCGAGCGGCGGCACCCAGCGGATGACCGTCACGCAGGAGGCGGTGGGCAGCCCCGCCGCCAGGCTGGTCTCCGACGGGGCGGGCGAGCACTGCGAGGCGGGCATGGACCTGGTCTCCGCGGGCGAGGAGGGCGGTGACATCCGTCTCGCACCGCCCGCGCTCGACCGGGCGGCCTCGTCCGGGGCGTGCGTCACGGGTACGTCGTCGGTCCTGCGGATGATGAACGGACAGCTGATGCGGGAGTTTCCCGACGGGCAGGTGCTCGCGTACTCACGGGTGTGAGGCGTCCGGCACGGGTGTGAGGCGTCCGGCACGGGTGTGAGGCGTCCGGCACGGGTGTGAGGCTTCTCGGGGGGCGGTGCACAGGACCGGCGTACAGGACCGGCGTACGGGACCGGCGTACAGGACCGACGTACAGGCCCGGCGTACGGGACCGGCGTACGGGACCGGCGCACAAGGCTGCCGTTCGGGGCCGCCGTTCAGGACAGCCATACGTACGCAGGGTCACAAAACGTCCATCATTTGACCTTCCGGATTTTCCCTACGTACTGTCGCGCGGAAGAAAAATTCGACCAAAGCGACACGATCACGCGCATCCTTCCCTGCCGGGCCGCGCCGACCAGAGCGGTCCGACCCGCGGGGCCGCCCCCGACCGGGGCCGGCCCCGGCCCCGCGTGTGCTCGGCACCCGAACCCGGGGGGACTCTCATCAACGCCCGTACCGCCATGCCGACTTCGCCTGCCCGCATCACCGTCTCCCTGCTCGGCCCCGTGACCGCCGCCACCGGCGGGGGCGGCCTCGCGATCTGCGGGGAGCGGCAGCGCAGACTGCTCGCCTCGCTCGCCCTCTCGCTCGGCGAGGTCGTCCCGGTCGAACGGCTCGTCAAGGACATCTGGGGCGACGAGCCGCCCCGCACCGCCTCCGGGCAGCTGCAGACCGCGATGTGGCGGCTGCGGCGCGCCCTCGAACCCGCCGACGCGGACAGGACCGCCTTCGTCACCTATCCGGCGGGCTACCAGCTGGACCGCTCGGCCTGCACGTCCGACGTGGCCGAGTTCCGTACGAAGGCGGCCGAGGCCAAGGAGCTGCACAGGGAAGGGCTGCGGGAGCCGGCCGTGGAGCGGTGGGAGGAGGCCCTGGCCCTGTGGCGGGGGCCCGCGCTCGCCGATGTCTCCGGCAGCGCGCTGCGGGCCAGGGCCACGCGCCTGGAGGAGGAGCGGCTCGCGGCGCTGGAGCAGCGGATCTCCCTGGAGGTCGAACTCGGCCGCCACGCGCGGGTGATCGGGGAGCTGTCGGACCTGGTGGCGCAGCATCCGTTCCGGGAGAGCCTGCACGCCGAGCTGATGCTGGCGCTCTACCAGGCGGGCCGGCAGGCGGAGGCCCTGGCCGCGTTCCGCCGCGTGCGGGCGCTGCTCGACCAGGAGTTGGGGATCTCTCCCGGGGCCCGGCTTGTGGAGCTGGAGCGGGCGATCCTGCGCCAGGACCGGGCGCTGCTGCCCGCGCCGGCCTCCTGCTGAGGCACCTGCCGGTATGGAAAGGCGGCCGAGAGCGTGACGAGAGCGGCAGCACCTAGCGTCCCCGGCATGGTGCATAACGACCCATATGACCCATGCCGGCCCAGTGACCCATGCGGGCCCAGTGACCCATGCGGACACAGTGACCCATGCGGACACAGTGACTCATGCGGACCCAGTGACCCATGCGGACCCAGTGACCCATGCGGGCCCAGTGACCCATGCGACCTATACGACGGCCCGCACCTGGATGTGCCGGGCGAACCGCCACCACGAAAGCGGCGCCGCCTCCGGGCTCGTACCACCGCCGCCGTCGTCGTGGCGCTCGCCGTGCTCGGCGGTGGCGGCTACGGGGCGTACCAGGTGGCGTTCGGCGGCGGCGACGGCAGCGACGGCGCGCAGGACGCGGAAGTGGCCGCCGCGCGCGAGCAGGTGCAGAAGTTCCTGGACGCCTGGGCCGAGAACAAGCCGGCGCTCGCCGGGAAGTTCACGGACACTCCCGCGGGGGCCGAGTCCCTGATCAGGTCCGTCATGACCAATCTGAAGCCGGAGCGGGCCGAACTCGTCGCCGCGGCGGGCGAGAAGCGGGACTCGGGCGAGGTCAGCGTGCCGTTCCGGGTACGGCTCGGCATCCCGTCCGCCGGGGAGCTCGCGTACAACTCCCGGGCCTCGGTCGTGAAGCGTTCGGGCACGTGGACCGTGGCCTTCGGGACACCGCTCGTGCACCCGGAACTCGCGCCGGGCCAGACGCTCGCCCTGAAGTCGTCCGGCCGCCGCGCCCCTGTTCTGGACGCCGAGGGCGACGACCTGCGCGCGCCCTCGCTGCGGGGCCTGGTGGACGGCGACGGCAAGGGCATATCGGGCCTGGAGGCGCGCTACGACAAGGAGTTGTCGGGCGGCGGCTCCGGCCGGGCCGTGGTGATCGCCGACCGCGCCTCGGGCCGGCCGGTCACGGACCTCGCCCCGACGGGCGAGGGCAGACGCAAGGGCGGGCGCGAGGGCACGCCGATACGGACCACCATCGACCCGAAGGTGCAGGAGGCGGCCGCCGACGCTCTGGAGGGCGTCGGCAAGAACGCGGCGATCGTGGCCGTCGAGCCGTCCACCGGGCATGTGCTAGCCGTCGCCAACAAGCCCGGAACGGGGCTCAATCGGGGGCTCGCCGGCCAGTATCCGCCGGGGTCGACGTTCAAGGTCGTGACGGCGGCGGCGCTGCTCAAGTCGGGGCTCGGGCCCGGGGACGCGGCGGCGTGCCCGAAGTTCGCGGAGGTCGACGGGCAGCGCTTCGAGAACCAGAACCGGTTCACGCTGCCCGCGGGTTCGACGTTCAGGGACTCCTTCGCCCACTCCTGCAACACCTTCTTCGTCGGCGCCCGTGACCGGGTGGCGGGGTCCGTACTGCCCGAGACGGCGAAGGCGTTCGGGATCGGCGGCCACTGGGACACGGGGGCCGGTGGCTACTCCGGGTCCGTCCCCGTGCCCCGCACCGACAACGAACTGGCCGCCGCCGCACTCGGCCAGGCCAGGGTGGAGGCCTCGCCGCTGGTGATGGCGTCCATCGCGGCGACGGTGAAGGACGGCACGTTCAAGCAGCCGGTGCTGGTGCCCGGGCAGGTGAAGAACCGGCACGCGGCGCCGTCCCGGCTCGGCCCCGAGGTGCTGAGCGGACTGCGCGAGATGATGCGCGCCACGGTCACCGAGGGGGCGGGGCACGCGCTGCGCGGGGTGCCGGGCGAGCCGCACGCGAAGACGGGGACGGCGGAGTACGGCACGGCGAAGCCGCCCAGGACACACGCCTGGATGATCGGTTACCAGGGGCGGGACGACCTGGCGTGGTCGGTGTTCCTGGAGGACGGCGGCTCGGGCGGCTCGGACGCGGGGCCGGTCGCGGCACGGTTTCTGCGGAACTTGGCGTAGCGGGCGGGGAGTTGGACGGCGGCGGCGCCCACGCCGCCGCCGTCCCTCGCGGGAAAAAAGGGGTGGCCCCCCGTGCCCCCGCTCCCTAAGATCCCCGGCACGGCATCGCGCGTTGGTCACCGGCCAGGTGAGCGTGGAGGTGCCCGTGAGATGCCCGTGGAGGCATTCCACCGTGTCAGCCGAGTTCAACCACACCATCATTCACGCCCGTGACAACCGGGCCTCCGCCGAGTTCCTGGCGCACATCCTCGGTCTGAGGACCGGCACCGAATGGGGACCCTTCGTCCCCGTCGAGACCGGCAACGGCGTCACCCTGGACTTCGCGTCCGTCCCGCCGGAGTCGATCGTCATGCAGCACTACGCCTTCCTCGTCACCGAGGAGGAGTTCGACGGCGTCTTCGAGCGGATCGAGGCGGCCGGGATCGAGTACTGGGCCGATCCGCACGGCAAGCAGCCCGGGGAGATCAACCACAACCACGGCGGCCGCGGCGTCTACTTCATGGACCCCGCGGGCCACGGCATGGAGGTCATCTCCGCGCCGTACGGCAGCCACGCCGGGGCGGCCTCCTCGTAGCGGCGTACGGCAGCCACGCCGGGGGCCCGGGTCGGCCCCCGGGGGTGGCGTCGGCGTGGGCCCGTACGGCTGAACGCCCTGTGCGGCCATCCGGCGGAGCACATCACCCGCACAGGGACCCCTCGGCGCCCAGCGCATGCGCGCGGGGCGCCGAGCGCATTGGCTCTAAGCCACGGAGCACGGGACCCACCCAGATCCGGCGGCACCTTGGGGGTGCTGCCTCCCGGGCTTCGGTGGAGGACATGCTCATGCGTACGACTCGAATATCCCTGCGCTCCGGTCTGACCGTCGCCGCCGTCGCCGCCGTCGCCGCCCCGCTCGCCCTGGCCGCGAGCCCCGCGGCAGCGGCAGCCCCGACCGCGACGGCCGGTATCAACGTCTCCGCCACCGGCTCGATGGTGCAGGTCACCACCACGTCCTGCCCCAACGGCGGCAAGGCCTCGCTGATGGGCAACGGGAACGCCAGCTTCGCCGGGGGCGAGCAGGTCGACCTTGCCGGTGGGAGCGCCAGCCAGAGCGCCTCATGGCAGGGCGTCAGTCCAGGCACGTACACGGTTGCGGTGGTGTGCACGGGCGGTGCGTCGGCCGGTTCCCAGCGGGTCACGGTCAGCAGCACCACCCCGTCCAGCAGCCCTTCGCCGAGCGTCCGGCCCACCACACCGAGCGGCCAGGTCAGAGGTGGCCTGGGCGGCGGTGCGGGCGAGGACACCACGGTGCAGATCGCCGGTGGCGCCGCGCTCGCCCTGACCGCGGGGCTCGGCGGTACCTGGCTGATACGGCGCCGGCGCGGCCGCGGCAGCCACAGCTGAACGGCGCTCTCCGCCGCTGCCCGGGTCATCCGTGGTGGCGGCGGGCGACGGCCCGCCACCAAGCAGTAGCCGTACCTACGGAAGTAGCCGTACCGCCGTACCTACGGAAGTAGCCGTACCTACGGAAGTGAGCCCGTGGCCTCCTCTTCGTATCGCGTACTCCCCCGGGTCAAGGCCCCGCTCGCCGGCCTGACCACGCTCGGTGTGCTCATCGGCGCCTGGATGATGGCCGAGGGCGTACGGGCCCAGGAGCAGCCGCCGCGACCGCCCGCGGCGGGTGACGCGCGGTCGGTCGGTGCGGGCGGCACGATCGCACCGCTGCCCGCGTCCCGGCCGGTGCGGATCCGGATTCCGGCGATCCAGGTGGAGGCGCCGCTGATGGGTCTGAGCCTGCTCCCCGACGGCAGCCTCGATGTGCCGCCGGCCGATGTGCCGCAGCTGGCGGGCTGGTTCCAGGACGGCACCTCGCCGGGTGCCGTGGGCACGGCGGTCACCGCGGGCCATCTGGACTCGGCGACGGGTCCTGCCGTGTTCTACCGGCTCGGCGCGGTGCGGCCGGGGCAGACGGTCGAGGTGGACCGGGAGGACGGGCGGACCGCGGTGTTCACCGTGGACAACGTCGAGCTCGTGCCGGGCGATGCCTTCCCGGACGCCAAGGTGTACGGCCAGTCCGACCGGCCCGAGCTGCGGGTGATCACTTGCGGGGGCACGTATACGCGGGCGACGGGCGGCTATCAGGGCAACACGGTGGTGTACGCACGGCTCACGGATGTACGGGAGCCCACGGCGGCGTCGCCGTCACCGGCCCCGAGCTGGTCGCCGACTGCCGTCGCCCCGCCTTCACCGGCCCCGAGCTGGTCGCCGACTGCCGTCGCCCCGCCTTCACCGGCCCCGAGCTGGTCGCCGACTGCCGTCGCCCCGCCTTCACCGGCCCCGAGCTGGAGCCCCACGCCCCTTACCCCGCCGTCACCGCCGTCACCGCCGTCACCGGTGCCGAGTTGGTGAGCCACTCCACCACGTCCTGTGCGCCGTAGGGAGCTCCGTCCGGGCTGAGGTCCGTGAGGAAGTCCAGGTCCTGGCCGAGGGTGACGACGGGCGGCTCGACGGCGCCGCCCGGCCGGGTCTGGCCGAGGCCGACGGCGGCGAGCAGGCCGTTGCACAGGCACAGGCGGCCCTCGGTGGCGGCCTCGTCACCGCCCTTGCGGGCGTACGCCGCCTCGGGTTCGGCGGGGCAGCGGTAGCCGATCGTGCCCTTGGGGGTGCGGTAGGGGGTACGCAGATAGCCGAGGTCGCAGACACGGCCGCGGGCCGCGCGTACCTCCGGGCGGGCGAGGGTGCCGGGCAGGTCGGCGACCTTGAAGGGGAAGCCGGTCGGGGACGCGGCCGGGTCGTTGCGCACCCGCAGCGTGCCGGCGCGGGCCCGGTCCCGCAGTTCGCTCCGCAGTCCCTCGTCGAGCCCGGACTGCTCGCACAGGGCGAAGGCGCTGCCCACCTGCACTCCGGCCGCCCCCGCGGCCCTGGCCTCGGCGAGCCGCGCGGGGTGGGCGGCGCCGCCCGCGAGCCAATAGGGGATGCCGAGGGCGGCCATCTTCGCGAGGTCGGGATGGTCGCGCGGCCCGTAGACGGGCTCCCCGTCACCGTCGAGCCGCAGGGCGCCACGGGGCGGCGCACTGTGGCCGCCGGCACCATGCGTCTCGATGACGAACCCGTCGGGCCGGGTGGCCTCGTCGCGCGCGAGATAGGCGGCGAGCACGGGCAGCGAGACGATGGCAAGAACACCCGGACGGCGAAGGTTCGCGGGGGCGGGGAGGGTTCCGGCCGAGGCCGGGTCGCCTGCGACCGTGCCGGGGCCACAGCGGGCGACGCCGGGGCCCGTGGCGCCCGCCGGTTCAGGGACGGACGCAGCCGGGGCGGAGGGATCGGGGGCCGGGGCCGGGTCGGTGGGCATGGTGGCGGGGGCCGGAAGGTCCGTCGGCGCAGGGGCGGCCGGGGCGTGGGGGCCGGCCGCCAGGCCGTCGGGGCCTGAGGTGGCCGGGGCCGGGGTCGGGGTCGGGACGTAAGGGGTCGGGACGTAAGGGGTCGGGTCGAAGACGTAAGGGTGGGGGTTCTCGTCGCCGTCGACCGTGATCTTTACCGTGGCGCACTCGCCCCGCGCGAGGCGAGTGGCCAGTTCGGGGACGTATGCGGGGACTCCCGCGCCCACCAGTACCTGGTCGACGCCCGCGAGGATCGCGCCGAACAGGGCGGGGGCGATGGCCAGTTGGATCTTTTCCAGGTAGTTGACGCCGACCTGGCCGTCGTGGCCCTCCTTGGCGAGCCAGACCTCGACGAAGTTGCCGAGCACGGTGAGGAGTTCGGCCGGCTCGCCGCGTTCGACGCGCAGCATGGGCTCGGTGCGGAACCGCTCGCCGGGGCGCAGGCCGCCCTCCACGTGGAAGCGGTCCACGACGGCCCGCGCCAACTCCGGTACGGGGAAGGCCGCGAGGGCCCGGCGCACCGAGCCGTCGGGGTCGCCGAGCTGGAGCCGGCGGACCAGGACCGCGTCGAGTGCGGTGCCGGAGACGACGCCGAGCTGCCCCGTGCGGGAGACGGCGCGGGCGAGGCGCCAGCCGGAGACGCCGACGCCCATGCCGCCCTGGATGATCCGGGGCAGTGCCCCGTCGGCCGTCGTCGCCATCTGCTACCTCACCGCTCACCGGTCTCGAACCTACGGTTCCGTAGGTTCACGTGACCAGTCTTCGGCACGGCCGGGCGCACAGGCCCCGCCGAAGGGCCCGGCCTAGGGTGACTTCGGTCCCGAGTCGAGCCGCAGTTCCCCGTAGGCACCCTTCGGCACCACCGGCGCACGGGGCGGGACCGGGGCGAGGCGGCGGTAGCGCTGACCCGGGGCCGGGCGCGGGTCGGCCTCTCCCTTGTTGGGCCACAGGGACATCGCCCGCTCCGCCTGCGCCGTGATGGTGAGCGAGGGATTGACGCCGAGGTTCGCGGAGACGGCCGAGCCGTCGACGACCGAGATCCCTGGGTGGCCGTAGAGGCGGTGGTAGGGGTCGATGACCCCGGTGTCCGCGTCCTCACCGATCGGGCAGCCGCCCAGGAAGTGCGCGGTCAGGGGCCGGTTCACCAGCTCCCCCAGGTTCGTGCCCGCGAAGCCGCCGATCCGCTCGGCGAGCAGCCCGGCCGCCTCCCAGCCCTCGGGGATGTGCACCGGGTTGGGGGTGCCGTGGCCCTGTTCGGCGGTGAGTGTGCCGCGTCTGCCGAGCCTGGTGGTGAGGGAGTTGTCGTGGCTCTGCATGACCAGGCCGATGATGGTCCGCTCCGACCAGCGGTAGGTGGTGGCGGTGCGGGCCACCAGGAGCGGGTGGCGGGCGAAGGCGAGGACGGCGGCGATCGGCTTGGGCAGCTGCTGTGCGTACTGCGGCACACAGATCAGCGCCATCAGGTTGGAGCCCTTGCCGTAGCGGACGTTCTCGATGTGGGTGTTCGGGTCGGGGTGGATGGAGGACGTGATGGCCACGCCGCGTGTGAAGTCGGGCTCGGCACGGGTGCCACGGGCCTTGCGGTAGCGGCGCGGGAAGGTCAACGCCCCCACCAGCGCTTCGGAGTTGGTGCGGGTGAGCCGCCCGAGCCGCCCGGAAATCCGGGGCAGCAGCCGGCGTTCCCGCATGGTGTGCAGAAGTGTCTGGGTGCCGTAGGTGCCGGCGGCGAGCACCACGCGCCCGGCGGTGAGGGTGCGCTGCCGGCGCCGCCTGCGGCTGCCGGTGGGGGCGGTGGTGATCTCGAAGCCGTCGCCGTTCTCCTGTTCCCGTACGGCGATCGCGGTGGTCAGCGGGTGGATGACGGCGCCGGCCCGCTCGGCGAGGTGGAGATAGTTCTCGGTGAGGGCGTTCTTGGCGCCGACCCGGCAGCCGGTCATGCAGGAGCCGCACTGGGTGCACGCCACCCGCGCGGGTCCCGCGCCGCCGAAGTAGGGGTCGGGGACCCGGGTACCGGGGGCGGCCGTCACCTCGCCGCCGGCGTCCTCGCCGTCGCCGAAGAAGACACCGACGGGCGTCAGGCGGAAGGTGTCGCCCACCCCCATCCGCTCGGCGGTCTCGCGCAGCAGCTCGTCGGCCTCGGTGACGGTGGGGTTCTGGCGTACGCCGAGCATGCGCCGGGCCTGCTCGTAGTAGGGGGCGAGTTCGTCCCGCCAGTCGGTGATGGCGGCCCACTGCGGGTCGTTGAAGAACGGTGCCGGCGGTACGTAGAGCGTGTTGGCGTAGTTGAGGGAGCCGCCGCCCACTCCGGCTCCCGCGAGCACCATCACGTTGCGCAGGAGGTGGATGCGCTGGATGCCGTAGAGACCGAGCCGGGGCGCCCACAGGTAGTCGCGCAGCTTCCATGAACTGGTCGGCAGGGTCTGCCGGTCGAAGCGCCGCCCCGCCTCCAGGACACCGACCTTGTAGCCCTTCTCGGTCAGGCGCAGGGCGGCCACGGACCCGCCGAATCCGGAGCCGACGACGATCACGTCGTAGTCGTGCGCGGCGCTCGCGGGCTCACTCCCCATAGAGCGCCTCGATCTGCTGCGCGTACGCCTGCGCCACCGCATGCCGCTTGATCTTCAGGGACGGGGTGAGCAGCCCGTTGTCCTCGGTGAACTCGCCCTCCACGACGACGAATTTACGGATGGACTCGGCGCGCGAGACCGCTTCGTTGGCGTAGTCGACGGCCCGCTGGACATCGGCGAGCATCCTCGGGTCCTTGATCATCTCGGACATCGGGGTGTCCCTGGGTGCCTTGCGCACGGACAGCCAGTGCTCGACCGCGTCCGGCTCCAGGGTGATGACCGCGCCGATGAAGGACCGGTTGTCGCCGACGACGATGCACTGGCCGATCGGCGGCCGGCTGCGCAGCCGGTCCTCCAGGACGGCCGGGGACACGTTCTTGCCGCCACTGGTCACGAGGATGTCCTTCTTCCTGCCGGTGATCCGCAGATAGCCGTCCTCGTCGAACTCGCCGAGGTCACCGGTGGCGAACCAGCCGCCGTCCAGGACCTGTTCGGTGGCGTCCTGGTTGTTCCAGTACGAGCCGAAGACGATGCCGCCCTTGATCAGTACCTCGCCGTCGTCGGCGATCCGCACCGACGTTCCCGGCACCGGAAGCCCCACCGTGCCCGGTCGCGGGCTGAGCGGCGGGATGATGGTGGCGGCGGCGGTGGTCTCGGTCAGTCCGTACCCCTCGTAGATGATGATCCCGGCGGCGTAGAAGAAGAGGTTGAGGCGCCGGTCGAGGGGGGAGCCGCCGCTGATCGCGTAGCGCAGCTTGCCGCCGATCTCCTTGCGGACCCGGCGGTAGACGAGGACGTCGTAGAGCGCCCAGGCCAGATAGAGGCCGAGCGAGGGGCCCTTGCCCTTGCCCAGGAACTTGTCGAGATAGGCCTCGCCGAAGCGCACCCCGATCCGGTCGGCCCGCTCGAAGGACGAGCCGCGGCCGATCTTCTCCGCGGTGGCCCGCCCGGTGTCGTGGATCTTCTCGAAGAGATAGGGCACGCCGACCACGAAGGTGGGCTTGAAGGAGCGCAGTTCGGGGCGGAGTTCATCGGGCTTGATGCTCGGGCAGTGCCCGATCTCGATCCGCGCGAGCATGCAGGCGACCTGGATGACCCGGCCCAGGATGTGCGCGAGCGGCAGGAAGAGCAGCGTCGAGGCGACCTGGCCCGTGACCTCCTTGAAGATCGGGTGCAGCAGGTCGACGGTGTTGGCGGCCTCGGCGTGCAGATTGCCGTGGGTCAGCACACAGCCCTTGGGGCGGCCGGTGGTGCCGGAGGTGTAGCAGACGGTCGCGATGGTGTCGGGGGTGAGCGCGGCCCGCCGCTTGGCCACCTCCTCGTCGGGTATGTCCCGGCCCAGATGGGCGAGTTCGAGGACGGCACCGGAGTCCAGCTCCCACAGGCGCGGCGGTTCGGCGAGCCCGGCGACGGCCGTCTGGACGGTCCCGGTGTTCTCCGCCGTCTCCGTGATCACGAAGCGGGCCCCGGAGTCCCGGACGATCCACTCGATCTGCTCGGCCGACGAGGTGGCGTACACCGGCACGGTCTGCCCGCCCGCCGCCCAGATGGCGAAGTCGAGGACGGCCCACTCGTAGCGGGTGCGCGACATCAGGGCGACCCGGCCGCCCGGTTCGAGTCCTGCCTCGATCAACCCCTTGGCCGCGGCGGTGACTTCACGCGCGAAGGCCGCCGCCGTGACGGGCCGCCAGCGGCCGTTCTCCTTGCGGCGCAGGATCACCGCGTCGGGCGCTTCGGCGGCGTTGGCATAGGGAATGTCGGCGGTGGAACCCGTGCCGGCGCCGGACGCGAGGCTCGCGGTGCGCACCTCGCGTACGACACCGTCTTCCCTGATCAGCTCCGTATGGACGCGAGCCGCCAGATCGCTGCGCTGCTTCGCCCTCTTCAGATCCTTGCGTACGCCCATGATCGGCTCCGTTGTCGGCGTGCGGTGCTGTTCGCTGTCGTGCCGTACTGCGGTGCGGAGGTGGTGCGGGAGGTATTCCGAAGTTCTTTACGCATCCGTCAACTTACCGATGCGTAAGCAGAAATCAATGGGGCTGGCAATATTCTGACTTCTGAGTAAGCTTACTCGCGAGTAAGGAGGCTTCCATGGCGGACAGCGAGAACCTGGACAACCTGGCGGACCTGGACTTCGCGGGCGTATCCCCCGAAGAGTTCGCGAAGATAGTGAAGGGTCTTTCGAACAAGGAGATCAACGAGATCGCGCAGGACCAGACCCTGCGCACCCGCGTCCTCACCGAGGTGTTCGGGCGCATGGAGCGGCAGTTCAAGCCGGAGACCGCGGGCACGCTCAAGGCGCTGATCCGCTGGAAGATCGACGGCGTCAGCGAGGCGGTCTACGAGACCGACATCCAGGACGGCACCTGCACCGTCCGCGAGGGGCGCAGCAACGCGGAGCCGCGGGTCACGCTGATGATGGGCGACGCCGAGTTCCTCAAGCTGGTCTCGGGCAACGCCAGCCCCGTCACCATGTTCATGATGCGCAAGCTCAAGGTCGCGGGCGATGTCGCGCTCGCCTCCGGGCTCACCCGCTACTTCGACATCCCGAAGGCGTGAGGGCCCCATGGCCGGTTTCTCCCTCGAACTGACCGAGGAACAAAAGGACTTGCGTGACTGGGTGCACGGCTTCGCGGCCGAGGTGGTGCGTCCGGCGGCGGCCGAGTGGGACGAGCGCGAGGAGACACCCTGGCCCGTCATCCAGGAGGCCGCCAAGATCGGCCTCTACGGATTCGAGTCCCTGGCCGATCTGTTCGGCGACCCCACCGGTATCTCCCTGCAGATCGCCAACGAGGAGCTGTTCTGGGGTGACGCCGGGATCGGCATGGCCCTGTTCGGCACCTCGCTCGCGGTCGCCGGGATCTTCTCGGCGGGCACGCCCGACCAGCTCGCCGAGTGGGTGCCGCAGTGCTTCGGCGACCAGGACGACCCGAAGGTCGCGGCGTTCTGTGTCTCCGAGCCGCAGGCGGGTTCGGATGTCTCGGCGATGCGCACGCGCGCGAAGTACGACGAGGCGAAGGACGAGTGGGTGCTCACCGGCCAGAAGGCCTGGATCACCAACGGCGGCATCGCGAACATCCATGTCGTGGTGGCCTCCGTCGACTCCTCACTCGGCGCGCGCGGCCAGGCCGCGTTCATCGTGCCGCCCGGCACCCCGGGCCTCGAAGGCGCCAAGAAGATCAAGAAGCTGGGTCTGCGCGCCTCGCACACCGCGGATGTCTTCCTCGACGACGTACGGGTGCCGGGGCACTGTCTGCTCGGCGGCAAGGAGAAGCTGGACGCCCGCCTGGCGCGCGCCCGCGAGGGCGGCACCGGCGCCAAGGGCCAGGCCGCGATGGCCACTTTCGAGGTGAGCAGGCCCACGGTCGGCGCCCAGGCGCTCGGGATCGCACGGGCCGCCTACGAGTACGCGCTCGACTACGCCGGGGACCGCGAGGCCTTCGGCCGTCCCATCATCGAGAACCAGTCCATCGCCTTCGCCCTGGCCGATCTGCGCACCGAGATCGAGGCGGTACGCCTGCTGATCTGGCAGGCCGCCTGGATGGCCCGCAACGACAAGACCTTCGACGCGGGCCAGGGCTCGATGTCGAAACTGCGGGCCGGTGAACTCGCGGTGGCGGCGAGCGAGAAGGCCGTCCAGGTGCTCGGCGGGGCCGGCTACAGCCGCGAGCACCCGGTGGAGCGGATGTACCGGGACGCGAAGATCTACACGATCTTCGAGGGCACCAGTGAGATCCAGCGTCTGGTGATCGCCCGTGCCATCTCGGGGCGGCAGATTCGCTGAGGCACGCGCCCTGTCACCCGTCGTGTACGTCGCCCGGGTTGCGGAAGTGTGATTCTTCCGCAACCCAAGTGACCGATCCCAAAGCCCCCTTCGCGCGTCACAGTCACAACTGACGGGCGAGCGGAGGGGGCCGAGATGGGGCACGAAGGGCTGAGGAAGCGGCGGATACGCCAAGGAGTGCTGGCGCTGACCGCCGCCACCGGCATACTCCTGACCGGCTGCACCGGCGGGGGCGGCACCCAGGCGTCGGACTCGTCCGCCAAGGGCCGCCCCGAAGGCGCGCTCCCGGCGCCCGCCGCGCCCGGCCAGCCGGGGAGCGGCAACGAGCAGGGCGGCGAGGGCGAGCAGAAGCCGGACGCCGCACGGGAGTTCGCGCCCCCGGACTACCTCTCCACCTTCGCCCTGGACGTCGACACCGCCTCGTACGGCTTCGCGCGCCGCACCCTGGAGGAGGGGCGGATGCCGGATCCGGCCACGGTGCGGCCCGAGGAGTTCGTCAACAGCTTCCGGCAGGACTATCCGCAGCCCGAGGGCGATGGCTTCTCGGTGACCGTGGACGGGGCGCGGGCCCCCGCAGAAGGCGCGAGCGAGGGTGAGGGCCAAGGCGAGGGCGCGGACCGGGTCGGCGGTGACTGGTCGCTGCTGCGGGTCGGGCTCGCCACCAAGGGCGCGCAGAACAGTGAACGCCCGCCCGCCGCCCTGACCTTCGTCATCGATGTCTCCGGGTCCATGTCCGAGCCGGGCCGGCTCGACCTGGTCAAGGAGTCGCTCGGCGTGATGACGAACCAGCTGCGCTCCGACGACTCGGTGGCGCTCGTGACGTTCAGCGACGAGGCCGAGACCGTGCTGCCCATGACCCGCCTCGGCGAGGACGCCGACCGCCGCCGCGTGCACGAGGCCATCGGCCGCCTTCACCCCACCGATTCCACCAATCTCGACGCGGGCATCCGCGCCGGCTACGACGAGGCGGTCGAGAGCCGCAGGCAGGGCGCCACCAACCGGGTCGTGCTGCTCTCCGACGCGCTCGCCAACACCGGTGAGACCAGCGCCGACGCGATCCTGGAGCGGATC
Organism: Streptomyces monticola; assembly: GCF_042665355.1. NCBI lineage: Bacteria > Bacillati > Actinomycetota > Actinomycetes > Kitasatosporales > Streptomycetaceae > Streptomyces > Streptomyces monticola. The sequence continues at coordinate 200,958 of NZ_JBHTCF010000005.1, read as the reverse complement.
TCCGGCGCCCGCCGCGAGCACGGCATCACCCTCTTCGGCGTCGGCGTGGGCAGTGAGTACGGCGACGCCCTGATGGAACGGCTCGCGGACAAGGGCGACGGGCACACCACGTATGTCTCCGACCCCGCCGAGGCCCGCAAGGTGTTCTGCGACGAGCTGCCCGCGCATATCGAGCTGCGGGCCCGTGACGCCAAGGCGCAGGTCGCCTTCGACCCGGACACGGTCGAGCAGTTCCGGCTCATCGGCTACGACAACCGGCAGGTCGCCGACGAGGACTTCCGCGACGACCGCGTGGACGGCGGCGAGGTCGGCCCCGGACACTCGGTGACCGCCCTGTATGCCGTACGCCTCAAGGAAGGCACCGGCGGGCATGCCGCCACGGCGACCGTGCGCTGGCTCGACCCGTCGACGCGCGCGCCGCGCGAGGAGTCACAGCGGATCGGGACGGAGGCCCTGGAGGGTGCGTGGGCCGGTGCGGACCGCGGGTTCCGGGTGACCACGGTCGCGGCGTACTTCGCCGACGCCCTGCGCTCCGGGGCCGGCCGGCACACGTACGAGCCGTGTGAGAGCTCTTCCCGCTGCGCGGAGGATCATCCCGAGCCGGCGTACGGGGGCGGGGTGGGCGGCTCCGGCGGCCTGCCGGGATCGATGTCGTGGCCCGAACTGTCCGGTCGTGCGCGCGAGTTGGCGGACACTTCCGACGACCAGGCGGTACGGGAGCTGGCGCGGGCGGTGCGGCAGGCGGCGGAGCTGCGGGGCTGAGAGGGCCGAGGGGCTGGCGGGGCTGAGGGCTGGGGGGGGCTGGCGGGGCTGGCGGGGCTGGCTACTGCCCCCCGCACAGCTCCCGCTCCGCCTCCACCGGGTCGTTCGGGAAGCGGAAGGCCGTGCGGGACCAGGCGCCGGTGAGGTTGTCGAGGAAGCGGGCGGGGGTGAGGGGGGCCGTGGTGGCGGTGCGGAGGTCGGTCAGGGGCGGGCACCGGAGGGCGTTGCGGGCCGCGGCGACCTTCAACGGGTCGGCACCCGGCGGGAGTTCGTCGGCGCCGCGGTCGGCGATGATCCACTCCACCGGCAGCTGCTTGTCGTGGCCGACGCGGCCGCCGTGCACCTGCTGCGAGTGGGCGGCCAGGGGGTAGGACAGGCCGATCGGGTCGAGGGCGGCGCCGGACAGCGGGATGGCGGTGCCGTTCAGGCCGAGGACGTTGTGGACGCCGGTGACGGTGGGGGCGCCCGCGGCCACCTTGGTGCGGCCGAGGAGCAGGCTCGCCGGTTCGGCGCCACGGGCCAGGAGTGCGTACGAGGCATGCCAGTTGGCGCCGGCGAAGGTGTGGCGCACGGGGTGCGGGTCGGCGTTCTGATGGACGTACACCCCGCGTTCGTCGGCGATGCCCTGCGGGCCGAGCCGCCCCTCGTAGGGGATGCGCAGCCAGCTCGCGCACACCAGGGCCCAGACGCCGACGCCCGCCACGGCGATCGTCCAGGCGCGGGTGGCGGGCACGAGGAAGACGGGCAGGAGCATCAGGAAGAGGCCGGGCAGCAGCATCCGGCCGTGCATGAAGTCGCCGCCCACCTTGATGACGTACACCCAGCACAGCAGGCCCGCGACGACCGGTGCGAGCGCGGGGACCAGCGGCGGCCGTGGCCCGTCCATGCGGGTGGGCAGCACCGCGGCGAGCACGAACAGGGCGGGCACCCACAGCAGATACGGGCCCGCGAAGTCACCGAGATAGGTGAAGCCGCGGGCCCACAGGCTCTGCGAGGCCTCCTTGGTGACACCGGGCAGCGGCACCAGATGGCCGTAGTAGCCGGCCCGGAAGATCTCATACGCGGCGGGCAGCGCGACGGCCGCGCCAAGGCCTGCGAGCGCGCTCCGCCGTGAGGGCCGCGCCATCAGCCACTGCGCACCGAGGAACACGGCGGAGACCAGGCCCAAGTCCGGCCGTACCAGCGGGCCGAGGCCGAGGACGACGGACGTCCAGGCGGAGGTGGGCGCGGTCACGAGGAGCAGCCAGGCGCCGGCCAGCCAGCAGGTGGCGAGCCCGGTCTCCAGGCCGGAGGTGGCGAAGTCCCAGACGGGCGGCAGCGCGAGCAGCACCAGACCGCCGAGGGGCAGCGCGGTCGAGGTGCCGTAGAGGCGGAGGCAGCCGAGTGCGGCGAGGGCGAACCCGGCGGCCGTGAGCAGCAGCCCGCCGTACACCGCGGCGCTCGCGATATCGGTGCCGGGCGCTCCGGCGGCGACGAGCAGCCACTGCCACAGGGTGCCGGTGGAGGACTCGGCGCGCTCGCCCGGATTGAAGACGGGCCCGTTGCCCGCGAGGATCTGGCGCACCGTGCGCACATAGATATGGCCGTCGTCGGACATCCAGCGGCGCTGGTAACCGGCGACCAGGATCACCACGGCGGGCAGGAGGCAGAGCAGCAACCGCCGTTGCCGTGGCCGGATCGTGCGCCGGGTCGGGCCGAAGTCCACGGAGGTGCGCTGGTACGTCGTTGCCATGCCTGCACACTGGCCCGCCCCGCGGCGGCGTCCGGTCGGGCCACACCGGACTGTGGGCCGAACGGACGACGTCGCAGGCGGAACCCCGGAGCCCCGAGAGCCCCGGAGCCCCGGAGCCCCGGAGCCTCAGCTCACGATGTCCTTGCGCGCGAACCCGCGGAACGCGAGGGCGATGAGCACCACCGCGTATGTCACCGAGACCGCCGTGCCCTGGATCATGCCGCCCCACTCGGGCGTGGGCTGCAGGGCGTCGATCCAGGCGAACTGCCAGTGCGCGGGCAGCACGTCGCGCCAGCCGCCCAGGGCCGTGACCGCGTCCAGGACGTTGCCGACGATGGTCAGGCCGACCGCACCGCCGACCGCGCCGAGCGGTGCGTCGGTCTTCGTGGAGAGCCAGAACGCCAGGCCCGCCGTGACCAGTTGGGACGCGAAGACATACGCCACCACGACCAGGAGCCGCCCGGCGGAGTCACCCGCGGGCAGCGCGCCGCCCGTCGGGAGTTCCAGCGGGCCCCAGCCATAGGCCGCCGTGCCCACGGCGAGCGCCACCAGGGGCATCAGGAGCATCGCCGCCGCGCTCAGGCCGAGCGCCACCGCGAGCTTGCTCCACAGCAGCCGGGCCCGGGGCACGGGCGCCGCGAGCAGATACCGCAGCGACGACCAGCTCGCCTCGGACGCCACCGTGTCGCCGCAGAACAACGCCACCGGGACCACCAGCAGGAAGCCCGCCGAGACGAACAGACAGGTCGCCGCGAAGTTCGCGCCCGACGCCGTCGCCGTCTGCATCAGCGTCGCGCCGCGCTCCGCGTTCGCCTCCGGGGTGCCGCCGATCGCGAAGGCCGCGACCAGGACGAGGGGCAGGACGGCCAGGACCGCGCCCATCACCATCGTGCGGCGGCGCTTGAGCTGGCGGATGAGCTCGACGCGCAGGGGCAGGGTGCGCCCGGCCCGATAGCCGGGAGCCGTGTCCGCTACGGCGCTCATGCCGTCCCTCCGATCAGGGTCAGGAAGGCGTCCTCGAGCCTTCGGTGCGGGCCCACGCCGGTGACCGGGACTTCGAGGCGGAGGAGTTCCGCGAGCAGTCCGGCGACCGAGGCCCCTTCAAGGCGTACGAGCACACCGCCCTCGGCGGGGGCGGCCGAGGCCACTCCCGCCAGGGAGTCGATCTTCTCGACCAGGGCTGCCTCCAGCTCCCTTTCGGTGCTCACGAGCAGCGTTTCGCCCGAGCCGACGATCTCGGCGACCGGACCCGCCTGTACGAGGCGCCCGCGGTCCATGACCACCAGGTGCGTACAGGACTGCTCGACCTCGGCCAGCAGATGGCTGGAGACGATGACCGTGCGCCCCTGGGCCGCGTACCGGATCAGGACCTCGCGCATCTCGCGGATCTGTGGCGGGTCGAGGCCGTTGGTGGGCTCGTCGAGGATCAGCAGATCCGGCAGGCCGAGCATGGCCTGGGCGATGGCGAGGCGCTGGCGCATGCCCTGGGAGTAGGTGCGCACGGCGCGGGCGAGCGCGTCGCCGAGGCCCGCGATCTCCAACGCCTCCTCGATATGGGCGTCTTCGGCGGGGCGGCCCGTCGCCTGCCAGTACAGCTCCAGGTTCTCGCGGCCGGAGAGATGCGGCAGGAAGCCCGCGCCCTCCACGAACGCGCCGACCCGGGACAGGACCGGGGCGCCCGGGCGGATGGCGTGCCCGAAGACCCGGATCTCGCCGCCGTCGGGGGTGATCAGGCCCATCAGCATGCGCAGCGTGGTGGTCTTGCCCGCGCCGTTGGGGCCGAGCAGACCGAGCACCTGGCCCTTCTCGACCCGGAAGGTGAGATCGCGGACCGCGTACCGCTCCGACTTCTTGGCGTACTTCTTGCTCAAGTCGCTGATCTGGAGCGGCACTTCCGCCAGTGCCGGGTCCGGCGCGGGCGGTGTCGTGCGGCGCCTGGCCGTCACGAGCAGCCCGGCCGCCACCGCGGCCGCGCCGAGCGGCAGCCACCACACCCAGGCGGGCAGCGCCGCGGACTCGGTCTTCAGCTCCGGCACCACGGGCACCTGCAGCTCGTCCTGGAGGGTCACGGTGTACTTGGCGGGCTCGGCCGGCGAGGCGTAGCCGAGGTCCGTGGAGGACACGGCGAGGCGCAGCCGGTGCCCGGCCCGTACCTCGTGGTCGATGGCGGGCAGGGTGAGTTCGACGTCCTTGCCCTTGTCGGCGCCCTCGACGCGCAGCGGCGTGACGAGCTGCGAGGGCAGGGTCTGCTGCCGGCCGTCGGGCCCGACGTCGTAGACCTTCGCGAAGAGCACCGCATCCTCGCTGTCCGACTTCACATGCACCTTGGCCGCGGGCGAGCCGGTGATCCGCAGATCCTGCTCAAGAGGCGCCGAGTCGAAGGCGGCGAACTGGCCGGGGAAGTCGACCGAGAGGCCGCCGAGGCCGAGCGAGGAGAGCTGGCTCATATTGCCGCCGAGGCCGGGCACCGTGGAGATCGCGGGCGGGCTCGAACCGGCCGGATTCTCGAAGGACTCGGTGCCGCCGCGCAGGGCGATACCGCGGCGGCCGCTGTCGAGTCCTGGGTACTCGGCGTCGGTGGCGCCGCGCAGCTGGGTGCGGCCGTCGGTGGAGTCGACGCCTCCGGTGCGGGTGACCCGGAAGGCGGGGCCGGTGTCCGTGGACTTGTCGTCCTTCAGATACCGGTCGAACCAGCTGCCCACGCGGTCCGCGATCCGGCCGACCTCCATGTTGCCGCCGTCGTGGCCGCCGGAGATCCAGTCGACGGCGACCGGAGCGCCGTTGTCGCCGATGGCCTTGGCCATCTCGTCGGCGTTGCTGAGCGGGAACAGCGAGTCGGTCTGGCCCTGCATGATCAGGGTCGGCACCTTGATCCGGTCGCCGACGGCCGAGGGGCTGCGGGCCTCAAGGAGCTTACGGGCCTTGTCGTCCGGCTTCCCGGCGACGGCGACGCGGTTGTACATCTCGCACAGCTGCGGCTCGAAGCGCTCACAGCCGCCGCCGGTGGACAGGAACATCCCGGCCCAGAGCTTCTTGAACACCCCGTTCGGGAACAGGGCGTCGGCGAGGTTCCAGTAGGTGATCTGCGGGGCGATGGCGTCCACGCGCTTGTCGTAGCCGGCGGCGAGCAGCGAGACCGCACCGCCGTAGGAGGCGCCGGTGACGCCCACGCGCGGGTCGCCGTCCGCGTCGAGGCGCACCTCGGGCCGCTTCGCGAGCCAGTCGATGAGCCGGGATGCGTCCGCGACCTCGGCCTTGGGGTCGTTGAGGCCGATCTTCCCGCCGGACTTGCCGAAGCCACGGGCGGACCAGGCGAGGACGGCATAGCCGTTCGCGGCGAGCTTCTCGGCCTGCGCCCGTACATCGTTCTTGCTGCCGCCGAAGCCGTGCCCGATGAGCACGGCAGGCCGCTTCTCGGATGCGCTGCCCGCGGTGTAGTACGAGGTGTCGATGCGCACCCCGCCCCCCATGGACAGCGCCTGGTCCTCGCGGTGCACGGCGGGCTCGTCGTCGGCGGCGACGGCCGTCCAGGTGCCGGCCCCGGCAAGCACGGCGACGGCGGCCACCGTCGCGAGCAGCCGCCGTCCGCGCAGTCGGGCCAGGAGACCGGGCCCTGACGTATCTCGGCGATTCATACGCTCAACCGTACGGGCGGTCTATTACGTCCGAAGCAACCGGCAGGGGGAACCTCACCACCTCCCCGGGGCGTACGGCGGGGGCCCGGCATACCGCGTCCGTGGTACGAACTCCTCATGCCACCCGAGCCGTCGCCCCACTCGATCCGGCGTGCCACCACGGTGGCCGAGCTGCTCGCGGCCGGCCCTCTCTTCGACTCTCCGGCCCGCGAGGAGTGGGCCCGCCGCTTCCTGGCCGCGCCCGGCCACCATCTGTTCCTCGCCCACGCCGACGGCGCCGCCGTGGGATTCATCACGGGCATCGAGATGCTGCATCCGGACAAAGGCGTCGAGATGTGTCTGTACGAACTCGGCGTCGCCGGTCCCTACCGCCGCCGCGGCATCGCGCGCGCCCTGATCTCGGAGCTCGTGACGCTCTCGAAGGAGCTCGGCTGCTACGACATGTGGGTCGGCGTGGACCTGGACAACGATGCGGCCCTTGCGGCGTACCGGTCGACGGGGGCCAGAGACGATGACGGGGGCGTCGGGTGCGCGATCCTCACCTGGGAGTTCCGCGCACCCGCCGGGTGACCGTCAGCGGCCTCGCACCGACCGTCAGTGGTTGCGCGGGAACCCGAGGTCCACGCCCGCCGGGGACTCCGACGGGTCGGGCCAGCGGGTCGTGACGACCTTGCCGCGGGTGTAGAAGTGCGTGCCGTCGTTGCCGTAGATGTGGTGGTCGCCGAAGAGCGAGTCCTTCCAGCCCCCGAAGGAGTGGTAGCCCACGGGCACCGGGATCGGCACGTTCACGCCGACCATGCCGGCCTCGACCTCCAGCTGGAAGCGACGGGCCGCGCCGCCGTCGCGGGTGAAGATCGCGGTGCCGTTGCCGTACGGCGAGGCGTTGATGAGCGCGATGCCCTCCTCGTAGGTCTCCGCGCGGAGCACGCACAGGACCGGGCCGAAGATCTCGTCCTGGTACGCGTCGGCCGTCACCGGGACGCGGTCGAGCAGGGACAGGCCGATCCAGTGGCCGTTCTCGTGGCCCTCCACCGTGTAACCGGTGCCGTCGAGGACGACCCCGCAGCCCTGCTCGGCGGCGCCCTTCACATACGACGCGACCTTGTCGCGGTGCGCGGCGGTGATCAGCGGGCCCATCTCGGACGCCGGGTCGTTGCCCGGACCGATCTTGATCTTCTCGGCGCGCTCGCGGATCTTCGCGACCAGCTCGTCACCGACCTCGCCCACCGCGACCACCGCGGAGATCGCCATACAGCGCTCACCGGCCGAGCCGTAGGCCGCCGACACCGCGGCGTCCGCGGCCGCGTCCAGGTCGGCGTCCGGAAGCACCAGCATGTGGTTCTTGGCGCCGCCGAGCGCCTGCACGCGCTTGCCGTTGGCGGAAGCGGTGGTGTGGATATGGCGGGCGATGGGGGTGGAGCCGACGAAGGAGACGGCCGCCACGTCCGGGTGCTCCAGGAGGCGGTCCACCGCCACCTTGTCGCCGTGGACGACATTGAAGACACCGTCCGGAAGACCCGCGTCCGCGAGCAGTTCGGCGATCTTGAGCGATGCCGACGGGTCCTTCTCGCTGGGCTTGAGCACAAAGGTGTTTCCGCACGCGATGGCGAGCGGGAACATCCACATCGGCACCATCGCCGGGAAGTTGAACGGCGTGATGCCCGCCACCACACCGAGCGGCTGCCGGATCGAGGCGACGTCCACACGGCTGGACACCGACGTCGACAGCTCGCCCTTGAGCTGCACGGTGATCCCGCAGGCCAGGTCGACGATCTCCAGACCGCGGGCCACCTCGCCGAGCGCGTCCGAGTGCACCTTGCCGTGCTCGGCGGTGATCAGCTCGGCGATGTCGTCACGGTGCGCGTCGAGCAGGGCGCGGAACTTGAAGAGGACCGAGGTGCGCTGCGCGAGCGACGACTGGCCCCAGGTCGCGTACGCCGCCTTGGCCGCGGCCACCGCCGCGTCCACCTCGTCGGCCGAGGCGAAGTCGACCCGGGTGGTGACGGCGCCGGTGGCCGGGTCGGTGACGGGACCCGAATTCCCCGACGTGCCCTCGACGCTCTTGCCGCCGATCCAGTGGTGAACGGTCTTCGTCATGGCGTACAGCTCCCTCGCGGTTCCTCACAGATGGCGGCGCGGCCCGGCCTCCCACGGCCGGGCCCGCCCGCTACAGGTGGCGGCGGCGTGCCCGTGCCTGCCTGTCGTACTCCTCACGGGCCTTGACCGCCGCCGGGCGGCTCGCGGTCTCGGCCACCGGAACATCCCACCACGCCTGTGCGGGTGGCACGCCGGACACTGTGTCTGCCGTTTCCGTCTCCACATAGACACATGTGGGAACGTCCGCCTGCCGTGCTTCGGAGAGCGCTTCGCGCAGGTCACGCACCGTTTTCGCACGCAGCACCCGCATCCCGAGCGAGGCCGCGTTGGCGGCGAGGTCGACGGGCAGCGGGTCCGCCGTGTACGTCCCGTCGGGTGCCCGGAAGCGGTAGGCGGTGCCGAACCGTTCGCCGCCCACGGACTCCGAGAGCCCGCCGATGGACGCGTACCCGTGGTTCTGCAGGATCACGACCTTGATCGCGATCCCTTCCTGTACGGCCGTGACGATCTCGGTGGGCATCATCAGATACGTGCCGTCGCCGACCAGGGCCCACACGTGCAGCCCCGGGTCGGCGAGCTTGACCCCGATCGCGGCCGGGATCTCGTAGCCCATGCAGGAGTAGCCGTACTCGACGTGGTACTGCTTCGGCGACTTCGCCCGCCACAGCTTGTGCAGATCGCCGGGGAGCGAACCGGCCGCGTTGATCAGTACGTCGTCGTCGCCGGTCAGTGCGTCGAGGGCGCCGAGCACCTGCGCCTGGGTGGGGCGAAGCAGCTCGTCCTCGGCGGTGAAGGCCGCGTCGACGCGGTGCTCCCAGCGCTCCTTGTCCTCGGTGTACTCGGTGACGTAGGACGCCTCGACGCGATGGCCCGCGAGCTCCTCGGTGAGCGCCTCAAGTGCCGCGCGGGCATCGGCGATCAGGGTCTGCCCGGCCATCTTGTGGCCGTCGGACGGGGCGATGTTGAGGTTGAGGAAGCGGACGCCGGGCGCGGCGAACAGGGTGCTCGACGCGGTGGTGAAGTCCGACCAGCGGGTGCCCGCACCGATCACCAGGTCGGCGGTGCGGCCCAGTTCACCGGCGGTCGCGGTGCCGGTGTGGCCGATGCCGCCGACGTCCGCGGGGTGGTCGAAGCGCAGCGAGCCCTTGCCCGCCTGGGTCGAGGCGACCGGAATGCCGGTGGCGTCCGCGAGGGTCCGCAGCGCGTCCTCGGCGGCGCTGTGGTGCACCCCGCCGCCGGCGACGATCAGCGGCCGGCGTGCCTGCCGCACCGCCTGTGCGGCGGCGGCGAGTTCACGGGGGTCGGGCGCCGGCCGCCGTACCGGCCAGATCCGCTGGGCGAAGAACTCCTCCGGCCAGTCAAAGCTTTCCGCCTGTACGTCCTGCGGCAGGGCGAGCGTGACGGCGCCGGTGTCCACCGGGTCGGTGAGCACCCGCATCGCCTGCAGCGCGGCCGGGATCAGCGCCTCGGCCCGGGCGATCCGGTCGAAGTAGCGGGAGACCGGGCGCAGACAGTCGTTCACGGACACATCGCCCGCGTACGGGACTTCGAGCTGCTGGAGCACGGGGTCCGCGGGCCGGGTCGCGAAGGTGTCGCCCGGCAGGAGCAGCACGGGCAGCCGGTTGACGGTCGCGAGCGCGGCGCCGGTGGTGAGGTTGGTGGCGCCGGGTCCGATGGACGTCGTGACGGCCTGGGTGGAGAGGCGGGTCCGCTGGCGGGCGTAACCGACGGCCGCGTGCACCATGGCCTGTTCGTTGCGGCCCTGGTGGTACGGCATGGAGTCGCCGTACTCGACGAGCGCCTGGCCGATACCGGCGACGTTGCCGTGCCCGAAGATGCCCCAGCAGGCATCGATCAGCCGGTGCCGGGTGCCGTCGCGCTCGGTGTACTGGGCGGCGAGAAAGCGGACGAGCGCCTGGGCGACGGTGAGCCGGGTCATCGGTATCCCTCCGGGTGCGCGACGGTGAGCGGGATCATCGGTACCCCTCCGGGTGCGCGACGGTGAGCGGGATCATCGGTACCCCTCCGGGGGCGCGACGGTGAGCGGGATCATCGGTACCCCTCCGCGTGCTCGGGGTGGAAGCGGATCTTCCAGTCGCGTTCGGCGCCCGGTCCCGCCATCACGTTCAGGTAGTACATGGTGTGCCCCGGCTGGGCGATGGACGGGCCGTGCCAGCCGTCGGGCACCAACACCGCGTCACCGCCGCGCACTTCGGCGAGCAGCTCGGTGCCGCCGGGGCGCGAGGGGGTGATCCGCTGATAGCCGAGGGCGTTCGGCCCTTCGATCTCGAAGTAGTAGATCTCCTCGAGCTCCGTCTCCTCGCCCGGCCGTTCCTCGTCGTGCTTGTGCGGCGGATACGACGACCAGTTGCCGCCGGGGGTGAGGACCTCGACGGCGATCAGGCGCTCGCACTCGAAGGCACCGGCGGCCGCGAAGTTGTGCACTTCGCGGGCGCAGTTGCCGCTGCCGCGCCGCTCGACGGGAACCTCCGGCGCGGGGCCGTAGCGGGCGGGGAGTCTGCGCTCGCACTTCGCTCCTGCCAGGGCGAAGCGGCCTCCCACGCCGGAGGCGATCTGTGCATGGGTGTCGCGTGGCACGTAGGCGAAGTCGCTCACCCCGCTGAACACGCTTTCCCTGCCGGTGAGTTCGATGAACACGCCGTCCGCGTGCACCGTACAGCCACCATTCAGCGGAAGCACGATCCACTCGCTGTCCCCGGTGGCGAGAGTGTGGCTGCCGCCGGCGCCGAGTTCGAGGACACGCAGGCTCGAATAGCCCCATCCGGCCCTCTTGGGATCGATGTCCAGGGCGTACGGACCGCTTGCCGCGGTGCCCGCCGGTACGTGCATCACGTCTCCCTCTCGGTGCGGTGCTCTCGGTGCGGTGCTCTCGGTGCGGTGCTCTCGGTGCTCTCGGTGCGGTGCTCTCGGTGCTCTCGGTGCTTCGGTGCCGTGCTCTCGGTGCCGTGCTCGCGGCGCCTCCCATGGTCACAAGGGCTCACTGAAGCAGCGATACCGCCGTGTCCACGGCCGCCGCCACGTCGTCGTCCGCCGGGTAGAGCAACGAACGTCCCACGACGAGCCCTTGGACCGTCGGCAGGCGGAGCGCCTTGCGCCATTTCTCGTACGTCTCGTCCGGGCGCCGCCCGTGCACATCACCGCCGAGGAGCACCGCGGGCAGCGTGGAGGCCTCCAGGGCGCGGGCCGTGCCGTCCGGGTCGTCGGCGACGGGGACCTTCAGCCAGGTGTACGCGGAGGTGCCGGCGAGCCCGGAGGCGATGGCGATCGCCGTGGCGACGGCCTCGGGACTCAGGTCGTTGCGCAGCTGTCCGTCCACCCGACGGGACAGGAACGGCTCGATGAACACGGGTAGTTGGGCCTCGGCCATCTCGTCGACAGCACGGGCGGCGGTGTGCAGGGTGGTGAGCGACGCCGGGTCGTCGTGGTCGATACGGAGCAGCAGCTTGCCCGCGTCGAAGCCGAGCCGCCGCAGATCACTGGCGCGGTACCCGGTGAAGCGGTCGTCGAGCTCGAAGACGGAACCGGCGAGGCCGCCACGGTTCATGGAGCCCATCACGACCTTGCCGTCGAGGGCGCCGAGCAGCAGCAGATCGTCCAGGACATCGGCGCTGGCGAGCACGCCGTCAACGCCGGGCCGTGACAGGGCGAGGCAGAGCCGCTCGAGCAGGTCGAGCCGGTTGGCCATGGCGTACCGCCGCTCCCCCACGCCGAGCGCACCGCGCGCCGGATGGTCGGCGGCCACGATCATCAGCCGTCCGCCGGGCCCGAGCAGCGGTCTGCGCGCCCGTGCCGCGGCCGCCTCGGCGACCGCCTCGGGGTGCCGGGCGCGGGTGCGGGCGAGGTCGGCGGGGTCGATCACCACGGGGGCCTTCATGCGCGGCCCTCCCGGACGACGGTGTCCACTTCACCCGGGTACGGCATCGCGGACGAACAGGCGAGCCGGGAGGCGACGAGGGCCCCGGCGGCGTTCGCGTACCGCATCGTCCGCTCCAACTCCCAGCCGCAGAGCAGTCCGTGGCACAGGGCGCCGCCGAACGCGTCCCCGGCGCCCAGGCCGTTGACGACGTCGACGGGCACCGGCGGGACCTCCGCGCTCGCACCGTCCCTGGTCATGGCGAGCACGCCCTTCGGGCCCTGCTTGACGACGGCGAGCTCGACGCCGGTGGCGAGCAGCGCGCGGGCGGCGGCACCCGGCTCGCGCTCCCCGGTGGCGACCTCGCACTCGTCGAGATTGCCGACGGCGACGGTGGCGTGGGCGAGGGCACGCTCGTAGAAGGCCCGCGCGGCAGCCGGGCCGCCCGCCCCCTCCGGCACGGACCCGTCCCCCGCCACCGTGACCCCGTCCTTCCAGAACATGGGCCGCCAGTCGAGGTCGAAGACGGTGGCGAGCCCGGACTTGGCGCGCGCCTCAAGGGCGGTGAAAGTGGCCGAGCGGCTGGGCTCCTCGCTGAGCCCGGTCCCGGTCGTCCAGAAGATCCGTGCCGTACGGATGGCGTCGAGGTCCAACTCATCGGCGTGGATCACGAGATCGGGCGCCTTGGGCTGCCGGTAGAAGTACAGCGGGAAGTCGTCGGGCGGGAAGATCTCGCAGAAGGTGACCGGTGTCGGCAGTCCCGCGACCGGTGTCACCCAGCGGTCGTCGACCCCGAACTCCCGCAGCGCCCGGTGCAGATACTCCCCGAAGGGATCCTCGCCGGTACGGGTGATCACAGCCGTGCGGCGGCCGAGCCGGGCGGCGGCGACGGCGACGTTGGCGGGCGAACCGCCGAGGAACTTCCCGAACGTCTCGACCTCGGCCAGCGACACCCCGCTCTGCAGCGGATATACGTCGACGCCGATCCTGCCCATGGTGATGACGTCGTACGGGTGGTTCGTCACCCTCGATGCCCCTTCCGTCGGCGCTGTCCCCAGGTCTAGCCCCGCCCCCGGAACCCTGTCAACATTTTGTCCTTACATTCGGACCATGCCTTGACACTGCTCTCGGGACGCCCTGAGGCTGGCACGCATGACGCTGTCGCGAATGTCGCGTATCCGGATCGGTTCGGCACCCGACTCCTGGGGTGTGTGGTTCCCCGACGATCCCCGCCAAGTCCCCTGGCAGCGCTTCCTCGACGAGGTCTCGCAGTCCGGCTACGAGTGGATCGAACTCGGCCCGTACGGCTATCTGCCCACCGATCCCGAGCTCCTGAGCGAGGAGACCGGGCGCCGTGGCCTCAAGGTCTCGGCGGGCACCGTCTTCACCGGCCTGCACCACGGCCCGGCCGTCTGGGACGAGACCTGGGCGCATGTCTCGCGCGTCGCCGAGCTGACCCGGGCCACGGGCGCCGAACACCTGGTCGTCATCCCCTCCTTCTGGCGCGACGACAAGACCGGCAAGGTGCTCGAGGACCGCGAACTCACCGCCGGACAATGGCGCCAACTCGCTTCCGGCACCGAAAGGCTGGGCCGTGAGATCCGTGAGCGGTACGGTCTGCGGATCGTTGTGCACCCGCACGCCGACACCCATATCGACACCGAGGAGAACGTCACACGTTTCCTCGACGCGACCGACCCCGACCTCGTGGCCCTGTGCCTGGACACCGGGCACTACGCCTACTGCGGCGGGGACAACGTCAAATTGATCGAGACGTACGGAGCACGCATCGGCTATCTGCACCTGAAACAGGTGGACCCCGAGATCCTCGCGGAGGTCCGGGCCGAGGAAATCCCCTTCGGGCCGGCCGTGGCCCGCGGGGTGATGTGCGAGCCGCCCGCAGGGGAGCCCGCGCTCGAGCCGGTACTGGATGCGGCGCAGCAGCTCGGCGTCGAGCTGTTCGCCATCGTGGAACAGGACATGTATCCGTGCCCACCCGACCAGCCACTGCCGATCGCCCGCCGCACCCGGGCCTATCTACGGAGCTGCGGAGCGTAATCCCTTACGGTGCGCGCGCCGCGTACCGCGGTTCAGCGCCGCACCGCTTATCGCCCTGCGGGCTCGTCCTCGAACTCCCCCAGCCACCTCCCCCAGCCACCTCTGGGGGTACCCCCAGAGGTGCCCCCAGGACGGGCTGGTTCTGCCGCCCCGCGGTCACGAGCTGGCGGGTCCGGGCCGGCTCGGGGCGGCGGTGGTCGAGATGAGTCCCGTCGCCGCCATGCGGTGTCCCGCCGGGACCTGGGAGCGGGCGCTCGGGGTTCCGCATCCTCGGCTGCGGCCCGGTGTGATCGGGTATCGCGGGTTCCGGCTCGCCCTCGGGGCTCCGCGCCGCAGACTGGAGGCTCCGGTCGGTGCGGTGACGCTGCTGCTCGGCTTCGAGTACTCGCTACGGGTGCACCGCGCGGGCCGGCCCTCCGTGGTCCGGACCTCATCGATCTCGGGACTGCACACCGCCCCGGTGCTCGGCGAACACGACGGCCGTCTCTCCGGGATCGAGGTCCTGATCGCCCCCTGGGCCTCCTTCACCCTCTTCGGCATCTCCCAGCACGAACTCGCCGACCAGGTCGCCGACCCGGACGACGCCCTGCCGCACGGCCTGGGCGCACCGGCCGGGCGCCGGCTGTGGGGCAATGTGTCCGATCTCGCCGCCGCCCTCGCCACCCTGCCCACCTGGACCGCCCGCTTCAGCCTGCTCGACGAGGTACTACTGCGCTGGGCCGAGGCCGGAACTCCCTGCTCCGCGCGCACCGTCCGCGCCTGGTCGGAACTCGTCCGCACCCACGGCTCCCTGCCCGTACGCCGGCTCGCCGACGAAGTGGGCTGGAGCGTGCGCCAGTTGGAGTCCAGGTTCCGCGAACAGATCGGTCTCAGCCCCAAGGCCGCGGCCCGCGTCCTGCGTCTGCAGCGTGCCCGGCGCCTCCTCGCCGCGGGGCTCACCCAGGCCGAGACCGCGGCGGCCTGCGGCTTCTACGACCAGTCGCATCTCAGCGGTGAGTTCCGCGCGATGACCGGCTGCACGCCCGGCGAGTTCACGGCGGCCCGACGCGCGGCCCAGAGCCTCAAGGCGCGCGCCCACGGCGGCCCGCCGGGCCCCGACCGGCTCGCCGGTGAGGCCACCAGCCTGGTGCTTCCGCCCGGCGGTGGTGCGCCTTTCTCCAAGACCGTCCGGCTGCACTGAGGGCACCCTGGTCGTCCGGCCCTGCGGCCGGACGACGCGGGGATGCGGAATGCAGCGGGGATCTCGGTGGTCCGGGCCCTGCCGGTCAGGACCCGGCCCACCGCGCGCGACCGCCGCCTGCATGAACTCACTCCTTTCGTCCCCGGTTTCCCGGCCTGCTGGCCACCCAGGCACGGACGGTGTCCGCGTACCAGTACGGCTTGCCGCCTTCCACGTGATCGGGTGGGGGAAGCAGCCCGTGCTTGCGGTAGGAGCGCACGGTGTCCGGCTGGACGCGGATGTGTGCGGCGATCTCCTTGTACGACCAGAGCCTTCGGTCGGTCATCAGTGGCACCTCCCTGTACGCGCCGCAGCGGCGGCCCGGGGGAGCCGTCGGGGGAGCTGGGCGCGGACGTCCGGCATTCACTCAGCCTGTGTCCGGTGAACGACCCCAAGAGATCGGGGAGAGGGCCTGTTGATCGAGTGTGACGGGAAACCCGCGTGAGTGAGACATGTGTGACGGAAGTCGGACTTTGGTTACGTCCGTGACGCATGGGAGACGGTGCAGGTACTTGCCCTGTGCGCGCAGGGCGGTCCCGGCCCGCCGCACGCGTGGCGGCACCAACCCCCTTGCCAGGGGCGGCGGCACCAACCCCCTTGCCAGGGGCGGCGGCACCAACCCCCTTGCCAGGGGCGGCGGCACCGCCCCCCCCCCCCCCCCCCCCCCCCCCCGCGGGGCGGCGGTGCAGCCCTGTCCGGCACCGTCGCCCAGCGCACCGGCCCGCCAACCCCGCTAACCCCCGGTCACCAGCTTGTCCCGGTCCGGCCGGCCGCGCTCTCCCGGGCGCCCGTCGCCTCCGCTCTCCCCCGCCGTCCCCTGCGGCCCGTCGCCTCCGGGTTCGCCGCCCGCCCCGGGGCCGCCGCTCTCCGCTCCCCCGTCCGACTCGCTGATCCCGAACCGGTCGTGCAGGGCGCGCAGCGGCCGCGGGGCCCACCAGGTCCAGCGCCCGGTCAGCTTCAGGACGGCGGGCACCAGGAGGCTGCGCACCACCATGGCGTCCATCAGCACCGCGAGCGCGATCCCCAGGCCCAGCATCTTGGTGTTGGTGACCCGTGAGGTGCCGATGGCGACCATCACCACCGCCAGGATGACCGCGGCAGCGGTGATCAGGCCTCCGGTGTGCCGCAGACCGAACCGGACCGCGTGCTCGTGGTCGCCCGTGCGGTCGTACTCCTCCTTGATCCGGGAGAGCAGGAACACGCCGTAGTCCATGGAGAGTCCGAAGGCGACGCAGAACATCAGGACCGGCAGGGTCGTCTCTATGTCTCCGGTCGGCAGGAAGCCCAGGGCGCCGGAGAGATGGCCGTCCTGGAAGACCCAGACCACCGCCCCGAACATCGCAGTCAGGCTCAGGGCGTTGAGCACCACCGCCTGGATCGGGATGAGCACGCTGCCGGTGAGCAGGAAGACCAGGACCAGGGTGACGATCACGATGATCGCCAGGGCCCAGGGAAGGCGGTCAGCGATCGCCGCCTTGGAATCCTCGAGGACCGCGGCACGTCCGGTCACCGAGGTGTCGAACGGCGCGGGTTCGGCGCGCAGTTCATGCACCAGGCGCTGAGCGCCCTCACCCACGGCCTCCCCCTCGGGCAGCACCGTGAAGTACCCGGTCGAGCCCGACGTCACGGGGCCGTCGACGCGCAGCACTCCCGGCAGTCCGGCTATGCGCGCACGGTAGTCGGCGTACTGCGCTCGGGTCGCCGTGCCCTCGGTGAGCACTTCGATGCCGCCGTCAGGGCTGCCGGGGAAGCCGTCCCGGATGTGCTGCTGCACCACATGGGACTCGGCGGTGGAGGGCAGCTGACGGTCGTCCGGAGTGCCGAACTTCACGTCCAGGAACGGCAGTCCGAGCACGACGAGTCCGGCGGCCGTGGCCAGCGCGAAGACCGGTGCCCTGCGCATCACCAGGCCCGCGGTACGCGCCCACCCCGCGCCGGGCTCCTTGCCACGGGCGGAGTCCGCGCCCCCGCCGCGCCCCCAGAGCCTGCGCAGATCGAGGGAGTTGACCCGCTCGCCGAGCAGCATCAGGGCGGCCGGCAGGAGGATCAGGGCGGCGGCCGCGGCGAGCAGCACCACGGCGATGCCCGCGTAGGCGAAGGAGCGCAGGAAGTACTGCGGGAAGAGCATCATCGCCGCGAGCGAGACGGCCACGGTGAGCGCCGAGAAGAGCACGGTGCGCCCGGCGGTGCGCAGCGTGGTGCCGATCGCGGCCCGCACCTCGGCGCCCGCCGCGAGCTCTTCGCGGTATCTGCGGACGATGAACAAGGCGTAGTCGATGGCGAGTCCGAGGCCGAGGGCCGTGGTGAGGTTCTGTGCGAAGACCGAGACATCGGTGACTTCGGTGATGCCGCGCAGGACGGCGTTGGTCCCGAGGATCGCGACGATGCCGACGCCGAGCGGCAGCAGGGCCGCGACCGCGCTGCCGAAGACCATCACCAGGAGCACCAGGGTCACCGGCAGGGCGATCAACTCCGCCCGCAGCAGGTCCTCCTGGATAATGGTGGTCATCTCGTGCTGCACCGCGACGGGGCCGCCGATGGAGACCCGCACCGGGCCGTGCGCACCGCGGAAGTCGGGCGCCAGCCGCTCCAGGGTCCCGGCCGCAGTCTTCTCGTCTCCTTCGATGCGTGCGGCTATCAGCGCCTGGCGGCCGTCCTCGGCGCGCAGGGCCGGTGATCTGCCCGTCCAGTAGGAACCGACTCCCGTGACGCCCTGCTCGGCGGCGAGCCGCTTCGCCAGGCGCCCGGCCTCGGCGGCGACCGCCGGGTCGTCCACGCCCGCCCGGCCGCTGTCGACGAGCAGCAGCAGATTGGGCTGCGAGGCGGGGAACTCCCGCTCCAGCGCCTTCGTCGCGTACGTCGACTCGGCCGCCGGGTCCTCCCAGCCGCCGCTGCCCATCCGGTCGGCGACACCGCCGCCCGCGAACACGGCGAGCGCGGTGATCAGCAGCGCGAGCAGGAGCGAGAGCCTCGGCCTCGCCGTGACGAACCGGGTCCATCCCCCCACGGGAGGCGGGTTGTTGTCTGCGGACATGATGCGGTGTCCCCTTCACCGTGACCCGTACGTCCGTGCAGGCTGAGCAGGCAGCACAAGTCGCCCATTGCCATAGACTGGCAAACACGAGCACCCGCTCGCGTTTCTCAAGAATGCGAGCGATCACTCGCGTTTGTCAATCGCGCCATGATGCCTGTGGACAACCGGTCATGAGGTCATGGATCAGCAGGAGAAGCAGATGCCGGACGAGAAGCCCGCCGAGCAGCCGACGCACCACGCCCCGGAGCAGAGCCCCGAGGGCGCCGGACAGCCGCGCCCGCGCCGCCGCCAGGCCCGCGGCGAGCGCCGGATCGCGCAGCTCCTGGAGGCCGCCGCGACCGTCTTCGGCGAGAGCGGCTACAGCTCGGCGAGCACCAACGCCATCGCCCGCACGGCCGGCGTCTCACCGGGCACGCTCTACCAGTTCTTCCCGAACAAGGAGGCCATCGCCGTCGAACTCGGCGAGCGCATGCTGCACCAGATGCGCGATGCCTACGGCGAGGCCTTCACCCCGGCCAACATCGCGCTCCCGCTGCCCGAGATGCTGGACGCCATCGTCGACCGCTTCGTGGCGTTCAACTGCCGGAACCCGGCGTTCATGGCGCTGATGCACGGCTCCGACGTCCCCGGCAGGATCACCGAGGAGCACGACGCCCTGCACGCCTCCCTCGTCTCACGGATCCAGGACCTGCTCGCCTTCTACCTCCCCGACGCCCCGCCCGGCGAGCACGCCCGCATCGCGGATCTGTCCTACGCCATCTTCAAGGGCGGCCTCGAACTGGTCCTGGCCCACGAGGGCCCCGACCAGGAGGCCTACATCAAGGAGACGAAGCAGGCCCTGCTGCGCTACCTGGAGCCGGTCATCGGCGACAAGACCCTCGACCCGCAGCGCGCCGCGACGCCCCCGCCGACCGCTCCCCTGTAACAGGCCCGCCGCAGCGGACCCCTGCAACGGGCTTCCGTGACGGCCGTTCGCAGCAGCCGTCAGCAGCGGGCCCCCGAGCCTCGCCCGGCCGCCTGCCATAAACTCCGGACAAACATGACTAATCCGGAGGGATTCGCCGTGGCCTCGCACCGCCCCGCCCCGTCCGCCCCGCCGCCCCCACCCCTGGGCCACGCCGACCTGCAGATCAGCCCCGGCCTGTGGAAACGCTGTCTATGGGCCGGCCTCGCGCTGTGGGTGCTGACCGCGATCGTCACGTACACCACCCAGAACAGCACGCTGCTGCCGACCCTGATCATGCTCGGCAGCTTCCTCGTCCCGGCCGTCTTCGTGCTGTGGGCGTACGAGCGGCACGGCGCCGACCTGGGAGTCGGCCTGATCCTCGGCTGCTTCCTGACCGGCGGCATCCTCGGCGTACTCGGCGCCTCGGTGATGGAGTACTACCTCCTCAACCCCTCGCTGTGGATGTTCGTGGGCGTCGGACTGATCGAGGAAGCGGTGAAACTCGCCGCTCTCATGTGGGTACTTCGGCGCCGCCCGCATGTGCGCGGCCTGCGCGCCGGGCTCGTTCTCGGCGCCTCGGTGGGCTTCGGTTTCGCCGCCTTCGAGAGTGCCGGTTACGCGTTCAACGCCGCCGTCACCATGAAGGGCATCGACCTGCGCGCCCTGCTGCAGACCGAGATCCTGCGGGGCGTGCTCGCTCCGTTCGGACACGGCCTGTGGACCGCCATCGCCGGCGCCGTACTGCTCGCGTACCGCCGCGAGAACGGCCGCTTCCGTTTCGCCGGGCCCGTCATCGGTACCTACGTCGGCGTGGCCGCGCTGCACGCCCTGTGGGACTCGATGCACGGCATCGCGATCTGGCTCGTGGCCCGCATCACCACCAGCGATCTGGAGCGCTCACTGTTCGCCCAGGGATATCTGCCGCAACCCACTGACGAGCAGAAACATCTCTTCACGCTGTTCTCGGTGGGCGGGCTCGTCGTCATCTCGCTGGCCGCCCTCGCATGGGCGCGCACACTGTCGCGTCGCGACCCCACTTGGAGAAGTACCCCCTAGGGGTATACAGTCGTAAGTGTCAGGAGGGGCCGGAAGGCTCGACTTCCTCCTGCGCCGCGGCCCGACGATACGCCGCCTGCGGCCGCGTGCCCGACCAGACTCCCTCGACGAGGAGAACGACATGACCGCCCAGACCGAGACCCCGCAGACCGGCTCCTGCTGCTCCCCCTCCGGCTCCTGCCACAGCGGCGGCGCCGAGGCGCAGCAGGGCACCGTCACCACCGTCTACCAGGTCAGCGGAATGACCTGCGGTCACTGCGAAGGCGCCATCTCCAGCGAGATCTCCGAGCTGCCCGGCGTCACTTCCGTCAAGGCCGTCGCCGCCACCGGCCAGGTCACGGTGGTCTCCGAGACGGAGCTCGACGAAGCCGCGGTGCGCGCCGCCGTGGACGAGGCGGGCTACGAGCTCACCGGCCGCGCCTGAGCGCGCCATTCCGTCACGCCGGGGCGTGCGGGGCCGTCCCTCCGGGGACCCGGCACCGCACGCCCCGCACCCCGTGCGGCCCTCCGCATCCGTCCACGACTCGCACCGGGCCCCCGCAGCGCCTGCGGCCCCGCGGAAAGAACTCCCATGACGCACACGGCCACCGAGCACCCGATACCGGCCGACATGCGCTCCCAGGTCGAGCTCGCCATCGGCGGGATGACCTGCGCGTCCTGCTCGGCCCGTATCGAGCGCAAGCTCAACCGCCTGGAGGGCGTGACCGCTTCGGTCAATCTCGCCACTGAGAAGGCGAAGATCTCCTACGCCGAAGGGGTCGAGGTCCAGGGCCTGATCGCGACAGTCGAGAAACTCGGCTACTCCGCCCAGGAGATCCTTCCGCCGCCGCCCGAGCCGGCGGACTCCGAGACCGCCGCGGACACCCCTCCGGCGTATGACGAGGAGACCCGCGCCCTGCGCGGCCGCCTGCTCGTCTCCGCCGTACTCGCCCTGCCCGTGGTCCTGATGGCGATGGTCCCGGCCCTGCAGTTCGACAACTGGCAGTGGCTCTCGCTCACCCTCGCCGCCCCCGTCGTCGTCTGGGGCGGTCTGCCCTTCCACCGTGCCGCGTGGACCAACGCCCGGCACGCGGCCGCCACCATGGACACCCTCGTCTCGGTCGGCACCCTCGCCGCCTTCGGCTGGTCGCTGTGGGCGCTGTTCTTCGGGGACGCCGGCATGCCGGGCATGCGGCACGGCTTCGACTTCACGGTCTCCCGCGCCGACGGCGGTTCCACGATCTATCTGGAGGTGGCCGCGGGCGTCATCACCTTCATCCTGCTCGGCCGCTATCTGGAGGCCCGCTCCAAGCGGAGGGCGGGCGCGGCCCTGCGCGCGCTGCTCGAACTCGGCGCCAGAGACGTCGCGGTTCTCGACGACGGTACGGAAGTACGCGTTCCGGTCGAGCGGCTGAAGACCGGCGACCGTTTCGTCGTACGTCCCGGAGAGAAGATCGCCACCGACGGCACCGTCGTCGAGGGCGCCTCCGCCGTCGATGTCTCCATGCTCACCGGTGAGTCGGTGCCGGTCGACGTGACCGTGGGCGACCCGGTCACCGGCGCCACCGTGAACTCCGCCGGGCGACTGGTCGTCGAGGCCACCCGGGTCGGCACCGACACCCAACTCGCCCGGATGGCGCGCCTGGTCGAGGACGCGCAGAGCGGCAAGGCCGAGGTGCAGCGGCTCGCCGACCGGATCTCCGCGGTGTTCGTGCCGGTGGTCCTGCTCATCGCGGCCGGCACGCTCGGCGCCTGGCTGGGGATCACCGGCGACGCGAGCGCCGCCTTCACCGCCGCCGTGGCGGTGCTGATCATCGCCTGCCCGTGCGCCCTCGGCCTGGCCACGCCCACCGCGCTCATGGTCGGCACCGGCCGCGGCGCCCAGCTCGGCATCCTCATCAAGGGCCCCGAAGTCCTGGAGTCGACGCGCCGCGTGGACACGGTCGTCCTGGACAAGACGGGGACGGTCACCACCGGACGTATGGAGCTCCAGGACGTGTACGTCGCCGACGGCGACGACGAGGAGCAGCTCCTGCGCCTGGCGGGCACCGTCGAGCACGCCTCCGAACACCCCGTCGCGCGGGCCGTCGCGGAGGGCGCGGCCGCACGGACCGGCGGCCCGCTGCCCGCGCCGGAGGCCTTCGAGAACGTCGCCGGACTCGGCGTCCGCGGCACCGTCGAGGGGCGGACCGTCCTGGTGGGCCGGGTACGGCTGCTCGCGGACGCGGGGATCACGTTCCCCGGCGAACTGGCCGACGCCATGGCCGAGGCCGAGGAGCGGGGACGTACCGCCGTGGCGGTCGCCTGGGACGGGACGGCCCGCGGTGTCCTAGCCGTCGCCGACGCGGTCAAGGAGTCCAGCGCGGAGGCCGTACGCGAGCTGCGCGCCCTCGGTCTGACCCCGGTCCTGCTGACCGGCGACAACCGGGCGGTCGCGGAGGCGGTCGCGGCAGAGGTCGGTATCGACGAGGTGCACGCCGAGGTGCTGCCGCAGGACAAGGTGGCCGTTGTCGAGGAGTTGCAGCGCCGGGGCCGGGCGGTCGCGATGGTGGGCGACGGCGTCAATGACGCGGCCGCACTCGCCACCGCCGACCTGGGTCTTTCCATGGGCACCGGCACGGACGCGGCGATCGAGGCCGGCGATCTCACCCTGGTCCGCGGCGACCTGAGGGTGGCGGCGGACGCGATCCGTCTCTCCCGCAGGACGCTTGCCACCATCAAGGGCAATCTGTTCTGGGCCTTCGGCTACAACGTGGCGGCGCTGCCGCTCGCGGCGGCCGGTCTGCTCAACCCGATGATCGCCGGCGCCGCCATGGCCTTCTCGTCGGTGTTCGTCGTGACGAACAGCCTGCGACTGAAAAGGTTCAACTAGGCCCGACTTCTACCCCACTCGGACCTTCACGTGCTCGCCACAACTCCCTTACTCTTAGGCCCCGATCACCATTTCGGGGCCCTTGTACATGTACGGGACATATGCAAGAGACGTAGATCACAGAGATCTGGACGTAACCATTTGGGGGGCTCGCAGGTCTAAGAGTGCGATGGCCAGAACGTCTTGGGGGGCGTTTCGGTCATCAGGGGACGTCTTGGGGGACGTTCCCGGTGGAGATGTCCTGGGGGATGTCTCCTGCAGAGGTAGCCCCACGCTCTTTGAAGCAGTGGGGAGCGTTGGCCGGGGCACGTGCACCGGGGAGCTTTGAGCGGCCCTCCCGTACGTACGCGTCCCGGCAGATCGCAGCACGTGCCCAGCGCGCGTGCCCACAGACGCCCGGCCGGATCCCGTGGGGGGAATCCGTACCGGGAAAAGGGAAGCGCCCCGCTTTGCCGGCCCGTGGGGGGACCGGCGGCGGGGCGCTTCTCTGTATGCGTCTCTGTCCGCGTATGCGTCTCTGTCCGCGTATGCGTCTTCGTCCGCGTGCGGCGATACGCCACATGTGCGCGACGGCGCTATGCGTCGCCTCGGGTCAGCGGGCCTCGACCGGGACGAAGTCGCGCTCGACGATGCCCGTGTAGATCTGCCGCGGACGGCCGATACGGGATCCGGGCTCCTTGATCATCTCGTGCCACTGGGCGATCCAGCCCGGCAGTCGGCCGAGGGCGAAGAGCACGGTGAACATCTCGGTCGGGAAGCCCATCGCGCGGTAGATGAGGCCCGTGTAGAAGTCGACGTTCGGGTAGAGCTTGCGCTCGACGAAGTAGTCGTCGGAGAGCGCGTGCTCCTCCAGCTTGAGCGCGATGTCGAGCAGCTCGTCGGACTTGCCGAGGGCGGAGAGCACATCGTGCGCGGCGGCCTTGATGATCTTGGCGCGCGGGTCGAAGTTCTTGTAGACCCGGTGGCCGAAGCCCATCAGGCGGACGCCGTCCTCCTTGTTCTTCACCTTGCGGATGAAGGTGTCGACGTCGGAGCCGGAGTCGCGGATGCCTTCGAGCATCTCCAGGACGGACTGGTTGGCGCCGCCGTGCAGCGGGCCCCAGAGGGCGGAGATACCGGCGGAGATCGAGGCGAACATATTCGCCTGCGAGGAGCCGACCAGACGCACCGTGGACGTCGAACAGTTCTGCTCGTGGTCCGCGTGCAGGATGAGCAGCTTGTCGAGCGCGGAGACGACGACCGGGTCGAGCTCGTACTCGGCGGCGGGGACCGAGAAGGTCATCCGCAGGAAGTTCTCCACGTAACCGAGGTTGTTGCTCGGGTAGACGACCGGGTGGCCGATCGACTTCTTGTACGCGTACGCCGCGATCGTCGGCAGCTTGGCGAGCAGCCGGATGGTGGAGAGATGCCGCTGCTTCTCGTCGAACGGGTTGTGGCTGTCCTGGTAGAAGGTGGACAGCGCCGAGACGACCGAGGACAGCATGGCCATCGGGTGGGCGTCACGGGGGAAACCGTCGTAGAACCGCTTGACGTCCTCGTGCAGCAGCGTGTGCGAGGTGATCTCGCCACGGAAGGTGGAGAGCTCATCGACGGTGGGCAGCTCACCGTTGATCAGCAGATAGGCCACCTCGAGGAAAGTGGAGCGCTCGGCGAGCTGCTCGATCGGGTAGCCGCGGTAACGCAGGATGCCCTGCTCGCCGTCGAGATAGGTGACGGCCGATTTATAGGCGGCGGTGTTTCCATAACCGCTGTCC
This sequence comes from Streptomyces monticola, assembly GCF_042665355.1. Taxonomy (NCBI): domain Bacteria; kingdom Bacillati; phylum Actinomycetota; class Actinomycetes; order Kitasatosporales; family Streptomycetaceae; genus Streptomyces; species Streptomyces monticola. The sequence continues at coordinate 175,940 of NZ_JBHTCF010000005.1, read as the reverse complement.
AGGGTCACCAGACCGGTTTGGGCGCGGAGCTTCCCGATGTCGAAGCCCTTGTCGCCGACGGTGCTGTCGATCACCGGGTAGGTGTACTCGCCATCGCCGTACCGCAGTACTACAGAGTTGTCGCTCACGTCATCCCTCACCGACGTAGTGCCTCTTCTTCGAGGTGCCCTGACTGTCTCTACCATCCCCCACTTGGCCCAGCAGAGTGCACTCGGGGTCGACCATTGGGCCTATTGACGGCACTCAGTGCCGTCAGCCTGCTCATCCTGCCCCCTTCGCCCTGGTTCCGGAACCCCCGGGTGATGTTTGCCACCGGGATGATCGATCAAATTGATCGTCAGATGCAACGAAGCCGATGGTCAAGGGCTGTACATCGCCTACCCGCGGACACCGTGCGCACCGCCTGGCCGAGGGCCTTGCGCGAGCCGACCAGGACGACGAGCTTCTTGGCCCGGGTCACCGCGGTGTAGAGCAAATTGCGCTGGAGCATCATCCAGGCTCCGGTGGTGACCGGAATCACCACTGCGGGATACTCACTGCCTTGCGAACGGTGGATCGTCATCGCGTACGCATGCGCCAGCTCGTCGAGTTCGTCGAAGTCGTACGGCACCTCCTCGTCCTCGTCCGTCAGCACCGTCAGACATTGGTCGTCGGGATCGAGTGCGGTGACCACTCCGACCGTGCCGTTGAAGACGCCGTTCTTTCCCTTCTCGTAATTGTTGCGAATCTGCGTGACCTTGTCGCCGACGCGGAAGGTGCGGCCTCCGAATCTCTTCTCCGGAAGATCGGGGCGGGCGGGGGTGACGGCCTGCTGCAACAGGCCGTTGAGCGCCCCGGCGCCGGCCGGGCCGCGATGCATCGGGGCGAGGACCTGCACATCTCTGCGCGGGTCGAGCCCGAACTTGGCCGGAATCCGCCGGGCCGCGACATCGACGGTGAGCCGGCCGGCCTCTTCGGTCTCCTCCTCCACGAAGAGAAAGAAGTCCTTCAGCCCCTGGGTGAGCGGCGGTGCGCCGGAGTTGATGCGGTGGGCGTTGGTGACCACTCCCGACTCCTGGGCCTGCCGGAAGATCCGGGTCAGGCGCACCGCGGGCACCGGGCCGCCGTCGGCGAGGAGGTCCCTGAGCACCTCGCCCGCACCGACGCTGGGCAGCTGGTCGACATCGCCGACGAAGAGCAGATGGGCGCCGGGCGGGACGGCCTTCACGAGCTTGTTGGCGAGGAGCAGATCGAGCATCGAGGCCTCGTCGACCACCACGAGGTCCGCGTCCAGGGGCCGGTCCCTGTCGTACGCCGCGTCGCCTCCCGGCTTCAGTTCGAGCAGGCGGTGCACGGTGGAGGCCTCGGCGCCCGTGAGCTCGGCCAGGCGCTTGGCGGCGCGGCCCGTGGGGGCGGCGAGCACCACCTTGGCCTTCTTGGCGCGGGCCAGCTCGACGACGGAGCGGACGGTGAAGGACTTGCCGCAGCCGGGGCCGCCGGTGAGGACGGCGACCTTGCGGGTGAGGGCCAGCTTCACGGCCTGCTCCTGCTCGGCGGCAAGCTCGGCGCCCGTGCGGCCCTTGAGCCAGGCGAGCGCCCTGCCCCAGTCGACGTCACGGAAGCCGGGCAGCCGGTCCTCGTCCGTGCGAAGGAGTCGCAACACCTGTGCGGACAGGGAGAGTTCGGCGCGGTGGAAGGGCACCAGATAGACGGCGGTGACCGGCTGCCCATCACCCTCAGGGCCGGGCACCTGCTCGCGCACGACGCCCTCTTCGTCGGTCGCGAGCTCGGCGAGGCACTCGATGACAAGGCCCGTGTCGACCTGCAGCAGCTTCACCGCGTCGGCGATCAGCCGCTCCTCGGGCAGGAAGCAGTGGCCCTGGTCCGTGGACTGCGACAAGGCGTACTGCAGGCCCGCCTTGACGCGCTCCGGGCTGTCGTGCGGGATGCCGACGGACTGCGCGATGCGGTCGGCGGTGAGGAAGCCGATGCCCCAGACGTCGGACGCGAGGCGGTAGGGCTGGTTCCTGACCACGGAGATGGCGGCGTCGCCGTACTTCTTGTAGATCCGCACGGCGATGGAGGTCGAGACGTCCACGCTCTGCAGGAAGACCATCACCTCCTTGATGGCCTTCTGCTCCTCCCAGGCCTCGGCGATCTTCTTGGTGCGCTTGGGGCCGAGCCCGGGGACCTCGATGAGGCGCTTCGGCTCCTGCTCGATGATGTCGAGGGTCTCCACGCCGAAGTGCTGGGTGATGCGGTCGGCGAAGACCGGGCCGATGCCCTTGACCAGGCCGGAGCCCAGATAGCGGCGGATGCCCTGGACGGTGGCGGGCAGGACCGTGGTGTAGTTCTCCACCGTGAACTGCTTGCCGTACTGCGGGTGGGAGCCCCAGCGGCCCTCCATGCGCAGGGACTCCCCCACCTGCGCGCCGAGCAGGGATCCGACGACGGTCAGGAGGTCGCCGGCGCCGCGGCCGGTGTCCACCCTTGCGACCGTGTAGCCGTTCTCCTCATTGGCGTACGTGATGCGCTCCAGGACGCCCTCGACCACCGCCGGGCCCCTTGCCGCGCCCGCCGCCGGGCTCCCCACCGCTTTCGACATGATCCGACGCTACCGCCGGGATACGACACGGCGGGCGGCCTGTGGACAACTGCGCTCGCGGACGGTGCGCAGGGGACGAACACGCGCTCGCGGACGGTGCGGGGACGCTTCGAGGGGGTCCGGCCCGTCGGCCGGACCCCCTCGGGTTCCCCCCTCCGCTCAGGACTCACTGATCCCCCCAGATCCCCCTCCGGGAGTCCTGATGCCAAGTACGACCGCCGTAACGCGGGAAGGGTTGCACGACTGCGGGCAGTAATTTCCTGCGACGGGTTCCGGCCAGGTGAGTGCCAGGTGAGAGGGAGTGCGGGCGCGGAGAGGCGGCGGTGGCGGGCCCGTCCGACATGCCGACGAAAGCGGGCAGACGTAGCGTTTCAGGCATGAGCGATGAATCCTTCGAGAAGGACGTCCTGAACGAGCTCGGCGACGACAAGCTCCAGGAGATCGCCGGCCTGCTCGGTCCCGACGCCGATACCGACGCCGCGAAGACCTTCGTGGGCGACACCGTCTCCGCGCTCTCCGGCGGACTTCACGAGAAGGCCGCGGGCGCGCCCGAGGACGCGGAAGAGGTCCGGCAGGCGTTCGCGGAGGTCGGCGATGCCCAGGCGCCCGCGGGTGCGGTCGGTTTCGCCGGCGGGCTCGGCGGGCTGCTCGGCGGCTCCATGATGACCGGGATGCTCACGAAGATGAGCAAGCCGGTCGCCGAAGCCGTGTCCAAGAAGACCGGCATCCCGGCGACCACCGTGTCCCGCGGCATCGAGCTGCTGATCCCGGTCCTGCTCGCCGTCTTCGCCAAGCGGGCCGCGGGCGCCAAGACGCAGCCCGGCACGGCGACGGCCGCACCGGCCCCCGGCGCGGCCCCCGCGTCCGGTGCCGCGCCCGCGTCCGGTGCCGCGCCCGCGCAGGGCAAGGAGGCCGGCGGCCTCGACCTGGGCGATCTCCTCGGCCAGATCCTCGGCGGCAAGAAATAGCTGCACCGAGCGCCGTGCGCTCCGCAGGCCAGGCCCGCGGAGCGCTCAGGCGTGCTCCCGGTACCGGTCGGCTGTCTCCGTCAGCACCTCCCGGCCGTCCCTGCCCCACAACTCGTCGTTGAACAGCTCCACTTCGACCGGCCCCGCGTAGCCCGCCGCGTCGACCAGCTCGCGCCACGCGCGCAGATCGATCGCGCCGTCGCCGAGCTGGCCGCGGCCGTTGAGCACCCCTTCGGGGAGCGGTGTGGTCCAGTCGGCGAGCTGGAAGGCGTGCAGCCGGCCACCGCGGCCCGCGCGGGCGATCTCGGCGGGGGCCCGGTCGTCCCACCAGACGTGGTACGTGTCCACACAGACGCCCACTTGGTCGGCCGGGAAGCGTTCGGCCAGATCGAGGGCCTGGGTGAGCGTGGAGACGACACAGCGGTCGGCGGCGTACATGGGGTGGAGGGGTTCGATGGCGAGGCGGACCCCGCGTTCGTGGGCGTAGGGCGCGAGTTCGGCGAGGGCCTCGGCGATCCGCTCGCGCGCCGCGTGCAGGTCGCTGCTGCCGGGCGGCAGGCCGCCGGAGACCAGGACCAGGGTGTCCGTGCCGAGTGCCGCCGCCTCGTCGATGGCGCGGCGGTTGTCGTCGATGGCCTGCACGCGCGCGTGCGGGTCGATCGCCGTGAAGAAGCCGCCCCGGCACAGCGTCGTGACGGCGAGGCCCCTGTCGCGCAGGAGCTTCGCGGTCGCCTCCAGGCCGTACTCCTGCACCGGCGCGCGCCACAGGCCGATACCGCGCACACCCAAGTCCGTGCAGGCCTCTGCCAGTTCGGGCATGGACAGCTGCTTGACCGTCATCTGGTTGATGCTGAAGCGCTCGGCCAGGGAGCGCGAAGCGGCCGTCACTGGGCGACTCCGTACACGGTGAGCAGGGACTTCATACGGGACTCGGTGAGACCCGGGTCGGGGAACAGGCCCAGGCCGTCGGCCAGTTCGTAGGCCTGGGCAAGGTGCGGCAGGGAGCGGGCCGACTGCAGGCCGCCGACCATCGTGAAGTGACTCTGGTGGCCCGCGAGCCAGGCGAGGAACACCACACCGGTCTTGTAGTAGCGGGTCGGGCTCTCGAAGAGGTGCCGTGCCAACTCCACCGTAGGGTCGAGGAGTTTGCGGAAGCCCGCCACGTCCCCCGTGTCCAGGACACGCACCGCGTCCGCCGCCAGCGGCGCGAGCGGGTCGAAGACACCGAGCAGCGCGTGACTGAAGCCGTGCCGGTCGCCGGCGATCAGCTCCGGGTAGTTGAAGTCGTCGCCCGTGTAGCAGCGCACCCCTTCGGGCAGGCGGCGGCGCAGTTCCACTTCGCGGCGGGCGTCGAGCAGGGAGATCTTGACGCCGTCGACCTTGTCGGGGTGGGCGGCGATCACTTCGAGGAAGGTGTCCGTGGCCGCGTCCAGGTCGGCGGAGCCCCAGTAGCCCTCCAGGGCCGGGTCGAACATCGGGCCGAGCCAGTGCAGGATCACCGGCTCCGCGGCCTGGCGCAGGAGGTGGCCGTAGAGCTCCAGATAGTCCTCGGGGCCGCGGGCCGCCGCCGCGAGGGCCCGGGACGCCATGAGGATGGCCTGTGCGCCCGTCCCCTCCACGAGCGCGAGCTGCTCCTCATAGGCGGCCCGGACCACGTCCAGGCTCACAGGGCCCGCGAGTTGGTCGGTGCCCACGCCGCAGGCGATCTGCCCGCCTGCGGCCTTCGCCTCGGCCGCCGAGCGCCGGATCAGCTCGGCGGCGCCCGCCCAGTCGAGGCCCATGCCGCGCTGTGCGGTGTCCATCGCCTCGGCCACACCCAGGCCGTGTGCCCACAAGTGGCGGCGGTAGGCGAGAGTGGCGTCCCAGTCGACGGCGGCGGGCCCTTCGGGCGACACGTCGGCGTACGGGTCGGCGACGACATGGGCGGCGGAGAAGACCGTGCGGGACGCGAGCGGGGCTCCCCCCGAGGGCTTGAAGGGCTCGTTTCGCGGTACGTACGCGCGCGTGCCGCCGTTTTCGAGAGGCAGCAGAAGGGTCACAGGGTCAGCTCCGGTACGTCGTAACGGCGGCCGTCCGCCGATGACTTGAGCCCGAGTTCCGCGAGCTGCACTCCGCGGGCGCCCGCGAGCAGGTTCCAGTGATAGGGCTCGTCGAGCACCACATGGCGCAGGAACAGCTCCCACTGCACCTTGAAGCCGTTGTCGAACTCGCCGTTGTCCGGGACTTCCTGCCACTGCTCGCGGAAGCGCTCGGTGGCCGGGATGTCCGGGTTCCACACGGGCTTGGGGGTCGCGGAGCGGTGCTGGGCACGGCAGTTGCGCAGGCCCGCGACGGCGGAGCCCTCGGTGCCGTCGACCTGGAACTCGACGAGTTCGTCGCGGTGGACGCGCACCGCCCAGGAGGAGTTGATCTGCGCGACCACGGAGCCCTGGGGGCCTTCGAGTTCGAAGATGCCGTACGCGGCGTCGTCGGCGGTGGCGTCGTAGGGCTTGGACTGCTCGTCCCAGCGCTGCGGGACATGGGTGGCGGCGAGCGCCTGCACGCTCTTCACACGGCCGAAGAGCTCGTGCAGGACGTACTCCCAGTGCGGGAACATGTCGACGACGATGCCGCCGCCGTCCTCCGAGCGGTAGTTCCACGACGGGCGCTGTGCCTGCTGCCAGTCGCCCTCGAAGACCCAGTAGCCGAACTCGCCGCGCACGGAGAGGATCCGGCCGAAGAACCCGCCCTCTATGAGGCGCTTCAGCTTCAGCAGGCCCGGCAGGAAGATCTTGTCCTGGACCACGCCGTGCTTGATGCCCGCGGCCTTCGCCAGCCGGGCGAGTTCCAGGGCGCCGTCGAGCGAAGTGGCGCTGGGCTTCTCTATATAGAGGTGCTTTCCGGCGGCGATGGCCTTCTTGACGGCCTCTTCGCGGGCGGCGGTGACCTGTGCGTCGAAGTAGATGTCGATGGAGTCGTCGGCGAGGACGGCGTCCAGGTCGGTGCTCCAGTGCTTCAGGCCGTAGCTGTCGGCGAGGGCGCGCAGGGCGTGCTCGCGGCGGCCGACGAGTACCGGTTCGGGCCACAGCACGGTGCCGTCGCCGAGGTCCAGGCCGCCCTGTTCGCGCAGGGCCAGGATCGAGCGGACCAGATGTTGGCGGTGGCCCATCCGCCCGGTCACGCCGTTCATGGCGATACGCACCGTCTTGCGTGTCACGAAAGTCCCTCCGTACGCCCGTGTTCAGCGCTTCTCACGGCCCGTTCGTGCGGTTCGCACGGCTTCCCCGTACCAGCCGACGGCGATAGCAAGCGCTTTCTATGCCAGGAAAAGCTAGCCTGCCTGACGAGCCCCTCACAAGAGGGTCGGGCGAAGAGCCGCAGAAGTACCGATGAAGCCGTGACGTACCGCTCAAGTACCGCGTGCATTCGGCAGATACGAAGCGATCGCGCCGCGATCGTGCAGCAACGTGGTGCAGCAACAGAGCCCCGGAGGCAACAGATGACCGTGACCCTGGCGGATGTGGCGGCCCGCGCCCAGGTCTCCCCCGCCACCGTCTCCCGCGTACTGAACGGCAATTACCCGGTGGCGGCCGCCACCCGGGAGCGGGTCCTGCGCGCGGTCGCCGACCTTGACTACGTACTCAACGGCCCCGCGAGCTCGCTCGCCGCCGCCACCTCCGACCTGGTCGGCATCCTCGTCAACGACATCGCCGACCCGTTCTTCGGGATCATGGCCGGGGCCGTGCAGTCGGAGATCGGGGGTCCCGGCGGGCGCGCGGGCGGGGAGCGGCTCGCCGTGGTGTGCAACACCGGCGGCTCCCCCGAGCGTGAACTCACGTATCTCACCCTGCTGCAGCGTCAGCGCGCCGCCGCCGTCGTCATCACCGGCGGTGCCATCGAGGACGCCGGGCACGCGCAGGCGCTCACCGCGAAGCTGCAGCGGCTCTCCGAGGCGGGCACGCGCGTGGTGCTGTGCGGACGGCCGCCCGCGCCCGGCACCGAGGCCATCGCGCTCACCTTCGACAACCGCGGCGGCGGCCACCGGCTCACCGGGCATCTGCTCTCCCTGGGCCACCGCAGGATCGGCTATATCGCGGGCCCCGAGGAGCGCACCACGACCCGGCACCGCCTGGAGGGTCACCGTGAGGCGCTGGCCGACGCGGGGCTGCCGACCGGCGAGGAGCTGACGGTGCACGGCCCCTACGACCGCGGCTCCGGCTACGAGGCGACCCTCGAACTCCTGCGCCGCGAGCCGGGTTTGACGGCGGTCGTGGCCGCCAACGACACGGTGGCGCTCGGCGCCTGCGCGGCCCTGCGCGAGTCCGGACGGCGGATCCCCGACGACGTATCGGTCTGCGGCTTCGACGATCTGCCGTTCAGCGTCGACGCGGTCCCCGCCCTGACGACGGTCCGCCTGCCCCTGTCGGACGCGGGCGCACGGGCGGGCCGGATCGCGATGGGCCGCGAGAAGGAGCCGCCGGGCGGGGTGGCGACGGTGCGCGGCGAGCTGGTGGTGCGGGGGTCGACGGGGCGGGCGTGACTTCCGGGCCCGAGCTGCATGGCGGCATCGGCTGACCCAAGGGGTATCGCACCGAGATCACACGCGGGAAGGTCATTCTGACGCTGCGAGCGGTGGAGCTGTCCGACTTCGTCATGGCTGCCGGGCCGCGGGAGCGACGGCCGCGAGCTCAGGGGCGTAGCCGTACGTATCGGCTCGGTGCACAACCGCGCGCGGCCGGTTCGCCTGGCGCGGGCTCGATGCGGCCGTCGAACAGGCGCCGCGCAGCACGCGTGACGGTGACTTCGACATGAAGGTGTGCCACTTCGCATCGTGCGGCGTCCCCCGTGTACGCCGCCGTCGATCCGGACCCCGCGGTTTGCACGCGCTTCCGGGCATCGGAGCCGACCGGCCGGTACGGGCACATCGAGGAATTCCGTACGAACACGACCTTGCGCTGCCGTTGCCGGACGGCCGGTCCGTCTCGATCAGCGCCGAAGGGTTTCCCCTTGCCCCGCCCCGCCGTACCCTTGACTAAGTCAAAGGTAATCACCGGGGTGAGCGATGCCGAGCACCGAGCCGACTCGGGCCATTCACGAGATCCGGGCCTTCAACCGCTTCTACACCAATCTCATCGGCGCGCTCGACTACAGCCGCCATCTCTATCTGCCGTACACCCTGACCGAGTCCCGTGTGCTGTACGAGCTCGCGCACAGCCCGCACACCGACGCCGCCGATCTGCGCGCCGAACTCCTCCTTGACGCCGGTTACTTGAGCCGTCTACTGGCCAAGTTCGAGAAGAACGGCCTGGTCCGGCGGGCACCCTCCAAGCGGGATCCGCGACGGCAGCACATCGAACTCACCGCGCGGGGCCGGCAAGCCGCCGATCTGCAGGAGGAGCGGTCGCGTGAGGCTGTCGGCTCACTGCTCGCCCGGGTCCCTGCGGCCGATCGGTCACGTCTGACCGAGGCGATGCGCACCGTCCGCGGCCTCCTGGGCGAGTCCCGCCCGCCCTGCGCGGAGGACGTGCGCCTGCGCGAACCCGCCCCCGGCGACCTGGGCTGGATGGTGCAGCGCAACGGCGCTCTGTACGCCGCCGAGTTCGGCTGGAACGCCGACTACGAAGGCCTGGTCGCCCGGATCGTCGCCGACTTCGCGCAGGACCACGACCCGTATCTGGAGCGGGTCTGGATCGCCGAGCTCGACGGGCGTCCGGTGGGGTCCGTGATGTGCGTACGCGACGACGCACCCGGCACCGCGCGGCTTCGTCTGCTGCTCGTCGAGCCGGACGCGCGCGGCCACGGCATCGGGGATCTGCTCGTCCGCGCCTGCGTCGACTTCGCCCGTGAGCAGGGCTACCGCGAGCTGGTCCTGTGGACCAACGACGTACTGCGGGCCGCCCGCGGCATCTATCAGCGCCATGGCTTCGTCCTGGTCGCCGAGAAGCCGCACCGGTCGTTCGGGGCGGATCTCGTCGGCCAGGACTGGCGCCTCGCACTGCACGAAACTCCTGCTTGACGGGGTGGGTACGGCTTCCTAGGGTCCGGCACAACCTCCCGCAAGCCGCCACCCACCCCAGGAGCCCCGCCGTGAAGCTGGCCTTCTCCACCCTCGGTGTGCCCGGACTGCCGATCTCCGATGTCGTCTGGCTCGCCGCCTCGCACGGCTACCACGGCGTCGAGCTGCGCGCCCACCCCGAGGAGCCGGTGCACACCGGACTCGGGATCACCGAACGGGCCGATGTCGTGGCCGAGTTCAAGGCCGGCGGGGTCGAGATCCTCGCCGTCGCGGGGTACGCGCGCGTGGCGGAGCCCGGCGAGGACACCCCCGTCCTCGCGGAGCTGCGCGCCCTCGCCGAACTCGCCCGTGACCTGGGCGCTCCCTTCGTCCGTGTCTTCCCCGGCGGGGGTACCGAGCAGAGCGCGGAGGAGGCCGACGCGACCGCCGCACGGCGGCTCGGCCTGGCCGCCGAGCACGCCGCGGACCTCGGCGTCCGGATCCTGCTCGAAACGCATGACTCACACCGCACGGGGGCCGCCGCCACCCGCGTGCTCGGGCAGGTGGGGCACCGGAACACGGGCGCCCTGTGGGACGTGATGCACACCTGGCTCGGCGGGGAGCAGCCGTCCGTCTCGTATGCGGCACTCTCGCCGTACCTCGGTTACGTCCAGGTCAAGGACATCGCATCCGCCGAAGACACCACGCCGCTCGCACTGGGCGCGGGGGTGCTGCCGCTCACGGAGTGCGTGGAGGTGCTCAGCCGTGAGGGGTGGGACGGGTGGCTGTGCTGGGAGTACGAGGCACGGTGGTACCCGGATGCGGCGCCGCTGCCGGAGCAACTGGCGGCCGGGCGGCGGCACTTGGACCGCTTGCTCTGCGAGTCGGCCTGAGCCCGCACCGGCAGCGGGCCACACCGGCGGCAGGTCGCCCCGACAACGGGCCGCACTGGTCGGGCACTGAGCCCGCACTGACAGCAGGCCGCCGGTCAGCCCCTGAGGCGGCTCCTGGGAAAGCCCGCGAGGAGGGGCCGCCACCGGTGCTGTCGGAGGGGGGCGCACCGGTGGCGGCGGGCTGCCGGCCGCTTGCGGCGGAGAGGGTGGTCAGCGATCGCAGCCAGCAGCGAGGCCGACACCGCACAGCGGAGACTCACCGGCAGCATGCCGTTTGGACGGCCGGGCAGATGCACGGGTTCCCCGCTCCCTTGACTGGCAGAAATTTTCCGACTATCCGTGTCCCCCCGGAAGTTTCCTTCACCGGCCCGGTCAGTTTCCCTCAGCAGTCCGGTCAGACACGGACTCCAAGCCTCGGGAGCGAACATGCCCGATCGCCTCCGCACCTCCGGCCGTAGCCCCCGCACCTCCAGACGCAGCCTGCTCGCCGCCACGGCGGGCACCGCCGCCGCCGTCGCCGTGGGAGCGAATCCCGCCCGCGCGGCGGAAGATGGAACCGTGAACCGCACCGCCCTGCGCAAACTGATCGGCCGGATGTCCCTGGAGGAAAAGGTCGGCCAGCTCTTCGTCATGCGCGTGTACGGCCACTCGGCCACCGAGCCCGACCAGGCGGACGTCGACAAGAACCTGGAAGAGGCGGGCGTACGCAACGCCGCCGAGCTGATCGCCAAGTACCGCGTCGGCGGCATCATCTACTTCGGCTGGGCGCACAACACCCGCGAGCCGCACCAGATAGCCGACCTGTCGAACGGAATCCAGCGCGCCGCCCTCCAACAGTCCTCCCGCATACCGGTGTTGATATCCACCGACCAGGAGCACGGCATCGTCGCCCGGGTCGGGAAACCGGCGACGCTGATGCCGGGCGCGATGGCGCTCGGCGCGTCGGGCTCGCGCTCGGGCGCCCGCCGCGCGGCGAAGATCGCGGGCCAGGAGCTGGCGGCGATGGGCATACGGCAGAACTACGCGCCGGTGGCCGATGTGAATGTGAACCCGGCCAACCCGGTGATCGGCGTGCGCTCCTTCGGCGCCGACCCCGAGGCCGTGTCCCGGATGGTCGAGGCGCAGGTCGAGGGCTACCAGAGCGGCGGCGTCGCCGCGACGTCCAAGCACTTCCCCGGCCACGGCGACACCAAGGACGACAGCCACTACGCGCTGCCGACGATCCACCACACGCGCGAGCAGTGGGAGACCCTCGACGCCCCGCCGTTCGAGGCCGCGATAGCCGCCGGTATCGACTCGGTCATGACCGCGCACATCGTGGTCCCGGCCCTCGACCCGGCCGAGGACCCGGCGACCCTCTCACCGCCCATCCTCACCGGCGTCCTGCGCCAACAGCTCGGCTACGACGGCGTCGTGGTCACCGACTCCCTGGGCATGCAGGGGGTGCGCACCAAGTACGGCGACGACCGGGTGCCGGTGCTCGCCCTGAAGGCGGGCGTCGACCAGCTGCTCAACCCGCCGAAGCCGGAGGTCGCCTGGAACGCGGTGCTCAAGGCCGTCCAGGACGGCGAGCTGAGCGAGGCGCGGCTCGACGAGTCACTGCTGCGGATCCTTGAACTCAAGGCCAGGCGCGGCCTGTTCAAGAGCCCCTACGTCACCCACCAGGGCGTCGACCGCACGGTGGGTACCCGGGCGCACCTCGCCACCGCGGACCGGATCGCGGACGAGACCACCACGCTCCTCGTCAACGAGGGCGGACTGCTTCCGCTCTCGGCCCGCACGCAGGGCAAGGTCCTCGTGGTGGGCGCGGACCCGGCCTCACCGTCGGGGACCACCGGGCCGCCCACCGCCGTCCTCGCCAAGGCCCTCACCGAGCTCGGCTTCACGGCGACCGCCCTGTCCACGGGCACGGCGCCCGCGCAGGCGAAGATCAATGAGGCGGTGGCCGCCGCGGCGGGCAAGGACGCGGTGGTCGTGGGGACGTACAACGTCTCGGCGACGAGCAGCCAGCGCACCCTGGTGAACGCGCTGCTCGCGACGGGTGTCCCCGTGGTGGCGGTGGCGATCCGCAACCCTTACGACATCGCTCAACTGCCTTCGGTGAAGGCCTGTTTGGCGTCGTACTCCTGGACGGATGTCGAACTGCGGGCGGCGGCACGGGTGATCGCCGGCCGGGTCGGTCCCGAGGGCAGACTGCCCGTGCCGGTCCAGCGGGCGGACGATCCCACCCAGGTGCTGTACCCGGTCGGGCACGGGTTGTCGTACTAGCCCTACGCCACACCACGCGCGCACCGCCCCCACCCGACGCAAAGCCCCCTGCACATCTGGCGTGCCCCCGCACGACGGGTCAGGCTGGACCGACCTATCGGGGGTTCACCATGCGCAAGGCTCGTTCCCGGGGGGCGGTGCGCGCGGGCGCGCTGCTGCTCCTGGCCGCGCTCGGCACACTCACCTCCTGCCAGAAGTCGCCCGCGCCCGGCGACGGCAGACTCGGCGAAGAGGCCGTCTCCGTCGCACCCTCCGACTTCGGCGCCACCTTCCTCGCCGTCGACGAATGCAGCTCGCGCGGAGGGGAGTTCACGGAGGTGGCGTGCACCAGCGAGAAGGCGCAGGCCCGGGTTCTCGCGCGGCACGACGGCACGCAGAGCCGGGGGCCCCGGTGCCCCGACATCACGGACTTCGTGCTGCATATCTCCGAATCACGCCCGGCCGCCGAGCGGGGCTATGCCTGTATGCGCAACCTGGAGGCACCGCACCCGGGCGACCCGGGCGGCGGCGGTGGCCCACGCACCCTCGTGGGCGACTGCCTCTACGACTCCCAGGCGGGCGAGGTCCGTGAGACCCCCTGCGACGGCTCGGGCGAGCACCCGCCCCGCTACCGCGTCACCAGCGCCGTCACCGCACGCTCCGGCTGCCCGCCCGAGACATCGCTCTACGTCCGCCTCGGCGGCGCCAGGCCGGTGGGGTGCGCACGGTCGGTGTGAGCGGGTCATGGTGTGTGCCGGGGTCACGGTGTGCCGTGTGCCGGGGGCACGGTGTGCGCCGGAGGCACGGTGTGTTGAGTGCCGGGGTCACGGTGTGTGCCGAGGTCAAGGCGTGTGCCGGGGTCACGGTGTGATCGCGGAGCCCGCCGGCTGCCGGGCGTCTCGGTATCATCCGCGCACGGCCGTACGACGATGGGGGAACGATGGCCCAGGACGCTCAGGGCACGGGGGCCGGGCACGGTGAGGCGGGCGGGGCGGAGGAGCTGCCGGAGATTCCCGGTTACCGCCTCGACGGTCTGCTCGGCGCCGGCGGCATGGGTCATGTGTATCTCGGCACGTCACCGTCAGGGCGGCAGGTCGCGGTCAAGGTGATCCGCTCGCATCTCGCCCAACAGGCCGATTTCCGGGGCCGTTTCCGGCGCGAGGTGACGGCGGCACGGCAGGTCAGCGGCGCCTTCACGGCCCCGGTCCTGGACGCCGACCCGGACGCGGACCCGCCGTGGATGGCCACCCTTTACGTGCCGGGCACGCCCCTGGACGCACGGATCAAGGAGGGCCCCGCCTTCACCGACGAGGAGTTGTACCGCCTCGCTCTCGGTCTTGCCGAGGCGCTGCGCGACATCCACCGCGCGGGCATCGTGCACCGCGACCTGAAGCCGGGCAACGTGCTGCTCGCCGACGACGGGCCGCGCGTCATCGACTTCGGCATCGTGCGCGCCGCCGACGCCGACATGCTCACCCACACCGGTATCGCCGTCGGCACCCCGCCGTTCATGTCCCCCGAGCAGATCCGCGCCCAGAAGGACGTGGGCCCGCCCAGCGACATCTTCTCGCTCGGCTCCGTGATGACGTACGCGGCGAGCGGCCATGTGCCCTTCGACGCCACGGACGTGTACGCGGTCGCCTACCAACTCGTCCATGAATCCCCGGACTTGGACGGCGTGCCGGACTGGCTGCTGCCGGTGGTGGAGCGCTGTCTCGCCAAGGACCAGTCCGAACGGCCCGACGCCGACGGCCTCCTGCGGCTCCTCCAGGACATCTGGGCCGGGCACGCCGGGCAGCCCGTGGTGACATCGGACTCGCCCGGGACGATGCTGCTGCGCGCGCCGTCCGTGCCGTCCGTGCCTGCCGCACCGTCCGTGACCGCCGCGCCCGCCTCCGCCGTACCCCCGGCTCCCCCTGCGGGCGACGCCGGGTCCGCGCCCACGCCACCGCCGCGGGGGCGCTGGCGCCGGGTACTCGCCGTGGCCGCCGCTGTCGCCGCCGTCGCGGGCCTGACCGGCGGTCTGCTCTACGGCCTGCGCGGCGACGGCGACCCGGACCCCAAGAAGCCGGACGCACAGGGCGAGGGCTCCTCGCCGGGCAGGAACGGCGGGCGCCCGCCGCAGCAGCCGCCCGGCTCCGCCGACTACCTCGGCACCCAGTCCGGCTCGGCGGCCTTCACGTTCACCTACCGGGACCGGCCGGAGCGACGGCCCGACGGCTGGCGCCAGTGGCAGTACACGCTGCAGAACAGCGACTGCGCCTACGCCCAGGCCGCGCGGGCGCTGCTGTGCGTCGGCGACGAGACGGTGCTGATCGACGCGGCCACCGGCGAGCAGCGCTGGAAGACCGGCAAGGCGTCTTCATACGGCCAGAACACCCCGGTCGTGGCCCGCGGCACCGCCGTCGTCAACATCGGCGAGGCGATGGTCGGCCTGCGCCTGAAGGACGGCAAGGAGGTGTGGCGCTACAAGACGCCCGTCCTCACCCAGCGCCTGATCACCGACGGCACGAACGTCTACGCCGCCGATCACTCGGGCCTCGTGCACGCCGTGGACGTCGCCACCGGCGAGAAGCGCTGGACCCGGACCGCCCGCACCTCGCCCGACGGCGGCACCGGCCATGTGCCCGCACTGCGCGCCCTCGACGGCAAGGTGTACGTCTTCACCGGCACCGACACCGACAGCATCGGCGAGAACCTCGCCACCGTCATCGACGCGGGCAGCGGCAGGCGCACCGCCGAGTTCGAGCTCGGCGCCGACTGCACCATCGGCACCCAGGCCCTCATGAAGGAGGACGGCGCCGCCTTCCTGTACTGCGGCGCCGAAGCCGGCCCGGAAGGCAGCGGCGGGCTGCTGCGGCAGAAGCTGGCCAAGGGCGCCAAGGCGCTCCTCACCCCCGTCGACGCGGCCATCGGCGGTGGCCAGGTCGGGGCCCCCGAGCTGGCGGTGGCGCCGGGCCGTGTGCTGCTCGTCGCGGACGGTGAGCTGGTGGCCGTGGACCCGGTGGCGCGCCGCGAGCTGTGGCGCAAGCCCGTACCGGGCAAGGGTGTCGCGGACGCCCCGCCGGTGTGGGCGGGCGACCGCATCTATGTCGCCACGACCAGCGCGGCGGCGGCGTACGACGCGAAGACCGGGAAGCAGGTGTGGCAGCACAGCATCCCGGAGCTCCCGGACGGCAGCGAGGCCCCTGTGGGCCTCGACACGGAGCCGATGGTGGCGGGCGGGGTGCTGTTCGCGCCGTCGACCAAGGCCGGCTGGGTCAGCCTGGACACGTACGCGAAGTGACCGCCACCGCGCTGCACTGACCGCCACCGCGCTGCACACATGACAGCCGCCCCGCCGCACCCGTGACCGCCGTACACCGCGTCTCCGATCGCCCTTTTGTTGCACTGGAATGAAATCCGCCGGTGAGGGCGTTGGTGCTTCCGTCGGATACAGAGGCGGGCGGGAGGCCACAGGTGAGCGGGGCGAAGGAACAGGGGTGGGCGAGACGGCTCGCCGGGTATGCCTGGCGCTACCCGAAGGACGTCGTGCTCGCACTGGGCGCCTCCCTCGCGGGCATGGCCGTCCTGGCGCTGGTGCCGCTGATCACCAAGGTGGTCATCGACGACGTCATCGACACCCACAGACGCTCCCTGGCCGTATGGACCGGGCTCCTCATAGCCGCCGCGGTCGTCGTCTACGTCCTGACATACATCCGCCGCTACTACGGCGGCCGCCTCGCCCTCGACGTACAGCACGATCTGCGCACCGACATGTACGGCACGATCACGAAGCTGGACGGGCAGCGCCAGGACGAGCTGTCCACCGGGCAGGTCGTCGGCCGCGCCACCAGTGACCTGCAGCTGATCCAGGGCCTGCTCTTCATGCTGCCGATGACCATCGGCAACATCCTGCTTTTTCTGATCTCCCTGGTGATCATGGCGTGGCTCTCCCTGCCGCTGACCGTGGTCGCCCTCGCCGTCGCCCCCGCCCTGTGGTTCATCGCCAAGCGCAGCAAGACGCGCCTCCACCCCGCCACCTGGTACGCGCAGGCCCAGGCCGCCGCCGTCGCGGGTGTGGTCGACGGCGCCGTGTCCGGCGTACGCGTGGTGAAGGGCTTCGGGCAGGAGGAGCAGGAGACCGGGAAGCTCAGGGAGGTCGGCCGCAAGCTGTTCGCCGGCCGGCTGCGCACCGTCCGGCTCAACTCCCGGTACACCCCCGCCCTGCAGGCCGTGCCGGCGCTCGGGCAGGTCGCGATGCTGGCGCTCGGCGGCTGGCTCGCGGTGCGCGGGCAGATCACCCTCGGCACGTTCGTGGCCTTCTCGACGTATCTCGCGCAGCTGGTCGGGCCCGTGCGCATGCTCGCCATGGTGCTCACCGTGGGCCAGCAGGCGCGGGCCGGTGTGGAGCGGGTGCTCGAACTCATCGACACCGAGCCGGGGATCGAGGACGGCACCAAGGAGCTGCCCGCGGACGCGCCCGCCACCGTCGAGTTCGACGACGTCTCCTTCGGGTACGAAGGCGGCTCGAAGACACAGCCGGTGCTCGAAGGGTTCTCCCTCGACATCAGGCCCGGCGAGACCGTGGCCGTCGTCGGCTCGTCCGGCAGCGGCAAGTCGACGGTGTCGCTGCTGCTGCCCCGCTACTACGACGTGACGCACGGCGCGGTCCTCGTCGGCGGGCACGATGTGCGCGAGCTGACCCTGGAGTCGCTGCGGGCCGCGATCGGTCTCGTGCCCGAGGACTCCTTCCTGTTCTCCGACACGGTGCGCGCCAACCTCGCCTACGGCGTCCCCGACGCCACCGACGAGCAGATCGCGGCGGCCGCGCGGGCCGCGCAGGCCGACCGGTTCATAGCCGAGCTGCCCGAGGGCTACGACACCAAGGTCGGCGAGCACGGCCTGACCCTCTCCGGCGGTCAGCGCCAGCGCCTCGCCCTGGCTCGTGCGATCCTCACCGACCCGCGCCTCCTCGTCCTGGACGACGCCACATCGGCCGTCGACGCGCGCGTGGAGCACGAGATCCACGAGGCCCTGCGGGGCGTGATGGCCGGGCGTACGACCCTGCTCATCGCGCACCGCCGCTCCACCCTCGGCCTCGCCGACCGGATCGCGGTCCTCGACGGCGGCCGGCTCGCCGACATCGGTACGCACGAGGAGCTGGAGTCCCGCTCCGCCCTGTACCGGCGGCTGCTCACCGACCCCGACGAGCTGGGCGGCGTCTCCCCCGGACATCTCGCACCGGCCGCGGCGATCGAGGCGGAGGACACTTCCGTACGCGCGGAGCTGGACGCCGAGTTCGACGCGGAGCGCGGTATCACCCCCCGCCTGTGGACCGGGGACCGTGAGCCCAAGGATCTGGCGCTGGCCGGGACCCCGGCGACACCCGAACTCCTCGCCCTTGTCGACGCGTTGCCGCCCGCCACGGACACCCCCGGCATCGACGAGGCACAGGCCGTCACCCCGGAGAAGTCCTACGGCCTGCGGCGCCTGCTGCACGGCTTCGGCCGTCCGCTGCTCTTCGCGCTGCTCCTGGTCGCCGTCGACGCGGGCATGGGCCTGCTGCTCCCGGTGCTGATCCGGCACGGCATCGACGAGGGCGTGGAGCAGACCGCGTTCGGCGCGGTGTGGGCGGCGGCGGCGTTCGCGCTCGGCGCGGTCCTGGTGCAGTGGGTGGCGCAGACCGGCGAGATCCGGATGACGGGGCGGACCGGTGAGCGGGTCCTCTACTCGCTGCGCCTGAAGATCTTCGCGCAGCTGCAGCGGCTCGGACTCGACTACTACGAGCGGGAGTTGACCGGGCGCATCATGACCCGGATGACGACCGACGTGGACGCGCTCTCCACCTTCCTGCAGACCGGCCTCGTCACCGCCTTCGTCTCCGTCGTGACCTTCTTCGGCATCATGGTCGCGCTCGTGGTGATCGACGTTCAGCTGGCGCTCGTCGTCTTCGCGACGCTGCCGGTCCTGATCATCGGCACGTACTTCTTCCGCAAGTCCAGCGTGAAGGCGTACGAACTCGCCCGTGAACGCGTCTCCGTGGTCAACGCCGACCTGCAGGAATCGGTGGCCGGGCTGCGGATCGTGCAGGCCTTCCGGCGTGAGCGCTCCGGTGCGAAGCGGTTCGCCGAGCGCAGCGACAGCTACCGCCAGGCCCGTATCCGCGGCCAGTGGCTGATCTCCGTGTACTTCCCGTTCGTGCAGTTCCTCTCGTCGGTGGCGGCGGCGGCCGTGCTGATCGTGGGCGCGCACCGGGTCGACGCGGGCACGCTCACGACCGGCGCCCTGGTGGCGTATCTGCTCTACATCGACCTGTTCTTCGCGCCCGTGCAGCAGCTGTCGCAGGTCTTCGACGGCTACCAGCAGGCCACCGTCTCGCTCGGCCGCATCCAGGAGCTGCTGCGCGAGCCGACCTCGACGAAGGCCGCCGACGAACCGCTCGAAGTGCTGTCCCTGCGGGGCGAGATCGCCTTCGAGGACGTGCAGTTCGCCTACGGCGACGACGAGGCCGCCCTTTCGGACGTGAGCCTGCGCATCCCCGCCGGGCAGACCGTCGCCTTCGTCGGCGAGACCGGGGCGGGCAAGTCGACCCTGGTGAAGCTGGTCGCCCGGTTCTACGACCCGACATCGGGACGTGTCACCGTCGACGGCAGCGATCTGCGCTCCCTCGACCTCACCTCGTACCGCCACCGCCTGGGTGTCGTGCCGCAGGAGGCGTATCTCTTCGAGGGCACGGTGCGGGACGCCATCGCCTACGGCCGCCCGGACGCCACGGACGCCGAGGTGGAGGCCGCGGCACGGGCCGTGGGCGCCCACGACATGATCGCCACCCTGGACGGCGGCTATCTGCACGCGGTCACCGAACGCGGCCGCAACCTCTCCGCGGGACAGCGGCAGCTGATCGCACTGGCCCGCGCCGAGCTGGTCGACCCGGATGTGCTGCTCCTCGACGAGGCCACAGCCGCCCTCGACCTGGCCACGGAAGCCCAGGTCAACGCGGCCACCGACCGCATCGCGGGACGCCGCACCACCCTGGTCGTGGCCCATCGTCTGACCACCGCGGCCCGTGCGGACCGGGTGGTCGTGATGGCCGACGGCCGGGTCGCCGAGGACGGCACGCACGAGGAACTCCTCGCCCTGGACGGGCGGTACGCACGCCTGTGGCGGACCTTCGTGGGCGAGCCCGAGACGGTCGGCGGGGTCAGTACCGGCCCGACCGGGGTCAGTACCGGCCCGACCGGGGTCAGTACCGGCCCGACCGGGGTCAGTACTGGCCCGACCGGGGTCAGTACTTCGACTTGATGTCGGAGATCTTCCGGGTGGCGAGGTCCGACTGCACCGCGAGATAGGTGTACGTACGGTCCTCGCCCGTGCCCCAGGTGAGGCGGACCGTCGACCAGGTGTGGCCCATCCCGCTGTCGCCCGCGGTGACCTTCCAGGCGCTCGGCACGTTCTGGGCCCTCAGCACGCCGTCCGCGTCGTGCCGCTTCTCCCAGTCGAGGAGGCGGGCACGCAGGGCGGAGGTCAGATAGAACTTGCGGAGTTCGGCGGCCGCGGTGTTGTCACCCGGGTCATTGGCGACATCGACGTACGCGGCGTAGAAGTGCGCCACACGCTCGTATACGGGGCCGGGGCTGCCGTCACGGGGCGGGGCGTCACCGGGCTCCCGCGGGGCGGCTGCCGGGGCCTGCTCGGGCTGCGGGGCGGCTGCCGGGGCCTGCTCGTGCTGCGGGGCGAGGCCTTGGGCCTGCTCGGGCTGCTTGGTCTGCGGCTGCTGTTCGGTGGCTGTGGTGGTGGGGGGTGTCGGGGGCTGTGCCGTGGCCGCCGCCGGGACCGCGGCGAGGGCCGTGAGGGTCGCCACGGCTAAGAGGACGCGTCCGGACTTACGGGCTGATGTCCGTTTCATGGGAGGACCGCCTTTCTCTGCTGTCCTGTTCGACCACGGGTATCCCTCAGAGGTTGCCCGCAACACCGGAAAGCTCCGGCCAAAGCTGCAACCGTCCAGCAGCGCCGCCGCGTCAGTACTTCAGTACGCTGCAGCAATGGGAGGGGCGATTGTGGACAGTGAGATACGGGCCACCGGGACCGGCCACACCGCACGCGCCGCACGCGCGCGTGGCCGACGGCGCGGCGCCCTGCTCGGTCTCGTGACCCTCGTCTCCGCCCTCCTGTTCGCCCTCGCCGCCCCCTGCACCGCACACGCCGCCGCGAGTTCCTGCGCGGGCAACAAGGTCCGGACGCTCAAGTTCTCCACCGGCAAGGTCGTCATCTACAGAGGCACGGGTTTCGTCTGCGCGATGACCTACGCCAAGAACCCCGGCGCGGCCCGCAAGATGTCCATCACGCTGCAGGCCCGCGGCCACCGCGCCGTGACCCGCGCGGGGACCTTCAGGAAGTACGCCGGGCCGCTGTCCGTGACCGTCAGCCACCGCCGCGTCAAGGTCAGCGGAAAGGTCGGCAGCGGCTCGCTGTCCCCGCGCTGGATCCGCTACTAGCCCGAACCCCCTCTGGTGTCACCGGAATTGCTCCGATAGGTTCCGCCCGACATCCGTGACCCAGGGGAGGGTGCATGCGCAAGGCGCTCAGATGGCTGCTGTCGCTCGTGGTGCTCATAGGCACCGTGAGCGCGGCGGGAGCGGCCACCGCCGCTCAGCCGCACACACAGCCGCAGGCGGCCGACACCGCCACCACCGACATCAAGGACCGTCTCCTCGCGATACCGGGCATGAGCCTGATCGAGGAGAAGCCGTACCCCGGCTACCGCTACTTCGTCCTCAGCTACACACAGCCGGTCGACCACCGGCATCCGTCCAAGGGCACCTTCAAGCAGCGGCTGACCGTTCTGCACAAGGACACCGCCCGCCCCAGTGTCTTCTTCACCTCGGGCTACAACGTCTCCACGACGCCGCGCCGCAGCGAGCCCACGCAGATCATCGACGGCAACCAGATATCCATGGAGTACCGCTTCTTCACGCCGTCGCGGCCCGACCCGGCCGACTGGTCGAAGCTCGACATCTGGCAGGCCGCCAGCGACCAGCACCGCATCTTCAAGGCCCTCAAGCCGATCTACGGCAAGAAGTGGCTGGCCACCGGCGGCTCGAAGGGCGGGATGACGGCGACGTACTACGAGCGCTTCTACCCCCGTGACATGGACGGCGTCGTCGCCTATGTGGCGCCCAACGACGTGGTGAACAAGGAGGATTCGGCCTACGACCGGTTCTTCGAGACCGTCGGCCCCAAGGAGTGCCGTGAGGCGCTGCAGGCCGTGGAGCGCGAGGCACTGGTGCGCCGCGAGCCCCTGGAGAAGCTGTACGCGGACTATCTGGCCGCGAACAAGCTCACCGTGAAGACGGTCGGCACCCGGGACAAGGCCTTCGAGGCCACCGTCCTCGACACGGCCTGGGGCTTCTGGCAGTACAGCCTGGAGAAGGACTGCGCCGATGTGCCGGCCGCGGCCAAGGTGAGCGACCAGGAGCTGTTCGACTACATCGACTCCATCTCCGGCTGGTCCGCCTACAGCGACCAGAGCCTGGCCACCTACACGCCGTACTACTACCAGGCGGGCACTCAGCTGGGCGCGCCCACCATCCAGCAGCCGCACCTCAAGGGCCTGACCCGCTACGGCTACCAGCCGCCGCGGAACTTCGTTCCCCGTGACATCCCGATGCGGTTCGACTCCTCGGCGATGCGCGATGTCGACAGCTGGGTACGGCACAACGCGAACCGGATGCTCTTCGTGTACGGCCAGAACGACCCGTGGGGCGCCGAGCCGTTCCGCCCGGGCAAGGGCACGCACGACTCTTATGTGGTGACGGCGCCCGGCGCCAACCACGGAGCCAACGTCGCGGGCCTGGTGCCCGACGAGAAGGCCAAGGCGACCGCGGACATTCTCGCCTGGGCGGGAGTCGCGTCGGCCACCGTCCTCTCCGACCCGGCCAAGGCCAAGCCGCTGGCCGCGCGGGACGCGAAGCTGGACCGTCAGGAGGCCCGGGAAGGGCTGCGGCCCTAGGTGAGCGGTCCTAGGTGAGCGGTCCTAGCTGAGCGGTCCTAGCTGAGCGGTCCTGGGTAACCGCGCCCCCACTGTCGCGCACCGCAGGTCGCCCTGCGGGCTCGTCCTCAATCGCCGGACGGGCTCACACATTGAGCCCGTCCGGCATCTTGCTCCCAGTGATCTATACGTGGGTCGGCGCGAACATCTTCAGCACTGCCGGGAGCACGACCACCGAAGGTCCGGGCGTCGCCAGGGACTTGGTGAGGTCTTCGGTGAGCTGGTCCGGCGAGGTGCGCAGAGCCGGCACTCCGAAGGACTCCGCGAGGGCCACGAAGTCGGGACGGGACAGCTCGGTGCCGGTGGTCTCGCCGAAGGCGTCCGTCATGTACTCGCGCAGGATGCCGTAACCGCCGTCGTCCACGATCAGCCAGGTGACATTCAGGTCGTACTGCCGTGCCGTGGCGAGTTCGGCGATCGAGTACATCGCGCCGCCGTCGCCGGACACCGCGAGGACCGGCCGCGTGGGATCGGCCACCGCCGCGCCGATCGCCGCCGGGAAGCCGTACCCGAGGCCGCCCGCTCCCTGTGCGGAGTGCATCGCGCCGGGCCAGGCCGACCAGGCCCAGTAGGCGAGGATCGTCATGTCCCAGAAGGACGGGGCCTTGTGGGGCAGCGCCGCACGCACGGCCGTGATGATCTGCCGTTCCAGGGCCAGCTCCTGGCTGTCGAGCCGCTCCTGGACCTTCGCGAGCACGGCGGCGACCCGACCGGCCGCCTCCGGGTCGGGGCGCTCGCCGACCGTTTCCAGGAGCGCGGACAGTGCGAGACGGGCGTCCGCGTGGATACCGAGCGCGGGGTGGTTGGCCTCCAGCTTCCCGGCGTCCGCCTCGATCTGCACGACCCGCCCGCGCGGCTTGAACGTGTAGTAATTCGAGGAGAGTTCACCCAGGCCCGAGCCGACCACGAGCAGGACGTCGGCGTCCTCCAGGAAGTCGGTGGTGTGCCGGTCCTCCAGCCAGGACTGCAGCGACAGCGGGTGCTCCCAGGGGAAGGCGCCCTTGCCGCCGAAGGTGGTGACCACCGGTGCGTTCACCCGCTCGGCGAGTGCGCGCAGCTTGCCCGCGGCGTCGGAACGGACGACTCCGCCGCCCGCGATGATCGCCGGACGCTCCGCCTTCGCCAGCAAGTCGGCGGCCACCGCGGTCAGTTCGGGGCGCGGCACCAGCTCGTGCGGCGTCGCGTCCATCGCGGTGACGACGGGCAGGGCTGTCTCCGCGGTGAGCACATCCTGCGGGATCTCCACCCACACCGGTCCGTGCGGCGCGGTCAGCGCGGACTCCCAGGCCGCGGCGATCGCGGAGGGGATCTGCGACTGTGTGCGCACGGTGTGGACGGACTTGACCACATCCCTGAACGAGGCCTGCTGGTCGCGCAGTTCATGCAGATAGCCGTGCCGGCCGCCGCCGAGCCCGGCCGCCGGGACCTGACTGCCGATCGCGAGCACGGGGGCGCTCGCGGCCGCCGCCTCCTGCAGCGCGGCGAGGGACATCAGGGCGCCGGGGCCTGTGGAGAGGAGCAGCGGGGCAGCCTCGCCCGTCACTCTTCCGTATGCGTCGGCGGCGAAGGCCGCGTTGTTCTCCACCCTGAGCCCGATATACGTCAGGTCGGAGCGGCGCAGCGCGTCGAACATGCCGAGTGCGTGCTGTCCCGGCAGGCCGAAGACGGTGGCGGCGCCGAGGCCGCGCAGGGTCTCGACGACCAGATCCCCGCCGGTGCGGCCCGGCGGAGGATTGAGTGCGGCCTCCGTCTGCGCGGGCGTCGGCCGCAGCTCCAGGTCGTGGTCGTGCGTCACTGTGCGGTGGCCTCCCCCCGGCTGTCGGCGATCTGGCGGGACATGATGGTGGTCAGTTCGTACGCCGTGTGCGAGGCGGCCACCGCGGTGATCTCCGCGTGGTCATAGGCCGGGGCGACCTCGACGACATCGGCCGAGACGAGGTTGCAGGAGGCGAGGCCGCGCAGGATCTCCAGGAGTTCGCGGGAGGTCATGCCGCCGGCCTCGGGGGTGCCGGTGCCCGGGGCGTGGGCCGGGTCGAGGCAGTCGATGTCGATGGAGATGTACAGCGGGCGGTCGCCGATGCGCTGGCGCAGCTGGTCGGCGACCTCGTCGGCACCGCGTCGGTAGACGTCCGCCGAGGTGACGATGCCGAAGCCCATCTTCTCGTCGTCGGTGAGGTCCTTCTTGCCGTAGAGCGGGCCGCGGATGCCGACGTGGGAGAGCGCGGAGGTGTCGAGGATGCCCTCCTCCACGGCACGGCGGAAGGGGGTGCCGTGGGTGTACTCGGCGCCGAAATACGTGTCCCAGGTGTCGAGGTGGGCGTCGAAGTGGAGCAGGGCGACCGGGCCGTGCTTCTTCGCCACCGACCTGAGCAGGGGCAGCGCGATGGTGTGGTCGCCGCCGAGGGTCATCATGCGGGCGCCGGTGCCGAGGAGGTCGTCGGCGGCGGCCTCGACGGTCTCCACCGCTTCGTTGATGTTGAAGGGGTTGGCGGCTATGTCGCCCGCGTCGGCGACCTGGGCGAGGGCGAAGGGCGAGGCGTCCTGCGCCGGGTTGTACGGGCGCAGGAGGCGGGAAGCCTCCCGGATGGCGTTTCCGCCGAAGCGGGCACCCGGGCGGTAGGAGACGCCGGTGTCGAAGGGCACGCCGACCACGGCGACGTCGGTGCGGCCGCCGACCTCGTCGAGCCGGGGCAGCCGGGCGAACGTCGCGGGTCCCGCGTACCGCGGGGTGCGGGACGAGTCGATGGGGCCACGGGGTTCGGTGCTGCTCATGCTGTGCCTTCTTTCTTGTGCTTCACGCGGGTTCGTGCGTCGTCCTGCGTCTTCGCACGCTTTCCGCGCTTCATGTGAATTGACTTTAGCTCGGTGCGGAGACGGCTTCGTCAGCCTGTGGATAACTCTGGTTCGCCTCTCCCGCCAGGCGTTCGCGCCAGGTGTCGAGGACGGCCGGGTCCGTCGGCTTCGTGGTCAGGGACACCACGACATACGCCGCGAGCGAGGCCAACAGGCCGTAGTACACGGGCTCGTTGGCGAGGATTCCGTGGCGCCACATCAGGGCGAGCACGGTCAGCCCGCCCGCTCCGACGGCCGCGAGCGCGCCGTACACCGTGCCGCGCTTCCACAGCAGTCCGCCGAGGATCGGCACGAGGAGCCCGCCGACGAGGAGGTCGTAGGCGACGGTGAGGCCTTCCAGGACGCTGTTCAGCTGGATGGCGACGACGATCACGACGACGCCCATGATCAGGATGAAGGCCCGGTTGCCCTTCACTTCGTCCCGCTCTCCGCCGTCCCGCACGCCGTCCCCTCCCCCGCCGGCCGCGGCCACCCGTCCCCGCAGCCGCGCCCAGATGTCGTTGTTGGCGACGGTCGCGGAGGCGATCAGGGCACCGGACGAGGTGGACATCACGGCGGCGAGCGCGGCGGCGAGGACCAACCCCCGCACGCCCATGGGCAGTTCTTCCTTCACGATGGTCGCGAAGGCGTCGTCGGAGCTCGGCAGCTTCGGGTAGAGCACCTTGGCCGCCGTCCCGATGACGGCGCCGGCCACCGCGTACGCCAGGCAGTAGGTGCCCGCGACGGTGCCGCCCCAGCGGGCGGTGCGGTCACTGCGGGCGGTGAACACGCGCTGCCAGATGTCCTGCCCGATGAGCATGCCGAACGTATAGATCAGGACGTACGTGAAGATCGTCTCGCCGCCGATGCCGAGCGGGTCGAAGTAGCCGGTGGGCAGCTGCGCCTTCATCTCGGCGAAGCCGCCCGCCTTCACGACGGCGATGGGGAGCAGCAGAAGCAGCACGCCGATCGTCTTCACGACGAACTGCACCATGTCGGTGAGCGTGATCGACCACATGCCGCCGAGCGTGGAGTAGGCCACGACGACCGAGCCGCCCAGGATGATCGCCACCGTGCGGTCGAGGCCGAAGAGGACATCGAAGATCGAGGCGTACGCGATGGTCGAGGTGACCGCGAGCATCAGCGTGTACACCCACATCACGACGCCCGAAATGATCCCCGCCCGGCCGCCGTAGCGCAGGTCGAGCATCTCGGAGACCGTGTAGACCTTCAGGCGGGCGATCCGCGCCGAGAAGAACACGGAGAGCGCGAGCAGGCCGAGGCCGATGGTGAAGACCATCCAGGCGCCGGAGAGCCCGTACTGGTAGCCGAGCCCGACGCCGCCGATGGTGGAGGCGCCGCCGAGGACGATCGCCGCCATGGTGCCGGAGTACATCCACGGGCCCAGGCGCCGGCCCGCGACCAGGAACTCCGACTTGGACTTGGCGCGGCGCATGCCCCACCAGCCCATGGCGAGCATGGCGGCGAGATAGACGACGATCACTGCGTAGTCGACAGCCATGGCCGTGACATTAAGTGGCAGCGGCGCAGCACTGAAGTGTACGTTTCATCCATTCTCGCTGCCCCTCATGGAGGGAATGTCCATCCCATGCCGGAGCCCTCCACCGCGCCTGCGTCCGCGTCCGCGTCGGCATCTTTGCCTGCGTCTGCGTCCTCCGCCCGGCCGGCGCCGCCCCCGACCCCGCCCGTCGCGCTCGCCGCCCTGCTCTCCCGCGCGGACCTGGGGCTGCGGCAGGTGGCGGGACCGCGCGACGAGGGCGCTGTCGTGCACTGGGTGCACACCAGCGAGATGGCCGACCCGTATCCGTATCTGCTCGGCGGCGAGCTGCTGCTCACGGCGGGTGTGCACTTCGCGGAGGCGGCGGGCGCGGACACCCATCTCGACGACTACGTGGCACGGATCGTCGCCGCGGGCGGCGCGGCACTCGGCTTCGGGGTGGCGCCCGTGCACGAGACGGTGCCGCGCGCGCTGATCGCAGCCTGCGACCACTACGGCCTGCCGCTGCTCGAAGTGCCCGAGCCGACGCCGTTCACCGCCGTGGCGCGGGCCGTGTGGCAGCTGATGGCCGAGGCGCGGCACGCGGAGCTGCGCCGGGTGACGGAGGCGCAGCAGGGCCTCGCGGTGGCTGCCGCCCGCGCGGAGCCGGTTTCCGCGGTCCTTCGCCAACTGGCGGCGCGGCTCGGCGGGTTCGCGGCGCTGCTCGGCCCGGATGGCACGCCCACGTGCTCTGCGGGCGCTGCTCCCGGAGACACCGTGACGGCCGCTCTGGAGGATCTCGGCCGGGTCGTACGCGCGGGCGGACAGGCCGGGCAGCAGCGCAGCGCGCCCGCGCCCGCGTCCGCCACGGACGCCGTGCACGGCACCAAGGTCGCCGCGTACGCGCTGGCGGGCGGGCAGGGCCTGGTCCTGGCCCTCGCCACCGGGGAGCGCTCCTCCGGGGACCACACCATCACCGGCACCGCCCTGGTGCTGCTCTCGCTGCTCACCGCGGAGCACCAGGGCGCGGCCACCGCGCGGCGCAGTGCCGCGCTGGTCCGCGTCCTCCTGGGCGCCGGACCGCGGGAAGTCGCCGGGCTGCTCGGCCCCGAGCCCTGGACCGTGGTGCACGCGCGCGGTGACGGAGATCCCGGCTCACTCGGCACCGCCCTGGGCAGCCCTCTGGTCGACCAGGACCGCGACACCGTACGCGTACTCCTGACGGGCCACGCCGACGTCGACGCGCAGCCCGGCTGGACCCTCGGCGTCAGCGCCCCCTGCGATACGGGCCGACTGCGGGACGCCGACACCGAGGCCGCCCGCGCCCTGGGCCGCGCCGAGGCGACACGGGCGCCACTGGTCCGCCACGGGGCCACGGTGCCCCGCCTCGCCGAGCTCGTCGCGCCGGACGAAGCCGACACCCACGCGCGCGTGCTGCTCGGTCCGCTCGCGGGCAACCCGGCCCTGGGCGAGACCCTGCGCACTTGGCTCTCCCTGCACGGCAGTTGGGACCGCACCGCCACGGCCCTGGGCGTGCACCGCAACACGGTGCGCCAGCGGGTCGCCCGCTGCGCCGCGCTCCTGGAGACCGACCTCGACGATCCGGACGTACGCATGGAGTTGTGGTTCGCGCTACGGAACCGTTGATTCCAGTGGGCAGGCTGCCGGTTTCCGTGGAGCGAGCGCGTCCAGAGACAGAGACGACAGGCCGGGCGGCTGCCCACGACGGCACAATGGACCCATGCCGATACCCAGCCGTGCCGCCCTCGTCGACCATCTCGTCCGCACCCGTATCGCCGGCGACGTGGCCACGCCCCGCGACAACAACCTCTCCCACTACCGCAAGCTCGCGAACGGCGACCGCCACTACTGGCTCGGCCTGGAGCTCGGCGACCGCTGGAGCGACGAGCAGGACGTGCTCGCCGTGATGGCGGAGCGCTGCGGCGTGAGCGACGACCCGGGGCACCGCACGGGGCAGGACACGATCGACCCGGAGCTGACGGTCGACGCCCTGGAGCGGATGGCGGCGCGGCTGCGCAAGGCGGCGGCGGGCAAGCAGAGCGTGCTGTTCGCGACGGGCCACCCGGGCGGACTCCTCGACGTGCACCGCGCGACGGCGGCGGCCCTCCGCGCGGCGGGCTGCGAGATCGTGGTGATCCCCGCCGGGCTCACCACCGACGAGGGCTATGTCTTCCAGTTCGCCGACGTCGCCGTCCTGGAGCGCGGCGCGACGCTGTGGCACACCCACTCCCCCGACCCCATGAAGGCGATCCTGGACGGCCTGGAGCGCGCGGAACGCCCCCAGCCCGACCTGGTGGTCGCCGACCACGGCTGGGCGGGCTACGCGGGCCAGCGCGGCCTCGACTCGGTCGGCTACGCGGACTGCAACGACCCGGCGCTGTTCATCGGCGAGGCAGAGGGCACCGTGCAGGTGACCGTGCCGCTCGACGACCATGTCACCGACCCGCGGTTCTACGACCCGATGACGGCCTACCTGCTCGACGCCGCGGGGCTGCCCCCGGCCGCCTGAGTCCCCGGCGTCGGGTCGAGATACACCCTGCGGATCGCCGGAAACCGCTCCCTCAGGCGTCGTTCGAGCCGGTCGCAGGCCCACTCGATCTCCGCCGCGCTCGACATGTCCCTGAAGTCGACCTTCGCGGCGACCAGGACCTCGCTCGGGCCCTGCACCAGAGTGGTGAGTTCGAGAACGCCCTCCACCTGCGGCTCGGCGAGCAGCAGCGCCCGCACTTCGTTCCGCATGTGGCGCGGCATCGGCTTGCCGATGAGGAGTTCGGCGTTGGAGCGGCCGAGCACCCAGGCGACGTACACGAGCAGCACGCCGATGCACAGCGAGGCGATGCCGTCCCAGACGCCGGAGCCGGTGAGCTGGCCGCCGAGGAGTCCGCCGGCGGCGAGCAGCAGGCCCGCGAGCGCCGCCGTGTCCTCCAGGACGACGGCCTTCACGGCGGTGTCGGGGGTGTGCCGCAGGTAGTGCTTGAAGTGCACGCCGAATCTGGCCGCCTCACCGCGGGCCTGCTTCAGGCCGGTGCGCAGCGAAAAGCCCTCCAATAGGAAGGCGATGGCGAGCACGACGTACGCCACCAGGGGGTCGCCCGGCTCCTCGCCGTGGGTGAGGGTGTGGATGCCGTCGTACACGGCGAAGACACCGCCGCCCACGAAGGTGGCGACGGCGGCGAGCAGCGCCCACAGGTAGCGGGCGCCGCCGTAGCCGAGGGGGTGGTCCTCGTCGGCGGGGCGTTCGCCGCTCTTGAGGGAGACGAGCAGCATCAGCTCGGTGACGGTGTCGGCGACGGAGTGCGCGGCCTCGGAAAGCATCGCGCTGGAGCCGCTGATCACCCCGGCGACCGCCTTGGCGGCGGCGATGCCGAGGTTGGCGGAGGCCGCGACGATCACCGTGAAAGTGGATTCCGACGCATGTGCCGCGGGTTCCCCCGGCTCCCCGGGTCCTTCCGGCGTCTCGGGTCCGCCCGGTGCCTGTACGTCGCTCGCCATGAGGGCGACGTTATGTCACTTTTCGCGGTTCACGCCAAAAGAGTCACTTTTCACGCGGTACGCGCACCACGCCCTCCTGGATGACCGATACCGCGAGGCGGCCGTCCTGGGTGTAGATCCGCGCCTGCCCGAGGCCGCGGCCGCCGGACGCCGAGGGCGACTCCTGGTCGTAGAGCAGCCATTCGTCGGCGCGGAAGGGGCGGTGGAACCACATCGCGTGGTCGAGCGAGGCGCCCACGACGTCCCCGAGCGCCCAGCCGCCGCGCCCGTGGGCAAGCAGCACGGAGTCGAGCAGCGTCATGTCGGAGACGTATGTCGCGAGGCACACGTGCAGATGGGGAGGGTCGTCCGCGAGCTTGCCGTTGGTGCGGAACCACACCTGGGAGCGCGGCTCGCGCGGGGCGCCGACGCTGCCCCACGGCGGGATGCCCACGTAGCGCAGGTCCACGGCGGCGCGGGCCTCGACGAGGCGCGCGGCGATGTCGGCGGGCAGGTGCCTGGGCAGCATCTCGGCCGCGGTGGGCAGGGTCTCCGGGTCGGGAGCCGCGGGCATGTCGGCCTGGTGCTCGAGCCCTTCCTCGTACGTCTGGAAGGACGCGGAGAGATGGAAGATCGGCTGGCCGTGCTGGATCGCGACCACGCGCCGGGTCGTGAAGGACCTGCCGTCCCTGATCCGGTCGACCATGTAGACGATCGGGGCGCCCGGGTCGCCGGGGCGCAGGAAGTACGCGTGCAGGGAGTGCGCGGTGCGGTCCTCGGGCACGGTGCGGCCCGCGGCCACGAGGGCCTGGGCCGCGACCTGGCCGCCGAACACCCGGGGCACGATCGCCGAACGCGACCGGCCCCGGAAGCAGTCCTGCTCGATCCGCTCCAGGTCGAGCAGATCGAGCAGGGCGTCGAGAGGTGCGGTCACCGGCTCACAGACCCATGTCCTTCGCGATGATCATCTTCATGACCTCGCTGGTGCCGCCGTAGATGCGGTTGACGCGGTTGTCGGCGTACAGGCGGGCGATCGGGTACTCGTTCATGAAGCCGTAGCCGCCGTGCAGCTGGAGGCACTTGTCGATGACGCGGTGCGCGACCTCGGTGTTGAACAGCTTCGCGGATGCGGCCTCGGCGGCGGTCAGCTCGCCCGCGTCCAGGGCCTCCAGGGCGCGGTCGGCGACGGCCTCGGCGGCGTCCACCTCGGCCTGGCAGGCGGCCAGTTCGAACTTGGTGTTCTGGAAGGAGGCGACGGTCTTGCCGAAGACCGTGCGCTCCTGGACGTACTCCTTGGCGAACCGGACGGCGGCCTTGGCCTGCGCGTAGGCGCCGTAGGCGATGCCCCAGCGCTCGGAGGGCAGATTGCTGCCGAGGTAGTAGAAGCCCTTGTTCTCCTCGCCGAGCAGGTCCTCGACGGGCACCTTGACGTCGACGAACGCCAGCTCGGCGGTGTCGGAGGTCTTCAGGCCCAGCTTGTCGAGCTTGCGGCCGATGGAGTAGCCCTCGGACTTGGTGTCGACGGCGAAGAGCGAGATACCGAAGCGGCGGTCCTCGGCGGTCGGCGCGGAGGTGCGGGCGCAGACGATGACGCGGTCGGCGTGGACGCCGCCGGTGATGAAGGTCTTGGAGCCGTTGAGGACGTAGTGCGTGCCGTCCTCGGAGAGCTTGGCGGTGGTCTTCATGCCCGCGAGGTCGGAGCCGGTGCCCGGCTCGGTCATCGCGAGGGCCCACATCTCCTCGGCGGAGACGAACTTCTCCAGGTAGCGCTTCTTCTGCTCGTCGGTGGCGAGCATCTTGATGTACGGCAGGGCGAGCAGGACGTGCACGCCGGAGCCGCCGAAGTTCACGCCCGCGCGGGCGGTCTCCTCGTACTGGATGGCCTCGAACTTGTGGGTGTCGAGGCCGGCGCCGCCGAACTCCTCGGGGACGTTGATGCCGAAGAGGCCGAGCTCGGCGAGCTTGTAGTAGAACTCGCGCGGCACCTGGCCCGCCTCGAACCACTCGTCGTAGACCGGCACGACCTCGGCTTCGATGAAGGCGCGCAGAGTCTGGCGGAACGCCTCGTGGTCCTCGTCGAAAACGGTACGGCGCACGGTCGGGCCTCCTGGGTCGTCTCTCCCGGTCAGTCGCCCGGGGCAGCGCAGTGGCTAAGCGCTTGCTCAGACAGAAGTTACCCGGCGGTCATCCACGCTGTCCAGAGGAGATCGCCCGGGCCGCCCCGCCAGGGTCACCCAGCGAAGGAGCCACTCCACCGGGCCCATGCGGTAGCGACGGAGCAGCCGTGCGCTCAGGGCGAGCTGACCCGCGTACACGACGAGCGCCCCGCACACGGCGACTGCGGCGCCGGTGCGGCCGTAGAGCCCGAGGCCGTAGCCGGTGAAGACCAGGGCCATGACGAGGGACTGGCTGAGGTAGTTGGTCAGGGACATCCGGCCGGCGGGCGCGAGGCGCGCGGCGACAGCGGCGCCCCGGCCCGGACGGGTGATCCAGAGCAGAAAGGCACAGGCGTAGGCGACGCTGAGCGCGGGCGCGAGGGCCATGCCCGCCATGTACGCGGTCGCCTCCCAGCGGGCCGGCAGCGGACCGATCACCCCGCAGGCCATGAACAGCGCACCGGGCACTCCCACGGCCGCGCCGATGACGACGCCGCGCCACAGCCGCTCGCGTCGCTCCCCCGCGCGGGCCAGCAACTGCCGCTTGCCCGCGGCGAGTCCGGCGAGGAAAGCGGCGACCACAAAGCCGCCGAGCAGCAGCACCCCGGTGATCAGCTCGGGCAGAGCCTTGAGGTTGGCCATGATCACGTCGGCCGGGGCGCCGCCATAGGCGGCGGTCGAGTGCGCCGCCTCCGCGCGGAGCTGCGCGGCGGAATCCGGCGGGCCCGTCAGTGCCGCGGCCGCGATGAGCACGAACAGGACGGCGGTGACCCCCGCGATCCGGCGTGCGATGCGCCAGGCCTTCTCGGCCGGGGTCTTGGCGGCGAGCAGCAGGAACAGGCCGAGCAGGGAGTACGCGATCAGGATGTCGCCCACGTACAGGAACACCGCGTGCAGCAGACCGAGGGCGCAGAGCCCGCACAGGCGCCTGATCATCCGCGGCCGGAACCGGGCTCCGGCACGCTCGGCCGAGGTCATCTGCAGCGCGAAGCTGTAGCCGAAGAGGAAGGAGAACAGCAGATAGAACTTGGTCTGCGCGAGGGCCACCACCAGCCACTCGGCCGTCCGGTCCAGACCGCCCGCACCGGGGTCGCCCGTCTCGCCGTAAGGCCCGGCCATGGCGAGTACGTTGACGACGAAGATGCCACCGAGCGCGAATCCGCGCAGGGCGTCCACTTCGAGCACCCGGCCCCGTCCGCGCCCCGCCGCGATGGCGCCGCCGGCGCTCCCCTGTGCCATGTGCCGTTCCCCCGTGGTCGCCGCCGCCAAGTACGCCACAGACACTGCCAGTCGAAGCGGAGCGCCACCTCGCACCCCAGCAGGACATGGCGCTCATCCGCAGGTCGGACACGACGCCGGGCTCCTCGGCAGACCGAAGGACACCCGGGAGGCCGAAGGAGACCCGCAGAGCGAGAGAGGCCCGGGAGGCCGAAGGAGGTCCGGGAATTCCCGGACCTCCTTCAGTGACAACTCAGTCCGGCCGTCCCAACCTTGACCGGCCGGACAAAGAAGAAATTCTCAACCAGATTCCCTTCACGCGCTATTGGACGTACGGGCATTGCCCTCAAGGGCAATACCACCGCCCTGCGGAACACTGATCAGATCGTGGTAGGCGTAGGCGAATACGGCTGCTTCGAGCCGTGAGCTCACCCCTATCTTGCCCATGATGTTCGTCAAATGAGCCTTGACCGTCCGCTCCGCTATGCCCAACGCCTGCGCTATCCCCCGGTTTCCGGCTGCGACTCCTACAAGACCCAGGACCTCACGCTCCCGCCCCGTCAGCGCGGCCACGCCCTCGGGGTCACCTGGAACGACCGGACCAGGTCGTCCTGACGGATCGTCGACTCCTACTCCTGCGGGCACTTCCTCAGTAGTACTCCACTTGGTCACAGTGGACACACCTTCCCCGTTTTGGTTCACCAGCATCAGTGGCAACAAGCACTGTATGCCGAATAGTTCGCGCCAATGAAGGGGAACGAGAACATTCTCACGACGACTTGAGCGTGCACGGCGTGGCGCTCTTCACAACCCGGATCCGAGCACCGCAGCGGGCGAAGATGCAACTGAGATTCCGCTCGTCGACTGGCTGCCGTCCAGTCAACGAGCACCTCCATACCTTTGCAGCAAATACAGAAGGGCGATCCCCAGCAGTGGAGCAGCTCAAGAATCTTTCTTGGCCGCCGCAGCCGCAAATGCGCCCCGCGCGAGGCGGTGCAGCAGGGCCGCCATCACCGAGCGTCCGGGGAGCGGACCCGGGCGGCTCAGGTGCGGCGTGGAGTTGAGCAGACCGAAGACGGCGTGCACCGACGCGCGCGCCTCGGATTCGGCCAACTCCGGGTACAGCTCGCGCACCACGTCCACCCACAGCTCGACGTACTGCCGCTGGAGCTGGCGGACCAGCTTGCGGTCGCTGTCGCGCAGCCGGTCGAGCTCGCGGTCGTGCAGGGTGATCAGCGGGCGGTCGTCGAGGGCGAAGTCGATATGGCCCTCGATGAGCGAGTCGAGCAGGGCGTCGGGGCCCGCCGCCGCCTCCTTGGCCTCGGCGGCGCGACGCTTGCCGCCGGTCAGGAGCCGGCCGCTGATGCCCACGAGAAGCTCGGCGAGCATGGCGTCCTTGCCGGCGAAGTGCCGGTACAGACCGGGGCCGCTGATGCCGACCGCCGCACCTATCTCGTCGACGCCGACGCCGTGGAAGCCGCGCTCGGCGAAGAGGCGCGCGGCCTCCTTGAGGATCTGCTCGCGGCGGGTCGGGGCCGCGCTGGTGGTGCTCATGAATTCATTCTAGACAGGGCGGTTAGCGGTCGTTAACCTGAGAGGAGGTGTTAACGGTCATTAACGTCGGTCGTACGGGCAAGGGGGCTCGAGTCGATGCAGCAGGCACCGGAGCTACACAGTGCGGCGGACCCCGCGTCCGCCGTCTGGCGGGCCAATGAGGAGGCCCATCAGGCGCTCTCCGATGAGCTGCGCGAGAAGCTCGCCGTGGCCAAGGCGGGCGGCGGCGAGAAGGCCAGGGCCCGGCACGTGGCGCGCGGCAAGCTGCTGCCGCGCGAGCGGGTCGACACCCTCCTGGACCCCGGCTCGCCCTTCCTGGAGCTGGCACCGCTCGCGGCGGACGGGATGTACGGCGGGGACGCGCCGGCGGCCGGAGTGATCGCCGGCATCGGCCGGGTCTCGGGCCGCGAGTGCGTGATCGTCGCCAATGACGCCACGGTCAAGGGCGGCACCTACTACCCGATGACGGTCAAGAAGCATCTGCGCGCGCAGGCGGTGGCGCTCGAAAACCGCCTCCCTTGTATCTACTTGGTCGATTCCGGCGGCGCCTTCCTGCCCATGCAGGACGAGGTCTTCCCCGACCGCGAGCACTTCGGGCGGATCTTCTACAACCAGGCGCGGATGTCGGGCGCGGGCATTCCGCAGATCGCGGCCGTCATGGGCTCGTGCACGGCGGGCGGCGCCTATGTGCCCGCGATGAGCGACGAAGCGGTGATCGTCCGGGGCCAGGGCACGATCTTCCTGGGCGGCCCCCCGCTGGTGAAGGCCGCGACCGGCGAGGTGGTGACCGCCGAGGAGCTCGGCGGCGGTGAGGTGCACTCCCGTGTCTCGGGCGTCACGGACCACCTCGCGGAGGACGACGCCCACGCCCTGCGCATCGTGCGGAACATCACGGCGACGCTCCCGGAGCGCGGCGCGCTCCCCTGGTCCGTGACGCCCGCCGAAGAGCCGAAGGTCGACCCGCAGGGGCTGTACGGCGCGGTGCCGGTCGACTCCCGCACCCCCTATGACGTCCGCGAGGTCATCGCGCGCGTGGTGGACGGCTCCCGCTTCCAGGAGTTCAAGGCGGAGTACGGCACGACACTGGTCACCGGCTTCGCCCGGATCCACGGCCACCCCGTGGGCATCGTCGCCAACAACGGCATCCTGTTCTCCGAATCCGCCCAGAAGGGCGCCCACTTCATCGAGCTGTGCGACCAGCGCGGCATCCCGCTGCTGTTCCTGCAGAACATCTCGGGCTTCATGGTGGGCCGTGACTATGAGGCGGGCGGTATCGCCAAGCACGGCGCCAAGATGGTCACGGCGGTGGCCTGCGCACGCGTGCCGAAGCTGACGGTCGTGATCGGCGGTTCGTACGGCGCGGGCAACTATTCGATGTGCGGCCGGGCCTACTCCCCGCGGTTCCTGTGGATGTGGCCGGGCGCCAAGATCTCCGTGATGGGCGGCGAGCAGGCCGCCTCGGTGCTCGCGACGGTCAAGCGGGACCAGCTGGAGGCGCGCGGGGAATCCTGGGAGGCCGAGGAGGAAGAGGCCTTCAAGACGCCGATCCGCGCGCAGTACGAGTCGCAGGGAAATGCCTACTACGCGACGGCACGCCTCTGGGACGACGGCGTGATCGACCCGCTGGAGACCCGCCAGGTGCTCGGTCTGGCCCTGACCGCCTGTGCCAATGCCCCCCTGCCGCAGAAGGACGACGCGGCGCCCGGCTTCGGCGTCTTCCGGATGTGAGGGACCCCATGACACCCGAGTCGATGAAACCCACGCCGAGCACGTCGACGCCCCCCACGCCGGGGACGCCGATGACACCCACGCCGATGCCCCCTACGCCGAGGACACAGCCGCCGATGTTCGACACCGTCCTTGTCGCCAACCGCGGCGAGATCGCCGTCCGCGTCATCCGTACGCTGCGGGCCCTGGGCGTGCGCTCGGTGGCCGTCTTCAGTGACGCGGACGCCGACGCCCGCCATGTGCGCGAGGCGGACACGGCGGTGCGTATCGGCCCCGCGCCCGCCGGTGAGAGCTATCTGTCGGTGGAGCGGCTGCTCGAAGCCGCCGCCCGCACCGGCGCCCAGGCCGTCCACCCCGGCTACGGCTTCCTCGCGGAGAACGCCGCCTTCGCGCGTGCCTGCGCCCAGGCAGGCCTCGTCTTCATCGGGCCGCCGGCCGAAGCCATCTCCCTCATGGGCGACAAGATCCGCGCCAAGGAGACGGTCAAGGCGGCCGGGGTCCCGGTGGTGCCCGGCTCCTCCGGCAGCGGCCTGTCCGATGACGAACTGGCGGCGGCGGCACGGGAGATCGGTATGCCGGTGCTCCTGAAGCCGTCCGCGGGCGGCGGCGGCAAGGGCATGCGCCTGACCCGTGTGGAGTCGGCGCTCCTGGAAGAGATCGCGGCCGCCAGGCGCGAGGCGCGGGCCTCCTTCGGCGACGACACCCTGCTCGTCGAGCGCTGGATCGACCGTCCCCGGCACATCGAGATCCAGGTACTCGCGGACGGCCACGGCCAGGTCATCCACCTCGGGGAGCGCGAGTGCTCCCTGCAGCGCCGCCACCAGAAGATCATCGAAGAGGCGCCGTCCGTCCTGCTCGACGAGGCCACCCGCGCGGCGATGGGCGAGGCAGCGGTCCAGGCCGCGCGCTCCTGCGGATACGTGGGCGCGGGCACCGTCGAGTTCATCGTGCCCGGCGGCGACCCCTCCTCGTACTACTTCATGGAGATGAACACCCGCCTCCAGGTGGAGCACCCGGTGACGGAGCTGGTCACCGGGCTCGACCTGGTGGAGTGGCAGCTGCGGGTCGCCGCCGGCGAGCAACTGCCGTACGCGCAGGAGGACATCAGCCTCACGGGACACGCCGTGGAGGCACGTATCTGCGCCGAGGACCCTTCCCGTGGCTTTCTGCCGTCCGGCGGCACGGTCCTCGCGCTGCGCGAGCCGCAAGGGGACGGGGTGCGCACCGACTCGGGCCTGTCCGAGGGCACGGAGGTCGGCAGTCTCTACGACCCGATGCTGTCCAAGGTCATCGCCTATGGCCCGGACCGCGCGTCGGCTCTGCGCAAGCTCCGGTCCGCCCTCGCGGAGACGGTGACGCTCGGCGTGCCCACCAATGCGGGCTTTCTGCGCCGGCTGCTCGCCCACCCGGACGTCGTCGCCGGGGACCTGGACACGGGCCTCGTCGAGCGCGAGGCGGACGGCCTGGTGGACGCGACGGTGCCGGCCGAGGTGTACGAAGCGGCCGCCGCGGCGCGCCTCGCGGACCTGGCCCCCGCGGGTGCGGGCGTGGCCCCCGCGGGCGCGGGCCCGGCTCCCGCGGGTGCGGGCCCGGCTCCCGCGGGTGACGGCTGGGTCGACCCGTTCTCCGTGCCGAGCGGCTGGCGGCTCGGCGGCACGCCACGACCGGTCGCCTTCGACCTGCGGGTGCCGGGGCTCGAACCCGTCACTCATGAGGTACGCGACAGGGGCGCCCACCGCGTCACGGCGGACCGTGTCTCGGTCACCGTGGACGGCGTCGTGCACACCTTCCACCGGGCCGGCGACTGGCTCGGACGCGACGGCGACGCCTGGCATGTGCAGCCGCACGACCCCGTCGAGGCCTCCCTCAGCGGCAGCGCGCACGCCGGGGCGGACGCCCTGACCGCGCCCATGCCCGGCACCGTCACGGTGGTGAAGGTCGCCGTGGGGGACGAAGTGGACGCCGGGCAGAGCCTGTTGGTCGTGGAGGCGATGAAGATGGAGCACGTCATCTCCGCGCCGCACGCCGGCACCGTCACCGAACTCGACATCACCCCGGGCACCACCGTCGCGATGGACCAGGTGCTCGCCGTGGTCGCACCTCACGCGGGCGCGGACGAGCACGCGGGGGCGGGCCAGGGCGAGCGCGGGGAGGGCCAGAGGTGACCGAGACCAGCACCGGCCACGACAGCATCGGGCCCGGCACCGGCGACAGCGCGCGCACCGGCACCAGCACCAGCACCGGCGACAGCGGCACCGCGCGCGGCCCCGCCGCGCTCCCCATGGTCGTACCCGCCGCGGGCCTGCCGCCCCGGGTGCGGATCCACGAGGTCGGTGCGCGCGACGGCCTGCAGAACGAAAAGGGCACGGTCCCCACCGAGGTCAAGGCGGAGTTCATCCACCGCCTCGCCGCGAGCGGTCTGACCACCATCGAGGCGACCAGCTTCGTCCACCCCAAGTGGGTGCCCCAACTCGCCGACGCCGAGGCGCTGTTCCCGCTCCTCACCGATATCTCCGGCAGCTCCGATATCTCCGGCGGCTCCGGCAGCTCCGGCAGCTCCGGCAGCTCCGGCAGCTCCGGCAGCTCCGGCAGCTCCGGCAGCTCCGGCGGCTCCGGCGGCTCCGGCACCGAGGGCGTGCACCTGCCGGTCCTGGTGCCGAACGAGCGGGGCCTCGACCGGGCCCTGGAGCTCGGCGCCCGCCGGATCGCCGTGTTCGGCTCGGCCACCGAGACCTTCGCCGCCCGCAATCTCAACCGCACGGTGGACGAGTCCCTGGCCATGTTCGAGCCGGTCGTCGCGCGGGCCAAGGACGCCGGTGTCCATGTGCGCGGCTATCTGTCGATGTGCTTCGGCGACCCCTGGGAGGGCCCGGTCCCGGTGCATCAAGTGGTACGCGTGGCCAAGGCGTTGAGGGATCTGGGCTGCGACGAGCTGAGCCTCGGCGACACCATCGGCGTGGCGACGCCGGGCCATGTCCTCGCCCTGCTCGCCGCGCTGAACGAAGCGGGGGTGGGCACCGACACCATCGGCGTCCACTTCCACGACACCTACGGCCAGGCGCTCGCCAACACCCTGGCCGCCCTGCAGCACGGAGTGACCACCGTGGACGCGTCGGCGGGCGGCCTCGGCGGCTGCCCGTACGCGAAGAGCGCCACGGGGAACCTCGCCACCGAAGACCTCGTATGGATGCTCCACGGCCTCGGCATCGAGACCGGAGTCGATCTGGCGGAGCTCACCGCGACCAGCGTGTGGCTCGCCGGACACCTGGGGCGGCCGAGCCCCTCCCGCACCGTCCGCGCCCTCAGCGGGGCCGAGGCCGAGGCACCGGACCGCTCCCACGAGGACCGGCCCCACAAGGACCCGTCCCCCACCGGCATGTCCCACAAAGACACCTCCTCCACCGACCCGTCCCACAAGGAGTGACCACGATGTCCCTTGACCACCGGCTCTCCGCCGAGCACGAGGAACTCCGCCGCACGGTCGAGGAGTTCGCGCACGACGTCGTCGCCCCCAAGATCGGGGACTTCTACGAGCGCCATGAGTTCCCCTACGAGATCGTCCGCGAGATGGGCCGCATGGGCCTGTTCGGGCTGCCCTTCCCCGAGGAGTACGGCGGCATGGGCGGCGACTATCTCGCGCTCGGTATCGCCCTGGAGGAGCTGGCCCGGGTGGACTCCTCGGTGGCGATCACCCTGGAGGCCGGGGTCTCGCTCGGCGCGATGCCGCTCTACCGCTTCGGCACGGAGGAGCAGAAGCAGCAGTGGCTGCCGCGGATGTGCGCGGGTGAGGTCCTGGGCGCCTTCGGCCTGACGGAGCCGGAGTGCGGTTCGGACGCGGGCGGCACCCGGACGACGGCGGTGCGGGACGGCGACGACTGGGTGATCAACGGCACGAAGTGCTTCATCACCAACTCCGGTACGGACATCACGGGTCTGGTGACGGTGACCGCGGTGACCGGCCGCACCGACGCCGGCAAGCCGCTGATCTCCGCCATCCTCGTGCCGTCGGGCACCCCCGGTTTCACGGTCGCGGCACCGTACTCGAAGGTCGGCTGGAACGCCTCGGACACCAGGGAGCTGTCCTTCTCGGACGTGCGGGTGCCGGTGGCGAACCTCGTGGGCGAGGAAGGCCGGGGCTACGCACAATTCCTGCGCACCCTGGACGAGGGCCGGGTCGCCATCGCCGCGCTCGCGACGGGTCTCGCGCAGGGCTGTGTCGACGAGTCCCTGAAGTACGCCAAGGAGCGGCACGCCTTCGGCCGCCCGATCGGGGACAACCAGGCGATCCAGTTCAAGCTGGCGGACATGGAGATGAAGGCCCACACCTCCCGTCTCGCCTGGCGCGACGCGGCGTCCCGCCTGGTGACGGGCGAGCCCTTCAAGAAGGAGGCGGCCCTCGCGAAGCTGTACTCGTCGACGGTGGCGGTGGACAACGCCCGCGAGGCGACGCAGATCCACGGCGGGTACGGCTTCATGAACGAGTTCCCGGTGGCCCGGATGTGGCGCGACTCCAAGATCCTGGAGATCGGTGAGGGCACGAGTGAGGTGCAGCGCATGCTGATCGCCCGGGAACTCGGCCTGAGGGCGAGCTGAGGCCGGGACGGCGGGGCCGGTGGCCCTGGACTGCGGAGCCCGGAGCCCTGGAGTGCGGGGCCCGGGTCCCTCGACTGCGGGCCGAGCCTGAGGCCCGGAGCCCGGGGCCCTGGAGTGCGGGGCCCGGGGCCCTCGACTGCGGGCCGAGCGCGGGGCCGGGGCCCTGGAGTGCGGGCCCGGGTCCCTCGACTGCGGGCCGAGCCTGAGGCCCGGGGCCCTGGAGTACGGGGCCGGGGCCCTGGAGTGCGGGCCCGGGTCCCTCGACTGCGGGCCGAGCCTGAGGCCCGGAGCCCGGGGCCCGGGGGCCCTGGACGGCAGGGCGTTAGGTTAGGTTAACCTAACGCCCAGATTCGGCCAGTGGCCCCCGCCGCCCCGCAAGAAAGCAGAGACCACCATGCCCAGTTCCCGAGCCACCCTCCTCTCCCGCCGCGGCCTGCTCGCCGCAGGCGGTGCCGTCGGCCTCGGCGCCTTCCTCGTGGCCTGCGGGGACAAAAAGGCGGACGGCTCGGACACCACCGCGGGCGACAAGGGCCCCTGGTCCTTCAAGGACGACCGCGGCACCACGGCCAAGGCGGACGCGACCCCGAAGAACATCGTGGCGTTCACCGGCACCGCCGCCGCCCTGTTCGACTACGGCATCACGGTCAAGGGCGTCTTCGGCCCGACGAAGACCAAGGACGGCAAGCCCGATGTCCAGGCCGGCGACATGGACATCTCCAAGCTGGAGATCCTGGGCAACGAGTGGGGACAGTTCAACGTCGAGAAGTACGCCTCCCTCGCCCCCGAGCTGCTCGTCACGGACATGTGGCTCAAGGACGCCCTCTGGTACATCCCGGACGAGTCCAAGGACAAGATCCTGAAGCTGGCGCCCAGCGTCGCCCTGTGGGCCGGTGAGACCTCCATGCCCAAGGCCCTGCAGCGCCGCGCCGACCTCGCCGAGTCCCTGGGCGCCGACCTCAAGGCCAAGAAGGTCACGGACGCCAAGGACCGGTTCGAGAAGGCCTCCGCGCGGCTGCGCCAGGCCGCCAAGGCGCACCCGGACATCAAGGTCATGATCGGTTCGGCCAGTGCCGATCTGTTCTATGTCTCGCTCGCGAAGATGTCCGCCGACACCCGCTACTTCGAGGAGCTCGGCGTCAAGTTCATCCAGCCGAAGGTGAACGCGCAGGGCTTCTTCGAGGAGCTCAGCTGGGAGAACGTCGACAAGTACGGCGCGGACGTCATCATGATGGACAACCGCACCTCGGCCCTGCAGCCCGACGCCCTCGACAAGTCCAAGCCCACCTGGAAGCGGCTGCCCGCCGTGAAGGCCGGCCAGGTCATCCCCCGCGTCACGGAGCCGATCTACTCCTACGACAAGTGCAC
Organism: Streptomyces monticola; assembly: GCF_042665355.1. Classification (NCBI taxonomy): domain Bacteria; kingdom Bacillati; phylum Actinomycetota; class Actinomycetes; order Kitasatosporales; family Streptomycetaceae; genus Streptomyces; species Streptomyces monticola. The sequence goes on along the minus strand of NZ_JBHTCF010000005.1, from coordinate 132,808 downwards.
CCCCATCCTCGAGGACCTCGCGAAGGCGATCGAGGACGCCAAGAAGGTCGCCAAGTGACGGCGCCCTTCGGGCTGTTCGACCTGGAGGTGACCGGGGTGGCGCGGCTTTCGCCGTCCCTTGTCCGGGTCACCTTCACCGGCCCCGGCCTTGGCGCGTTCGCGGCGGGCGGGCGCGACCAGAGCCTCTCGCTCTTCCTGCCGCACCCCGGGCAGCCGGAGCCGGTCCTGCCGCCGGCCGACCAGGACCAGTCGGCCTGGTACGCGGCGTATCGCGCCCTGCCGGACGACGTCCGCGCGGTGATGCGCTCGTACACCGTCCGCGAGCAGCGCCGCAGCCCCGCCGAAGAGGTGGACATCGACTTCGCGGTGCACCCGGACGGCGGCCCGGCCTGCGCCTGGGCCGAACAGGCCGCGCCCGGTGACCGGGTGACGGTGCTCGGCCCCGCGGTCGCCGACAACTCGGGCGTACGGTTCCGGCTTCCGGAAGCCGCCGACTGGGTGCTGATCTGGGCCGACGAGACGGCCCTTCCCGCGGCGGCGGCGATCCTGGAGTGGCTCCCGGCGGGCACCAAGGCGAAGGTGTGGCTCGAAGTCCCCTGCGCCGAGGACATGCTGGAGCTGAAGACCGCGGCGGAGGTGGAGACGTCCTGGCTGGTGCGCGCGGCGGGAGACGCCTCCGGCGCCCATCGCACCGAGCGCGCCGTGGAAGCGGTGCGGGCCGCGGAGCTGCCGCAGGGCACGCCGTACTGCTGGATCGCGGGCGAGGCCGGAACCGTGAAGGCGCTGCGACGCCATCTGGTCAACGAGCGCGGCTTCGACCGCCGTTCGGTGACGTTCACCGGGTACTGGCGCCTCGGCGCGAGCGAGGACAGGCTCCGCGAGGAGCCGGTCGCCGAGGACCAGTAGCCGCAACGCCCAACTCCGGCACCCGACTCCGGCACCCGGTTCCCGACTCCGGCACCCGACTCCCGTGCCCTATGAGCCCGATGCCCCCGTACGACGGTCCGTGCGGGGGCATCGTCATGCCGCCCGCGCGGAATGTCAGAGCGCGTGCGCCCCACGTCCGCCCTCGTGCGCTCGCCTTTGATATCTGTGCGCTCCCTGTGAACCAGGAGCTTTAGGTTAGGCTAACCTAAGCTCACTGCCCCAGAGCTGTATCTGCCCACAGAGGTGCAGCTCGACGTCCCCTTTTGGGAGGACCGTTCATGAGTCTCCTCGCGCCCAGGTCTCATCTGCTCAACGGCCTGAACGCGGAGGCCTACCGCCGCTGCATCGCCGAAGGCGCCGACCGTGTCGCGACCCAACTCGCCACCACCGAGCACCCGTTCACCGGCATCTCCCCCCAGCGGCTCGCCCCTGCCATCGATCGTGTGGATCTGGACCGCCCGCTGCACGACCCGTCCGCCGCTCTGGACGAACTCGAAGAGACCTATCTGCGCGACGCCGTCTACTTCCACCACCCGCGCTATCTCGCCCATCTCAACTGCCCGGTCGTCATCCCGGCGGTGCTCGGCGAGGCCGTACTCAGCGCGGTCAACTCCTCGCTCGACACCTGGGACCAGTCGGCCGGCGCCACCCTCATAGAGCGCCGCCTCATCGACTGGACGGCCGAGCGCATCGGACTCGGCCCCGCCGCCGACGGCATCTTCACCAGCGGCGGCACGCAGTCCAATCTCCAGGCCCTGCTCCTTGCGCGGGAGGAGTCCAAGGACGCCGGAGAGCTCGGCAAACTCCGGGTGTTCGCCTCCGAGTGCAGCCACTTCAGCGTGCAGAAGTCGGCCAAACTGCTCGGCCTGTCCCCCGACTCCGTGGTGTCGGTGCCCTGCGACAACACCAAGCGGATGCGCACCGCAGCCCTCGCCCGTGAGCTGGAGCGCTGCGTACGCGAGGGGTTCACGCCCATGGCCGTCGTCGCCACCGCGGGCACCACCGACTTCGGCTCCATCGACCCGCTGCCGGAGATCGCCGAGCTCACCGAGCGGTACGACACCTGGCTGCACGTGGATGCCGCGTACGGCTGCGGACTGCTCGTCTCGCACAAGAACCGGCACCTCCTGGACGGTCTGGAGCGAGCCGACTCGGTCACCGTCGACTACCACAAGTCCTTCTTCCAGCCCGTGAGTTCCTCGGCGATCCTGGTGCGCGACCGGGCCACCCTGCGGCACGCGACGTATCACGCCGACTACCTCAACCCGCGGCGCACCGTCGAGGAGCGCATACCCAACCAGGTCGACAAGTCCCTGCAGACCACCCGCCGTTTCGACGCCCTGAAGCTGTGGATGACGCTGCGCGTGATGGGCGCCGACGGGATCGGTGAGCTCTTCGACGAGGTCTGTGCGCTCGCCTCCGACGGCTGGCGGATGCTCGCCCTCGACCCGCGCTTCGACGTGGTCGTGGAGCCGCAGCTGTCCACCCTCGTCTTCCGCTACATCCCCGCCGATGTCACCGAGCCGACCCATATCGACCGCGCCAACCTCTATGCCCGTAAGGCCCTGTTCGCCTCCGGAGACGCGATCGTGGCCGGCACCAAGGCGGGCGGCCGGCACTACCTGAAGTTCACGCTGCTCAACCCCGAGACGACCATCGCCGATATCGCCGCAGTCCTCGATCTGATCGCGGACCACGCCGAGCAGTACCTGGGAGACACCCTTGTCCGCGCCTCTTGAGACCACCACCGCGCCTCGTGAGAGCAGCCGTGTGTACGACCTCATCGGTATCGGGCTCGGCCCCTTCAACCTCGGCCTCGCCTGTCTGACCGAGCCGCTCGACGAGCTCGACGCGCTCTTCCTCGACTCCAAGCCGGACTTCGACTGGCACTCCGGGATGTTCCTCGAAGGCGCGCATCTGCAGACGCCGTTCATGTCGGACCTGGTCACCCTCGCCGATCCGACCTCGCCGTACTCCTTCCTCAAGTACCTGAAGGAATCGGGACGGCTCTACTCGTTCTACATCCGCGAGAACTTCTATCCGCTGCGCACCGAGTACAACGACTACTGCCGCTGGGCGGCGGCCCAGCTCACCTCCGTGCGCTTCAGCACGACCGTCACCGAGGTCACGTACGACGAGGCCGACGAGGTCTACACCGTGCGCACCGCCGCCGGTGAGACCCACCGGGCGAAGCGCCTCGTCCTCGGCACGGGCACCCCGCCGTACATCCCGGAGGCCTGTGCGGATCTGGGCGGTGACTTCATCCACAACTCCCGCTATGTGCACAGCAAGCAGGAGCTGCAGGCCAAGGAGTCGGTCACCCTGGTCGGCAGCGGGCAGAGCGCCGCGGAGATCTACTACGACCTGCTCGGCGAGATCGATGTGCACGGCTACCGGCTCAACTGGGTCACGCGCTCACCCCGCTTCTTCCCCCTCGAGTACACCAAGCTCACCCTAGAGATGACCTCGCCGGAGTACGTCGACTACTTCCACGCGCTGCCCGAACAGACCCGCTACCACCTGGAGAAGCAGCAGAAGGGCCTGTTCAAGGGCATCGACGGGGATCTGGTCGACGCGATCTTCGATCTGCTCTACGAGAAGAACGTCAAGGGCCCGGTGCCGACCCGCCTGATGACGAACACCGCCCTGACCACGGCGGTCCACGAGGACGGCGAGTACGTCCTCGGCCTGCGCCAGGAGGAGCAGGGCGAGGAGTTCGAGCTGCGCACGCAGGGCCTGATACTCGCCACCGGCTATCGCTACCGGACGCCCGAGTTCCTCGAACCGGTCCGCGACCGGCTGCGCTTCGACGGCAACGGACGCTTCGACGTGGCCCGCAACTACAGCATCGACACCACCGGGCGCGGCGTCTACCTGCAGAACTCCGGAGTACACACCCACTCCATCACCAGCCCGGACCTGGGCATGGGCGCCTACCGCAACTCGTACATCATCGCCGAACTCCTGGGCCGCGAGGTCTACCCGGTCGAGAAGGCCATCGCCTTCCAGGAGTTCGCGGCACCGAAGGGCACCGTCTCATGAGCCTCGCCACCCCTCACGAGCTCCGCGACCTCTCCCCCGACAGCCCCGGAGCCTCCGCAGCCGCCGTCCTGAGCGCCGAGAACCCCTCGCCAGAGCTGCTCGACCAGCTGCTCACCCGGCAGGAACGACGTGAGTCGGCGGCCCGCACCTATGCCCGCACGCTGCCCGTGGCCCCCGTGCGCGCGGCCGGTGCGCAGGTCGTCGGGGCCGACGGGCGCACCTATCTCGACTGTCTGTCGGGCGCGGGCACGCTCGCCCTCGGCCACAACCACCCGGAGGTCGTCGCCGCCCTCCAGGCCGACCTGGCCTCAGGGGTGCCGCTGCACGCCCTGGACATGATCACGCCCCAGAAGGACGCGTTCAGCGAGGAGTTGCTGGCCCGCCTTCCCGGCGCGCTGCGCGGTGACGCCCGGCTGCACTTCTGCGGGCCCGCCGGCACCGACGCGGTCGAGGCGGCCCTGAAGCTGGCCCAGACGGCCACCGGGCGGCGCGGCATCGTGGCGTTCACCGGTGCGTACCACGGCATGACGCTGGGTGCCTCGGCCGTGTCCGGGCCCGCGCGGATGCGGTCCATGGTCGGCGCGGACTCCGTGCCGGTGACCCGGATCCCGTATCCCTACTCCTACCGCTGCCCGTTCGGCACCGGCGCCCCGCAGTCCGGCGAGCTGTCGGCGCGGCTCCTGGAGAGCATGCTCACCGACCCCAGCAGCGGTATCGGCAAACCGGCCGCCGTGATCCTTGAGGTCGTCCAGGGCGAGGGCGGAGTGGTCGAGGGACCGGACAGCTGGCTGCGCGAGATCCGCCGGATCACCGCCCAGCACGATGTCCTCCTGATCATCGACGAGGTTCAGACCGGCGTCGGCCGCACCGGACACTTCTGGGCCTGCGAGCAGGCCGGGGTCACCCCGGACATCCTGGTCATGTCGAAGGCGGTCGGCGGCGGTCTGCCGCTCGCGGTCCTCGCCTACCTGCCCGACCTGGACAGCTGGCTGCCCGGCGACCACACCGGCACCTTCCGCGGCAACACCCTCGCGATGACCGCCGGCCGCATCACCCTGCGCACCGTCGCCGAGCAGCGCCTCGACCGGCGCGCCGGGCAGCTGGGCGCGCGGCTGCGCCAGGGCCTCTCCGAAATCGCCCTGGAACAGCCGCAGTTCGGCGAGGTACGGGGCCGCGGCCTGATGACCGGCGTCGAACTGGTCGACCCGGACGGCGACCTGGACCGTCTCGGCTCGCTCCCCGCCGCCCCCGCCTTCGCCGCCGCTCTGCGTTCGGCCTGCCTGGAGCAGGGCCTGATGCTGGAGCTCGGCGGCCGTGAGGACAGCGTTCTGCGGCTGCTTCCGCCGCTCGTCCTTTCGGACGCGGAGCTGGACGCCGTCCTGGAGCGGATCGCGACGGCCGTACGTTCCGTGAAGTCGCGGCCGCAGGCGCAGAAGCCATCGCAGGAGCAGCCGCAGCCCAAGCCGGAGCCGCAGGGCCGCCCTCAGCCCGAGTCCCAGCCGCAGGCAGAGCCGAAGCCCCAGCCCAAGCCCCAGTCGAAGACCAACTCGCCGGAGCGTGCCGCGTGAGCCCGATGGAGCATTACGTCGCCGGGGGCACCCAAGGCCCCGCCGCCCTGCGGAAGTTGACGTCGACGGTGCTCGACGCGCTGGCCGAGGGCGCCGTGGAGCGGGGCGGCCCGCTGCCCGCCGGAGGCCCTGACGCCGTGACCGCCGAGGTGCGGGCCGGCTGCACGCCGATGCTTCCCGAGCACGGCAGCGGAGCCGATGAGGCCCTGCGCGAGATCGTCCGCGTCGTGGCCAAGGGCGCCGCCGACCCCTCCGACCCGCACTGCGTGGCACATCTGCACTGCCCGCCGCTCGCGGTCGCCGCCGCCGCCGACCTCGCGGCCTCGGCCCTGAATCCGTCCATGGACTCCTGGGACCAGGCACCGGCGGCGGGCATCATCGAGGCCGAGGTGACCGACGCCCTCGCGCAACTCGTCTATGCAGGGCCTGACGTGACGCCCGACGCGCTGATCACCAGCGGCGGCACCGAGTCCAACCTGGTGGCGCTGCTGCTGGCGCGCGAGCGGGCCAGAGCGGCCGGAGCGCGCACGGTGCAGGTGGTGTGCGGCACCAACGCGCACCACAGTGTGCAGCGGGCCGCCTGGATGCTCGGCCTGCCCACGCCCGCCGCCGTGGAGTGCCGCGCGGGCCGCATGCTGCCCGAGTCGCTCGACCGGGTGCTCGGCGAGTACGCGGGCGCCCCGGTGCTCGTGGTCGCCACCGCGGGCACCACGGACGAGGGCCTGATCGACCCGCTGCCCGAGCTCGCCGACGTGGCGGCGCGGCACGGCGCCGAACTGCATGTGGATGCCGCGTACGGCGGGCCGCTGCTGTTCAGTGACCCTCTCGCGCCGCGGCTCGCCGGTATCGAGCGGGCCGTGACCGTCACGTTCGATCTGCACAAGCTGGGCTGGCAGCCGGTGGCGGCGGGTGTGCTCGCCGTCCGGGACGCGGATGATGTGGCCCATCTGTCCTTCCAGGCCGACTACTTGAACGCGGACGACGACACCGAGGCCGGGCTGCCGGACTGGCTCGGCCGCTCCATCCGTACCTCGCGCCGCCCCGACGCGCTGAAGATCGCCGTCACCCTGCGCGCGCTCGGCCGCCGTGGCCTCGGCGACATGGTCGAGCACTGTGTGCGCACGGCCGAGGAGTTCGCGGCCGCCGTGGACGCCCATCCGGAGCTGCGGGCCCGCCCCGGCGAGGTGGGCATCAGCACGGTGCTGTTCCGGCCGGTCGCGGCCGACCGGCTCTCCGCGGACACCTCGGCCGACGCCGGTGACGCCTCGGCCGACGCCGGTGACGCCTTGGTCGCGGAGGTACGCAGGCGACTGCTCGACGAGGGCCGCGCGGTCGTCGGCCGGGCGCTCGCCGAGGACGCCGACGGCCGCAGGAAGCTGTGGCTCAAGGCCACGCTCCTGCACCCGAGGACGCGCGCCGCGGACCTGTCGGGGCTGCTCAAGCTGGTCGCCGACTGCGCGACCGAACACCGCGCCGATGACCGGGCCGAGAGCCGGGCAGAGCACCGCGCCGAGAACCGCGCCGAGAGCCGGGCAGAGCACCACGTCGAGCACCGCGCCGAGGACCGCGCAACCGAACACCGCACCGAGGGAGACACCCCGTGACCACAGCGACCGAAGAAGAGACCCTCGACCTCCTCGGGGTGGGGATCGGGCCCTTCAACCTCTCGCTCGCCGCGCTCGCCGACGGCGTGCCGGGCCTTCGGACCGCGTTCCTGGAACAGCGCACCGCCTTCCACTGGCACCCGGGCCTGCTGATCGAGGGCGCCACGCTCCAAGTGCCGTTCCTGGCCGACCTGGTGAGCCTGGTGGAGCCGACCAGCCCGTGGTCGTTCCTGAACTACATCAAGACCCGTGAGCGGCTCTTCCCGTTCTACTTCGCGGAGCGGTTCCACATCCAGCGCGCCGAGTACGACGCGTACTGCCGCTGGGTCAGCGGACAGCTGTCGTCCTGCCGGTTCGGGCACCAGGTGGACACCGTGCGCTGGGACGAGGGGCGCGGCGCCTTCGAGGTGGGCTTCACGCGCCTCGACGAGGACGGCGGCGCGGAGGGCGTGGGCCGCTACTTCGCCCGCCATCTCGCCCTCGGCGTGGGCACCGCGCCCAGCGTCCCCGAGCCGCTGCGCGCCCTGGCCGACGACCCTTCCGCCCCGGTGTGGCACTCGGCCGAATACCTGGGCAGGCGCGAGGAGTTGCTGCGGGCCGACCATGTCACGGTGGTCGGCTCGGGCCAGTCGGGCGCCGAGGTCTTCCTCGATCTGCTCCGGCAGCGTCCGCAGGGCCGCGAGGGCCTGACCTGGCTGGCCCGTACGGCGGCGTTCGCGCCCATGGAGTACAGCAAGCTGGGCCTCGAACAGTTCACCCCGGACTACACGCGCTACTTCCACGGCCTGTCCGAGCCGGTACGCGACCAGCTGCTTCCCCGGCAGTGGCAGCTGCACAAGGGAGTGAGCGGAGACACCCTCGGCGAGATCCACGACGAGCTGTATCTGCGCACCCTGGACGGCGGCTGGCCCGACGCCCAGCTGACCCCGGGCGTGGCCGTGGAGTCCGCGGTGCGTGCGGGCGGCCGGATCCAGCTCGGCCTCAGCCATTCCGAACAGCGGGTGTCAGGGCACCTGTTGACGGACGCCGTGGTGTCCGCGACCGGATACGCGGAGCGCCCCGTGGACGGACTGCTCGGGCCGCTCCTTCCGCATCTGGACCGGGACGGCTCCGGCCGCCCCGACATCGACGAGCGCTACCGCCTCGTCCTGGACGAGAAGGTCGGCGGCTCGGTGTTCGTGCAGAACGCGGAGCGCCATACGCATGGAGTCGGCGCCCCCGACCTGGGTCTGGCCGCCTGGCGCTCCGCGGTGATCCTCAACTCCCTGACCGGGGGCGACGCTTATCCGCTGCCGGAAAGGACCGCTTTCACCACGTTCGGCCTCGCGGGCGCTTCGACCCCCTCGCCCCATGTGGGCCACTTCCAGGGCTTGCACACAAAGTAAGCCTTACCTAAGTTATTCCTGACCGTCCGACCAGTCGCCCCCGCGGTCGTCAGACCGGTCGCATACAGAAAGAGAACGTCATGAGCAGCTCGCCGCCGGCTCCCGCAGACACCGCCGCCGATGCCGCCGCCACCGAGAACCTGCTGCGCTGCTGGATCCGTGAGACCGCGGTGCCCGAACCGGCCGACGCCGTCCTGAAGGTGGCCCTGCCCGCGTCGGGCGTCAGCGTCGAGGCACCGGTGCACTACTGGTCGCCGGTCGGCTGGCACCGCTTCGGGCCCGCCCGGCTCGCCGGCACCGGCACCCCGCTCGCCGCCCCCGCGCTCGCGGCCCTGATCGCCGTCGAGACGGCAGCGGCGGACCCGGCGGCGGTGGCCGATCTGACGGCCCGTGTCGCCGACTCCACCCGCCGCACCGCGGACTTCGTACGGCACCGCGCCGAGCACCCCGCGGACCCCGAGGGCACCACTCCCTTCCTCGCCGCCGAGCAGGCCCTGGTCACCGGCCATCCGCTGCACCCCACCCCGAAGAGCCGCGAGGGCCTGACCGAGGCCGAACTGCGCGCGTACTCACCGGAGTTGCGCGGCTCCTTCGCCCTGCACTGGTTCGCCGCCGACCCGTCCGTGGTCAGCGCGGACTCGGCGCTTCCCGGACGTACGGCCCAGGGGCTGATGGCCGAACTCGCCGGTGACGACGTACAGGCACCGGACGGCACGGTGCTCGTGCCCGCACACCCCTGGCAGGCCAAGGACATCGTCAGCCGTCCCGCGGTGCGCGAACTGCTCGACGCGGGGCTGCTGCACGACCTCGGCCCCGCGGGCGCACCGTGGTCGCCGACCTCGTCCGTGCGCACCGTCTACCGCGCCGACGCCCCGGTGATGCTCAAGTTCTCGCTCGGTCTGCGCATCACCAACTCGCGCCGCGAGAACATGCGCGTCGAGCTGGAGCGCGGCACCGCCATCGACCGCCTCCTGTCGGCGGGCCTCGGCGACGCGCTGCGCGCCGCGCACCCGGGCTTCGACATCGTGCGCGACCCGGCGTGGATCGCCGTGGACGCCCTCGGCACCGACGGCGGCCCGACGGGCCTGGACGTCGTGGTGCGCGACAACCCCTTCCGGGAGAGCGGCACCTCCGTGGACGGCCCGGAACCCATACGCGCCCTGTGCGCGGCGGGACTTGTCGCCCCGCGCCCCGACCTGGACCCGGCGCAGCCGGGCACCGCGTCCCAGCTCGCCGGCGTGATCACCGCGCTCGCCGAGCGCACCGGACGCACCGTGGCCGATATCGCCGACGAGTGGTTCACCCGCTACCTCGACACCGTCGTCACGCCGGTCCTGTGGCTCTACGCGACCTACGGCCTCGGCCTCGAAGCGCATCAGCAGAACACGCTGGTCGTCCTCGACGACGATGGCTGGCCCGTCGGCGGCCGCTACCGCGACAACCAGGGCTACTACTTCTCCCCCACCCGCTCCACCGCGCTCTACGGCTGGGTCCCCGACGTGGGCCGCGACCTGGGCACCTACGTCGACGACGAGGTCATCGACGAACGCCTCGCCTACTACGTCGGCATCAACAACATGCTCGGCATGGTCGGCGCCCTCGGCTCCCAGGGCCTCGCCGACGAACGTGCCCTGCTGCGCCGCGCCGACGAGACCCTCGCCAAACTGGCCGCCGAGCACGGCGACCGGCTCCTCCTGGCCACCACCCTGCGCACCGCGCCCACCCTGCGCTGCAAGGCCAATCTGCTCACGCGCGTCCAGGGCATGGACGAGCTGACGGGCCCGCTCGAAGCCCAGTCGGTCTACGTCGACCTCGCCAACCCCCTTGCCGGAGCGAGCCGATGAGCACCGAGATCACCAAGCTCGACGAGGGCCTGTTCACGCTGCGTGCGGTGGACCCGGTCGGTGACCTGGCCGTCGTACACGCCTGGATGAACGACCCCGAGGTGGCGCGCTTCTGGGAGATGCCGCTACCGGAGCAGCAGATCGAGGCGTATCTGCGCGAGCAGCGCGGCAGCGCGCACTCCACGCCGTTCCTCGGCTGCATCGACGGGACGCCGATGAGCTACTGGGAGCTGTACCGCGCCGACCTCGACCCGCTGGCCGCCCACTACGCGGCCAAGCCGCGGGACGCCGGCGTCCATCTGCTCCTCGGGCCCGCCGAGTCCCGTGGCCGCGGCCTCGGCGCCCGGCTGCTGCGCGCGGTCTCCGACTGGCAGCTGTCCGTACAGCCGTACGCGGAGCGCGTGGTGGCCGAGCCCGATGTGCGCAATGTGCGTTCGGTACGCGCCTTCGAGCGGGCCGGGTTCCGCAAGACCCGCGAACTCGATCTGCCCGACAAGCGCGCCGCGTTCATGGTCCGCGAGCGCAGCGCGTGAACCGCGGGGTACTGCTGTGCGCGGCGGGCCTCCACATGGCCACGCAGTCGGCCCTCGCCCCGTTCTACCCGAAGCTGTTCCGTTCGGTGTACGGGGTGGAGGACCTGTCGGCCACCGGCATGTTCCTGATGGTCTGCCAGCTGGCGGCCATCGTGTCCCTGCCGCTGTGGGGCCGCGCAGGCCGCCGCTTCTCCCTGTCGCGCCTGGTGACCGCGGGGCAGGGAGCGGCGGTCCTGCTCGCCGCGTCGCTTGCGCTCGCCCCGTCGTTCGCGGTGTTCACGACGCTCTCCGTGCTGCTGATCGCGGCGAAGGCGGTGGTGCTGCTCGCCTATCCGTCGATCGCCCGCAGCCACAAGGAAGGCCTGTTCCCGGGAGTCCTGCAGTACGTGGCGGTCCTGCACGCGGCCTCGGTGGCGGCGACCCTGCTCGGCATGGTGGTGGTGACGGTCCCGGACCCGCGCCTGGCGCTGCCTCTCCTCGCCGTGTCGGAGCTGGCGTTGCTGGCCGTCATCACCGTGGTGGGCAGGCGTACCGCACGGGGCGAGACGTCGGCACGGCCGGCAGCGCAGGGGGCGACGACCAGGGCGTCGAGCCTTGTCCCCCTCGCCGCGTTCACCTTGGTCTATGTGACGGCCGTGTACGCCGTACGCCCGTACTTCACGGAGTACGCGACGGCGGGCGGCGCCTCGACCGCGACGTCAGCCGTACTGTTCCTGCTCCCCCACCTGGCGGTGCTCGCCGTGCTGCCCGCGGCACGAGTGGCCCGCAGAGCCCTGGGCGGCGCGCTTCTCCCCGTCTCCCTCGGCCTCGCCGCCGCGGGCCTCCTCTGGCAGGCGGCCACCCCCGAGACCACTCAACTGGGCCTCGCCAGGGCCCTCTTCGGCGCCGGCCTCGGCCTGAGCCAAGTGGCCCTGGACCACAGAAACCTCAGCGTGTGCGGCGACAGCCAGGCGTACAGCCTGATCGCCACCGCACAGACCGCGGGCCTGCTGCTCGCGCCCCTGCTCGCCACGTTCACCGCCAAGACCGACCTCACCGCTCCCCTGCTCGCGGGCGCCGCCCTCCTCAACGTGCTCGTCCTGCTCACCCCGAACGAAAGGCCCACACCCCATGAGCTCCGCTCACCCCGTCCCCGAACTCCACGACGTCTCGCCGGAGTCCTGGCGCGAGGCGAATCGCCGGCTGCTCGCGAAGACGCTGTCGGAGTTCGCGTTCGAGGAACTGATCAAGCCTGAGCCGCTGCCCGGCGAGGACGGCCGCTACCGGATCGACCTGAACAGCGGTGTCTCCTACGTCTTCAGCGCGACCCGGGGTGCGCTCGGCGGCTGGCAGGTCTCCGCCGAGGACGGCTCCGTCACACGCGGTGCCGCGGGCCTGCTCGGCAACGAGATAGCCACCCCGGCCTGGGACGCGCAGCAGTTCCTGGTGGACTGCGCGGACACCATCGGCACGGACGCCCCGACCCTCGGCCTCTACCTCACGGAGCTGTCCTCCACGCTCTCCGTGGACGCCGCCCGGATCGAGCACGGCGGCGCGAGCGCGGCCGAGCTGCGCGAGCTCGGCCACGCCGAGCTGGAGTGCCATATGACGGGCCACCCCACCCTGGCGGCCAACAAGGGCCGGATCGGCTTCTCCGCGAGCGACGTACGGGCCTACGCGCCCGAGTCGCAGCAGTTGGTGCCGCTGCAGTGGATCGCCGTGCACCGGGGTCTCGCCGAGTTCCGCGGCACCTCGCAGCTGAGCGAGGAGTCGGTGCTCGCCCATGAGCTGGACGGCGAGACCCGGGCGGCCTTCCGCGCGGTGATCGAGCGCCAGGGCGGCGACCCGGACGCGTACGTGTGGATGCCCGTGCACCCCTGGCAGTGGGACCACGCGGTGCAGGTCCTGTACGCGGGCGAGGTCGCGCAGAAGCGGATCATCCCGCTCGGCGAGTCGAAGGACGGCTACCTGCCGCAGCAGTCCGTGCGCACCATGACCAACATGGCGGAGCGCGGCCGCTACGACGTCAAGCTTCCGCTGAAGATCGTCAACACCCTCATCTGGCGCGGTATCCCGCCGCACTGCACCCAGGGCGCCCCCGTCACCACCCAGTGGCTGACCGGTCTGCTCGACAAGGACCCGGTGCTCCGCGAGGACCTGCGCACGGTCTTCCTCGGCGAGATCGCCTCGGTCACGGTGCGCCACCCCTACCTGGACCGTGTCCCGGAGATGCCGTACCAGCACCTGGAGGCGCTCGGCTGCATCTGGCGCGACTCGGTGTCCTCGCGCAAGGACGACAACGAGCGGGTGCGGACCTTCGCCTCGCTGCTCCACGTCGACGAGCACGGCACGTCGTTCGCGGCCGAACTCGCCCGCTCCTCCGGCCTGTCGGGCGAGGACTGGCTGCGCCACCTCTTCGAGACGGTCCTGCACCCGGTGCTGCACGTGATGTACACGTACGGCATCACGTTCAACCCGCACGGCCAGAACACCCTGATCGGCTACGACGAGAACGACGTGCCGCAGCGCCTGTTCCTCAAGGACTTCGTGGACGACGTCTCCGTCTCGCACACCCCGGTGCCCGAGCGCGGCCCGGAGCCGGACGGCTACGACCACGTGCTGCCCCGCAAGAACCCGGTGGTCATCCGTCAGCACGTCGTCGACCAGCTCCTGCTCGGCCACTTCCGCTACCTCGCCCCGCTCGCCGCCGCCCAACTCGGCGTACCGGACGCCAAGTTCTGGCAGCTGGTGCGGGACGCCGTGGTCGCGTACCACAAGCGTTTCCCCGAGAAGGCGGACCGCTTCGCCGAGTTCGACATGCTGGCCGACGACTTCCCGCGCTACCCGTTCAACACGGACCGCCTGGTCGTCACCAAGTACGTCGACCGCGCGCTGCGGCACGCCCTGCGCCCCAACGGCACCGTCCCCAACCCACTGGCGGAGCGCGGCTGATGAGCATCGAGATCAGCGCGTCGGGGCTCACCCTCGGCCACGGCGGAGCGCCGGTCGCCGAGGACATCGACCTCGCCCTCACCCCGGGCGAGGTCACCGCCCTGGTCGGCCCCAACGGCTCCGGCAAGTCCACGCTCCTGCGCGCCCTGGCCCGCCTGCACACCCCGCAGGCGGGGGCGATCGTGCTCGACGGCCGCGCCCTGGAGACCTACAGACCACGGGAACTCGCCCGCAAGCTCAGCTTCCTGACGCAGTCACCGCTGATCCCGGCGGGTGTCACCGTGCAGGAACTGGTGGCCTACGGACGCCATCCGCACCAGGGCGTCCTGGCCCGCTCCACCAGCGACGAGGACCGCGAGGCCATCAGCTGGGCGCTGGACGCGACCACGCTGCACGCCCTGGCCGACCGTCCCCTCGACCAGCTCTCCGGCGGTGAGCGGCAGCGCGCCTGGATCGCGATGGCGCTCGCGCAGCGCACCGGTCTGCTGCTGCTCGACGAGCCGACGACGTTCCTCGACATCCGCTACCAGATCGAAGTGCTGCGCCTGGTACGGCGCCTCGCGGACGAGCACGGCATCACCGTCGCGGTGGTCCTGCACGAGCTGAACCAGGCCGCGGCGTTCTCCGACGCGATGGCCGTGCTCGCCGGCGGCCGGATCGTGGCCACGGGCACACCCGCCGAGGTGATGACCGAGGACACCCTGCGTACGGCCTTCGGCATCGAGACGACCGTCACCAAAGACCCCCACACAGGTGTCCCCACCTGTCTGCCGACGTGGCGCGAGCCCGCGCCTGCGGCTTCGTAATCCGCTCACCTCAAGAACCAAGGAACCCTCATGCGCAGAACCCTCACCACCCTGGCCACCGTCGCCGCGCTCGCCCTCACCGCCACCGCCTGCGGTTCGGCCGGCGACCAGGCGGGCGGCGGCGACGGCAAGAAGACTGGATCCGACGGCGGCTCCGCCGCGGGCGCGGGCGCCAAGAACGGCTCCATCACCGTCAAGGACATCAAGGGCGAGCAGAAGCTGGCCGGGCCCGCGAAGAAGGTCGTCGCCCTGGAGTGGACGTACGCCGAGGACCTGCTCGCGCTCGGTGTGCAGCCCACCGGTGTCGCGGACATCAAGCAGTACAACCAGTGGGTCACCGCAGGGCCGCGGTTCGCGAAGGCCACGAAGGACGTCGGCACCCGGCAGGCGCCCAGCCTTGAGTCGATCAAGGCGCTCAAGCCCGACCTGATCATCACGTCGAAGATCCGCTCCGAGGCCAACTACAAGCAGCTGAGCGAGATCGCGCCGACGCTGATGTTCGACCCGTACGCCACGAAGAGCGAGTTCGAGGAGATGCGGACGACGCTCAAGACGATCGGCACCGCCACCGGCAAGGAGGCCGCGGCCGACAAGGCGCTCAAGGACCTCGACGGCAAGATCGACGGAGCGAAGCAGAAGCTCGCCGACGGCAAGAAGGACGGCGAGAAGGTCACCGTCGCCCGTGGCTACACCACCGACGGCGCCGCCACCGTGGAGATCCTCACCCAGTCCACCATCCCCGGCGCCCTGCTGCCCAAGCTCGGCCTGAAGAACGGCTGGAACGGCAAGGCGGACGCGTACGGCATGAGCAAGGTGGACGTCGAGGGCCTCAAGCCGGTCGAGAAGTCCAGCCTCGCCTACGTCGCCGCCAAGAACGACGACGTCTTCGCCAAGTCCCTGCCGAAGAACGCCCTGTGGAAGAACCTGGACTTCGTGAAGAAGGACCGGGTGCACGCCCTGGACCCGGGCACCTGGTTCTTCGGCGGCCCGTTCTCCACCGCCCAGGCCGCCGACGAGATCGCGGCAGCCCTCACTTCATGATCGACACTGCTCCTACGGAACTGTCCGCACCGGGCCGGAAGCAGCGCGTCCGCGTTGCCGCCGGCCCGGCCGCGGTCGTCATCGGCGGCGCCCTGGCCCTGCTCCTGGTGACCGCGCTCCACCTCGGCCACGGCCGCAGCGACACGGGCCTGCTCGATCTCGTACGGCTGCTGTTCGGCTCCGGCGACGCCGACGCGCGCTCCGTACTGCTCGGCGGACGCCTCCCCCGCACCCTCGCGGGCCTGGTCGCGGGCGCCGCGTTCGCCCTCTCCGGGGCGCTCCTGCAGTCCTCGGTGCGCAATCCGCTCGCCGCCCCCGACACCCTCGGTGTGACGGCCGGCGCGTATCTGGCGGTCGCGGTCTCCGCGATCACCGGTCTCTCCCTCGGCGATCTGCCGCGCGGCGGCGTGGCGTTCATCGGCGGACTCCTCGCGGCCGCCCTGGTGCACACCGTCGCGGGCGGCTCCCGCGGCCGCCCCGCGCACCTGGTCCTCGCGGGTGTCTCGGTGACCCTCGCCCTGTCGAGCATCACCGCGGTCCTCGTGATGCTCTTCCAGGAGGAGACGGGAGCGGTCTTCTTCTGGGGCCACGGCTCACTCGCGGTGGCGGACAGCGGCCGCTCCCTGGCCGTACTGCCGCTGCTCGGCGCCGGTCTGGCGGGCGGACTGCTGCTCGCCCGCACCCTCGACATCCTCGGCACGGGCGACGAGACGGCCCGCGGCCTCGGCATCAACGTGGGCCGCATGCGCCTGTACGCGGTCCTGCTCTCGGTCTTCCTCGCGGCCATCGCGGTCTCGGTGACCGGACCGATCGGCTTCATCGGCCTGGCCGCCCCGCACCTGGTCCGCTTCGCCGGCGTCCGCAAGCACGCGGTGCTGCTTCCCGCGGCGATGCTGTGGGGCGCGACGCTGCTCCTCGCCGCGGATCTGCTCGCCCGGATCACCTCGCCCACCGGCAACGAGGTGCCCGCGGGCGTCGTCACCGCCCTCTTCGGCGCCCCCGTCTTCCTCTGGCTCGCCCGCCGCCTGCCGCCCGAACCGGCCGCGCCGGGAACGGTGTTGGCCCCCCAGCGCCGCCGCCTGGGACTCCCCCGCGTCCTGGCCGTGACCACAGCACTGCTGTGCGCCCTGCTCTACGCGGGCCTGGTGCTCGGAGACATCTCCGTACCGTGGTCGCAGATCCCGCAGATCCTCACCGGCGGCGGCGACGAGCTGCTCGGCCCGGTGGTCCTGGAGTACCGGCTGCCGCGCCTCCTGGTGGCGGCCCTGGCGGGAGCCCTGCTCGCGGTGGCCGGCGGCATCGTCCAGACCGTCTCGCGCAATCCGCTCGCCGACCTCACGGTGATGGGCGTCAGCGGCGGCGCGGGCTTCGGCGCCGCCCTGATCCTGGTGGCCCTGCCCGCGGTGCCGTACGCGATGCTGCCGGTCGCGGCCCTGCTCGGCGGCACCGCGGCCTTCGCACTGACCTACGGCCTGTCCCGGCGGGGCGGCTCGGTGGCCCCCGAACGCCTGGTCCTGGTCGGCATCGGCTGCTTCGCGCTGACGACAGCGGCCACCAACTACCTGGTGGCGGGCGCCCGTTTCCAGGTGGCGCAGGCCCTGACCTGGCTGTCGGGCTCGACGTACGCGCGCGACAGCACGGATCTGTCGCTCCTGGCGGCCGTCACCGTCATCGGCATCCCGCTCCTGGTGCTCTCCTTCCGCCGTATGGACCTTCTGGCCCTCGGTGAGGACACCCCGCGCACCCTCGGTGTCCCCCTGGAGCGCACCCGGCTCGCGGTCCTGGTCCTGGCGGTGGCCCTGGCCGCCTGTGCGGTGGCCGTGGTGGGCACGGTCGCCTTCATCGGCCTGGTCGCCCCGCACGCCGCCCGGATGCTCACCGGCTCCCGCACCCACCGGCTGCTGCCCACGGCGGCGGTCCTGGGCGCGGCCCTGATGGTGACGGCCGACGTGGTCGGACGGGTCGCGATCGCCCCGGCTGAGATCCCCTCGGGCCTCCTGGCGGCCCTGATCGGAACGCCGTATTTCGTCTGGCAGTTGAGACGCGGCAAGTAGTCCGCGACAGAGACGGAAGGGCGCCCGCTCCGGTCCTCCAGAACGGGCGCCCGACGGCTCCGCTCGCTCCCGCTACCCGTTCGGCCAGGGCACCTTGGCCGACTTGTAGTAGTCCATGCCCAGGGCGTCCCAGCGGGGCCCCTGCTGGGCGAGCCGCACCTTGTACGCGTTCCAGTCGTGCGCGGACGCGGGCGACCACCCGAGCTCGGCGATCCCCGGAAGCCTCGGGAACGCCATGAACTCGATGTGCTTGCTCGTGGAGATCGTCTCCGACCACAGCGGTGCCTCGACCCCGAGCACGGAGTCCGCGGGCGCCCCGGCCAGATAGCTGCCCGGATCCCAGTCGTAGGCCCGGTCCACCTCGACGTATCCCGCCCAGGCGAGACCGAGCGGCGTCTGCGGGTGGTACTTCATGTCGAGGTACGCCCGGTCGGCCGGGGACAGGATGAGCTTGGTGCCGTTCTTCGCGGCGTTCACGACCTGGTCGCGCTCCGCCTGCGAGGTCTTGTCGTAACCCCAGTACTGCGCGACGGCGCCCTTCGCCGGGTGGGCCCCGGTCAGCTGATGCCAGCCGATCACGGTCTTCCCGTACTTGGCGACGACCGGCTGCACCCGGTCCATGAACTTCACGTAGTCCTCGTGGCTGGTGGAGTGCGCCTCGTCGCCGCCGATGTGGATGTACCGCCCCGGCGTGAGCTCGGCGATCTCCCGCACCACGTCGTCCACGAAGTCGTACGTGATCTCCTTCGGCACGCACAGGGAGCTGAAGCCGACCTCGGTACCGGTGTAGAGCGGCGGCGCGACGCCGTTGCAGTTGAGGTCGGCGTACGAGGCGAGCGCGGAGTTGGTGTGCCCCGGCATGTCTATCTCGGGGATGACCTCCAGGTTGCGCTCACCGGCGTAGGCGACGATCTCCTTGTACTGCTCCTTCGTGTAGTAGCCGCCGGGTCCGCCGCCCACCTGGGTGGAACCGCCGTAGGTCGCGAGCCGGGGCCAGGAGTCGATGGCGATACGCCAGCCCTGGTCGTCGCTCAGATGCAGATGCAGCTTGTTGATCTTGTACATCGCCATCTGGTCGACGTAGCGCTTCACTTGGTCGACGGTGAAGAAGTGCCGCGACACATCGAGCATGGCGCCGCGGTGGGTGTAGCGCGGGGTGTCCTTGATCGTGCCGCCCGCGACCTTCCACGGCCCTGCCTGCCGGGTGCGCTTCTCCACACCCGGCGGCAGTTGCTGCCGCAGCGTCTGGACGCCGTTGAAGATCCCGGTTCCCGACCAGGAGGTGATGAGCAGCGAACCGCGCCCGGAGACGAGCCGGTAGCCCTCGTTGCCGAGGACCTTGTTCTCCGGCTCGGCACTGATGCGCAGCCGGATCCCGTCGCTGCCCGCACGGTCGGTGACGGGCAGCTTGTAGCCGGTGGACGGGCGCAGGATCCGGGCGAGGTACTCGGCGGCCCGGCGCTCCTCCGGATTGCCCCCGTCGACACGGATCTTGGTCTTGGCCGTGATCTCGTACCCGGATCCGCCCGGTGTCACCGCGAGGGGTGCCGGGACCACCTGGCCGAGCGGGGTGGTGGTGGGCCGTGCCGTGTCCTGCGGTGCGGCGGCGACGGACGCGAACCCGGCGGCCGCGACGAGCAACAGCGCGCCGAACAGGCGCGTACTGGTTCTGTGCGATCTCACACGTGACACAAGCGGTCCCTTCGACAGGGCTGCGCAACTGTGGGCAAGAACGGTCCTCATGGGTACCGCGCGGCCCTGCAGGGGTCAAGGTGTAGACCACTCATCGCCACGGCGGGTGCCAGAATCCTGCCTATGGCGGAAATCCTCCAGCGCGACGGGACCTGGACCTTCGACGGCGACACGCTGCGGATCGTGCCGGGACGCGACAAGAGCGTGAGCCTCCTGCGCAAGACCCTGGGTGAACTCGCGCTGCCGCTGGCCGCGTTGGCGGGCATCTCGTTCGAGCAGGGCAAGAAGTCCGGCCGGCTCCGGCTGCGCCTGCGGGCCGGCGCCGACCCCCTGCTGCAGATCGCGGGCGGCAAGCTCGTGGACGCCGCCGACCCCTACCAGCTGACGGTGGAGTCGGACCGGTACGGAGTGGCGGAGTACCTGGTGGACGAGGTGCGCAACGCCCTCCTCCTGGAACAGGTGCCGAGCACCGGCTGCGAGGCGTATCTGCTGCCGGGACCGTCCGTGCCGCTGTCGGTGACGGCGGGCGACGGCACGGCGAGCTTCGACGGCGAGACGGTCCGTCTGGAGTGGAAGTGGAACACGGAGGAGGCCAAGTCGGCGGCCGGTACCCGCACCCTCGATCTCGGGGACATCGAGGGTGTGGAGTGGCAGCCGTCGGCGGGCCTGGAGAACGGCTACCTCCGCTTCACCGTGAAGAACGCCCTGACGAAGGCGCCGCCCAAGTACGACCCGAACGCGATCGATCTGTTCGGCTTCAAGAAGGACCCCTTGATGGCCCTGGTCGCCGCGGCGGTCCAGGCCCGCCTCCCCCACCCGTCAAAAGAACTCCCCGCCGCACCGGCCCACCCCTCCGAAGACCACGACACCCTCCTGCGCCGCCTCCGAGAACTGGGCGAACTACATAAATCCGGCGTACTGACAGACGAAGAGTTCACCACGGCCAAGCAGGCGGTCCTGAAGCGCATGTGACCGGGCGGGCCGGGCGAGCAGCGAAAAGGACACGACCCTGCCCGAATCCGGGCAGGATTCTTGCGTACGCCCCTGCGATCCCCCAGGATCAACCAGGTGCACGAGGACCTGATCGACCATCTCACCCACAGCACCCCGCTCCAGCGGGGCGAAGCGCTGCGCGTGATCCAAGACGTCCTCGCCTACTTCGACGAGACGACCGAGGACTTCGTCCGTCGCCGCCACCGCGAACTCCAGAGTCAGGGCCTGGTGAACGCGGCGATCTTCGAGCAGATCTCCACGGATCTGCGCTACCGCGCGGTCGCGCCGCCCGAGCTCTCACTGAGGCAGCTGCGCCGCATCGTCTACGGCTAGAGAAACAGACAGGGGAACCCAACCCACATGTGCGGAATCGTCGGATACATCGGCAAACGTGACGTAGCCCCCCTTCTCCTCGAAGGCCTCCAGCGCCTGGAGTACCGCGGCTACGACTCGGCCGGCGTCGTCGTCACCAGCCCGAAGGCCAGCGGCCTGAAGATGGTCAAGGCCAAGGGCCGGGTCCGTGACCTGGAGGCCCGCGTCCCCAAGCGCTTCGCCGGCACGACGGGCATCGCCCACACCCGCTGGGCCACCCACGGCGCCCCCTCCGACGAGAACGCGCACCCCCACCTGGACGCCGAGGGCAAGGTCGCCGTCGTCCACAACGGCATCATCGACAACGCCTCCGACCTGCGCGCCAAGCTCACCGCCGACGGCGTGGAGTTCCTCTCCGAGACGGACACCGAGGTCCTCACCCACCTCATCGCCCGCTCCGACGCGGACACCCTGGAGGAGAAGGTCCGCCAGGCGCTGAAGCTGATCGAGGGCACCTACGGCGTCGCCGTCCTGCACGCCGACTTCCCCGACCGCATCGTCGTGGCCCGCAACGGCTCCCCGGTCGTCCTCGGCATCGGCGAGAAGGAGATGTTCGTCGCCTCCGACGTCGCCGCCCTCGTCTCGCACACCCGCCAGGTCGTCACCCTCGACGACGGCGAGATGGCCACGATCAAGGCCGATGACTTCCGTACGTACACGACGTCCGGCACCCGCACGACCGCCAGCCCCACCACCGTGGAGTGGGAGGCCGAGTCGTACGACATGGGCGGCCACGACACGTATATGCACAAGGAGATCAGCGAGCAGCCGGACGCCGTGGACCGCGTCCTGCGCGGCCGCATCGACGACCGCTTCTCCACCGTGCACCTCGGCGGCCTGAACCTGGACGCCCGCGAGGCCCGCACCATCCGCCGTATCAAGATCCTGGGCTGCGGTACGAGCTACCACGCGGGTCTGATCGGCGCGGGCCTGATCGAGTCGCTCGCCCGGATTCCCGCGGACGCCGAGCCCGCCTCCGAGTTCCGCTACCGCAACCCGGTCGTCGACCCCGACACCCTCTACATCGCGGTCTCGCAGTCCGGTGAGACCTACGACGTGCTCGCCGCCGTGCAGGAGCTCAAGCGCAAGGGCGCCCGCGTCCTCGGCGTCGTGAACGTGGTCGGCTCGGCCATCGCCCGCGAGGCCGACGGCGGTGTGTACGTCCACGCCGGGCCCGAGGTCTGCGTCGTCTCCACCAAGTGCTTCACCAACACGGTGGTCGCCTTCGCGCTGCTCGCCCTGCACCTGGGCCGCATCCGCGACCTGTCGGTCTCCGACGGCAAGCGGATCATCGAGGGCCTGCGCAAGCTGCCCGAGCAGATCTCCGAGATCCTCGAGTCCGAGGCCGAGATCAAGAAGCTCGCCGACCAGTACGCCGAGGCCAAGTCGATGATGTTCATCGGCCGGGTACGCGGCTACCCGGTCGCCCTCGAGGCCTCGCTCAAGCTCAAGGAGATCTCGTACATCCACGCCGAGGCGTACCCCGCATCGGAGTTGAAGCACGGCCCGCTCGCCCTGATCGAGCCCGCGCTGCCCACGGTCGCGATCGTCCCCGACGACGACCTCCTGGAGAAGAACCGCGCCGCCCTCGAGGAGATCAAGGCCCGCAGCGGCCGCATCCTCGCGGTCGCGCACCAGGAGCAGGAGAAGGCCGACCACACCATCCTCGTACCGAAGAACGAGACCGAGCTGGACCCGATCCTCATGGGCATCCCGCTCCAACTCCTCGCCTACCACACGGCGTTGGCGCTCGGCCGGGACATCGACAAGCCGCGCAACCTGGCCAAGTCGGTCACTGTGGAATGACAGGAACAGAACGACCCCCTGTGCGTGCCACCAAGCACACAGGGGGTCGTTCTTCGGTTGGCCGGGGTCGCCCATTACCCCGGCCTTCGCGGCTGCCTCAGCCGGTGGCCGTCACCCCCCGGCCGGCAGCTCGACGGGGCATCGCCGTGGGCCACTTGGCGAGCGCGGCCGTGGCGCCGTACCAGGCCGCGGCGCCGGCGGCGACGGCGAACCAGCCGCCCACCTTGGCCAGGCCCTCGGCGTCACCGAAGCGCGCGACGGCGAGCAGCAGCAGAGAGACGAACAGCAGCGCGTACGTGCCCTGCGCGAGCAGTCCGCCGCCGGCCGCCCCGAGGGTCAGACTCAGCGCGAGCACGGCGAAGAGCAGCATGAAGAGGCCCGCGGCCTGCGCGGAGACTTCCGCTTCGGCCGTACCCCAGGTGAACCAGAAGGCGCCGAGACCCGCACAGGCCGTACCGGTGAACGTGTCACGGTCGCGGAAGGCGAGGAGTCCGGCGACGAAGAGGGTGACCCCGCCGACGAAGGTGGCGATCGAGACGGCGTCCGCGGCCGTCACGCCGTCGACCACTTCGGTGTGGCCGATACCGAAGGCCAACAGGGTGAGTCCGAGCGCGAGATGACCGAGCTGACCAGGAGATGAGGTGGTACTCCCCGCAGAGACGTCGTTGTCCACGGCGGGCTCCCTTCATGTGCAGTTGTGCAGTTGTGCTGCGTGGCTTATGTACCCTTCACAAGGGCACAACCCACCTCTACGCGCGAGTAGATTTGTCGACCGTCAAACCGGAGTTGACATCGCGGTCACCCCAACTCACCTGCGCTTAAAGCCCATACGGCAAGGGAGGGCGAGCCCGAAGGGCGATCTGCGGTGCGCGGAACGGCGGCACGCACAGGAGAGGCACGCGGCTCTGCCTACGGAATGACGATCACCGGTCGCTGAGCCCGTCGCGCAAGACGGCCCGCCACCGACCCGAAGATCCGGCCGACAAGGCCGTGCGTGGAGCCGACGACGATCGCGTCCGCCTCGTACTCCCGGCCGACCTCTTCGAGCTCATGGCAGATGTCGCCGCCTCGCTCGACCAGGATCCAGGGCACCTCGGCCAGATACTCCGCACAGGCGAGTTCGAGTCCGAGCACTTCCGTGCGGTGATCGGGTACGTCGACGAAGACCGGCGGCTCACAGCCCGCCCACACCGTGGTGGGAAGCCGGTTGGCGACATGGACGATGATCAGGCCCGAGCCGGAGCGACTCGCCATGCCGATCGCATACGCGAGAGCACGCTCGCTGGAGGTCGAGCCGTCGAAGCCGACGACCACTCCGTGCTTGAACGCTGGATCACAGGAGTGACGCGGCTCTGCCTCCGCACGGGGCGTCGCCGTCGGATCGGCGACCTGCCGCTTGCGGTCCGCGGGTTCGGGGAATTCGTGACCGGCCATCGTGTCTCGGCTGAAGGAAGTCCTCGGGTGACGAGGGGCGACTTTTCTCGGGCAGGAGTGGCGCACGGCATGGAGCTGTGTCCGGGAATCATCTTCCCAATCCCATACCCCCAAGGGTACGGCGACACTCCTCTCCTGCCCAGGTCCCGCAGCGGGTTCCCGCAGCGTTCCCCGGGAGCATGCACGAGCGCGCCCCGTATGGCAACGGTCGCTGCCCCGTACAGGCTTCTGCCCTGCTGCCGTTACCCGCACTTCAGCGAGGTATGCCAGGCCCGGGTGACTGCCTCCGCTACGCCAGTGACCTGGCCGCTTCACCATGCGTTGAGACGGTGACGCCACAGCCACAGGGAGCATCCGTGCCAAGGCATCCGACCGTGACCGCGCCCACGTCCGACCACGCCTCGCGGCGCCCGCCGGAAGGCACGCACGGGCGCCGGCGGGCACCCGCCCAACGCTCCCGCCCCCCACAGCGCCCGCGGCCGCCGGCCGCGCCGTCGGCGCCGGTCTCGCACTCCCCGGGGCACGCGGTCGGCGATGTGGTCGGCTGGGCCGCGTTCAGTTGCGTTCTGGTGCCTGTGGTCCTTGTCGTGTACGGCACTTCACTGGGCGGCGCCGCCGGCGCGGCCCTCGGTCTCGCCGCCGTCACCGGGGTCTGCCGGGTGCTGCTCCGTCAGTCCGAGCGCGGCGCGGCGCGTTTGCTCGCGGAACAGGACTGCGCGCACCGTGGAAGACACGGCCGGACCGGAACGGGCACCCACCGCGGCGGCCGCCACTCCGCCTGACTCCCCCTCGGGGCTGACTTGAATAAGCCTCGCGCACCCAACTCTTTTCAGCCAAAGTCGGCCGGGTGGCCGGTCGCCGCTCAAGGCGGTTCTCAACCCCCGTTTCACCAGCACTGAAAGGGTCGCAGAAGGCGCTTGCACCCTACGGGGACCGGCCACCGGTCGGAGGCGCACTTCCAAGGAACGCCCCCGAGTGCAACGCTTCGTGATCGAATGCTTCACGCCACGTTGCCATGTCGACATTGTGCCCGGTGCTGAACTGGTCACGAGAGCACTACGGGACACAGTAGATTCGATCATGACCGTCTGGGCGGGGGATCGTGCAGGACCGAGGGACTGTGACGTCTAGAAGCAGTGTGCAGGAGCGACAGGCCCGACAAGTGAGGGGCGCCGCGACCACCGAGGGGGGCTTAGCACCGTGAGCCACGACTCCGCAGCCGCACCGGAGGGCGTAGTACGCAAGCTCTCCGGACGCCGCCGCAGGGAAATCGTCGCCGTGCTGTTGTTCAGCGGCGGGCCCATCTTCGAGAGTTCCATTCCACTCTCCGTTTTCGGCGTCGACCGACAGGACGCCGGGGTACCGCGCTACCGACTTCTCGTGTGCGCGGGCGAGGAAGGCCCGCTGCGCACCACCGGGGGACTCGAACTCACCGCGCCCTACGGCCTGGAGGCCATAGCGCGGGCAGGAACGGTTGTCGTACCGGCCTGGCGGTCGATCACCTCGCCGCCACCGGAAGACGCGCTCGACGCACTGCGCCGAGCACATGAAGAGGGCGCCCGCATCGTCGGGTTGTGCACCGGAGCATTCGTACTCGCGGCCGCCGGGCTGCTCGACGGACGCCCCGCCACGACCCATTGGATGTACGCGCCCACACTCGCCAAGCGCTATCCGTCCGTTCACGTCGATCCGCGTGAACTCTTCGTGGACGACGGCGATGTGCTCACCTCCGCGGGGACCGCCGCGGGGATCGATCTGTGCCTGCACATCGTGCGCACCGACCACGGGGCAGAGGCGGCCGGGGCGTTGGCCCGCAGGCTCGTCGTACCGCCCCGGCGCAGCGGCGGCCAGGAGCGCTACCTCGACAGGTCTTTACCTGAAGAGATCGGCGCCGACCCGCTCGCCGAGGTCGTCGCCTGGGCCCTGGAGCATCTCCACGAGCAGTTCGACGTGGAAACCCTGGCCGCGCGCGCCTATATGAGCCGACGGACCTTCGACCGCAGGTTCCGCTCGCTCACCGGCAGCGCACCCCTGCAGTGGCTCATCACCCAACGAGTCCTGCAGGCGCAACGCCTCCTGGAGACCTCCGACTACTCCGTCGACGAGGTCGCGGGGCGCTGCGGCTTCCGCTCACCGGTCGCCCTGCGCGGCCACTTCCGCCGCCAGCTGGGTTCCTCACCCGCTGCCTACCGGGCCGCCTACCGCGCCCGCAGGCCGCAGAGCGAGAAGCCCGTCGAAGTGGTGGAGGGCCCGGGACCGCTGCCCGCACAGACCCGGCGTACCGCCGCGGCCACCTCGCTCGGCCTGCCGGGCGCCTCGGCCTCGACGGAACCCGTCAGGCACAGCTCCGATCTGTACGCCTCCGCCCGCGCGACGCTCCCCGGCCAGCGGGAACGCCCCGTAGGCTGAGACGCATGAACGATCGCATGGTGTGGATCGACTGCGAGATGACCGGGCTCTCGCTGACGGACGACGCACTTATCGAGGTGGCCGCACTGGTCACCGACTCGGAGCTGAACGTGCTCGGAGAAGGGGTGGACATCGTGATCCGCCCCCCGGACGCGGCCCTGGAGACCATGCCCGAGGTGGTGCGCACGATGCACACCTCCTCGGGCCTCCTCGACGAGCTGGCGAGCGGCACGACGCTCGCCGACGCCGAGGAGCAGGTTCTCGCCTATGTGCGTGAGCACGTCAAGGAGCCCGGCAAGGCCCCGCTGTGCGGAAACTCGGTCGGCACCGACCGCGGCTTCCTCCTGCGGGACATGCCGACCCTTGAGGACTACATGCACTACCGCATCGTGGATGTCTCCTCCATCAAGGAGCTGTCCCGGCGCTGGTACCCGCGGGCGTACTTCAACAGCCCGGAGAAGAACGGCAACCACCGTGCGCTCGCGGACATCCGCGAGTCCATCGCCGAGCTCCGCTACTACCGCGAGGCGATCTTCGTCCCGCAGCCCGGCCCGGACTCGGACACCGCGAAGTCGATCGCGGCGAAGTACGTACTGCCCGCCGAGCAGTCCTGATCCGGGGCCGGTCAGCCCCCGACCAGGGGCTGACCGGCCACCGGCGAGGGTCTGTCCGGCCGCCGACGAGGGGTCGGCCGGGCGCCGTGGAAAAGGCGGGCGCGAGCACCCTCTCGGACCCTGTACACTTTTTCTCGGCCGGTCGGAAAAACGACCGGTCATGGTGGGTGTAGCTCAGCTGGTAGAGCACCTGGTTGTGGTCCAGGAAGTCGCGGGTTCAAGTCCCGTCACTCACCCTTGAGGATCAAGGCCCGGCCTGGAACAACAGGCCGGGCCTTGGTCGTACCCGGACAGGAATCTCCGTTATTCCCGGAGGGTCTGGCCATCTGGCCGCAGGATCGCCTGAGCGGCTTGAGGAAGCGCCCCAAAGGGGCGCGGGGAACGGCGCGACCAGCCACGACGCACCCGCCGTTGCCATACCGGGCAGGCCCAGGTGCCATACCGGGCGGGGCGGCGGGCAGACGCCTCTGCCCGCCGCCCCGCCCTCCCCCAGGCTCCGCCGGGGCACACCGCACCCTCACGACGAATCGCGGACCACCAGTTCCGTCGGGAGCACCAGCTGCGGGCGGTACTCCCTGCGGGCTCCCGCCGGGTGGCCCTCCGCGGCGGACTCGATCTCCGCGAACAGCAGCCGCGTCATCTGCCGGCCCATCTCCTCGATCGGCTGACGGACACTCGTCAGGGCCGGCTCCATATGCCGGGCGATCACCGAGTCGTCGTACCCGACGAGGGCCACGTCCTGCGGTATTCGACGGCCCGCCGCACGCAGTACGAATCGGGCGCCCGCGGCCATCACATCGGAGCCGGCGAAGACCGCGTCCAGGTCAGGGCGCCGTTCGAGCAGCTCCGCCATCGCCCGGCGGCCGCCCTCCTCCGTGAAGTCCCCGAGGGCCACGAGGGCGGGGTCGGCGGGGTGGCCCGCGGCTTCGAGAGCGTCGCGGTAGCCGTCCAGGCGGCGGCGCGCGCCGTAGACATCGGCCGGGCCCGTGATCGTCGCGATGGTGCTTCTGCCGCGCTCGACCAGGTGCCCGACGGCCGCCAGGGCGCCCCCGTAGTTGTCGGAGTCCACCGAGGTCAGCGTCTCCTCGGCGGAGCGGCGGCCGCTGATCACCGCCGGGATGGCCAGCTGGTCGATCAGCTCTGGCAGCGGGTCGTCGGCGTGCACGGACACCAGGAGCACCCCGTCCACCCGCTGCGCGGCCAGATACTGGGCGAGCCGCTGCCGCTCCCGGTCGCCGCCCGCGAAGGTCAGCAGCAGCTGGACCTCGGTCTCGGCGAGGGCGACGCCGACGCCGTGGATGATGTCGGAGAAGTACGGCTCGGCGAAGAAGCGCCGCTCCGGCTCGGGCACGACGAGCGCGATGGCGTCCGTCCGGTTGGCGGCCAGGGCACGCGCCGCCGTATTGGGTACATAACCGAGCTCGGCCACCGCCGCCTCGACGGCCGCCCTGGTGCGCTCGCTCACCCGCGGGGAGCCGTTGATCACGCGGGACACCGTGCCGCGGCCGACGCCCGCACGCGCGGCCACCTGCTCAAGAGTCGGCCGTCCCCCGCCCCTGCCCTGCGTCTGATGCGCTGCCATACCTGCCTCCCTGCGCGTCCGCCTGCGCTCCGTCTGCGCCCGTCCGCGCAATCGACTTCCACCGAGCTGAATGCGAGCCGACCGGAACCTAACAGCCCGATAACCGAACGAACTCCCGCCGTCCGGTGCCTTGACACCCCTGAAGTGAGCCGCGAACCTTCAACACATCACATATGGGAGCGCTCCCACCGTACCTGAGTCATACATAACCCGCACGTTCCCCGCCCGCGCCACCGCTCCAACTCTTGTGCAAGTTACAAGAGTTGGATGGGATCGGACCGTCAGGGCACATTGGAGGACGCAATGCGCACCAGAACCCGTACGCGGGCATTGACCCTCGTGGCCGTCACCGCCCTCGGCGGCTCACTCCTGGCCGGCTGCGCCGAGGACTCGGCGGAGCCCGGATCCACCGGCGGCGGTGGTGGCGGCAAGGGCAAGACCACGCTGACCGTAGGGGTCTTCGGGGTGTTCGGCCTCAAAGAGGCCGGTCTCTACGACGAATACATGAAGAAGAACCCGGACGTCGTCATCAAGCAGACCTCCATCGAGCGCAACGAGAACTACTACCCCCAGCTGCTCACCCACCTCGGCTCCGGCAGTGGCCTCGCCGACATCCAGGCCGTCGAGGTCAACAACATCGCGGAAATCGTCGCCACCCAGTCCGACAAGCTCGTCGACCTGGGCAAAGCGCCGGGCGTCTCCAAGGACGCGTATCTGGACTGGAAGTGGCAGCAGGGCACCTCCGAGGGCGGCACCACGGTCGGGCTCGGCACGGATGTCGGACCACAGGGCATCTGCTACCGCAAGGATCTGTTCAAGAAGGCCGGGCTGCCCACCGACCGTGAGGCCGTCGGCAAGCTGTGGGCGGGCGACTGGGACAAGTACCTGGACGTCGGCAAGCAGTTCAAGGCCAAGGCCCCCAAGGGCAAGGCCTTCGTCGACTCGGCCTCCGGCGTCCTGAACGCGGCCCTCGGCAGCAACGAGGAGCGCTTCTACGACAAGAGCGGCGAGGTCATCTACAAGACCAACCCCAAGGTGAAGGACGCCTGGACCCTCGCGGGCAAGTTCGCGACCGAAGGCCTGACCGCCAAACTCCAGCAGTTCCAGCCGACTTGGGACCAGGCCTACGCCAACGGCACCTTCGCCACCGTCTCCTGCCCCGCCTGGATGCTCGGCTACATCAAGGGCAAGGCGGGCGAGAAGGGCGCGGACCAGTGGGACATCGCCCAGGCGCCCAAGCCGAGCAACTGGGGCGGCTCCTTCCTGGTCGTGCCCAAGGCCGGCAAGCAGGTGGAGGAGGCGACCAAGCTCGCCGCGTGGCTGACCGCACCCGAGCAGCAGGCCAAGCTCTTCACCAAGCAGGGCAGCTTCCCGAGCGCCTCGGCCGCGTACGACCTGCCGACCGTGGCGGACTCGAAGAACGACTACTTCGGGGACGCCCCCATCGGCAAGATCTTCGCCAAGGCGGCGGAAGGCGCGCCGGTACAGATCCTCGGGCCCAAGGACCTGATCATCGCCCAGAATCTGGCAGACGTCGGCATGCTCCAGGTCGACCAGAAGGGCAAGTCCCCCGAGGCGGGCTGGAAGGCGGCCGTGAAGGCGATCGACAACGCACTGGACCAGTGACCCCTATGGCGAGTGAATATCAGGCAACCGCGCCCTCCCGGGGGGAGGAGGGCGCGGGGCCCCTCCCGACCGGGGCCGCCCCCGGAACCGCCGTGGCCGACGCCGTGCCCGCAGCCGCCGCGGCCGAGGAACGCAGGCGCGAGCGGCGCAGCCGCCGCTATCGCCGTGATGTGCGGTGGAGTCCCTATGCGTTCGTGGCACCGTTCTTCGTGTTCTTCGCAGCATTCGGCCTCTTCCCCCTCCTTTACACCGGTTGGTCGTCACTGCACCGGGTGGAGCTGACGGCGCCCACCGACATGGAATGGGTGGGGCTGCGCAACTTCTCCCGCCTCATGGACGACGACTTCTTCTGGAACGCCCTGCAGAACACCGTCACCATCGGCCTGCTCTCCACCGTCCCGCAGCTGCTCATGGCTCTGGGGATCGCGCATCTGCTCAACTACAGGCTGCGCGGCTCGATGTTCTTCCGGGTCG
Organism: Streptomyces monticola; assembly: GCF_042665355.1. Lineage (NCBI taxonomy): Bacteria > Bacillati > Actinomycetota > Actinomycetes > Kitasatosporales > Streptomycetaceae > Streptomyces > Streptomyces monticola. Next base: position 102,071 of record NZ_JBHTCF010000005.1, on the reverse strand, counting down.
CCGTCCTCACGCCGTACGCGACCTCGGTGGCCGCGGCCACCCTGGTCTTCGTGCTGCTCTTCGGGCGCGACTACGGCATGATCAACTGGGCGCTCGGCGCCATCGGTATCGACAACATCGACTGGCAAAACGGCAGTTGGACCTCCCAGCTCGCGGTCTCCACCATCGTCATCTGGCGCTGGACCGGCTACAACGCCCTGATCTATCTCGCGGCCATGCAGTCCATCTCCCATGATCTGTACGAGTCGGCCGAGCTCGACGGCGCCTCGCGCTGGCAGCAGTTCCTGCATGTCACGCTGCCTTCGCTGCGGCCCACGATCCTGTTCACCTGTGTGGTGTCGACGATCGGCGCCGTCCAACTCTTCGGTGAACCCCTGCTTTTCAACGGCAGTGCCGGTGCCAGCGGCGGCTCGGACCATCAGTTCCAGACCCTCGGTCTGTATCTCTACGAGCAGGGCTGGGTGAATCTGCACCTCGGCAGGGCTTCGGCCATCGCCTGGACGATGTTCCTGATCCTGCTTCTGATCGGCGCCGTCAACTGGCTGATCGCCCGTCGGATGCGCAAGAACGAGGGGGCGGCCTCATGAGCGTCTTGAAGACCGATCCCGGCACATCGGCTCGGCCGGAACCCCGCTCGACGCGGAACGGGAAGGCCGGCAGGGCCGCGAAGACCGGCCGCAAACGCGGCGCGGGCCGCCATCTGCACGGTGGCCGCTGGACGTATGCCGTGCTGATCGTGTTCACCGCCGTCTCCCTCTTCCCCCTGCTGTGGACGGCGATCGCCGCCTCACGCAACAACACCCGGCTCGCCGAGACACCCCCGCCCTTCTGGTTCGGCGGCAATCTCTTCAAGAACCTCGAGATCGCCTGGACCGACGCCAATATGGGCACGGCCCTGCTCAACACCATCGTCGTCGCCTCGACCATCGCGCTCGGCACGGTCCTCTTCTCCACCCTCGCGGGCTTCGCCTTCGCCAAACTCCGCTTCCGCTTCAAGAACCTCCTGCTCCTCCTGGTCATCGGCACGATGATGGTGCCGCCCCAACTCAGCGTCGTGCCGCTGTACATGCTGATCGCCGAGCTGCAGTGGACCGACCATCTGCAGGCGGTCATCCTGCCCACGCTGGTGGGCGCGTTCGGTGTGTTCTTCATGCGGCAGTACCTGCTGCAGGCGCTGCCCACCGAACTCATCGAGGCGGCCCGGGTGGACGGTGCCAGCAGCCTGCGGGTCATCTGGCATGTGGTCTTCCCGGCGGCCCGGCCCGCGATGGCCGTGCTCGGCATGCTCACCTTCGTCCAGGCCTGGAACGACTTCTTCTGGCCGATCATCGCCCTGACCCAGACAGGCAGTCCGACCGTGCAGGTCGCCCTGACCGGCCTGGGCCGCGGCTATATCCCGGACCAGTCGGTGATCATGGCGGGCGCCCTGCTCGGCACCCTGCCGCTGCTGATCGCCTTCGTCGTCTTCGGCAAGCAGATCGTCGGCGGCATCATGCAGGGCGCGGTCAAGGGCTGAACCGCCCCCGCCGGCCGCCGGCTCCCGCACGTGTCGTCCTGCGGACGAGCGACTGCTCGCCCTCTGTACGGCGACTGCTTGTGTACGGCGACTGCTTGTCCGGCGGGCGACGGATCGCTTGTCGGCGGACGGCGGACCGCTTGTCGGCGGACGGCGGACCGCTTGTCCAGCGGGTGGCGGCCTGCCCGTCCGTCGGACGGCGGACCGCTTGTCCAGCGGGTGGCGGCCTGCCCGTCCGTCGGGCGGCGGACCGCTTGCCCGGCGGGTGGCGGCCTGCCCGTCCGTCGGGCGGCGGACCGCTTGCCCGGCGGGCGGGGGCGGCCTGCTTGTCCCGCCTCCCGGCGGACGGCGCTACCCGCTCGTCCCTTGTATGACCAGCCAGCCGACTTCCCCCACTCCCTCCGAACCAGCCCACCTCGCTCTCGACCTTCTGAGCCAGCCCACCTCGCTCTCTCCTTCTGTGCCAGCCAACTCCCCTCTCCGTACGACGCCTTGGGAGCGCTCTCGTGTCTTCAGCCGTGCCCTTCACCGTCCCCACCGCGGTGCCCTCGGACGCAGCCGCGGCCGCCACCGCGTCATCGCCCGCGACGCTGCGCTTTCCGCCCGGCTTCCTCTGGGGCGCCGCCACCGCCGCGTACCAGATCGAGGGCGCCGCCCAGGAGGACGGCCGCACTCCGTCCATCTGGGACACCTTCAGCCGTACGCCCGGAAAGGTCCTCGGCGGTGACACCGGGGATATCGCCTGCGACCACTACCACCGGTGGCGGGACGATGTGCGCCTCATGGCCGAGCTCGGCCTGGGGTCGTACCGCTTCTCGGTGTCCTGGCCGCGGGTACAGCCCACCGGTCGTGGCCCTGCGGTCCAGCGCGGCCTCGACTTCTATCGGGCACTCGTCGACGAACTGCTCGCCCACGGCATCCAGCCGGTGGTCACGCTCTACCACTGGGACCTGCCCCAGGATCTGGAGACCGCGTTCCCCAGTGGGTCCTCGGCCGGGGGTGGCTGGCCCGAGCGCGACACGGCTCATCGCTTCGCCGATTACGCCCGGATCGTCGCCGAGGCGCTCGGCGACCGCGTCGAGATGTGGACCACCCTCAACGAGCCGTGGTGCAGCGCGTTTCTCGGATACGGCTCGGGCGTGCACGCTCCCGGCCGCACCGATCACAGGGCCGCCCTACGCGCCGCCCACCATCTGAACCTCGCCCATGGCCTGGGCGCCCAAGCACTGCGCGCCACACTGCCCGCCCGGGCCCAGGTCGGGATCAGCCTCAATCCGAGCGCGGTCAGGCCCCTGACCGACGCACCGGAGGACCTGGACGCTCAGCGGCGTATCGACGCGCTCGCGAACCGGATCTTCACCGGGCCGCTGCTGAAGGGCGCATACCCCGACGATCTGTTCGCGGACACCGCGGATATCACCGACTGGTCCTTCGTACGCCCCGAAGACCTCGCCGTCATCAAGCACCCCCTGGACTTCCTCGGCATCAACTACTACACGCCCACCGTGGTGTCGGCCACCACCGATCCCTCCGCCCCACGACAGGACGGCCACAACTCGAGCCTCCACTCCCCCTGGCCGGGCGCCGACGGGGTCGCCTTCCATCGCGCGCACGGTGAACTCACCGCCATGGACTGGCCGGTGGATCCGACCGGCCTCGTCGACCTTCTCTCTCAATACACCGCTGAAGCCCCCGGGGTTCCACTCTTCATCACGGAAAATGGCGCGGCCTACGAAGACACCCCGGGCGCCGACGGCCGGATCCACGACCCGGACCGGATCCGCTACCTCCACGCCCACCTCGCCGCCGTGCACGAGGCGATCCGCGCCGGTGCGGATGTGCGCGGCTATTTCCTATGGTCGCTGCTCGACAACTTCGAGTGGGCGTACGGCTACAGCAAGCGGTTCGGCGCCGTGTACGTGGACTACGCCTCGCAGGCCAGGACCCCCAAATCCAGCGCACGCTGGTACGCCCGGGTCGCGGCGAGCGGTGCACTCGAACTGCCGGAAGCGGATGGGCCCTCGGATGGGCCGCCGGAGGAGCAGGCGGAAAGGTAGGCGGACAAGCAGGAGAAGAAGCAGGCGGGGAAAGAGCCGGAGGAGCAACGGTCCGCGCACAGACGCGCGCCCCGACCGGGTGGGGGGAGACCGGTCGGGGCGCGCTGCGTGGGGGGTTCAGCGGACTTCGGGGGTTCAGCGGACTTCGAGGGTTGAGCAAAGTGGGTGGCTCAGCGGAGTGGATGAGTCAACGAAGTGGATGACTCAACGGAGTTGGTGGCTCCGCAGATCCGCGGGACCTACTTGTACGCGCCGAGCGCCTTCGTGAAGGCGAGGGGCTCCTGGTCGATGGAGGAGCAGGTCGGGGACACCTGCGTCGAGCCGCCCTCGCAGGCCTTGTCGCGGGTCGAGGACCACATCGACAGCCAGCCCAGCTTCTTCTCCTGGGCGAACTTCACGAGCTCCTTGGCGTCCTCGGCCTTGAATATCTCGGTCGTGACGTCATTGACACCGATCATCGGCGTCACCGCGACCGCCTTCCACGCCTCCGCGTCCGAGAGGCCGAGGGCCTTCTTGACCTGGGCGTGGGTGGCGGTGGCCGCCTCGATGGCGTACTTGCCCATGTCTCCGCTGTAGGACGGGCCGTAGTCCATCGCCATGATGTTGACGGCGCCGACCTTCACGCCGTTCTTCTTGGCGTCCGCGACCAGGTCGACGCCCGGCTTGGTCAGGCCCTCGGGCAGCACCGGGAGGGTGAACGAGACGTCCAGGCCCGGGTGTTCCTTCTGCAGCTTGGCGATGGCCTCGGCGCGGCGGGTGTTGGCCTCGGTGTCGGGCAGGGCGGCGCCCTCGATGTCGAAGTCGACCTTCTTGAGCTTGTACGCGTCGACGACCTTGCCGTACGCCTTGGCGAGCTCGTCGGCCGACGAGCAGTTGAGGGCCAGCTCGGAGCCGGAAGCGCCGCCGAAGGAGACCCGGACGTCGCCGCCCTTGGCCCGCAGGTCGCCGATCTGCGAAGCCACCTTGTCGTCGTTCAGGCCGGTCTTGCCGCCCCACAGGGGGGCGCAGCTGCCGCCGGAGGTGACGAAGGCGAGGTTGAACTCCTTCACGCCGGTCTTGGCGGCGGTGTCGACCAGGTCGTATGCGGGGGCGAGCGAGGTGTCGACGAACGGCGCGAAGCGGGAGGCTTCGGCCTTGGCCGTCGTGGAGTCACCGGTCTCGGTCTTGGTGGCCATCGCGGAACCGGAGAACGCGAACGCGGCCCCGCCGGCGATCGCGGCCGCGCAGACCGCTCCCATCGCCTTGGTCTTGCCGCTGATCCTGCGCCGGTGCGTGCTCATCGCGTGCCTACCTCTGCTGTACGGGGGTGGGGGTGCGTCAGCACGCTAGCGATCCAGAATCGGACAATCGGCAGGATCCGGACTGCAGTTGAGGATCTTAGGGCGCGCTTAAGGGCGCCATCGGAGGCGATTAAAGGTAGAGACCAATAGCGGGCATGAGAGGGGACGGGCACGCGCGCGTGGTGCACGAGGGCGAGGCGACGGTCGTACGCCCCGGCGTCCGTGCCTCAGGGGCTCTGCGGCTCAGCGGCAGACTTCAAGCCGAGGTCGTGGCCGCGGACCGCTTCCGGCGGCGTACCGAACCCCGGTGTCCACGGCGCCCCGAGGTGGGCTTGCGGTCGTCGAGCTGGATCCAGATACGGATCTCCGTGCCGCCGAGCACAGAGTGGCCGATACGGACGTCGCCGCCCGTCGCCTCCGCCATCTGCCGCACGATGTCCAGGCCTAGCCCGGTCGATCCCACGGCGCCGTCCCTGCCGCTGCCGCGGGCGAGCGCGGCCTCGGGGTCGAGGATGCCGGGTCCCGCGTCGGAGATGAGCACGATCACCGCGTCCTCGCCGCTGTGCACGTCCACGGCGAAAGCGGTGCCCTCAGGCGTGTGCCGGAAGACATTGCCGAGCAGCGCGTCGAGCGCGGCCGTCAGGTCGGGCCGCGCGACCGGCACGTGCACGGGGGCGTCGACGCCCGCGACGCGCACCTTGCGCGCCTCGTCCTCGGCGAGCGCCGACCAGAAGGCCATCCGCTCCCGGATCACGGCGGCGGCGTCACAGCCCGCGCCGGGGCCGCCGGCCACGGTCGTCGGCTTGGCCTCGCGTGCCGTACGGATGATGGTGTCGACCTCGGACTCCAGCTGCTCGACCGCGGCCCGCGTCTGGTCCGCCGCGGGGCCGTCACCGAGCGAGGCGGCGTTGAGCCGGAGCACGGTCAGCGGGGTGCGCAGCCGGTGGGAGAGATCGGCGGCCAGCTCCCTCTCGTTGGCGAGGAGCTGGACCACCTGGTCGGCCATCGAGTTGAAGGCGACCGCGGCCTGCTTGAGTTCGGTCGGCCCGTCCTCCGGCACGCGCGCGTTGAGCTTGCCGTCACCCAGAGCGCGGGCGGCGGCGGCGAGCCGTTTGGCTGGCTGGATGAGCCGTACGCCGAGGCGGTCGGCCACGGCGACCGAGCCGATGATCAGCGCTATGCCGACGCCCGCCAGCACCAGCCAGGCCGTGGCGATGCCGTTACTGAGCTCCCCCTCGGGGACGAACACCTCGACAATCGCGATCTCACCGGAGCCGAGCGCGGTGGGCTGCAGCAGGGCCTTGCCGCCGGGGGCGTCCGCGATGGAAGGGCTGGCGATCTCACGGGTGCGGTCGAGGTCCTTCTGCGCTGCGCGGCGCCGCCCCACTTCGAGGGCCGGGTCGTCGCCCGCCGCCGGGATGTGCACGGCCATGCGCCCGTCCGCGCCGGCCTGCGTGGAGGCCACCGCGCGGGACAGCTGGTCGCGGTCGGTGGTGATGGAGAGGGTGGGGCCGATGGCGGCGGCCTGGCGTTCCGCGTTGGAGTAGGCGCGGTCGGCGGCCATCTCCTTGATGACCAGGGCCAACGGCACCGCGAAGGCGACCACGACCATCGTGGTGACGGCCAGGCACACCTTGACGAGTGCCCATCTCATCGCGGTGGCTCCAGCTTGACGCCCACGCCGCGCAGAGTGTGCAGATAGCGGGGCCTGGCCGCGGTTTCGCCCAACTTCCGCCGCAGCCATGACAGGTGTACGTCGATGGTCTGATCGTCCCCGTACGACTGCTGCCACACCTCGGCGAGCAGCTCCTTGCGCGGTACGACGACACCGGGGCGCCCGGCGAGGAAGGCGAGCAGATCGAACTCGCGCCGGGTGAGGTCGAGCGGTGCGCCGTCGAGATCGGCCTGGCGGCGCAGCGGGTCGATGGAGAGCCCGCCGACCTGGATGACACGAGACAGTGGCGCCTCGGCGGCACCGCCCGCTCCGGAGCGGCGCAGGACGGCCGCCATCCGCGCGGAGAGGTGCTCCACGGAGAACGGCTTGGTCAGGTAGTCGTCGGCGCCGTCGTTGAGCAGCCGGACGATCTCTGTCTCGTCGTCCCGCGCGGTGGCGATGATCACCGGGACATCGGTGATTCCGCGCAGCATCTTCAGCGCCTCGGCGCCGTCCAGGTCCGGCAGACCGAGGTCGAGGATCACCACGTCAAAACGGAAATGGGCGACCTCGCGCAGCGCCTCCAGGGCAGTGCCGACGCTCCGTACGGTGTGGGAGGCCTCGGTCAGGTGCCGGATGAGGGCGGAGCGTACGAACTGGTCGTCCTCGACGACGAGCACACTTGCCATGGGCGGCACCGTACGCCATACGAGGGACCAGGGTCCCACCAGGCGGCAGATCTCCCGGCGGCCCGCAGGGCCCTTTCCGTGATGCTCGTCCCCCTGGGACACCACCGGGGCGCATGGGGCAGTATGGCCCGCGATGCAGCAACGAGGACTCGTACACGGCATAGCGTGGACGCTCGCCACAGGGGCGGCCGTCACGCTGTCCTGGTGGGGTGTGCACACCGTGATGTCGGGCACGGCATACGACCGCCCGCGCGCCCTGCCCATCACGAACACGGCGGACGGCACCACCCAGGGTGCGCGCCCGCAGTCCTCCTCCACGCACCGCCCCAAGGAGTCCCCGAAGCCCGGAAAGTCCGACTCCGAGGACGGGGCAGGGAAGGGCGGCAAGGGCAGTACGGCGAAGCCGTCGAGCAGCGCGCCCGGCAAGGGCTCCCCGTCGAGCGGCAGGCCCGGCGGCGGTGACGGAGGCGGTGGCGGTGAGGGCGGCTCCAGCGCGCCCGCCACGGGCAACGTGAAGAGCTACACCGTCTCGGGCGGCCGGGTCGCCTTCGAGATGGGCGCCTCGTCGGCCGAGCTGGTCTCCGCCACCCCGAACTCGGGCTGGCAGATGCAGGTGTGGAAGCAGCCGGAGTGGATCCGGGTCACCTTCACCCAGGGCGGCCGCGAAGTGTCCGTCTTCTGCACCTGGCACGATCACGAGCCGATGGTGGAGATCCAGGACCCCTGAGCCTCCGCCCGACGCCTCACACCCCTTAACTTTTCCGCCCAGTGGAAAACGCACTCTCGCTGTCTGCGGAAGCTCCCAGGGGGCGCCGCCTTCCGTCTAAAGGGGCACCGCTTTCCGCCTAGCGGAATACGCCGGGAGGCGGCGCCGGCGAGGCGACGGCCCCGGCGTCCATGACCGGGGCCGCTCCCCCGGTGAAGTCCGCGAGCGCCTTTCCGTGCTCCACGCGTCCCGGATGCGGGTCGCCGGCGATCCGCCGGGTCAGCTCGGCGACGGGCAGCGGCCGTTCGGAGGCGAGCAGCACCGCGTTGCCGAAGCGCTTGCCGCGCAGCACTGCGGGGTCGGCGGCGAGGGCGAGTTCGGGAAAGACCGCGGCGGCGGTGGCGATCTGGCCGCGCAGATGTGTGAGCGGCGGCCCGTCGGCGAGGTTGGCTGCGTAGTGCCCGCCGGGTTTGAGGACTCTGCGTACGTCGGCGAGGAACTCGGTGCTGGTGAGGTGCGCGGGGGTACGGGCGGCGCTGAAGACATCCGCGATGACGAGGTCGGCCCAGGCTTCGGGGATCTTGGCGAGACCCTCGCGGGCGTCGATGGAACGCACCCGCACGCGCGCGTGGGGGGCCAACGGCAGTTCGCGGCGGACCAGTTGGACCAGTGCCGCGTCGCGCTCGACGACCTGCTGGGTGGAGCGCGGCCGGGTGGCCGCGATGTAGCGGGCCAGGGTGAAACCGCCGCCCCCTAGGTGCACGGCCTGCACGGGCTTGCCCGGCGGCTCGATCAGATCGGCGATATGGCCGAGCCTGCGCTGGTACGCGAAGGTGAGGTGCGCCGGGTCGTCCAAGTCCACATGGGACTGCGGGGCGCCGTCCACGAGCAGCGTCCACGCGCGCGTGCGGTCCGGGTCGGGTATGAGCTCGGCCAATCCGCCGTCCACCGTCTCGACGACGGCTTCCGCGTCGCGCTTTCTCCTGGCCATCTGGCCATTATCGGTGCCCGCGCCGAGCCCGGCTCGGCGCGGGTGCGTCCCCCCTGTGACCTGGGCGAAAGAGCGCGCTCAGCGGCAGCTGTCGGCGGCTTCGATGATCCGGGCCGCCTCTCCGAGCGCGGCCCGCAGAACCGTGGGGTCCGTCACCGGGTCGGTGTCGGCGGGTGGCAGCAGCCAGCCCGTGCCGTCGACCGGAGGCTCGGGGTCGGCGTGGGCACCGGCGGGCGCCGGCACGGCGCGCAGACCGCGGCCGAAGGTCTGCGTACAGGCACTGCCCGGCAGGTCCCAGGCGTCGGCCGTGCCCGGTGGCACCAGGAAGCCGAGGGTGTCGCAGCTGTTGTCGTGCAGGACGGGGCCGACGGACGACGCGGACACCGCGCCTCGGCGCAGGATGTCCACGGCTTCGAGGCCCTGCCGGGCCGGAACGGTCACCAGGTCGCAGGCCACGCTGCCCGGTGGTGTGTAGTACGGGGTGGTCTGGCCGCCGAGCGCCGTGGACTCGTCCGCGGTCGGCCGATGCCGCGCAGTGGACAGAGACGGCCGCATCGGATGCGTCCTCAGGGAGTCGCTGTTCTCCATGCCGACCTCCAACAAGGGAATCCTCCTTGTTCGAAAAGGCGCGCTGTAGCTCCTTCTCCGCATGGTTCAACGTCTGGCCGCGTCAACAGCTACGGCAGCGAACCGCCGCATTGGATGGCAGTTCATGGCAGATCACGCGTGAGATTTCCGGTTTGTAGCCAAACCCGGCGTAGCGCACCCTTCGCAACGGGTACTTTCGTGGCCCGTCGGAACCACGCCCCCACGGGCGGGCAACGGCACGAACCGCACGAGAGGGTTTGGCCAATGACGTCGTCACCGATGACATCGTCAGCGGGGTCTCCCCGGCCGAATCTCGTCTTCCGTCGGCTGCGCGGGCAGCTGTCGCCGGGCGAGTTCGCCGCAGCGGTGCGGCGGGCGGCTCGCGAGATCGGCGAGCGCGTCGCATGCGACGCTCGCTACATCGGGCGCGTGGAGGCGGGCGAGATCCGCTGCCCCAACTACGCCTACGAGCGGGTGTTTCTGCATCTGTTCCCCGGCCGGACGCTGACCGACCTGGGGTTCGCACCGCGCGAGACAGTGCGGGGCCGCGGGGCGCGCGCCGACTCGGGCACGCCCCTCGCGTGCACCACGCTCTCAAGAGCGAACCAGTACGAACACGACGCGCAGCAGGACCCGCGCCCCCAGGGCCCACCGGGCTCGCAGAACCCATGGCATATCCAGAGCAATGAGGAGAGCGACGTGCTGCGTCGCGCATTCATGACCGGAGGCACGGCCGCCGTGGCCGCCTCCCTCGGACTTACCGGCCCCTTGGGCGCCGAGGCCGTGGCCGCACCCCGACGGGTCGGCGGCGCCGAGGCGAAGGCGGTCGAAGAAGCCGTACGCAAGATCAGGCTGCTCGACGACCGGCACGGCGCCGACGGCCTCTACAAACGGGCCGCGGGCCCCTTGCGTACCGCCTACGCACTGCTCGACGCGGGCACCGCGCGGCAGTCCACATCGGACCGGCTGCACACGGGCGCCGGTGAACTGGCCATCACTGTCGGCTGGTTGGCGCATGACTCGGGCCGCTTCAACGACGCCCGCTCCCACTACGCCGAGGCGCTCGCGACGGCGCGCATGGCGGGCGACCCGGCCCTTGAGACGCATGCTTTCTGCAACATGTCGTTCCTCGCCAGGGACGCGGGCCGGCCACGTGAGGCGGTGCGGGCTGCACAGGCCGCGCAGCGCTCGGCGTCGGGCGAGGGCTCGGCCCGGCTGCTCTCGCTGCTCGCGCTGCGCGAGGCCGGGGCTTTCGCCGGGCTCGGTGACCGCGCCGGCTGCGAGCGGGCACTCGGCCGGGCGCAGGCGCTGTTCGGACGGGGCGCGTGCGACGCGGACCCGGAGTGGATGAGCTTCTACAACGAGGCGGAGCTGGAGGGCCTCGAAGCGCAGTGCTGGTCGGCGCTCGGCCACTGGGCGCGGGCCGCGCGGCACGCGCAGCGAGCCGCGCATGTCGCCACGACGAAGAATCCTCAATTCACCCGGAACATCGCGCTCTACACCGCCGAACTCGCCGACGATCTGGCGCACGCCGGGCGCCCCGACGAGGCGGCGGCGGCCGGCGAGCGCGTCCTCGACCTGCTCGACGAGGTGCAGTCGTCCCGTATCCAGTCGATACTCGCCGCCACCGCGCGCGTGCTGCTGCCGCACCGCCGCACGCCCACTGTCGCGTCCTTCTTGGAGCGGCATACGGCAGTGGCACGTTCGGCCTGAGCGGGGCCTTCCAAGTGCTGGTCCCGGGCGGCCTCTTGAGCTCTTGAGGGGGCTCAGCCCTCCAGGTGACCGGTCTCGTTCCAGGACTCGATGGCGGGCTCGCCGTAGGCCCAGCCGAGGACCGAGAGCGAGGTCGGGCTGAGGCGGATCCGGGCCGCGAAGTCCAGGGGCAGGCCGAGCCAGCGGGCGCCGATGGAGCGCAGCATGTGGCCGTGCGCGAACACCAGGACGTCACGGTCGGCCGAGCGCGCCCACTCCACGACCTCGTCGGCGCGCGCCGTCATCTGCGCGAGCGTCTCCCCTTCGGGAACGCCGTCGCGCCAGATGAACCAGCCGGGCCGTACCGCCTGGATCTCGGCCGGCGTCATGCCCTCGTACGCGCCGTAGTCCCACTCCATGAGGGTGTCCCAGTCCTGGGCCCGCTCGCCGAACCCGGCGATGTCGCAGGTCTCACGCGCGCGTGCGAGCGGACTTGTGCGCACTTCGACGTCGGGGAGTCCGTTCCAGGGAGCCCGGTGCAGTCGCTCGCCGAGCAGTTTCGCGCCGCGCCTGCCCTCTTCCAGGAGCGGGATGTCCGTCCTGCCGGTGTGCTTGCCGGACAGGGACCACTCCGTCTGTCCGTGGCGGGCCAGCAGGATGCGCGGTGCCATGGGGCTTCTCCCTTTGGTGCATGAGTCGGGGTGCGAGCCGCCAGGTGCTCACGATGTTCCGGGGCGTGTACGTGCCGCGACGTACAGGGACGTTTCACGACAGAACGCACATGCGCCCCGTACATCATCGCGCACCCGGACCGTCGCGCTCGCACACCCCTCAAAAGCGCCTCAAGAGCACCTCGAGTACGGCAACCCGACGGGCGGTCTCCGCGTCTATGCGGTCGCGTACAGCGTAAAGTGACTCGGCGGTCCGAGACCGTCCAAGCCGGAGGGGGAGCCATCGGATGGCGCGCACTCAGGTGCCACAGACCAACGCGCCACACGCGCGCGTGCGGGGCGCGCGGCCCCGCTGGTGGACCGAACTGCCTTTGATCGCCCTGGTGTACGCCGCCTACTCGGCCGGGCGGCTGCTCGCCCGTGGCGACGAGTCCTCCGCCGTCGACCACGGCCTGGCGATCCTGGCCCTGGAGAAGCGGCTCCGCCTCAACGCCGAGCACCCCCTGAACCGGCTCTTCACCGAACACTCCTGGCTCGGCATCCCGGCCGACTTCGCGTACGCCTCACTGCACTACCTGGTCACGCCCGCCGTCCTCGTCTGGCTGTTCCGGCGCCGGCCCGTGCGCTACTGGGCCGCGCGCACCTGGCTGATGCTGTCCACGCTCATCGGCCTGATCGGCTTCACGCTCCTGCCGACCTGCCCGCCGCGGCTGCTCGCGGCGAGCCACGGTTTCGTCGACACCATGGCCCAGTACAGCTCGTACGGCTGGTGGGGCGCGGAGGCGAGCGCTCCGCGGGGCCTGGGCGGCATGACCAACCAGTTCGCGGCGATGCCGAGCCTGCACGTCGGCTGGGCGCTGTGGTGCGGCGTGATGCTGTGGCGGTACGGGCGCTCGCGCCTGACGCGCACGGTCGCCGTCGCGTATCCGCTGCTGACCACGGTCGTGGTGATGGGCACCGCGAACCACTACTTCCTCGACGCCGTCGCCGGCGCCGCCACGATGGGGGCCGGGCTGCTGCTCACGGGCCCGGCGATGCGCCTGGCGGACCGCGTGAAGTCCCGTTTCTCCGTGGCCACATCCGCAGCACGTTCCCCGGTTGTCAGTACCGGATGCGAGACTTCTGCAGGTGAGCGAATTCCCCATCAGCGCGGAGCCGACGGCAGCGGTCCCGCCCACGCGGAAGGAGCCGACAGCACCGCGGACGACGGCGCTGCGGCAGCGGCTCGCTGACCTGCGGGGCCCCGCGGTCCCGGCCAAGGCACTCGATGCGCGCGCCCTGGCGGCACTCGCCGCCAACCCCGGCTGCAGACGCCGCGCCCTCCTCGACGGCGCGGGTGTGGACAAGTCGGCGCTCGCGCACGCCCTCGGCTCACCGTCCGGCTTCGGCCAGTCCCAGTTCGCCTTCGTCCGCGGCAATGCCTTCGAGGCGAGGGTCAAGGCCGACGGCGGCGCGGAGCTGCTCCGGCTGGTGCATGAGCGCCTCGGCGGCGGCGCGGAGCCGACCACGTCCCAGGCCCGCACCGAGGACATCGCCGAGGTGCACACCCCCGACCTCGCGGCGGCCGGCCCCGAGGGGCGTACCGCCCGCACCGCGCTCGCCCTGCGTGAAGCCGCCGCCACACGCGCGTGGACCCTGCTCGACCATCCGATGCTCGCCCTGGACGTGGCCGGCTCTCCCGCCTTCCTGGAGCCGGACGCCGTGGTGGTGCACCCCGACGGCCGGTGGACGGTCGTCGAGATCAAGTCCTTCCCGATGATCGACGGCTCGGCGGACGCCGCGAAGGTGGGCGCCGCCGCCCGCCAGTCCGCGGTCTATGCCCTGGCGCTCGAGCAGGTCGCCGCCCGGCTCGACCCGGTGCCCGAGGTGGGCCACCGCGTCGTGCTCGTCTGCCCCAAGGACTTCTCGAACCTGCCGACCGCATCCGTCGTGGACGTACGCAAGCAACTGTCCGTGACCCGGCGCCAGTTGGCGCGGCTGACCCGGATCGAGGACATCGCCGACGCTCTGCCCGAGGGCACGACCTTCGACGTCGAGCGCCCCATGGATGAGCTGACCCGGGCCGTCGAGTCGGTGCCCGCCACCTATGCGCCCGAGTGCCTCGCCGCCTGCGAGCTGGCCTTCCACTGCCGTGAGCATTCGCGCGCGGAGGGCGAGGTGACCGCGCTCGGCCGCTCGGTGCGCGGCGAGCTCGGCGCTCTCACGACGGTCGACGGCGTCCTCGCCGCCGCCCGGGGCGAGTCCGGCGACCCCGGCGACCCGGCGGTCGCGGCCCTGCGCCGGGCGGCGGCACTGCGCGCGGAGGCACTGGCCACGGCGGGAGGCAGCACGCGATGACCACCCCGCGCCACACGTCAGCCCCGTCACGACCCCCGCACCGCGCAGCCGGTCCGTCACACACCCCGCACCCTGCGGCCGAGCCCGCACGGTCCCGGCACCACACCGCCCGGCAGACACCGTCCCGGCACCACACCGCCGGGCCGACACAATCCCCGCGCCACACCGCCCGGCCGGCACGCACGCCGCGCCACACCGCCCGGCAGACACCCGCCCCGCGCCACACGGCCACCCGGCCCCAGTTCCCACTCCTGACGGCCACCCGGCCCCAGCTCCCCTCCCCCGCGGCCGGTCCGGCTCGGTCCCCGCGGCCCACCCCGAGCAGGCGAGCGGCATGTCACTGATCCATACCCTCGCCCGTCTCGAAGCCGTCCAGACGGGCCGCGCCCAGGCGCTGGCCACGGTGCGGCACCGTCATCTCGCCGCGCGCCCCCTGGTGTTCGTGCCGCTGACCACCGCGGGCGAGGCGGGTGCGCCCCTGGGCGCCCTGGTCGGCACCGAGCGCGAGCGGCCCCGGCTGCTCGTCGTGCCGCAGCCGCGCGACCGCGACCTGCGCTCCGCCTTCCTGGCCGAACTCGCCGAGGAAGTCCTGCCGTACGTCGACTCCTTCGCCGACGAGACCGAGGCCGCCGAGCGCAGCGAGACCGATCCGGAGACCGGCAAGCGGGTCAAGGTGGAGGTCGAACTGAGCGCGGATGCCCCGCAGTTGATCGTGCCGAGCCGCGCGGGCCTGGAGTTCGTCCGCCTCCTGGGGCGTTCCATGCGCTTTCGGCGCACCGCCGAGCAGGACCCGGACACGGCCTATCCCGCACCCCCGCGCGTGCCGCTGCTCGGCCGGTGGCTGACGCACTTCGGTGAGCGCGCCAGGGTGCCCGGCTCCGCCCTGCTCATGGCGGCGACGGAGCTCCTGTCCCGGCACTGGGCCACCGGCCAGTCGAGCCTGGAGGACCAGCACTTGGGGGCGCTGCTCGCCTGGATCGACCCCCCTGAGGGCGACTCCGGCGCCGAAGCCGCACTCCGCGCGGAGCTCGCCCGCGACGCCGAGGGCCAGCTGTTGTGCCCGCCCGCCGGCCCGGCCACCGACCCGGCCTTCGACAACCAACTCCTCGGCCCCGCGATCGAGCGCTACGACCGCGCGCGCGGCGCCCTCTCAGCCGCCGAGGACGGTCTCGCCGCCGACCGCCATCTCGCCGAACTGACCACTGCGGAGCGGGAGATCAGAGCGCTCGTGGAGAGCCGCACCCGCCCCGCATGGGATGCCGTGTGGCGCGCCCTCGACCTGCTGCACACCCTCCCCGAAGGGGAGCGGGCGGCGGAGCGCTGGACCCGTGACCGCTGGTCGTACACCGGGCATCTCGACCGCGTTCTCGCCGGCGAGCCCCCGCAGCCCCGTATCGACGACGCGGTGACCGCGGCGAACAAGCTGTCCGCGCGAGAGACCGCCCAGGCCCGCCTCGAAGCCCAGGAAGCCCTGGACGACCCGCTGGTGATGGCCGGGCGGCGGCTCGCAGGCGAGGCCTTCGCGGGGGAGGTGACCGAAGTTGTCATGGCGTACAGCGAGAGCAAGCGGCCGAGCCCGCGCCCGCTCGTCACGCTGCGCACCGACGACCGGCCCCACCTCGGCGAGCGCGTGAAGGTCTTCCGCTCCCTCGAAGGGAAGCCGCAGAGCGCGGAGTTCACCGGGTACGACGAGGAGGGCGGTGTCGTCCTGCGCCTTCTCGACAAGATGGGCCGCGGCAAGGAGCCCGAGCCGGGTTCCGTCCCGGACAAGGGCGCCCGGATCACCTGGACGGTCTTCGAGCACGCACCGCGCGGCGGCCCCTCGCTCCCGGAGCCGGAGGAGACCCCGTGGACGCACGGGGGCCCGCCCGGTGACGCGGCGGAGCGACCCGATCCGGTGACCGCGGAGGATGTGCTGTGACCGCCGCCCCGCCACCCACGAGCCACGAGGCCGCCCAGGCCCCTGAGACCTCCCTCTCCCCCGCGGCCCCTGAGACCTCTCCCTCCCTCACGGATCGCGAGATCTCCCCCGACCGGTCCACGCCAGCGGAGCGACGTATGAGCGAATCCCCGGGCGCGCCCTCCTTCGCCTCCTCCTTCGACCCCTCCGCCGAGGCGGCCCGCGCCACCGACGCGATCCTGCGCGACACCCTGCACGGCGGGGCCCGCGGCGTCGTCGTGGACTCACCTCCCGGCGCGGGCAAGTCGACCCTCGTGGTGAACGCCGCGCGGGAACTGGCCGCGGCGGGACGCCCGTTGATGGTGGTGGCGCAGACGAACGCACAGGTCGACGATCTGGTCCTGCGCCTCGCCGAGAAGGAGCCCGAGCTGCCGGTCGGCCGCCTGCACAGCAGCGAGGCCGACCCGTACGACAAGGCACTCGACTCTTTGGACAACGTACGGAAGTCGGCGAAGGCGGCCGACCTCGCCGGGCTCGACGTGGTGATCTCCACGGCCGCCAAGTGGGCACACGTCAAGGGCGTCGAGCCGTGGCGGCACGCGATCGTGGACGAGGCGTACCAGATGCGCTCGGACGCGCTGCTCGCCGTGGCGGGGCTGTTCGAGCGGGCCCTGTTCGTCGGTGACCCGGGGCAGCTCGACCCGTTCGCGATCGTCGGCAGCGAGCAGTGGGCGGGGCTCACCTACGACCCGTCGGCGAGTGCCGTGACGACGCTGCTCGCCCACAACCCTGAGCTGCCGCAGCACCGCCTGCCGGTGTCGTGGCGCCTGCCCGCGTCCGCGGCGCCGCTGGTCAGTGACGCGTTCTATCCGTATACGCCGTTCCGCAGCGGCACCGGTCACGGTGAGCGGAGGCTCTCGTTCGGGGTGCCGTCGGACGGCGGCGGGCCGGACCGGGTGATCGACGAGGCGGCCGAGTCCGGCTGGGGTCTGCTCGAACTGCCCGCGCGCCATACGCCGCGCACGGACCCCGAGGCGGTGCGCGCGGTGGCCCAGGTGGTCCGCCGGCTCCTGGACCGAGGCGGTGCCACGGTCAGCGAGCGCTCACCGGATCCGGCGCCGCTGACAGCCGCCCGTATCGCCGTCGGCACCGCGCACCGCGATCAGGCGGCCGCGGTGCGCGCCGCCCTGGCCGAACTGGGCGTCGGCGACGTCACCGTGGACACGGCCAACCGCCTCCAGGGCCGTGAGTACGACGTGACGGTCGTCCTGCATCCGCTCTCCGGACGCCCCGACGCCACCGCGTTCCACCTGGAGACGGGCCGCCTGTGCGTGCTCGCGTCCCGGCACCGGCAGGCCTGCATCGTGGTCTGCCGCGCGGGCGTCGCCGAGCTCCTCGACGACCACCCGTCGACCGAGCCGGTCCAGCTGGGCGTCACGGTGAAGTTCCCCGACGGCTGGGAGGCCAACCACGCGGTCCTCTCCCATCTCGCGGAACACCGCATCCCCTGGCGCCCATGACCACCCCGCCGGAACGAACACCGACTGCCACACCCCGGGCTCGCCGGAACGAACACCGACCGCCACACCCCGGGCTCGCCGGAACGAACACCGACCGCCACACCCCCGAGCCCGGCCCGGCACAGCCGCCGGAGGCACTCTTGCGCGTGGCTGGACAATAGAAGGCGGCCCGGCGAAGCGTCCCGGGTCGCGCGCACGAGCGCACGCGTGAACCCGCACGCGAGCGCCCACACGGAACACGCACCACGTACCAGGAGGCAGGCATGGCGGAGCCCGAGCGGACCGAGCCGCGGCTGCGACCGGCACCGCTGCTCTTCGAACCGACGGAGGCAACCGCCGACCCGGAGCACTTCTTCGACCTGGAGTCGATCGAGGACCCCAGGGAACTGCTGGCCCGGGCGACCGAGCTGACGCTCGCCTTCAGGGCCGCGACCGACCGGTCCGTGGAGTTCCAGGCCATCGCGGCGGCACAGCTGGCCGATCCCCGGCGGTTCGACCGCCTGACGACCGCGGCGATCGCGGAGCGGGCGGACTGGACCGAGGACTACGCCAAGAAGATGGTCGAATTCGGCCGGGAGCTGCTGCGTACGGGCACACAGCAGTAGGCCGGCAGAAGCCTGGCCGGAACCGGGCGGACGGCGAGCCAGGAGCCCGGCAGGACGCCTCGGCAAGCCGCTCCCACCGGCCCCCACAAGATCTCTTGGCATATGCCGGAGGGGCAAGGTACTCCACCGCGGCCCACGCTGTCCCGGTTTCCGCCAACCCACAGAAACGGAACGCTCACGGCCGGTAAATCTAATTGCCATGAGCGCACGGCAGACCCACCTCAGCGAACCCCCCGCCCCGAACCCCGCGGCCCCCGGCCCCCTGCTCGACCGCGCCACTCAGGTCACCTCGGACGGCGCCGCCTGGCTCGCCTCCGCGACCCCGTACCCGCGCAGCACCCTCGCCCTCTGGGAGACGCGCCCCGGCGCCCCCGTCGTACTCCCCTGCGGCTCCGCCTTCGACGTGGTGAGCGTGCCCGCGGTCTTCGGGCGGCGAATGCTCGACCGTTTATGGGACGAGGGCCCCGGCTCGGGTCCGGTCGCCGCGCACCGCGGCCGCATGCTGCTCTTCGCCTCGCCCGGCACGGCCCAGCGCCTGCCCTCGCTGCTCGCCTGGGAGGAGTGGAGCCCCGCCGTACCGGCCCCTCTGTGCCACGGCACCGGCGACGCGGTCACGGTCCCGGCGCCGACCGCCCCCGCGGACGCCGCACCCGCCGCCCGGCTCGGTTCCCGCTGGCTGGTGGCCCCCGACACCCGTCAGCCCTGGCTGCCCGGGCCCGAGGTGCTGCTCTGGGCGGGCGTGCGGGCGGCCCGCGCGATCGCGGGCGCCGCGGTGCGCATATCGATTTTTCCTCCCGCCGATCAGGATGCTAAGGTCTACGACGTCAGCAGGCGCCGCTAGCTCAGTTGGTTAGAGCAGCTGACTCTTAATCAGCGGGTCCGGGGTTCGAGTCCCTGGCGGCGCACAGACGGTGAAAGGCCCTCGCGAAAGCGAGGGCCTTTTGCATTGCGTTCCCCACCGGGAAATCCCCACGCCGAGCCGGGTAAGTCACCCCCCCCGAAGCGGAATTCCACCGCCCGGAGCCACGAATCCGGAGCCCGGAACCCTGGAATTACACCGCCGCACGCCGCCTCACGCCGTCACCTTCACCGTCCAGGACCCCGACCGTGAGCGGTCGAGTACCTGCACCTTGACGCTCTCGCCCGGCACCGTGAAGCTCTCGCCCACCCGCACCGGCGCGTCCGCGAGGGGCGGGTAGACCGATTCGTCCCAGCAGGCCTCCGAGCCGGGGTGGGCGTCGACGACCTCGACGGGGCCGCCGCCGGAGGCCGTCTCGTTGCGCACCCGGTAGATCAGGACGCCCTCGGTGCAGGTCGCCCGGT
Organism: Streptomyces monticola; assembly: GCF_042665355.1. Lineage (NCBI taxonomy): Bacteria > Bacillati > Actinomycetota > Actinomycetes > Kitasatosporales > Streptomycetaceae > Streptomyces > Streptomyces monticola. Next base: position 82,542 of record NZ_JBHTCF010000005.1, on the reverse strand, counting down.
CATTGCCGCCGGCGCCGCGGGCCTCGATGGCGATGGCGGAGTCACGGCCGGTGCGTACCACCGCGAGCCGGGTGCCGCCCGACTGGCCCGCGACCGCGGTGCCCGACAGCGGCTCCAGGGTGACCAGGCCGTCACCCTCGCCCTGCACACAGTGCACCTGCTGCGGATCGAGCCAGCCGAGCTTCCACTTGTGCCAGCCGAAGAGATCGGGGGCGAGCCCGAACTGGCTGCCCATGACGTCCCAGTCGCCGACGTAGGTGTCCCAGTCGCCCTTGCCGTCCTGGGGGCGGTGGTAGAGGTCGGGCAGGTCGAAGACATGGCCGGTCTCGTGGGCCAGGACGTTGCGGTCCGGCGGGTGCTGCTCGAAGACCGTGACGATCCGCTTGACCTCGGTGCCGTCGGCCCGCAGCGGGCGGTCGAAGTTGACCACCTTGGTGGCGTCCGAGTCGACGCCGGGGGCGTCCGGGTCGGCGACGAAATAGACGATGTCGTACTTGCTGAAGTCCACCGAGGGATCGGACGCCTTGAGGGCGTCGCGCAGATACGCGCTGCGGTGCGCGGCGTCCCAGTCACGCTCTATTTCGTACGAGAGCGAGTCCTCGGGCATCTCGATCCAGTCGCGCTGCGGGTGCGGCTTCAGGACGAAGCGGCCGTACGAGGCGCGCTCGAAGAAGCGGCTGGTGGTCGGGAAGTAGTCCGCGGTGAGCTCCTCCGGCGTGACCAGCGGGACCGAGTCGGGGAAGGAGAGGAACACCATCAGCGCGTCGAGGCTGCGCTCGGGCTTGGGGTAGGCGGCGTTCCAGCTGTCGAGTCCCTCCGAGTGATGGGCCGAAGTGCGCTCGAGGGCACAGGGCCCCGCGAACGGTTCGGCGCTCGCGGGGCCGGCCACCAGGGAGGTGGCGGCGAGCGCCGCGAGCGAGGTGAGGGTGGCCGCGACGCTGCGCGCGCGGGGTGAGGACTCCCCTTCACGAGGGAGTCCCCGAGGGGGGTGCTGACGCGGCACGTCGACCTCCGGGTGCGGACGGCGGAACACCTCACCCAGCCTGTGTTGATTTGTTGAACTTCGCCCTGTTTCGGTGACCCGGTCGAGTGAGCGGGCAATGACCCAAGCAATCACGGACCGTCATGACGACCGGGAGGGCATCGTCGCAAGCGATCACGACGCATCAGTTGGCGCCTCGATCCGGACCCCGTCGAGCAGAAACGATCGGGCAGCAACAGTCAGTCGTGGCAACGGAATCCGGAGCGTGTCCCTCCGGAGTGCTGACTACTGTGGCGGAGCTGGATCGCCCCTCCGGCCAGCCTCTATGATCGGCACACTTTCCGGCCGACCAACCCCGACCAGATCTGTACGAGAACCAACTGCCCTGCGGGAGCGAGCGGTGAGCGGAACGTCCGAAGGGCCGGCGCCCACGGCAGCGGCGGCACCCCATGCCGTCCGGCCGACCATCACGGAACGGCAGGCCGTCACAGAGCGTCACACATCCCCGGCGGCCGAGCCCGGGGCGCGCGGCGTCACGAGTCCCGAGCTCGTCGGCCGCAGCGCCGCCGAGCTGCGCGACTACCGGGCCGCCTTTCACGCAGCCCAGTTCGCCATGGCCGTCGTCGACCGCGAGGGCTGTGTCAGCTCGGCCAACGACGCGCTCGGCACCCTTGTCGGCACCCCGGCGGCCGACCTCACCGGGCAGGTCGCCGCCGACCTGGTGGACCTGGCATCCGATGCGCGCACCTGGCACGCGTACCGCGAAGTACTGCGCGGCAGACAGGCCAGACTGCGCTGCACCCGGCGTCTGAAGCACCCCGACGGGCATTCGCTGTGGGCCCAGGTGACCGTGTCACCGGTGCCCGGCAGCGCCGTCGTGCTGCTCGCGGTCGCCGACATCAGCGCGCGCCGTGAGCTCCAGGCCCAGCTGCGCCATCTGCAGATGCACGACCCGGTGACCCGGCTGCCCAATCGCACGCTGTTCTTCGAGCGGCTCGCGGCAGCGCTCGAGTCGGCGTCGTACGAGGAGGGCGGCACCGGCCGGATCGGCCTGTGCTATCTCGACCTCGACGGCTTCAAGGCGGTCAACGACACGCTCGGGCACCGCACCGGCGACCGTCTCCTCGCGGCCGTCGCCGGGCGGCTGACGCACTGCGCGGACCAGGCCGGGTACGGGCGGACCGGCGCGCCTCTCGTGGCGCGGCTCGGCGGTGACGAGTTCGCGCTGCTCGTCGAGGACTCCACCGGGACCGAGCAGCTGGCCGATCTCGCCGAATCGGTTCTGAAGACCCTTCAGGAGCCCTTCGACCTGTCGGGGCAGCGGCTCTCGCTTTCGGCCTCCATCGGTGTCGTGGAGCGGCGCGCGGCGGGCACCGGGGCGACCGGTCTGATGCAGGCCGCCGACACCACGCTCTACTGGGCGAAGGAGGACGGCAAGGCCCGCTGGACCCTCTTCGACCCGGAGCGCAACGCCCACCGGATGACCCGTCAGGCCCTGTCGTCGACGCTGCGCCCGGCCGTCGAGCGGGGTGAATTCGCCCTGGAGTACCAGCCGTTGGTGGGTCTGGCGGAGGGCGAGGTGCGTGGCGTCGAGGCGCTGGTGCGCTGGCACCACCCGCAGTTCGGCACCCTGCCGCCGAATCGGTTCATCGCACTGGCCGAGGAGGACGGCTCGATCGTGCAGCTGGGCCGGTGGGTGCTGCGCACCGCCTGCCGCCAGGCCAGGCGCTGGCAGCTGGAGCACCCGGATGTGCCGCCGGTGTTCGTCAGCGTGAATGTGGCGGTGCGTCAGGTGTGGGACTCCGACCTGGTCGCGGATGTCGCGGAGATCCTCGCCGAGACCGGGCTCGCCCCCGGGCTGCTGCAGCTGGAGCTCACCGAGTCGGCGGTGATGGGCTCGGCCGGGCGTCCGTTGCAGGCCCTGCAGGCGCTCAGCGACATGGGGGTGCACATCGCCATCGACGACTTCGGCACCGGCTACTCCAACCTCGCCTATCTGAGCCGCCTTCCCGTCTCCGTACTGAAACTGGACGGTTCCTTCGTCCGCGGTTTCCAGTACGAGGCGGCCGACGGGCAGGGGCATCCCAACCCGGCCGACGAGACGATCGTCGAGGCCCTGGTCCAACTAGCCCACAAACTGGGCCTGTCGGTCACCGCGGAGTGCGTGGAGACCTCGGAGCAGGCCGAGCGGCTGCGCCGGATCGGCTGCGACACGGGACAGGGCTGGCTCTACTCCCGTGCGGTGGCGGCGGATCGTATCTCCGCGCTCCTCGGGGCGGCGGTTCCGGCGAGCGGGAGCTGAGCGGTCCGGTTCCCCGTGCCCAATCAGAGCACGGGGAACCGCGCGGCCGGCCACGACGCGGCCGCGGATGCCGTACGGGAAACCCCGCGGGGCGCTTAGCGGGGCAACCCGTAGGCGTCCGCGATGAGTTCGTACGAGCGGACGCGCGCGTCGCCGCTGTGGGCGTTGGCCGTGAGCATCAACTCGTCGGCCCCGGTGCGCTTCTGCAGATCGTCGAGGCCCGTGCGGACCTCGTCCGGGGTGCCGTGGATGACGTTCTTCAGCCAGCTGTCCACGAACTCCCTCTCCAGGGAGCTGAATTCATAGGCCTCCGCCTCCTCGGGCGAGGGGACGAGGCCGGGCCGCCCGGTGCGCAGCCGGACCATGGAGAGGGCGCCGGTGAGGACCTGGCGGCGGGCCTCCCGGTCGTCGTCCGCGGCGAGCGCGGCGGCGCCGATCAGCGCGTACGGCTTGTCGAGTACGGCGGAGGGGCGGAAGGAGTCACGGTAGAGGTCGAGCGCGGGCACCGTGTTCTGCGCCGAGAAGTGGTGCGCGAAGGCGAAGGGCAGACCGAGCATGCCGGCGAGGCGTGCGCTGAAGCCGGAGGAGCCGAGCAGCCAGACCGACGGCCGGTCCTTGGACTGCACGCCGCCGGGCGAGGTCGCCTGCACGGGTCCGGGAACCGCGTGGATACGGGAGTACGCGTGGCCGTCCGGGAAGTCGTCGTCCAGGAAGTGGGTCAACTCGGCCAGCTGCTGCGGGAAGTCGTCCGCGCCTTCGTTGAGCCGGTCGGTGCGGCGCAGGGCCGCGGCCGTCGCGCCGTCCGTGCCGGGAGCGCGGCCGAGGCCCAGGTCGATCCGGCCGGGGGCGAGCGCCTCCAGGGTGCCGAACTGCTCGGCGATCACGAGCGGGGCGTGGTTGGGCAGCATCACACCGCCCGAGCCGAGGCGGATGCGCTCGGTGTGGGCGGCGAGATGGGCGAGGATCACGGCCGGCGACGAGGAGGCGACACCGGGCATCGAGTGGTGCTCGGCCACCCAGTAGCGGTGGAATCCGCGGCTCTCGGCGAGCCGGGCGATCCGCACTCCGGTGTGCAGGGCGTCGGCCGCGGTACGGCCCGCGCCCACCGTGGCCAGGTCGAGCACGGAGAGAGGGACGGGTGCCTCGCCCATCGGGGTGCCGTGGATTCCGTTGCTCACCGGGGTGCCTCCTGCGCTGCGTACGTACTCGGGGTGCAGCAGGGGCCAACAGGAGGCTGTCTCCGTTTATTCCCGGCGCGTGCCCTCCGGTACCGGATGTTCCCGGCGCGTGCCCACCGGTACCGGACGTTCCCGGCGCGTGCCCACCGGCACCGGACGTTCCCGGCGCGTGCCCACCGGCACCGGACGTTCCCGGCGCGTGCCCACCGGCACCGGACGTTCCCGGCGCGTGCCCACCGGCACCGGACGTTCCCGGCGCGTGTTCACCGGGCATCCGCCTCCCGCCACCGGGGCGCCTCCACCGGGGCGCCCTCACCCCGCCGTACGCCGGCGGTCGCTCACCCGTGTACCTGCACGATCGGCTCCTTGGTGAACAGGGCTCCAAGCGCCGGGGCGTTCACGCGGCGGCCGACGAGGCGCAGCGCCTCCCACACCGTGACCTGGTTGGCCGTCAGGACCGGCTTGCCGAGGTCGTCCTCCAGGTCACGGACATAGGCCGCCGTGTGCAGGGCCGTGTCCGGCATGAGCAGGGCCTGGGCGTCGGGGTGGTCGCCGGCGCGGGCCAGGGCGAGCACCTCGTCCCATCCCCAGGTGCCCACCTCGGCGGCGGTGATGATGCCGCTGCCGCGCATGCCGACGACCTCCACGCCGTCGGCGCGCAGGAACTCGACGAAGTGCTCGGCCACGTCCTCGGGGTAGGTGGCCGCGATGGCCACACGGTCGGCCCGCAGCTCGCGGGCCGCGTGGGCGAACGCGAAGGACGTGCTGGAGGCGGGCAGGCCCGCCGCCTTGGCCAGGCCTCGGACCTGTTCGTGCGCGCCCTCCCAGCCGAAGACGAAGCTGCCCGACGTGCAGGCCCATACGACCGCTTCCGCCCCGGAGAGGCGCAGCTCCTCGATGCCGCCCGCGAGCCGTTCGGGGGCGCCCATCTTCAGGAGCGCGTCGACCCGGTGGGCGTCCTCGCCGATGTCCGTGTGGATCAGGGCGAGGCGGATGTCGCTGCCGAGCAACTGCTCGATGCGCGGGTAGTCGTCCTCGGCGGAATGGCCTGGGTAGAGGAATCCGAGTGCGGTCATCTGCGTCCTCCGTGCTGCTCGGCGGTGCTGCGTTACTCGGTACCCGGAAAATCCGGGAGTACCGGAGGCTCCGGAAACGCCGGGGGCTCCGGGTAGCCCGGTGGTTCCGACAGCGGCGGCTCCGCTGTCGCTCCGGCCGGCGCCGGAGCGTCGGCTCCCTGGGCCTCCGGCACCAGCATGCGCCGCGCCGAGTCGTCGAGCAGCGCCTGGTAGGGCCCCACGGCACAGGCCCCCAGGCGGCGCAGGGCGGACCACATCGTGACCTGGTTGGCCGAGATCACCGGCATCCTCAGCTCCGCCTCGAGCTGCGGAATGGCGTCGTACGTCGGCAGGTTGGTGCAGCTGATGAAGAGGGCGTCGGCCTCGCCCTGCACCGCCGCCCTCGCCATGTCGACGACTTCGCGGTACGGCACCTTCCAGATGTGCCGGGTGAGGCCCAGACTCGACCGGCCCACGACCGTGATTCCGGCCTCCGCGAGATAGTCCTCAAGGGCCTGGGTGACCGACTGGGTGTACGGCGTCACCAGGGCGATACGCCGGGCGCCCAGTTCCGCGAGCGCTTCGAGCAGAGCGCCCGACGTGGTCAGCGACGGGGTCTCGCCCGAGGCCTCCATGGCCGCGCTCATGGTGCGCTCGCCGACCATGCCGTCCACGAAGCTGCCCGATGTGCAGGCGTACGCGATGACTTCCGGCTCGGCGGCACTCAGGGCGAGCACCGCCTCACGCAGGGTCTGGTGCTCACTGACCAGACGCGCCAGGTCAAGGCTGACCTCGACGGGGACGTACGGAGTACGCGTGAGATACAGCGATACCTCGTCGGGGACCCAGCGCCACAGCTCCCGGTCGAGGGCGAAATCAAAAGGGGCGACGATGCCGATGCCGCGTTGTGGGTGTGGACCACCCAGGAAGGAGACGTCCATGACAGGCCCTGTTCTGCGAGATGAGGCAGGTGGGAGAGGAGGGCCGGCCAGAGGCCGGATGGAGTTCTGGGGAGCCGGCACTCGCCGGGACGTCGGGACAGAGAAACCGGTGGCCTTCGTGAGAAACGAGGCGCCCTGTGAAAACTGTAGGGGTTGGGAGGCTCTCGTGGAGTGCCCTTGTTGACGAAGGTAGGTTCCGGTGCCAGCGTGGTCAATCCGCGCATCTCAGACGGCCCCGGCCGCTCGTCGGCCGACTTCTCAAGGGAAGCGGAATCGCATTGCAAAACGGTTTCCCCCCGATGTCCGAACCAACCCTTCTGGTCCTGGACGCGGAACCTCTGCCACGGCTCGGCCAGCTCACCGGGCGCGCCCGCGTGCTGCATGCCGACGAGTCCACGCTCGCCGAGCAGCTGCCGCTCGCCGATGTGCTCCTGGTCTGGGACTTCAGTTCGCACGCGGTGCGCCACGCCTGGCCCGGCGAGGGCCCGCGGCCGCGCTGGGTGCACACCGCGAGCGCCGGTGCCGACCATCTGCTCTGCCCCGAACTGGTCGAGTCCGACACGGTGGTGACCAACGCGCGGGGCATCTTCGACCAGCCCATCGCGGAGTACGTCGCCGGGCTCGTGCTGTCCTTCGCCAAGGAGCTGCCGCGCACCTGGGAACTGCAGCGCGCGCACCGCTGGCAGCACCGTGAGACACAGCGGGTCGGGGGTACTCGTGCCTGTGTGGTCGGCTCGGGCCCGATCGGGCAGGCCATCGCCAGGACCCTGAAGGCCCTCGGCATCCAGGTGGCGATCGTCGGGCGCACCCCGCGCACCGGCATCCACGGCCCGGACGACCTGGACCGGCTTCTGGCCCGCGCCGACTGGGTGGTGTCGGTGGCGCCGCTGACCGAGGAGACCCGCGGCATGTTCGACGCGCGGCGCTTCGACGTGATGTCGCCCTCCGCGCGGTTCATCAACGTCGGGCGCGGGCAGCTCGTGGTCGAGGCCGATCTGGTGGCCGCCCTGGAGAAGCGCTGGATCGCGGGGGCCGCCCTCGATGTCTTCGAGGAGGAGCCGCTGCCCGCCGACAGCCCGCTGTGGGAGGTGCCGGGCCTTTTCGTCTCACCGCACATGAGCGGCGACATCGTCGGCTGGCGGGATGAACTCGCGGTGCAGTTCCTCGACTTGTACGAGCGTTGGGCGGCCGGAAAGCCGCTGAGCAACGTGATCGACAAGAAACGTGGGTATGTCCCCGGGCACTGATCCATGCCGTAAGTGATCTCTGGAGGGCGGATGACCGAGCTCGGCAACCTCACCGCGGTGCAGCTCATCGACCGATACCGCAAGGGCGAGTCGAGCCCGGTGGAGGCGACTCGCGCGGCCCTTGACCGGATCGCGACGACCGAGCCCGCGGTCAACGCCTTCGTCCGTGTCGACGCCGAAGCGGCCCTCGCGCAGGCCGAGGAGTCGGCCGTGCGCTGGCGGCGCGGTGAGCCGCTCGGGCTGCTCGACGGAGTGCCGGTGTCGGTCAAGGACATCCTCCTGCAGCGCGGCGGTCCGACCTTCCGCGGCTCCAAGGCGATCTCCGCGGAAGGGGATTGGAACGAGGACGCCCCGTCCGTGGCCCGGCTCCGTGAGCACGGCGCGGTCTTCCTCGGCAAGACCACGACACCCGAGTTCGGCTGGAAGGGTGTGACGGACTCCCCGGTCAGCGGTGTCACCGGCAACCCGTACGACCCGGCGCGCACCGCGGGCGGCTCCAGCGGCGGCGGCGCGGCGGCGGTGGCGCTCGGCGCGGGCCCGGTGGCGCTGGGCACGGACGGCGGCGGCAGCGTGCGCATCCCCGGTTCGTTCTGCGGCGTCTTCGCCCTGAAGCCCACCTACGGCCGCGTACCGCTCTATCCGGCCAGCGCCTTCGGGACGCTCGCGCATGTGGGCCCGATGACCCGGGACGCGGCGGACGCGGCCCTGGTGATGGATGTGATCAGCGGTCCCGACACCCGTGACTGGTCGGGCCTCGGGCCGGTCGACGTCACGTTCCAGAGCGGTCTGGCCGAGGGCGTACGAGGGCTGCGGATCGCCTATTCGCCCTCGCTCGGCGGGCAGGTCGCGGTGCGGCCCACGGTGGCGGCGGCGGTCCGCCGTGCGGTGGAGAAGCTCGCCTCCCTGGGGGCGTACGTCGAGGAGGCCGACCCCGACTTCACCGACCCGGTGGAGGCCTTCCACACCCTGTGGTTCAGCGGCGCGGCCCGCGTCACCGAGCACTTCAGCAAGGAGCAGCGGGCCGAACTCGACCCGGGGTTGCGGGAGATCTGTGCGCGCGGGGCGCGGTACAGCGCGCTCGACTATCTGGCCGCCGTGGACGTCCGCATGGAACTGGGCCGGAAAATGGGGCAGTTCCACTCCACGTACGACCTGCTCGTCACGCCGACGATGCCGATCACCGCGTTCGAGGCGGGGGCCGAGGTGCCCAAGGGCTCGGGGCACCGGCGCTGGACCGGCTGGACCCCGTTCACCTACCCCTTCAACCTCACCCAGCAGCCCGCGGCCACCGTGCCCTGCGGTGTGGACGAGGCGGGGCTTCCGATCGGGGTGCAGCTGGTGGCCGCCCGGCACGCGGACGCGCTGGTGCTGCGGGCGGCGCACGCGCTGTACGAGTCGGGGGCGGCGGACATCCCGGCCCCCGAACTCGTCACCCCGGCCGGCGGCTGAACTCCAGCCCCACTGAACTCCAGCCCGGCTGAACTTCCCTACGCGCGGCGGAAGTTGAGGGACTCCCCCAGGGCTCCGGCCCGCCACAGGTCCTGACAGGCCTCGGCCATCCGGTCGAGGCCGTCGACCACCTGCCCCCACACAATGCCGGGGACATAACCGACATCTGCGTTGATCAGCAGGTTGTTGCGTTCATAGAAGAGGGCCAGATCGACGACCGTGCCGCGTTGCTCGGAGCCGTATCCGTAGGACTTTGTGCCCAATTCCGTTCCGGTGAAGGTGAAATAGCAGAGGTCGCCCGGGATAGGCGTGATCGTTGGGTTTTCCAGGGGCGGTTCCTCGGGCGCGAAAGCCGGAAAGAGGGCGTAGATCTCATTGCGCGCGTATTTCGCGTGGTAGACGTCCGAGCCGAGCGGGAGCGCGTCCCACACCGCCTGGCAGGTGCGGGGCGCACGGTCGTCGAGCAGCTTGGCGGTGCAGCTCACCCCGCGCTTGTCGAGCGAGACTTCGATGTGGCGGTCGGGCATTTGACCTCCTATCGATGCTTTGCGGATCAACAGTGAAGCATCCCCTCAGGACTTGCGCACGGGGCGGAACTCTTCGGTTGCGCTGAGTGCGGAAGGAGTGCGTCCAGATCAAGGACTGAAAACGATCGGCATATCTTCTGCCGAGTCGGGTAGCCGCGCGCCCATGGCTCCACCAATGGGGAACAACTCAGGAAGCACAAGGAACGGCGGTCTGCGCCGGCGCTCACTGCTCGCGGGAGCGGCCGCTCTCGGTGCCGTCGGCGCGGTCGGCGCGACCAGCGGATGCAGCCGCGTGGCCACCGCGGACACCGGTGACGGAGGGCACCTACTGGAGCAGTTGAAGGCCAAGGGAACGGTGCGCCTCGGGCTCGCCGGAGAGCAGCCGTACAGCTACATCGGTACGGACGGGAAGATGACCGGCTCCTCTCCGGCGATCGCGAGGCGGATCTTCAAGGAGCTCGGCGTCGACAATGTTGAGCCATTTCCCATCGAGTTCGGCTCGCTCATCTCGGGCCTCAACTCACTGCAGTTCGATGTGGTCGCGGCCGGTATGTACATCAACCCCGACCGCTGCAAGCAGGTGATCTTCGCCGACCCCGAGTACCAGATGCTCGACGCGTTCATCGTGCGCAAGGGCAACCCGAAGAAGCTGCGCTCCTACAAGGACATCGCCAGGACCGGCGCCAAGATGGCGACCGGCGTCGGCTATGCGGAGATCGGCTACGCGGAGGAGGCCGGCGTCAAGGACATCGGCACCCTGCCCGACCAGCTCGCCGGGCTGCTCGCCGTACAGCAGGGCCGTATCGACGTATTCGTCGGCACCGCGGTCACGGTGCGCAACGCCGTCGAGCAGGCGAAGACCGACGAGGTCGAGGCGACCTCCGAGGTCACTCCCTATGTGGACGGCAAGCCGGTCATCGATGTCGGCGGCTTCGCGTTCCGCACGCCGGAGACCACCCTGCGCGACGCGTTCAACCGCGAGCTGCACAAACTCAAGCGCAGCGGTGAACTCCTGGAGATCATGCGGCCGTTCGGCTTCACCAAGGACCAGATGACCGACATCCGCGCCGAGGAGAAGTGCAAGCCATGAGCGATATCACCCCAGGGCTCTGGGAGCTCCTCTTCAAGGGGTTGTGGATCACGGTCCAGCTGACCGTCTACAGCGCCGCGCTCGGCGCCGTGGTGGCCCTCGTCATCGGCCTGGCCCGCACCCACCGCCTGTGGATCGTGCGGTTCCTGTCCGGCGCCTACTTCGAGATATTCCGCGGCACGTCCGCGCTCGTCTTTATGTTCCTGGTGTTCTTCGCGCTGCCGATGGGCTTCGGCTGGCAGCTCGTTCCCATGTGGGCCGCGGTGCTCGCCATGGGTCTCACCTACGGGGCCTACGGCTCCGAGATCGTCCGGGGAGCCATCGGCGCCGTGGCACCGGCTCAGCGCGAGGCGGGGATCGCACTGAGCTTCACGCCCGCGCAGCAGATGCGGAAGGTGATCCTTCCGCAGGCCTGGCCCGAGATGATCCCGCCCCTGAACAACCTGCTGATCGAGCTGCTCAAGGGCACGGCCCTGGTCTCGATCCTGGGCGTCGGCGACATCAGCTTCGCGGCCCAGCTGATCCGTAACGCCACCGGCCAGAGCGGCCCGATCTACACGATCATCCTGCTCATGTACTTCGTGCTCGCCTTCGTCCTGACCCGCGGCATGCGGGCGCTCGAGCGGCACGCCAAGGCCGGCATCGGCCAGGCCAAGCCTAAGCGCCGCAAGCTCTCGCTGCGGCAGGAGAACGACCTCGCCCGCACGTGGGTCGGCTCCGGAACCGGGGGGTCCTGATGAAGTGGGATTGGTCCGCAGTCGGCGACTTCATGCCGAAGTTCTGGGACGGCGTGTTCGTCACGCTCCAGGCCCTGGCGCTCAGCGTCATCGTCGCCTTCGTCCTGGGTCTGGTCTGGGCCCTCGCCCAGCGTTCGCCCCTGAAGGTGGTGCGCTGGCCGGTGACCGTGATCACCGAGTTCATCCGCAACACCCCGCTGCTGGTGCAGCTGTTCTTCCTGTACTTCGTCCTGCCCGAGTGGGGCCTCACCCTCTCGGCGCTGACCACCGGCGTCATCGGTCTCGGGCTGCATTACTCGACGTACACCGCGGAGGTCTACCGCGCCGGAATCGACGGTGTGCCCGCCGGCCAGTGGGAGGCGGCCACCGCCCTCAGCCTGCCGCGCGCCCGCACCTGGTTCTCGGTGATCCTGCCGCAGGCCATCCGACGCGTCGTACCGGCGCTCGGCAACTACGTCATCGCGATGCTCAAGGACTCGCCGCTGATCTCCACGATCGGTGTCCTCGAAATGCTCGGCGAGGCGAAGCAGTTCGGCTCCATCACCTTCCAGATGGTCGAGCCGCTCTTCGTCGTCGGTATCGCCTTCATCGTCATCGCCTACCCGGCCTCTCTCCTCCTCCGAGCCCTGGAGCGTCGTCTTGTCCGCTGACAGCACCCCCACGAATCCCGCCAAGGAAACCTCCAACCCCGCCGTCGACGGCAGCGAGCTGATCCGCTTCGACAAGGTCACCAAGCGCTTCGGCAGCAACACCGTGCTCGACGGTCTCGACTTCTCCGTGGCGTCCGGCAAGCACGTGACCCTGATCGGTCCCTCGGGCTCCGGCAAGACCACGATCCTGCGGCTCCTGATGACCCTGATGAAGCCCGACGAGGGCACCATCAAGGTCAACGGGGACTACCTCACGCACGAGCAGAAGAACGGCAAGCTGGTCCCGGCCGGCGAGAAGCACACCCGTGAGGTGCGCAAGAACATCGGCATGGTGTTCCAGCAGTTCAATCTGTTCCCCAACATGAAGGTGCTGCGGAACATCATGGAGGCCCCGGTGCATGTGCTCGGGCTCTCCAAGGACGAGGCCGAGGAGCGGGCCCGCGAGCTGCTCGACCTGGTGGGCCTCGGCGACCGCTGCGACGCCTACCCCACCCAGCTCTCCGGTGGCCAGCAGCAGCGCGTGGCCATCGCGCGGGCGCTCGCCATGCGCCCCCAGGTTCTGCTCCTCGACGAGGTCACGTCGGCCCTCGACCCGGAGCTGGTGGCGGGCGTGCTCGACGTCCTGCGGGACATCGCGCACTCCACGGACATCACCATGCTCTGCGTCACGCACGAGATGAATTTCGCGCGTGATATTTCGGACCAGGTGCTCATGTTCGATTCCGGCCGTGTCATCGAGTCGGGGTCCCCGGAGAAGATCTTCGGCGAGCCCGATCATGAGCGGACCCGGGAGTTCCTGAGCGCGGTTCTCTGAGCGCGCGGGGTAACCGTCGAGGTCGTGGCGCCAGGGTCTGACCCTGGCATATGCCAGGGTGGCGCGTTCCTGCTTATGCGGCATGCATGAGGTCAGGATCGCGCCACCAATCTCGTCAACAGCCCCTACGGATATGGCGCTTGACGGCTATCGTGGTACCGAGCCCAGCTGTCCGGAACCGGTCCATGCAGGGGGATACCGTGGCGCTGAAGCCAGACTCGACCGCGCCGTACCACTCGGTGCAGCACGCCCTGCGTGTGCTCGAAACCGTGTCGCGACACCGCACCGGCGTGACCGATGTGCAGATCGCGCGCGAGACCGGGCTGCCCATCAGGGCGCTGTCGTCGCTGCTTCTGATGCTCCGCCGCGAGGGGTACGTACAGCAGGTGGCCGACGGCGCGTATGTCACCGGCGACTCGCTCGCCCGCCTCGGCTCCACCGCGGGGCACAAGCAGGCGATAAGCGACCAGCTGCAGATCACCCTGGACCGCCTGCGCGACTCGGTCGGCGCCGCGGTCTATATCAGCCGTTATATCGACGGCGAGGTCAAGATCACCCAGTTCGCGGCCGGGCCCGGTGCCCCCGCGGTCAATGAGTGGGTCGACTTCCGCTCCGCCGCCCATGCGAGCGCGGTCGGCAAGAGCCTGCTCACCCAGCTGGATCTGAACGGCCGCCGGGACCATCTCTCCCGCCACAAGCCGGCCCGGCTCACCTCCCGGACGATCACGAACGAGCGGCTGCTCTTCAGCAAGCTGGACGCCCAGCCGCCCACGGTCCCGGTCCTCGACCTGCAGGAGTACGCCGTGGGCACGGTCTGCGCCGCCGTCCCGATCACCGCGGGATCCTCGGTCGGCTGCCTCGCCCTCTCGATGCCGATCGAGCACGCCCACCGGCTGCGCGCCGCCGCGGACACCCTGAACCGCGGCGCGGCTCCCGTGCTGCTCTCCCTGGCGATCTAGGCGCCCGCTCCGGCCCACCGTGCGTGGTCCAGAGCACCCCTTGGGACCAGGTAGTATTTACGAGTCAGCAGGCGCCGCTAGCTCAGTTGGTTAGAGCAGCTGACTCTTAATCAGCGGGTCCGGGGTTCGAGTCCCTGGCGGCGCACAGACAACACTGAGGCCCTCCTCGCAGCTGCGAGGAGGGCCTCAGTGCGTTCCACAGGGGGGGGTCAAGGTGCCTCCCTGAGCGACCGCCCCGCCAGCGGGGGGAAACGTGGCGGGGCGGTGGCCCGTCGGGGAGGCCGTGTGTTCCGGCTGCTTCCAGTGAAGGGCCACGCGCTCGACCGGCGCTCGGGCGGGCGTGGACCCCGGATCACCGCCGGTGGGAGTGGACCCTGGATCACCGCCGGTGGGAGTGGACCGCGTAACTGCCCGTGGGTGTGCCCCGCGCAGGCCCCGCCCGCCCGCCTCAGCGTCCGAGAAGGTCCTCGCGGCCCTGTTCCCGGTAGCGCGCGAGCAGCGCCTGGACGGCGGCGGGGCCGAGCGGCTCGTACGCCGGCTCGTCGCCCGGACGCCACCACACCGGGTCGGGGCAGCGGAAGCCCTCACGGCGCAGGGCGACACGGTGCACCTTGTTGGTGGCCGTGACCGGCATCCGCTCCACCACCCGCACGAAACGAGGGACCATTTTCGGCCCCAAGTCACCCTGCCCCGCGAGGAACGCGGCGAAGGCGTCCGGGTCGAAAGCGCCGTGGAGCGCGAGCGTGGCCATCACCTGGTCCCCCGCCACCGGGTCGGGCACCGCGTAGACGGCGACCGCCGCGGCGTCGGCGTACCGGGCGAGAATGCTCTCGATCATGGCCGCCGCCAGGTTCTCACTGTCGACGCGCAGCCGGTCGTCGGTGCGCCCGGCGAAGTGGAGATAGCCGTCGGCGTCCCGGAAGAACAGATCGCCCGTCCAGTACCAGCCCCCGCGCACCCGTGCCGCGTCGGCCTCGGGGTTGCGCCAGTAGCCCTCGAAGGGGTTGCGGCCACGGTTGACCAACTCCCCTATCGCCTCGTCGCCGTTGAGCAGCTTCCCGGCGTCGTCGAAGCGGGCCGGCGGGCATTCGGCCGCAGTCTGCGGGTCGACCACCGCGAGGTCGTCCCCGGGTGCCGCACGGCCGATGGCGCCCTTGGGCGTACCCGGGGTGCGCTGGATCGCGGCGCCGCCCTCGGAGGAGCCGTACCCCTCCACGAGCCGCACCCCGAACCGCTCGGTGAAGCGGGCCGCGTCCACCGCACCCGCCTCCGTGCCGAAGCCCATGCGCAGCGGATTGTCCCGGTCGTCGGGGCGTTCGGGCGTGGCCAGGATGTACTGCACGGCGCGGCCGACATACGTGAAGTACGTGGCGCCGTACGCCCGTACGTCGTCGAGGAAGCCGGAGGCGGAGAACGTACGGCGCAGCGCCACGGACGCGCCGGCGGCGAGTGCCGGGGCCCAGTCGGCGATCACCGCGTTGCCGTGGAACATCGGCATGCAGATGTAGTGCACGTCCTCCCGGACCACTCCGAACTGGCCGACAAGGGACCGCCCGGCCGCCGCGAGCCGCCCCTGCGTACAGATCGCGGCCTTGGGCGCACCGGTCGAGCCGGATGTGAAGTAGAGCAGCATCCGGCTCTTGGGCCCCGGCGGGGCGATGACCGCCTCACCCGGCTTGGCGCCCTCGAATCCGGCGAGGAGGGCGGCGTATTCCTCGGTGTCGGTCACCAGGACACGTACGCCAGGGAGTTGGAGGCCTTCGAGCAGCGGAAGGTGCGTTCGCTCGGTGACCAGGAGGCGGCATTCGGTGTGCTGGATGTCGCGGGCCAGCTCGGCGCCGCGGCGCGTGGGGTTGATCCCGGCGACGGCCGCGCCGGCGAGGGCCGCCGCGCTCAGCCACAGCGGGAATTCCGGGGTGTTGTCGAGCAGTACGCCGACATGCGGCTCCGCTCCTGGTGGCTGCAGCTCGGCGAGGAGGGCGGCTCTGGCGGCGGCACCCGCGGCCACCTGGTGGTGGCTGAGCGCGCCGCCCTGGAATGCCAGGCCCGGCCGGTGGTCGCCCCACTGGGCGTGCACGAGCTCTGCGACGGTCATCTCCATGAGGCCGCACGGTAATTGACGTACCGTCAGATGTGGAGGGTCGGAATGGCGCCCGGGCCGGGATGGCGCCCGGCCCGTGATCGGCTCAGGGCAGCTCTTCGCCGAAGCCGGGGTCATCGCCGAAGCCGGGGTCATCGCCGAAGCCCGGGTCATCGCCCGCCCAGCCGAAGTCGGTCGTGAACGACGTCATAAAGGCGACGCAGAACGCCACGACGACTCCGAGGAAGACCAGAACGCCAACCGTGGCAGCGGTGTTGGCGGCCCGCCGCGGGCCGTGGGCCGTGGCCTGGTCGGGGTGCTCGGCCGTGTAGTGGACCGGCACGATGTCACCCTCCACGATCGTGGCGGGCCCGTTCTCCTCCTCGAAGCGGACGGTGCGGCCGTCGCTCGTGGTGAACTCGTAGACGTGATGCAGGGTGGTGGTCACGTGGCTGTCGTGCCTGCGGGTCGTCGTGAACGTCCGCAGACACCGCGCCTCGGCCACGAGCCCGCTGCCCCAGGCCCGGCGCAGCTGCAGCGACCTGCTGATCACTCGTACGCCGCAGCAGACGGCCACCACCGCGATGAGTGACGGTATGACGTAGAAGAGTGCGTCCATGCTGGTGTCCCCCGTAGTCCGGTACCGCGCGCGCCGCACCATGGGTGCGCGGCGCGCGCAGACCGTGACTGCCCGGACCGATGGGGGAAGAACCCGGATCTGAGCAAGATCTGAGTCAGAACGTCGCGTCAGGACGCCATGTCAGAACGGCAGGTCAGAACGTCACGTCGGAACAGGCGTAGAAGGCGTTCCCGGTGTCCGCGATGGTCCAGACGGCCAGGATCACATGGTGCCCGGACTTGCCGCCGGGGAGCCGGCCGGTGTGTTCGAGCGTGGCCGGCGGCTGCTGGCTGTTGTAGGGGACGGTGAAGAAGGGCGCGGAGTCGAGCGCCGCCCTCGTCAGCGGCTGGCTGTCGTTCCAGCCGTTCTTGGTGACGTAGTACTTGAAGTCGGTCGTGCGGTGCCTGGCGGTGAACTGCCAGCGGAAGGTCTGGCTCGCCCCGCTCGTGAGCTTGGTGGTCGGCCAGGCGCCGCCGCCCGGCTTGGTGGGCGAGTTGAGCTCGTTGAACTGACCGAGGCCGGCCGAACAGATCTTGCCGTCGGCGGGGCCCGACGCCGGGAAGCCCTTGGGGCCCTCGACGCTCTGGGGTTCCCACTGGATGGCGCCACAGCCGGTGACGCTTCCGTTGGCGCAGAGCTTCTGGCGACTGATCGGTGAGTCGGTGTAGCCGTGACCAGTGGCGCCACCGGTGGACAGGGTGAGGGCTCCGAGGGTGGCCACGCCGACCGCGGCCGCGTACATCCGTTTTCGCATGCTGCTGCTCCTGTGCTCCTGGAGAACGTGGGGGAGTTCTGTGAGTCACTGCGCAGTGGATGCGGTCTAGACCAAGTCTCAGATTATTGCGGGTAGTTGAACATGTCCATACCAATAGAAGAGCAGATTCCGTGGAACTGCCGCCTCTCCGGCGGGACTTGAGGGTCAGCGCTCCCCGTGCCCCGTGTAGAACGCCACCGTCAGATCCTTCACCAGCGCCTTGCGCTCGTAGTCGTCGAGTTCGACCAGGCCACGCATCGTGAGCCGGGTGACGGTGTCCTCGACCGAGTCGACCACCTGGGTCAGGACGGTGTCGCGGTCCCTGGCGTCCAGGGCCGCGAGCCTGCGCCTGCGCATCGCGTCGGCCACTTCCGGGGCGTAGTCGATCCGGGTCGGCTGGACCGAGAACACCTCGACACCGGCCGCCTCCGCGTCCGCCGCGAGCCGCCGGGTCAGGGCGTCCCCCACGGCCTCCGCGTTGCGCAGCGTGGGGCCCACCGCGCCGCTCGTCGGGGCGTCGACGGGCAGCTGCGAGAGCACCCGGGCGAGCGCCGCCTCCACGCACGCGCGCAGATAGGCCACGTGATCGTCCACCGCGAGCGAGGCCCGCGCCGTGTCCTTGATCCGCCACACCACGAGCAGCACGACCCGCAGCGCCACCCCGTTCGCGTCCACACCCGGCATCGGCTCGCTGCGCCAGTGCTTCAGGCGTACGTCGACCCGGCGCCGCTTCAGGAGCGGATTGATCCAGACGAGACCGGTACGTCGCACACTCCCCCGGTAGCTCCCGAACAGCGACAGCACCCAGGCCCGGCCGACCCGCCCCCGGCCGAGCCCGCCGAACGCGAACAGGGCGAGTGCCCCCGCCCCGGCGAGCACCGCCCACTGCGCCGGGCCGAGCCCGGCCACCGGCTGCTCGGGAAGCCGGGCGAGCCGCACCGCGAGCGGCGGCAGGAGACCCGCCCACCAGGCGCCCGCCGCGCACCCGGTGAGCCCGGTGACAGCGGCGGCCACGGCGGCGGCGCCCGGCCAGGACCGGCCGCGCCGCTCGGTGACTCCGGTGTCCACGGGCGGCACCGTGCGGGCGGGCGAGGTGCCGAGCACCGGCCGGCGCACGGCCCGGGGCTGTTCCCCGGTGCCCTGCCGGCGGCCCACGACAGCCGGCGGCAACGGCACGGACCCGGTCTCGTCGCGGAAGAGGAGGTGGACGGGGATCTCGGTGGTCGCCTCGTTCTGGATGAGGCGCGGGGTACGCGCGGGCGCCTGTTCAGCGGCCCTTGCGGACCCGGCGGCCCCCGCTCCGGCGGCCTTTGCGGATCCGGCGGCCCCGGCCGGCTGCGGCTCCGCGCCCTCTTCGTAGTCCCCTGGCTTGTCCGTCGTGGTTCTCATCCGTACCTCCGCCGTGCCGTGCCGTGCCGCCGCGCCATTCCGTACCGCAGTGCCGTGCCGCCGCGCCATTCCGTACCGCAGTGCCGTGCCGCCGTGCCGTGCCCGTGCCGCCGCGCCATTCCGTATCGCTGTGCGCCGTACCGCTTGAAGAGAGTGAGGGTCAGGAGAAGAGCCGCCGCCAGGTCTCGGGGCCCGGATAGCCGTCCGCCGCACCGCCCCGCCAGCCCTGGGCGCGCTGGAAGGCCTCGACGGCCCGCCGGTCGCTCTCGCCCCAGCGCGGCCCCGGGCCTCGCGCATAGGACTTGCCGAAGCCCTTCTTCACCAGCTGCCTGCCGAGCAGCGTCACATGAGGGCCCGACCGGCCGGGCCGGAACGCGCCCTTGCCGGGATAGGCCGGCACGCCCTGCGCGGCACCGCTCGCCTGCTGCGCGGCACCATCCGCCGCCGTGCCCGCCGTCCCAGCGCCCGCCGTCCCCGCGCCCGCCGGGCCTGCCGCTCCTGCCGCTCCTGCCGCTCCTGCCGGGATGTCCCGGCCCTTGCCCGTGACCAGGTACGTCCAGGTCCGCGGCCCCGGCAGCCCGTCCGCATCCCGGCCGCTCCAGCCCTGGGCGCGCTGGAAGGCCTGGGTCGCACGGCGGTCCGCCTCTCCCCATACAGGCGACGGCCCCGAGCGGTAGAAGCGGCCGCCGCCGCGCTGGACGAGCAGCCGTCCCAGCTGGGTGACATACGGGCTCCGCGCGCCGGGCCCGAAAGCCGCGGCTCCCGGATAGCGCTGTGCGGCACCGGCCGCCGGGCCGGGTGCGGCAGCCCGGAGGTTCTTGTAGCGATAGGCCGCATAGCGTTTGGACTGACTCCAGTACGCATACGGGGTGGCCTGCTTGCGGGCGTGCGGGCGGGCCTGTTCATAGGCGATGTAGTACGTGTGCGTGTAGTCGGTCCAGCCGCCGAAAATTGTCACGTGCGACCCCTTCTCCGGGTCGGCCTGATTGTGGAAAAGCAGAATGTCGCCGGGCTGCAGCTGCTCGCGTCCGATGCGTACCGCGTATTTGGCGAGGCTGCCCGTCCATTCGTTGCGGCCGAGATTCCAGGCCATGGAAACAAAGCCCGAGCAGTCCTGCCGGTAGCCGTCCTTGAAGAACTTGTCCATGTCGTAGGGGACCTTCGCGGCCACCCAGCGCTTGGCCCGGTTGATGATCTCCGCCCGGGTGACCGAGCGGGCACCCGGCGCGGGCTTGCCCGCGCTGCCGTACAAGGCGGCACTGCCGCCCTGCGGACTGCCGTCGGGGTCCTCCGCCGTGCCGGCCTCCGGCCTGGACGGCCCCTCCGGCCTGCTGTGATGCTGCTCGGCCTGACCGGTGGCGGACGCCGTGTGCGGGAGAGAGAAGACGGTGCCGGCGGCGGCCGCGACGGCCATGGCGCGGCGGGCCGTACGGACCCCCGGGCGCCCGCCGAGCCGGGCCGGCAGCAGCGCCCTTTCACGGCGGAGGCAAACGCAGCCGGGACAGCCGCAGTCCGGTGCCCCCTCGAATTCCTCGAACACCGGCGCGGCCGCGTCGGCTAATTCCGGAGGCTCCGAAGGCGGCGGCTCCGAAGGATCCGAGTAAGCCATCATGCGATTCCCCTCACACCCCGGCCATGAATACTCGCGCTCCTGCACGACGGTCAGTTTCTCAACTGTCCACCGGAATCGCATGCTGACGGTCCGAATGCTGTACGCCGCCGTCGTGCGCCACTCGTACGTATGGCCGGTCGGTCGGGAGCACCCGGAGGCATCGGGTAGAGTTCTCCGGGTCAGCGCGCGCCGCTAGCTCAGTTGGTTAGAGCAGCTGACTCTTAATCAGCGGGTCCGGGGTTCGAGTCCCTGGCGGCGCACAGACGGTCGAAGGCCCCTCGCGGAAGCGAGGGGCCTTCGTCGTTCCCGGAGACTCTCGTCGGCCCCGGACGCTCTCGTCGTTCCCGGACGCTCTCGTCGAGGCTCTCGTCGTCCCGGAGGCCCCATCGCCCCGGACGCTCTCGTCGTTCCCGGACGCTCTCGTCGAGGCTCTCGTCGTCCCGGAGGCCCCATCGCTCCGGACGCTCTCGTCGTTCCCGGCCGGAGTCAGGGTGGCGGTCGGCCGATACCTTTGGCGCATGGCGCGCGACATTCAGGAGCGGATCAAGAAGCTCATCATCGACCGGCGGCTGCCCTCCGGGGCCTCGCTGCCCACCGAGCCCGAGCTGATGGAACTCCTCGGGGTGAGCCGGAACTCGGTGCGCGAAGCACTCAAGGCGCTGCAGGCGATGGGCATCGTCGAGATCCGGCACGGCTTCGGCACCTATGTGGGGCCGATGTCGGTGGCGCCGATGATCGAGGGCCTCACCTTCCGCACCGTCGCGGGGCACTACCGCGGCGAGGACAGCCTGCTCCAACTCCTGGAGCTGCGCGAGGCCGTGGAGACCGGCCTGATCGGGCGGCTCGCGGGCCGGGTGCCCGCGACGGATCTGGCCGAACTGGACGCACTCGTCGACCGGATGGAACACGAGGCCCAGAGCGGCGCGGTGGCCGCCGAGACCGACCGCGCCTTTCATGCCACGCTCCACCGCGGCCTGGGCAATCCCCTGCTCGGCGAGGTGCTGGAGGCCTTCTGGCAGGCGTTCCACCGGGTGCGCACGGATCTCGTGGGGCTGCCGCAGGACCCGAAGGTGACCTGCCGTCAGCACCGGGAGATCCTCGACGCGGTGCGCTCGGGCGATGCGATCCGGGCAGAGCGTGCCATACGGGAGCACTTCGGGAACATCCGAATGCGACTTGGGTCACCTTCCATTCCCATGCCGACGAATCCCGGCGCCTCAACTCCCGCCCCAAATCGTGCATATGGCCAGTAAATTCCGGGGATTCTCCGCTCAGCAGGACACAGTCGCCCTTGCGATCTTGGTGGGGACGTAGAACCCTTGCTGCGACCGGAGAGCCCCCACGAGGCAGGCGATACGGGGTGGTTGGGGCACGGACGGTTGCGCGGGAGTGCGGGGTGGGGGCCCCGTTCATGAAGCGAAGCCGTGCCGGGCATCATGCAACCGGAAGGTCACTCCCGGCAGTCTTACGCAGGGGTGGCCTGCCAGTGATGCGTCCGCGGGGCTCAGGGGGACCCATGGGGGCGCCTCCCAGCGGTAGCTGGGGGAGGCACATTGACCAACGCGACCACGCGGGCACACCGCGTGCGGGGGGATGACTCTCATGACGTCGACGCCGACGGGCGCCGAACCCGGCTCCGACCCGTCCCAGACCACCCAGCTGCGCGTACCGTCCCACCGCACGGGCGGCTTCCGGCGCATCAAGAAAACACTGCCGCGCTACGACTACGAGCACTACAGCCGTCTCGCGGGCCCCCTCACGCAGCCCGACGCGACCAAGCCGTACAAGGTGCAGTACCGCTCGCTGCTCTCCCAGGAGCCGCACCGCCTGCGCGCGGCCCTGATGCTGGGCGCCGCGCCGCTGCTCTCGCTCGTCCTGCTCGGCTGGCTGCTGCAGCCGGAGCACTGGACCAAGCGGGACTAC
Source organism: Streptomyces monticola (assembly GCF_042665355.1). Classification (NCBI taxonomy): domain Bacteria; kingdom Bacillati; phylum Actinomycetota; class Actinomycetes; order Kitasatosporales; family Streptomycetaceae; genus Streptomyces; species Streptomyces monticola. Next base: position 60,234 of record NZ_JBHTCF010000005.1, on the reverse strand, counting down.
GTACCGAACGCGTATCTGGAGCACCTCGACGTCGTCATGCTCGTCTCGATCGGCCTGATCGAGTTCTTCCGCTGTATGAACGTGCTCTCCAACGCCCATGCCACGCTCGTCGCCCGGGACCCGGTCCCGGTGGTGCCCGAGACCGGCACCCGGGTCGCGTTCCTCACCTCGTTCGTGCCCGGCAAAGAGCCCCTGGAGATGGTCACCAAAACCCTGGAGGCCGCGGTCAAGCTGCGCCACCGGGGCCTGCTGCACATCTGGCTGCTCGACGAGGGCGACGACCCCGCGGTGAAGGCGGTCTGCGAGCGCCTGGGCGTGCACCACTTCTCCCGTAAGGGAGTCGCGAAGTGGAACCAGCAGAAGGGCCCGCACCGCGCCAAGACCAAGCACGGCAACTACAACGCCTGGCTGGACGCGCACGGCGACGACTACGACTTCTTCGCCTCCGTCGACACCGACCACGTGCCGCTGCCCAACTACCTGGAGCGGATGCTCGGCTTCTTCCGCGACGAGAACGTGGGCTTCGTGATCGGCCCGCAGGTCTACGGCAACTACGACAACTTCATCACCAAGGCCGCCGAGTCCCAGCAGTTCCTCTTCCACGCCCTGATCCAGCGCGCCGGAAACGCCTACGGCGCCCCGATGTTCGTCGGCACCTCCAACGCCGTACGCATCAAGGCGCTCAAGCAGATCGGCGGTCTGTACGACTCGATCACCGAGGACATGGCGACCGGCTTCGAGATCCACCGGCACAAGAACCCGGCCACCGGCAAGAAGTGGCGCTCGGTCTACACCCCGGACGTGCTCGCGGTCGGCGAGGGCCCCAACGCCTGGACGGACTTCTTCACCCAGCAGCTGCGCTGGTCGCGCGGGACCTACGAGACGATTCTCAAGCAGTACTGGAAGGGCTGGTACTCCCTGCCGCCGGGGAAGCTCTTCAACTACACGATGATGATCATCTTCTACCCGATGTCCGCCATGAACTGGATACTGGCGGCGCTGAGTTGTGCCCTGTTCCTCGGGCTCGGCGCCTCGGGTGTGAACATCGACCCGACGATCTGGCTGATGCTCTACGGCAACGCGTCGGCGCTGCAGATCGGCCTCTACGTCTGGAACCGCCGCCACAACGTCTCGCCGCACGAGCCGGAGGGCTCAGGCGGTGTCGCGGGCATGGTGATGTCGGCCCTGTCCGCGCCCATCTACGCGCGCTCCCTGATGGACGCCGTGCTGCGCCGCAAGAGCAAGTTCGTGGTGACGCCCAAGGGCGAATCGGCGAGCCCGGACACGCTGTTCGGCACCTTCCGTATCCATCTGTTCTTCATCCTGGTCTTCGCCGGCTCGATGGTCGCGGCGTTCTACTACGACAACGCCCACCCGGCGATGCTGACCTGGGCCTCGTTCGCGCTCCTGATCACGGCGGCGCCGATCTTCGCCTGGCGCTACGCCTGGCGGCAGGAGAAGAAGAAGCGCAAGGCGGGCCCACCCTCCGATGGCGCCTCCGGTGCGGGCGGTCCCGGCACCTCCGCGCCACCACCGCAGGCCACGGTGCCGCAGCAGGGCGGTTCGCCCGAGCAGCCGCAGGGCGCACCGCAGCCGCCGCCCGACCCACGGGTGCCGGGAGCCCACGCGCCGCAGCAGAAGCCCAGTTGGGCCGCCGACCAGACCATGCAGATCGCCCTTGGGGGACGTAAGAAATGAACGACCGCTCCACCAGCCGCCGCCGCGCCCGCCGCTTCGCGATAGGCGCGGCGGTGGTCGTAGCGCTCGCGGGGATGAACGGTCCGTGGCTCTGGCGGTTCGGCTCCGAGCAGTACCACCAGTACAAGATCAACAGACCTGAGTACAAGGCGGAGAACGGCCACTGGGACATAGTCGACGTCCCCGAGGAGTTCCGGCTCAACACCATTCACGCGGCCGTCCTGCACACCGGCAAGGTGCTGCTCGTCGCGGGCTCGGGGAACAACCAGAAGAACTTCGACGCGAAGAAGTTCGACACGATCCTGTGGGACCCGGTCAAGAAGACCTTCAAGAAGATCGACACGCCCAACGACCTGTTCTGCACCGGCCACACCCAACTGCCGGACGGCAAGCTCCTGGTGGCGGGCGGCACCAAGCGGTACGAGAAGCTCCAGGGCGATGTCACCAAGGCCGGCGGCCTGATGATCGTCCACAACGAGAACCCGGACGAGCCGATCACGCTGCCCGCTGGCACCCGGTTCACCGGCAAGAAGAACGGCAAGACCTTCGTCTCGAAGGACCCGGTCGTCGTCGAGCGCGCCAAGAAGGTCTTCGACAAGGCCACGGGCCAGTTCCTGCGCAACGACCCGGGCCTCGGCCGGGTTTATGTCGAGGCCGAGAAGAGCGGCAAGAAGCACGAGACCGGCACCGAGGACAACTACCGGGTCCAGGGCCTCAAGGGCACTCAGGCCCGCAACACCTACGGCATCGCCCAGAAGCTCGCCCTGGACAAGAAGGACTTCCAAGGCATCAAGGACGCCTACGAGTTCGACCCGGTCGCCGAGAAGTACATCAAGGTCGACCCGATGAACGAGGCCCGCTGGTACCCGACACTCACCACGCTCTCGGACGGCAAGATCCTCGCCCTGTCCGGCCTGGACGACATCGGCCAGCTCGTCCCCGGCGACCGCAACGAGGTGTACGACCCGGACACCAAGACCTGGAAGTACGTCAAGCAGAAGCGCCAGTTCCCGACGTATCCCGCGGTGTTCATCCTGCCGAACGGCAAGCTCTTCTACTCGGGTGCGAACGCCGGGTACGGCCCTGACGACGTCGGCCGCGAGCCGGGGATCTGGGACTTCGACACCAACCGGTTCACCAAGGTGAAGGGCCTGAGCGATCCGAAGCTGATGGAGACCGCGGGCACCGTCATGCTGCCGCCCGCGCAGGACGAGAAGTTCATGGTGGTCGGCGGCGGTGGCGTCGGCGAGTCCCAGAAGTCCAGCGAGAAGACCCGGATCATCGATCTGAAGGCCGACAAGCCGGAGTTCAAGGACGGCCCGTCGCTCGGCAAGGGCACCCGCTACCCGCAGTCCTCGATCCTGCCCGACGACAGCGTCCTGATCACCGGCGGCTCCGAGGACTACCGCGGCCGCGGCGGCTCCAACATCCTCGAAGCGCGGATGTACGACTCGCAGAGCAACCAACTGCGCCGTGTGGCCGACCCGTTGGTGGGCCGCAACTATCACTCGGGCTCCATGCTCCTGCCCGACGGCCGCGTGGTGGTGTTCGGCTCCGACTCGCTCTTCTCGGACGACGCCAACACCAAGCCGGGCAAGTTCGAGCAGCGCATCGAGATCTACACCCCGCCGTATCTCTACAAGGGCGCCAAGCCCGCGCTCACGGGCGGCACGGACTCGATCGAGCGCGGCGGCTCGGCCACGTTCAAGACCCGGGACGCGGCGTCCATCAAGAACGCCCGCCTGATCAAGCCGAGCGCGTCCACGCATGTCACCGACATCGACCAGCGCTCCATCGAGCTCGGCCTGAAGAAGTCCGGTGGCTCGGTGACGGTCACCGTCCCAAAGAACAAGAACCTGGTGCAGCCCGGCTGGTACATGCTGTTCGTGACGGACGACAAGGGCACACCGAGCGAAGCGGTGTGGGTGGAGGTCCCGGAGTAGACCCCTTCCGGGCGATGAGGGCGCCCCCGTCTCACCGGCGGGGGCGCCCTCAACTCATGTTCCAAGGGACCTACTTGGCTACTTGGCGCCCTTCGCGAGCCCCAGTGCGTACTCGGGCCACCACTGCCCGGCCGGCGGGCCGCCCTTGCACTCGCCGTCCGACTCACCCGGACGCTTGATCCACAGATAGGCGTCCACGCTCTTGTCGGCCGTCTTCGTGGTCGGCGCCTCACCGAGCGCACGGCCCGGCGGATTGCACCACCGCTCGTCCGGTTCGCCCTGTGTGTAGGGGCCGTTGCCGTTGCGGCTGGTGTCGATGACGAACGGCTTGTTGCCGAACTTCGCCGAGAGCTCCTTGCCGAAGGCGGTGGACTCCTCGGTGGTGTAGAAGTTCGAGACATTGACCGCGAAGCCGTCGGCCTGGTCGATACCGGCCGACTTCAGCGGGGTGTACAGGGCGTCGGGCTTGGGGCCGCCCGGGTTGCCGCCGTCCAGATACACCTTGGTGTTCTTCAGCGACTTGAGCTTCTCGATGGCCCCCTTGAGCAGATCGAACCGCTCGCCGTGGAACTCGCCCGGCGTACAGCCGTCGACCACGTGAAGCAGCGCGTCCGGCTCCAGGATCACCGTGGCCGGACGGTCGCCGATCCCCTTGGCCACACCGTCGATCCAGGTGCGGTAGGCGTCGCCGTCGGCGGCGCCGCCCTTCGAGTACTGGCCGCAGTCGCGGTGCGGGATGTTGTAGAGCACCAACAGGGCGTCCCGGTCGGCCTTTTCGGCGGCGTCCGCGTAACCACGCGCCTCGCCCTCCGGATCGGCCGGGTCGACGATCCACTCGGCCACCGGCTGCTCGGCGATCTTCCGGATCAGCTCGGCGTTCTTGTCGTCGCCGTCCTTCTGGTACGTCGCCACCTGCTGGGCCGCGTTCCCCTCCGGGTTGACCCAGTACGGGTCATTCCCCTTGGGCTGCTGCTTGATCGATCCTTCGGTCTTGCCGGGGCCGTCGCCCCCGTCCGAGGAACAGCCGGCGATCAGCAGCGCCGCCCCCACGGCTGCCGCTCCCGCCTGCCACCTCAACCCCGCAGACCTGCGCCTACGGCGGATTTCGCTGCGGTACATCCACTCCCCCTTGGGTGCACTGTCGGGGCCCCAATCCTGACATACGCGGTCCTTGACCCACGAGGCCCGCCTGCGGCCTGTCACCGGATCGGTGCAGTATGCCGACGGCCCCGCGACCGGCCCGTCCAGCCATTCCGCGAGGAGCTGTTACTCGTGGCAATGGCGGGGTAGGCGGCTCCGCACAAGACGCGATAAGACAAGGCGCAGTAGCACAAGGCGTGATGACTGAGCGGGGTGAGCACATTCGAGGAGGGCGCTCATGTCCGGCCCCATGGTTGATACATCAGGCCCGGAGGACGTCCCGTACGGCCCCGGCGCGGCCGAGCTCCGCGAACTGCGGCTCGCCGCCGCGTTCCTGGAGGCCGCCGACACCCTGGCGGACGACTTCGACCTGGCCACCTATCTGCGGCGCCTGTCGGACCACTGTGTGGAACTGCTCGGCGCGCGGGCGGCCGGCGCCGTCCTCATCGGCGGCTCGCGCGGCACCGGCGAGGCCCAGGTGTCCCTGGCCGCCTCCTCCTCGCACGAGGACTGGGTGCTCGGCCTGCTCGAAGTGCAGCGCCACGGCGGCCCCTGTCTGGAGAGCTACACCACCCGCGCCGTGGTGCCGCCGCTGCAGCTGGCCAGGCCCGAAGTCCTGGAACGCTGGCCGCACTTCACCAGCTACGCCCGCAACCACGACGTCACCACGACCTACGCCGTACCGCTGCGCCGGGACGACCTCGTGCTCGGCGCCCTCAACCTCTTCACCGACACCCCGCACCCCACCACGGAGGTGCGCCTCGCCCAGGCCCTCGCCGACGCGGCCGCGATCGGTCTGACGCACCAGCGCGATCTGCACGGCTACCAGACGATCGCCGAGCAGCTGCAGTCCGCGCTCTCCAGCAGGGTCCTGATCGAACAGGCCAAGGGCATGCTCGCCGAGCGCTGGCAGGTGAGTGTCGATGCCGCCTTCCACGCGCTGCGCAGCTACGCCCGCCGGGCCCGGCTGCCGCTCGGCAAGGTCGCCCAGGCCCTGCTCTCCGGCGCCCTCGACGACTCGCAGCTGCCGCGCGGCGGGCCGAAGCGGCCCTGAACCGGCGGCGGGGTGCGCCGTGTACGTGGCGGGCCGGGGGCCGCTCGTGTGCACCTGACCCGGCCGGTGGCCCGCTCCCCCCGGAGCCGCCGGCCGGGCCGGTCCTCCACCGCGCGCGCTCGGGCTGCGGGAGGAACCCGGCGCCGGCACGGGAGGTTTCGATGGTGCCGTCCCATGGCGTCTGAGACGGCTCTGTACCGTCTTCAACCAGGCCGGGGGCTGGGGCCGTTGACCTCACTTTAGAACGGATGAGCGCCTCGGCCTAGAGGGGTTTTGACGCCAAGCCGCCTCTTGGTGGCCCCGCTCAGGGCCCCTTGCCCATCAGATACGCGGCGCTCGGGGCCCCTTGTTCGTCAGGCACGCGGCGCTCAGGGCCCCTTGCCCGTCAGGTACGCGGAGACCACGACATTGGACGAGTAGCTGCGGGTGGCACGGTCGAAGGTGCCCCCGCAGGTGATCAGGCGCAGCTCCGCCCGGCCCGCCTCCCGCTCCCCGTACGCCTTCAGCGGGTCGAAGCCATCGCGCTGGAAGACCTGCACGTCCTCGACGGTGAACTCGGCGAGCGATCCGTCGGCCCTGGTCACCCGCACCTTCTCGCCGGGCTTGAGGGCGCTGAGGTGGTAGAAGACCGCGGGCTTGCTCTGGGTGTCGACATGCCCGACGAACAGCGCGGTGCCCTTCGCCCCCGGCTTGGTGCCGCCCGCGTACCAGCCGACGACGCCTGGCTGGTCGTAGGAGGGCGGGTCGATGGCCTTGTCCTGGTCGAGGCCGCGCTTGACCACGGGGGCCTGCACCCCTATCGCCGGGATGTCCACCCGGTGCGGCCGTGCCTCCGGCAACGGGTCGTGCGCGGGCGGCAGTTCCACGGGGTAGGGGCGCCCGACCGCGGCCACGTCACCGGTGGCCGGCGTGGAGCCGCCCGGTACGTCGGTCAGTTCGCGGCCCCACAGCCACAGGCCCACGAGGAGCACCGCCCAGGCCACTCCGGTGAGCAGCCGCGCGGTGCCGGACGAACGTTCCCCGTCCATGGCGCGCGCCTACTCGGGGCGTCGGCGCCGGCGGATCAGACGGCCGGCCACGGCGAGTCCCGCGGCCGTCGCGAGCAGCCCGCCGATGAGGACGTGCCGCTTGCCGGGGCCGTCCTCGGCCTGGGCGGCCAGCTGTGCGGTACCGCCGCCGCCCGCCCTGATCGGTGCGGTGGGCGAGGGCTGGCTGCGGGCCACGGTGACGGTGCCCTTGGCCTTGCCGTCCTCGCCGTCGCAGGTCACGGAGACGTCATAGGTGCCCGGGGTGACCGTCGAGCGGATCATCGCCTCACCGGACAGCGGGAAGCCCTTGCCGTCCCGGCCGGTGAGCGAGCCGTCGGCCACGAAGGCCTCGGATTTCGCGGCGCCTGTGGTGCCGTCACAGCCCGTCGCGGCGATCTGCACCTCAGCGCCGGGCGCGGCCTGGGACGGGGTGATCTTGACGCCCGCGGGGTCCCCGGCGAAGGCGGCCGTCGGCGCGGTGGCCAGCAGGGCGGTGGCACAGAGAGTGAGGGCGAGTCGACGCATAGTCCGAGCGTCCGCCCGGGGTACGGGCGCCGCCATCGGGTGTGGGCCAACCGGGTCTTCTTCCCCCGGTCCCGCCTGAGTTCTTCAGCCCCTCCGGCGTTTGAGGAGCGCCGTCCGCGGAGGACTTCCGGGAAGGGGCGGGGCGGGGGAAGAAATCAGACCCGCTCGACCAGATCCGCGATCGAGTCGACGACCTTCGACGGCCGGAACGGGTACCGGTCCACCTCGTCCGGCTTCGTCAGGCCCGTGAGCACCAGATACGTCTCCATCCCGGCCTCGAGTCCGGCCAGGACATCCGTGTCCATCCGGTCCCCGATCATCGCGCTCGTCTCGGAGTGCGCCCCGATCGCGTTCAGGCCGGTCCGCATCATCAGCGGATTCGGCTTGCCGGCGAAGTACGGGTCCTTGCCGGTCGCCTTGGTGATCAGGGCCGCCACCGCGCCGGTGGCCGGCAGCGGGCCTTCCAGGCTGGGGCCCGTCTCGTCCGGGTTGGTGCAGATGAAGCGGGCGCCGTTGTTGATCAGGCGTACCGCCTTGGTCATCGCCTCGAAGCTGTAGGTGCGGGTCTCGCCCAGGACCACGTAGTCGGGGTCGGAGTCCGTGAGGATGTAGCCGATGTCGTGCAGGGCCGTCGTCAGGCCGGCCTCGCCGATGACATAGGCCGTGCCGCCGGGGCGCTGGTCGTCGAGGAACTTCGCGGTGGCGAGGGCGGAGGTCCAGATATTGCCCACCGGTACCTCCAGGCCCATCCGCTTGAGGCGGGCGTGCAGGTCACGGGCGGTGTAAATGGAGTTGTTCGTGAGGACCAGGAACGGCTTGCCGGACTCCTGGAGCCGCTTGAGGAAGGCATCGGCACCGGGGATCGGGACGCCCTCGTGGATGAGGACTCCGTCCATGTCGGTGAGCCAGGATTCGATCGGCTTGCGCTCTGCCACGGGACTGATCTCCGCTCTTGGCCGGAATACCGGTATGAGGACGGCCGGACACCGTCAGCCTAACGGGGCGGGCCGAGACCGGCCCGCCCCGCCCGACCTGCGGACGCTCAGCTCAGCCGGACGTCGTCCACGGTCCAGAACCAGTTGTTGTCGCCCGCGTACCGGAACCTGACCTGTACGTCCTTGGCTCCCGAGGGCACTTTCAGGTCAAGCGCCTGCGGCTGCGCCTTGGCGTCGGCCGTGAAGGACTTCACCACGGTGGGTGCGCCGCCGTCGTAGGAGACCAGGACCTGTGCGGTCTGGCCCGCCTCGTGCTGGTAGTGCGTCTGGAAGCGCAGGGTGCGGGTGGTGCCGCCGGTGACCGCCCACTTGGGGCTCACGAGCGTGGAGTCGAACGTCCCGGTGTGCGCCTTGTCCGCCCACTCGTCGGAGTCGGCGACCGCGAACACGTCACGGGAGCGGACATTCAGCTCGCGCCCCTGGTCGCGCTGGGTCCGGGTCCAGAAGTCGTCCGTGGCGAAGGACCAGCCGCGCCACTCGGTGATGCCGCCCGTGCCCATCTTGGAGTTGTCCACGGACCAGCCGGCGGGCGGCGTGTGCGTATGGCCCTTGACGCCCTCCGGGATGCCCGTCTCGTCGGTACGGGCCTGGAGCTTCGGCCGCAGGGTGTCGAAGGCGTCGCCGGACGGGCTGTCGAGGGGCACCCCGTCGAGTCCGGTGGTGGGCACCCCGACGTGCTTGAGCGCGGTGGCGGCGACATCGACGAGGCGTACGTCGTGGCGGACCGAACCGGCCGGGATACCCGCGCCCTTCGCGATCACGAAGGTCTCGCGCTCCTCGGGGGTCGAGCCGCCGTGGCCGCCCGCCGCGGTGTGCCCGTGATCGGTGGTGACGAGGATCTTCCAGTTCTCCTCGGCGTACGTCGGACGTGCGGTGACCGCGTCCAGGACCTTGCCGATGTGCTGGTCGCTGCGGGCGATGGCGTCCAGGTACTGCTGGCTGGCCGCGCCGTGGCTGTGTCCGGCGACATCGATCTCGCCGAAGTAGACGAAAGAGGCGTCCGGGTCGCCGTTCTTCAGCCGGTCCGCGGCCGCGGCGGCGATCTTCGGGTCCTCTACGTCGTAGCCGTTGGCGTCGCCCTTGAGGCCGAGGCGCTCGTCGACCTTGGGCGAGTAGATCGGGCCGCCGGCGTCGGCGGACGCGATGGGCTCCCAGTCGGCGGCCGCGTAGGTGTTCAGGGACGGGTCGGCGTTCTCGGCGCGGGTGAGGAAGTCGGGGTAGGTGTCGAACTGCTTGCCCGCGAAGGAGTTGTCCTTCACGCCGTGCTTGTCGGGCCAGACACCGGTGGCGATCGTGGACCAGCCGGGGCCCGATGAGGTGCTCGCCATCGGCGAGGCGTAGAGCTTCGAGGGGGCGGTCATCCCCTCGGACATCAGGCGCTTGAGGTTCGGGGCGTTCGCCGCCTTCACGCGGTCGAGTACGGCGCCGTCGACACCGATGACCAGGACCTTGTCCTTGGTGGCGGCGGGCGCCGGAGCGGCGGACGCGCCGCCGCTCGCGGTGAGCTGGATCGTGCCTGCGAGCAGGGCGACGGCCGCCGCGGGCACGGCTATCGCTCTGACAGGGACTGTGGGCACGTACTCCTCCATCTGTGGGGTGGGAAAGAGGGAATGATCAGCTGCCGGTGGCAGATTTCCAGGCGTCGACGTACGCCGAAAGGTTCTTGTCGATATCGGCCCAGTCGGGCTGGAAAACCTCGACGCCGTCCATGAGCTTGGTGAGTTCGATGGCGTTGGCGTCGGTGGCCTTGATGTCGCTCCGGGCGGAGAAGCCGCCGCCGACCGAGGAGACCTGCTTCTGCGCCTGCTCGCTCAGCATGAAGTCGAGGAGCTTCTTGCCGTTCTCGGTGTGCGGGGCGCCCTTCACCAGGCCCGCGGCGTACGGCAGGGCGAAGGTGGTGGGCTTTCCGCCGCCCTTCTTCGGGAACCACATACCGAGATTCGGCATGGACTTGGCCTGCGCGAAGTTCATCTGCACATCGCCGTTGGCGACGAGGAGTTCACCCTTGTCGGTCTTGGGCGCGAGCTTCGACGTGGACGAGGACGGGCCCACGTTGTTGGCCTGGAGCTTCTTCAGGTATTCCATCGCGGCGTCCTTGCCGCCGAAGTCGTGCATCGCCTTGATGAGGACGGCGGTGCCGTCGCCCGCGACGCCCGGCGTGGAGTACTGGAGCTTGTTCTTGTACTTCGCGTCGAGCAGCTCCTCCCAGGTGGCCGGGGGCTGCTTGAGCTCCTTCTTGTTGTAGACGAAGGAGAAGTAGTTGTTGACGATGGCGGTCCAGTTGCCGTTCTCGGCCTTGTCGGCGCCGTCGACGTGCTCGGCCCCCTTGGGCTCGTACTTCTGCAGCAGGCCCTTGCCGTCGGCCTGCTGGATGAACGGCGGCAGGGTGACCATGACATCGGCCTGGGTGTTGACCTTCTCGCGCAGGGCGCGCTGCACCATTTCGCCGGAGCCGCCCTCGACGTACTTGACCTTGATGCCGGTCTTCTTCTCGAAGTCCTTGAAGACCTGGTCGTACCAGCCCTTGCCGCCCTCGCCCTTGAGGCCGTCGGCGCTGTAGACGGTGACGACCTTCTCGTCGGACGCGGCGGAGTTGCCGCCGCAGGCGGTGAGGGTGGCGGCGAGTGCGAGGCTGCCGGTGACGGCGGCTATGGCTTGGGAGCGCATGACGATTCGTCTCTCCTTGCGGGGATTCAGCCGGGGGTACAGCAGGAGGAATTCGGCGAAGGGAACAGGAATTCAGAAGAAATCTGGATAACTCGGGGGAACTCGGGGGAACTCGGAGGAACTCGGGGGAACTCGGGGGAAATACCGAGGACTTCAGCGGTACGAGGCCTTGGTGCGGATACGCGACACGGCGAGCAGGACGAGGAGCGTCGTGCCCATCAGGACCACGGCGACGGCCGAGCCGGTGAACAGGGAGCCTCGGTCGGTGGCGGTGAAGATCTGGACGGGCAGCGGCATCCAGTCCGGCGGGTAGAGCATCATCGTGGCGCTCAACTCGCCCATGGACAGGGCGAAACAGAGCCCGGCCGCGGCGTTCAGGGAGGGCAGGAGAAGCGGCAGCTTCACCCGCCACAGGACGTAGCCGGGCCGGGCGCCGAGGGAGGCGGCGGCCTGCTCGTACGCCGGGTCGAGCCGCTGGATCGCCGCCGAGACCGACTGGTAGGCGAAGGCGGTGACCAGGATGGTGTGCGCGATGATCACGATCCAGCGGGTGCCGTTGAGCAGGAACGGCGGCTGCGAGAAGGCGACCAGGACGGCGAGGCCCACGACCACCGAGGGCACGGCCACCGGCAGCATGAACAGCGCGTCCATGACCCGCTTGCCCCGCTTGCCCAGGGCGTGCGCGGCGAGCGCGGCCCAGGTGCCGGCGGTCAGCGCGAGCAGGCTGGCGCTGACGGCGGTGATGAGGCTGGTGGTGAGCGCCTGCAGGGACTCGCCGCGGGTGGCGGCGGCGTAGTGCCCGGTGGTGGGCCCGGAGGGGAAGGCCCCGGACCAGTTGGTGGCGAACGAGGCGGTGACGATCACGAGGAGCGGCAGCGCGAACAGCGGGAGGAAGAGCACGAAGAACAGTGCCCAGACGCTCCACTTCCCCTTCCTGCTATGCACCAGCACGACGGCTCACCACCCGGTACAGGCCGTAGAGGCCCACGGAGATCAGGACGTTGACGACGGCGACGACACAGGCGGCGGTGTAGTCCGACTCCAGGATCGCCTTGCTGTAGACGAGCATCGGCAGGGTGGTGACCCCCTTCGCCCCGGTGAACAGGACGATCCCGAACTCGTTGAGACACATGATCAGTACGAGGCTGCCGCCGGCCGCGAGCGCGGGCAGCGCCTCCGGCAGGATCACCTGCCGGATGATCCGCGGGGCCTTGGCGCCGAGCGACGAGGCCGCCTCGATCTGCGCGGTGTCGATCTGTGAGAACGCGGCGAGCAGCGGCCGCATCACGAACGGCGTGAAGTAGGTGATCTCGGCGAGCAGTACACCCCAGGGCGTCCCCAGGAACTGGAACGGTCCGGTGGCCGCGCCGGTGGCATCCGTCCACAGCCCGTTGGCCATGCCGACGGAGCCGTAGATGAACAGCAGCGCGAGCGTGATCAGGAAGGACGGGAAGGCCAGGAACACATCGATGAACTTGGCCACGGCCTTCCCGCCGGGGAACGGCACGAAGGCGATGACCAGGGCGAGGGCGAAGCCGAGTACGAGACATCCCACGGTGGCCCCGACGGCCAGCCACACGGTGGTGCCCAGGGCCTCGCGGAAGGCGGGGTCGGCGAGCACATCGGCGTACGGCTGCGTCGAGGTGCCGCCTTCGAGCGGCGTGAAGGACTGCTGGGCGACGAGCACGAGCGGGTAGAGAAAGACCAGGGCGAGCCCGGCGACCGGCGGCAGCGTCCACATCCAGCGCGGCGCGGCGGCCTGCCTCTTGGCCTTCGGGGCGTTCTTGGCCGCGAGCGTGACACTAGCCATCGCGCACCCCCGTGCCTTCGCCCACTCCGGCGCCGAGCAGCACCGCGTCCTCGGGTGCGAAGTGCAGATCGACCTCGTCGCCGAGCGCGGGAGGTACCCGCAGCTCCCTGACGTCCGCCTTTACCCGCTGCCCCGCCACCTCGACGTAGAGGCGGTGCGTGGCCCCCCGCCACTGCACCTCCGCCACGGTGCCGCGCATGGTGTTGGCCCCCTCACCGAGCCCCACCAGATGCGGCCGCACACACAGGGTGGCGGCGGAACCGGACGACACTCCCCCGGTGTCGACCTTCAACTCGGCGCCGCCGAGGGTGACTTGCCCCTCACCCACCCGTACGGGCAGCAGATTGGCGTTGCCCACGAACGACGCGGTGAACTCGGTGCGCGGGCGCCGGTACAGCTCCTGCGGCGTACCGCAGTCCTGCAGGCGCGCCTTGTCCATGACGGCGATCCGGTCGGCCAGGGTCAGCGCCTCGACCTGGTCGTGGGTGACGTACAGGATCGACACATCGGGCAACTCCCGGTGCAGCCGGGCCAGTTCGGCCAGCATTCCGGACCTGAGCTGTGCGTCGAGCGCGGACAGCGGCTCGTCGAGAAGCAGGACACCGGGCCGGATGGCGAGCGCCCGCGCGATGGCCACGCGCTGCTGCTGCCCGCCGGAGAGCTCCCGCGGATACCGCTTGGCGTAGGCGGCCATCCCGGTCATCTCCAGGGCCTCGGCGACCCGCCCCGGGATCCCGGCCCTGTCGGCCTTCTGCGCCTTCAGGCCGAAGGCGACGTTGTCCTCGACGCGCAAGTGCGGGAAGAGGGCGTACTGCTGGACGACCATGCCGATGCCGCGCCGGTAGGGCGGCAGGTCCGTGACATCGCGGTCACCGATGAACACCCGCCCGGAGACGGGCCGCACGAATCCGGCGACGGCCCGCAGCGCGGTGGTCTTCCCGGACCCGGAAGGCCCGAGCAGCGCCATCACCTCGCCGGGCTCGACGGTCAGGTCGAGGTGGTCGAGCACGGTGTTCTCCGCGTGCCTCCCGTACGCGACGGACACACCGTCGAAGCGGATGCCGCTGTGCATCAGCCCACCCCGCCGATGAGGCCCGGGAGTTCGGCGACCGAGCCGAGCACATGGGTGGCGCCGGCGTCCCGCAGCGTTGCGCTGTCGTGTGCCCCGGTGAGCACCCCGGCGACGATTCCGGCCCCGGCGCGGGCACCGCTCCTCATGTCGTACGCCGTGTCACCGGCGACGGCTATCTCGCGTACGTCGTCGGCGGCCCGGGTGCGCAGCAGGGCGGCGAGCACCATGTCGGGGTAGGGCCGCCCGCGGCCACCGGCGTCGGCGGGGCAGAGCGTCAGCTCCACCAGGTCACGCCAGCCGAGCGCGTCGAGGATGGCGTCCTGGGTGACACGGGCGAAGCCGGTGGTGAGCACGACGGTGCGGCCGGTGGCGCGCAGTTCCTCGATGGCCTCGCGCGCCCCCGGAACCGGCGCGATCCGCCCGCCGTCCACCAGCTCCCCGTACGCGGCCTCGAAGGCGGTGTTGGCCTGCTGTGCGAGCTGCTCGTCCCCGAACAGCGCCCGGAACACGGTGATTTTGGACTCGCCCATGGTGTCGCGGACGTACTGCAGCTTCTTCTCGTGGTCGGCCGAGCCGGGCTCGACGCCGAGCTGTCCGGCGGCGCGCGAGAAGGCCTGCTCGACAAGGCCGCCGTCGGCGACGGTGGTTCCCGCCATGTCGAGGACGACGAGGCGCACCGGGGTTTTCGGGGCTTCCGGGGTTTTCGGGGCTTCCGGGGCTTCCGGGGCTTCCGGGGCTTCCGGGGAGGGCAACTGATCGGTCAACTTCTTCACCAGCCAAGTTCGTTCGCGGTCGTTTCGGCGATCGCCGGGGAGCAGGTCATACCGCGCCCGCCGGGCCCGGTGACCAGCCAGATCCCGTCGCGCACCTGCTCGCGGTGCACCACCCGGGAGGTGTCGGTGCACTGGGCGTACACCCCGGCCCAGCGGTGCCGGATCCGCGGCAGCGGCCGCCCGAGGAAGCCCTCGACGACTTCCTTCAGGTGCTCGTACGGCTCCTCGACGACATCGAAGGCGAAGGGGTGCTCGTACTCGTGGGTGTCACCGATGGTCAGGCCGCCGTCCTTGCGCTGCACCATGAGGAGCTGCATCTTGTGCGCGGCGGCGGTGGGCGTCTGCGCCTGCTCGGCATTGAGCGCGTCGAGGGCCTGCGACTTGTACGCCGGGTAGTAGCGGAAGCTGTCGGCGTCGGCGACGGAAGTGGTGAGCGGCTCGCCGAGCGGGTCGGTCTGCATCATCTGCAGCCGCACCCGGCGCACCGGCAGCTGCGGCGCGAGCTCGCGCACGAGACCGCCTAGCCAGGCGCCGGTGCAGAGCACGACGGCGTCCCCGGTGTGCACCTCGCCGTGGTCGTCGCGGACGGCGCCGGGGCCGACGACCTCGCGCACCTCCCTGCCGCCGATGAAGGTGTACCGGCCGGAGGCCTGCAGCGCCTCCTTCAGGACGCGCTGGGCGGTGCGCGGCTCGACGGCCGCGTCCCGCTCGCAGAACAGCGCGGCCTCGAAGGTGCCCCGCAGGGCCGGGTTGACCTCCCTGGCCTCGGCGGCGCCGAGCAGCTTGTAGCCGCGGGCCGCCGCGTCGTCCCGGGCCAGGGCGGCCTCCGCGACGGCGAGTTCACGCTCGTTGCGTACGGGGGTGAGCGAGCCGATGGCGCGGAAGCCGAGCCCCGGCACCCGGGCCCCGATCTCCTCCCACATCTCGCGGGCGCGCAGCGCCGTGTCGAGCTCCTCGCCGCCCGCGCGGCCGCTCACCCATATCTGGCCGAAGTTGCGCAGCGAGGCCCCGCGGGCCTCGGTCTCACGCTCGATCTGCACGACTTCGTGGCCGCGCTCCACTGCCTGCCAGGCGTGCATGGTTCCCACCACGCCGGCTCCTACGACGACGACTCTCATGGCTGAAACGTTCCGGGTAACCGGTGACCCGAACCGGACGGCCCGGCAACGGGAAGGTGAACGACCACCCAAGGTTGGACTAGACCCGTTATCTTCTCGTGACCATTCGGTGCCGGACCCCGTCCGTACGGGGCCCGCTCCTGACGGTGATTCAGCCGCGCCCGGAGAGATGCGTGGTGAAGCTGAAGCGGTCCCCGCGGAACAGCGTCCGCACCCGCTCGAGGGGCCGTCCCTCCGTGTCCCGCGAGATCCGGTGGATGAGCAGCATCGGCAGCGCGGGCGGGGTGCCGATCAGCAGCGCCTCGCGCGGGGTGGCGAGCACGGTCTCGATCCGCTCGTCCGCGGCGCCGAACGCGATTCCCAGCTCGTCGCGCAGATACGCGTAGAAGGACGAGTCGGGATCGAACGCGACGTCGAGCCGCGGCACCCGCTCCACGGCCACATAGGTGCTCTCCAGGCCCACCCGCTCGTCGTCGGCGAGCAGCACCCGCTCCAGGTGCCACACATGCTCCCCGCGCTCGACCCCGATCTCGGCGGCAAGCTCCGGCGGGCACGGGAAGCGGTCGAGCGAGATGAGCGTACGGCCCGGCTGCCGCCCCTGGCGCCGTACGCCCTCGGTGTAGCTGGCGAGGGCGAGCGGCTGCTCCAGCTTGGGCCCCGCGACGACCGTGCCGCGCCCGGCCCGCCGCACCCGCCCCTCAAGGAGCAGCTCGCGCAGCGCCTGCCGCACCGTCTCCCGCGCGACCTCGTAGCGCAGCGCGAGATCCCGCTCGGTGGGCAGCAGCCCGCCGGCCCCCAACTCGTCCAGGAGCGCCGCTATTTGCGTCTTCACGACGTAGTACTTGGGAATCCGCCCGTGCTCGGGGATACCCGCCTTGACGGGGGCGCCGGGGTGCTGGTCGTTCGGGTAGTCCACGGAGGAACCCTAGATCAGGCCTTACGGGGTGCCGGGCAGGGCCTTACGGGCGACCCGCACCGGGGTCCCCTCCCGAGGTCCCCGTACCGGGACACAACGGTGCCCACGTCGCCGGAACTGATCGGCTGGGGCGACGTGGGCACCGTTTGTGGGTGGGAGCGGCTGGTTCAGCGCTGCCGCTGACGGCGGCGCCGAGATCCCACCACGAGGGCCCCGCCGCCGAGGAGGAAGGCGCCGGCGGTGGCCCCGAACCCGAGCAGCGCATCGCTGCCGCCCGAGCCAGTCTTCGCAAGCTCCTCGGGCGAACGAGCGTCGCCCTTCTTGGAGTTGCCGCTGATGTTGAACGTGTAGTCGTTGGACTCGCCGACCCACTCGCCGTCGCTCTGCCGGCGCTGCACGACCGCGATGTTGGCGGTGACCTCGTTGGCACCGGTGTCGGAGGTGAAGGCGAGCCGTACCGGCACGGTGACCGTGCGGCCCGGT
The DNA here is from genome assembly GCF_042665355.1 of Streptomyces monticola. NCBI lineage: Bacteria > Bacillati > Actinomycetota > Actinomycetes > Kitasatosporales > Streptomycetaceae > Streptomyces > Streptomyces monticola. The sequence continues at coordinate 43,012 of NZ_JBHTCF010000005.1, read as the reverse complement.
GCGATGGAGAAGCCGGTGAAGCCGTCGTCGAAGACGCCGACGTGCTCATCCATGTCGGTCTTCTCGAAGGGAACGGGGTGCCAGTGCCCGTCCGGGTCCTGGAACTCCAGCTGCGCCTGGGACGACTTGAGGTCCCGGTCGCGGTCCAGGAAGACGACGAGCGGGTGGATGTTGCCACAGGTGACGTCGGACGTATTGGTCAGATCGACCTTCCACGTCTTGAAGCCGCCGCCGGGGTGGTACGTGTCGGGCCCGCCGTGGATCCGGGTGTCGATGGGGAACTCGGCGCCGTCCGCGACATCACAGGTCGGCTTCTGCGCGGCCCCGGTATCGGTCAGCGTCTCCTTGGCGACGGGCCGCGGGGGCGCTACGGCGATGGTGTCGGTGCCGGTGGAGGTGTCGGCGGCGGTGTCCGGGGATGTGTCGGCGGCCGTGTCCGCGGAGGTGTCGGCGGTGTCCGAGGACGTGTCGGCGGCCGTGTCCGCGGAGGTGTCGGCGGTGTCCGACGTGTCCGCAGCGGTGTCGGCGGCCGTGTCCGCCGCCGTGTTCGCCGGCGTCTGCTCCGTGGCGTCGGCCGGCTCCATCTGCCCGTCCGGCACGGCGGTGGTGTCCTGGGCGGTGGTGTCCGCGGCCGACGTGTCCTGGGCGGTGGTGTCTTGCGCGGAGGTGTCCGCAGCCGTGTCCGCAGCCGACGTGTCCTGGGCGGAGGTGTCCGCAGCCGTGTCCGCAACCGACGTGTCCTGGGCGGAGGTGTCCGCAGCCGTGTCCGCAACCGACGTGTCCTCGGCGGAGGTGTCCGCAGCCGTGTCCGCAACCGACGTGTCCTGGGCCGACGTGTCCCCCGCGTCGGTCGCATCCGTCGCCTCGGTCGCGTCAGTGGCGTCCCCCGCGTCGGTCGCTTCAGTGGCGTCCCCCGCAACCGTCGCGTCCGTCGCGGGCGCCGCGCAGGTTCCGTCGGCTTCGGCTCCCAACAGTCCCGTCAGGGTGCAGACGTTGCTGCTGACCCCGACCCCGTCGAGCAGGCCGTCGTCGGCCACGGCCGGCGTCGCCACCACGACGGGCGACAGGGCGGCGGCGGTGACACCGAGAGCGAGGGCACTGCGCAGTCGCATGAAGGAGCCTTTGCTGATCGCGGAACCCGGCGGAGGGCGGGGGCCTTGTGCGGCCACCCCGGAGCCCGGGCAAACAGGACATGCACGGCGAGCGGCCGAATCAGCCGTTCGTGGTGCCCGTGACCCTGCCACGCGCGCGCGGCTCTTCGCCCCCGCCACGACCCCGTACGGCCGATTGGCCGCCAAATGCCGCTCTATCAGCCCAGTTTCAGTCAATTCCGATTGGCAGGAAAGGCCACATTCGCCCGGCCGAACAGCGGCGCGAGGAGCAGTTGTGCGGCCCCGTCCGCGACCGCGCGCTCCCCGCCGCCCGCGAGCCGCACCGGCACCGGATCCCCGCCACCGGCCCGCCGGGCGCGTTCCGTCACGACGGCGCCGACGCCCCGTACGTACGCCTCGGGTTCGGCGGCGACGGTGCCGCCGCCGAGCAGGACGAGGTCGATGTCGAGCAGCCCGACGAGATTCGCGGCGCCCTCGCCGAGCACCCGCGCGGCACGGGCGTGCGCACCCACGGCGACGGCGGCGAGGCACAGCGCCTCGATGCAGCCGCGGTTGCCGCAGCCGCAGGCGGGACCGTCCAACTGCACGACCTGGTGGCCGAATTCGCCCGCCCCGGTGCGCTCACCGCGATAGAGGGCGCCGTCGAGAACGAGCCCCGCGCCGAGTCCCGTACCGAGATGGAGATACGCGAAGGAACCGCGCGGCGAGGCGGTGGCGCCGGCCAGCGCGAGCCCGAGTGCGGCGGCGTTGGTGTCCTTGTCGACGACGACGGGCAGACCGAGCCGCCGGGCCAGCACATCACGCAGCGGGAACCCGTCCCACTCCGGGTAGCCGGTGACCCGGTGCAGCACGCCCTCGGTGTGGTCGAGCGGTCCCGGCAGGGCGACACCGACGCCGAGCACGGTGGCCCCCGTCGGCCCCAAGTCGCCGATCAGCGCCGCCACTTCGCGTACCGCCGTCTCCACCACCGCGTCGGCGCCGGCCGCGAAGGCCAGCGGCGCCCGGCGTTCGGCGAGCGGGGTACCGGCCAGGTCCACGGCCACGGCGGTCAGGGCGTCCCGGTCCAGATGCAGGCCGACCGCGCCGCGCGCACCCGGCACCAGGCGCAGGACCGTGCGCGGTTTGCCGCCGGTCGACGCACGCTGCCCCGCCTCGGCCGCCAGGCCGTCGGAGCGGAGCCGGGCCGTGATCTTGCTGACCGCCTGCGGGGTCAGGCCGGTGCGCTCGGCCAGCTCCAGGCGGCTGATGCCGTCCGCTCCGGCGGTACGCAGCAGGTCGAGGACGAGGGCGGCGTTGTGGCTGCGCAGGCCCGGCACGCCGACCCCTGGTCCGCCGCCTCTGCCCAGACCCGTACCGAACACCGCTGCCCCCTCGTCCATGCCGTTCACCCCGCCATTCTCCCCTGCGCTTGCACTTTGGCAACACCGTTGCTTAAGTGGATCGCATGACCTCCCAGGCTTCTCCGGCTTCTTCGGTTTCTCCGGCTTCTTCGGCTTCTTCGGCTTCCGCGGCCGCCGGACCCCTGCGCGTCGGCCTCGTCGGCTACGGACTCGCGGGTTCCGTCTTCCATGCCCCGCTGATCGCGGCCACCGAGGGGCTCACCCTCGACACGGTCGTCACCTCGAACCCCGAGCGCCAGGAGCAGGCGCGCGCGGAGTTCGGCGACGGCCTGCGCTTCGCCGCGTCGCCCGACGAGCTGTGGGACCGGGCCGACGAGCTGGATCTGATCGTGGTGGCCTCGCCCAACAAGACCCATGTGACGATCGCCACCGCCGCCCTGAAGGCCGGTCTTCCGGTCGTCGTGGACAAGCCGCTCGCGGGCACGGCGGCCGAGGCGCGTGAGCTCGCCGCCCTCGCGGACGAGCGCGGTCTGCTGCTCTCGGTCTTCCAGAACCGCCGCTGGGACAATGACTTCCGCACCCTGCAGAAGCTGCTCGCCGAGGGCGAACTCGGCGATGTCCAGCGCTTCGAGTCCCGCTTCGAGCGCTGGCGGCCCCAACTGAAGGGCGGCTGGCGGGAGTCGGGCAACCCGGAGGAGATCGGCGGGCTGCTCTACGACCTGGGCAGCCATGTGGTCGACCAGGCCCTGGTCCTGTTCGGGTCCGCCGTGCGGGTCTACGCGGAGTCCGATGTACGCCGTCCCGGCGCGGAGGCGGACGACGACACCTTCATCGCGATCACCCACGAGAGCGGCGTCCGCTCACATCTGTACGTCTCGGCCACCACCGCCCAACTCGGCCCCCGCTTCCGGGTCCTGGGCTCCGCCGCCGGGTATGTGAAGTACGGCCTCGACCCCCAGGAGGCCGCGCTGCGCGAGGGCAAGCGGCCCGCAGACGAGGGCGAGTGGGGCCTGGAGCCGGAGTCCCTGTGGGGCCGGGTCGGCTCGGGCGAGTCCCCGCTGACGGGCGGCGGCCGCCCGGAGCCGACGCTGCCGGGCGACTACCCCGCGTACTACGCCGCGATCGCCGCGGCCCTGCGCGAAGGCGCCCCGAACCCGGTCACCGCGCACGAGGCCGCGGCCGCCCTCGACGTACTCGAAGCGGCCCGGCGCTCGGCGCGGGACGGCGTGACGGTGTCGCCGGCCTGAGCGTCAGGCCAGCTCCGCCGTGTCCAGGCCGAAGTCGAACGGCTCGGGCAAGTGGAGCTTCGCACCGAAGAGCGCCGTCGCCGAGTGCAGGTAACGGCCGCCCTCGGGCTCCCAGTGCACGACGACCTCACCGCGGTGGCGGTCGACGAGCAGGTAGACCGGGAGTCCGGCCTGGGCGTAGGCGTCGCGCTTGTCGACCCGGTCGACTTCGGCGTCCTGCTCGCGGCCTGAGGTCACCTCGACGACGAGGAGCACCCCCGAAGGGTCCGACCACGACGGTTGCCCCCGAAAGTAACCAACGGGGGCAACCGCGCCGTCGACACGGGCACGACCGGCCCGGTAGGCGGGCACGACCAAGCCTCGTTCCTGGTACATGCGCAGTCCGGCCTGGCGCTCCCGCACCTGGTCACCGATGTACATGACGTTCTCGTCATGATCCCCATCCGGAGCCGGAGTCACCAGAACTCTGCCGTTGATCAGCTCGACGTGGAAGCCATCCGGCGCCGCGGCGTCAAATGCCTCGAACTCATCAAGCGTCACTTCGGACTGCGCAACGGTCATCGCGCCCTCCTTAGGGCTCCAGGCTACGCGTCCGCGAGCTCCTGGCGCTGCCTTCCCAGGCCCTCGATCTCCAGCTCCACCACGTCCCCGGCCCGCAGATACGGCTTCGGCTCCGGCTGCCCCATCGCGACCCCCGCCGGCGTACCGGTGTTGATCACGTCGCCCGGGTAGAGCGTCATGAACTGGCTGACGTAACGGACGACCTCCCCCACCGGGAAGATCTGCTCGGCGGTGGTGCCGTTCTGCTTCAGCTCGCCGTTGACCCAGAGCTTCAGGGACAGGGCCTGCGGGTCCGGTACCTCGTCGGCGGTGACCAGCCAGGGCCCGAGCGGGTTGAAGGTCTCGCAGTTCTTGCCCTTGTCCCAGGTGCCGCCGCGCTCGATCTGGAACTCGCGCTCGGAGACGTCGTTCGCCACCGCGTAGCCCGCGACGTGGGCGAGGCCCTCTTCCGCGGTGTCGAGGTAGCGGGCGGTGCGGCCGATGACGACGGCGAGCTCCACCTCCCAGTCCGTCTTCTCCGACTTGCGCGGCACGAGCACGGTGTCGTCCGGGCCGACCACGGTGTCCGCGGCCTTGAAGAAGACGATCGGCTCCTCCGGTATCGCGGCGCCGGTCTCCCGCGCGTGGTCGTGGTAGTTCAACCCGATGCACACGACCTTGCCGATCCGCCCCAACGGCGCCCCGATACGGGACCCTTCGGCGGCGAGCACGGGCAGCGTGCCCGCGGCGGCGGCCTCCCGGATCCGGGTGAGCGCGGCCTCGTCGGCGAGCAGGTCGCCGTCGATGTCGGTGACGAGTCCGGCCAGATCACGCAGGGCGCCGTCATTGTCGAGCAGCGCCGGTCGCTCGGCCCCTGCCGTTCCGACTCGCAGCAGCTTCATCTTCACACTCCCCTGGTCAACCACTAGACGGGCCGATGGGTGGCGGCCATCGGAGGATTGGTCGATCCTCCAAGTTCTTCGTCCAGTCCGCAATACCGCGTTCACATAACGGACCGCTACAGGGCGTGAGCGGGAGCGCCCGCCATGCCCGGCATGTCCCGGTAAAGAACAGCTCGCTCCACGGCACTCCAAGTCGTGGACGTCACCACGTAGAGCGCGGCGGCGAGCGGCACGACCGCCACGGTGAAGAGCGTCATAAAGGACATCAGCGGCATGAACTTCATCATGGCGCCCATCCCGGGAACCGTCTGCCCCTCCGCGCCGGCCGGCGTCGGACTGGCCGCCATCTGCCGCTTCGTACGCCGGTAGTTGAAGGTGGCGACGGCGGCGACGAGCGCGAAAAGGCCCAGGTAGACGAGCCCGGCGGGACCGAAGGGCCCGCCGTCGCCGAGGGCGTCGTGCCAGCGCCCGCCGAGCGGGGCGGCGAAGAGGGTGTGCCCGAGCAGGGAGTTGGGCTCGCCGCTGATCTCGGCGTTGGAGAACAGGTGGTACATCAGGAAGAACGCGGGCAGCTGCAGCAGGCTCGGCAGGCAGCCGGAGAACGGCGAGACCTGCTCCTTGGCGTGCAACTCCATGACCGCCTTCTGCAGCCGGTCCGGGTTCTTGGCGTGCTTCTTGCGCAGCTCGGCGAGTTGCGGCGCGAGCTTGGCGCGGGCCTTCTGCCCGCGTGCGGCGGCCCGCGACAGGGGGTGCACGGCAAGCCGTACGGCCATGGTGAACAGAACGATCGCCGCCGCGGTGGCGGAGCCCTGGAAGACGGGCTGCAGCAGATCGGCGAGGCGCGCGACCAGGTCGGCGAAGCCGCTGAAGAAATCGGACATGGGGAGCCCTCCGGGGGTCTCGTCGTGCCGGGAGGTTCCGGGAGCGCTCAGAGGTCAGGGCTCTAAGGTCAGGCCTCTGAGGTCAGGCTTCTGAGGTCAGGCCTCTAAGTTCAGAACTCAGGGCTCTGCGCTCGGCGCTCGGCACCGGAACGGGACATGGCGGCATGACGGCCCGCGAGGGGACCAGATGGCGCGGGTGAGTGGGTGCCCCTACGCGGCCGTCGGGACGAGGCGTCCCGGAGCCCTGGGACGGGTGCGCCCGGAGGCGTCGGGATCGCGCTGTGGCAGGAACGCGGTGCGTTGCTCGCGGTCGCGGATGGCCGTACGGATCCGCGCGGGCGCCACCGCGGGCGCGACGCGCGCGGACAGCACCGCACAGACGGCGAACGCGGAACCGGCCGCGGCGGTGGCGGCGAGCGCCACGGCGGCGGAGAGGCTGCCCGCGTCGGTGAGCAGCACCTGGGCGACGAGCAGCAGAAGCGTGACGGCGGGCCGCAGCGGCTTCAGACCGTTGCCCATACCCACCCTCCTCACTCGCTCGCTGTGGCGCCGATACGACGACTTTCGTACACCCGATCCTACTGGTGCGGCCGCGGCGCCCGTAAGGGTGCTCATCCAGCGAGCGCTCACCCGGCAGGCACTCACCCGGCGGGCACTCACCCGGCAGGCACTCACCCGGCGGGCACTCACCCGGCGGGCGCCTCGCTCGGCTCCGGCCGCTCGTACGCGGGGTCCTTCGCGAGTACGTCCTCGTCGGGGCGGCCGTCGGCGGTGGCGGGGCGGGCGCAGGCGACCACGAGGGTGACCAGGAGGTTGGCGGCCAGCGCCACGATGCCGGCGTTGACGCCGAACACCGGATCGTTCTCGCTGAAGACGAGACCGCAGACGATTCCGACCCCCACCACGAGCCCGCTGACCGCCGCCGCCACGCTCAGCCGCCGCCACACCAGGCCGAGCAGCAGCATCGGCAGGAGCTGGGCCATCCCCTCGTAGGAGATGAGCGACAGGCGTACGAGGGTGTTCGGGGCGGCGTACGTCATGATCAGTGCGAGCGTGCCCGCGACCACGACCACGACCTGCGAGGCGGCCTTCTGCCGTGTCTGGCTGTGCAGGCGAGGCACGAGCGAGAGCACACTGCGCCCCCACATGGTCCCGATGACCAGCATGAACACCGCCATCGGCACGATCGACGACAGGGCCGCCGCCACCCCGATGACGCCCACGGCCCAGGCCGGCAGCGAGTCGGTGACCAGCTTGAACAGCGCCAGGTTGGAGTCCGCGCCGGTCAGCCCCGGCACCACGAACAGGGCCGCCATGCCGAGCAGCATCGGCACGAACAGCAGCACGTTGTACGCGGGCAGCCAGATGGCGTTGCGGCGCAGGGCGTCGGCGTTGCGCGCGCCCAGATATCCGGCCACGGTCGTCGGGAAGATCACCACGGTCAGCGCGTTGAGGAACGACGTGGTGGCGAACCAGGCCGTGCCGTATCCGCTCTGGCCGTGCCCGGGAAGGGTCAGCCAGTCGCTCTTCTCGCTCACGAGCCGGTCGAGGAAGTCCCCGTACCCGTCGAAGTAATGCATCGGGACGTAGATCGCGAGAAAGGCAAGCGTCGCGATGACAAGGACATCCTTGAGCACGGACACCCAGGCGCTCCCCCGCAGCCCGCTCACCACCACGAATCCGGTGGTCACCGCGAAGGCCAGGAAATAGGCCCAGTTGAGGCTGATCGCCCCGTAAGAAATGGTCGATACGACGACACCCATGCCGGTGATCTGCAGTTGGATGTACGGCAGCAGGAACACGGTCGCGAGTACGGCGACGACGGCGCCGAGCCAGGGCTTTCCGTACCGGTGGGAAATCATGTCGGTGATCCCGACGAGCCCGTGCTTGCGCGCGTACGACCACAGCATCGGCCCGACGACATATCCGACCGCGTACCCGCAGGACATATAGGCGACGACGTAAAGCACGGGCGCCCCGAAGTTGTACCCCCAGCCCGCGGCCCCCAGATAACTGAAACTCGTATAGCTCTCCCCCGCCATCAGCACCCAGATGAACACCGCACCGAGGCTGCGCCCACCCACCGACCACTCGGCGAGCCCGCCCTGCTGCCCGCGCCCGCGCACCGCGAGCAGACCGAGGGCGACGGTGACGACCATGAAGACGCCGAAGACGGAGGTGGCGACGGCCGCGTTCACCGGTCGGCCCTCGCCTTCTGGTCGCCCCGCCAGGCGAGCCAGGCCGCGACCGGGGTGAGCACGGTCGCCCCGAGCAGCCAGACGAAGAAGAACGGCAGGCCGAGCACGACGGGCTCCACCCGGTTCACGAAGGGCAGCGCACCGATGTAGAGCACGAACGGCACGAGCAGCCAGAGCAGATGGGGGCGGCGCCGGTGACTGGACTGGCGGCGGGGCTGACGTGAGATCACGGACAGGGACCCTACCGAGGCCGCACCGACTTCAGCTTGGCCCACACGACAAGTCGGTATTTGGAGGTGAATTCAGGCGTGCAGGTGGTGAGGGTGAGGTAGTAGCCGCGCTCTTCGTACCCCGCTCCCGGCTTCACGCGGCTGCGCGGCACGGGTTCGATGACGCCGCCGTCACCGGGCAGCGTCTGAGCGAGCGAACTGTCCACGGCGTACGTGTAGACGGCGCCCTTGGTCGCCACGTCGAGCCGGTCCCCGGGCCGCAGCCGGTTGATGTACCGGAACGGCTCGCCGTGGGTATTCCGGTGCCCGGCGACCGCGAAGTTCCCGGGGCGCCCCGGCTGCGCGGTCCGCGGATAGTGCCCCACGTACCCCTTGTCGAGCACCCCGCCTTTGCTCACGCCTTCGGCGACGGGCACGCGGACGCCGATCCGCGGGATGGAGAGCACGGCGTAGGCCTGGTCCCAGCGGGGCCGTTGGGGTCCGGTGCCGGAGGCGGACCGCTCGCGGCGCTCGGTGTCGCTGTCATCGTCCTCCTCACCACTGGCAGAGGGCTCGGGCCGGGACCCGGCGGGCACATCGACCCCGCCTCCCCCCTCCCACTGCTGCTCCAGTTCCCGCACCTGCCGCTCGGCACCGTCACGTGCCTGCCGGTTGGTCCACCACAGCTGATGGACGACGAGCAGAAGCAGCAGGACGCCGAGGGTGACGGCGAGTTCGGCCCCGTTCCAGAGCACGCGCGCGAGGGGCGAGCGCCCGCGCCTGCGCACGACAACCGGAACCCGTTCCCGCACGGTGCCTCCTCCCTGGGCAGGCCCGGAGGATAGGCGCTGGGAGCGCAGGTAACCAGAGAGACGGAACAAGCCGGGCGCCGGCGGGGGGGGCGGGCCGGACAAGGACCATCGCAACGGACACCGCAACGGCCACCGCAACGGCCACCGCAACCGAAACGCTCCTGCACCGATGTCCGCGGCCCGCAGTACCGTGTCCCCCATGCGCCCCGACACGGATCACACCGCCGAAGCCGAACGTCTGCTGCGTACCGCGGCGCAGTACCCCGAGGACGCGGAGCAGCTGCTGCTGCACGCGGCCGCCCATCTGGAACTCTCCGGCGACCGTGCGCGGGCCACCGGGCTCTACGACGACCTGCTGGCCCGCTCGCCCCAGCACCCGACCCTGATCCGCGCCCTGAAGGCGGCGAACCTGTGGGAGTACGGCCACGAGGCGGAGGCCCACGCGATCATCGCCGGCATCCGCACGGCGTCCCCCCGGGACCCGGCCCCCTGGGTGATCGCGGCGGAGGCGCTGGAGTCGCACGACGAACTCCAGGAGGCACAGGACCTGTTGACCGAGGCGGTGACGGCGCTGGTGCCGCCCGCGGAACAGACGGCCCCCGAGACCCACCCGCTCCTCCTGACCCGCCACCGGGTCCGCCGACTGCTCGGCCTCGACCACGACACGTGGGACATCCTGGCCGACGAGGTTTCGACCTCCCCGGTCCCCCTGGACGAACTCCACGACCCGAAGCGGGTCTGGTCCCTCGGCTCGGAGGACCCCACCGAACTCCGCGCCGAAATCGCCCGCCTGCGCGCGGAGTTGGGCTCCTACCGCGAGGCCCTCTCCCGCCCGTTCCCGGTGGCGGTCCTGCACTGGCCGGCCACGGAACTCACGGAACTCCTCACGGCGTACCCGGCGTTGACCTCCGAGTACCCCTCCCACGAGGCCCACTTGTCGACCATAGAGTCCTCCCTGAGGGAACTCTCCGCCTCCGGCACCCCGAACTTGGGCATCGTGACGGCCACGGTCCCGTCGTACGAGGCCTTCGCCGCCTCGGAAGCGTCGTCCCCGGAGGACGCATCCCTGCTCCCGCAGTACGCGACGACGCTGGCCGCGCGGGGGCGAGCTGTGGGGTGGCCGCCGAGGGGCGGGGAGGGGTGTTGGTGTGGGTCGGGGCGGGCTTATGGGGAGTGTCACGGAGCCGACTGAGCTCGCTGAACAGCACTCTCGCCAGAGCTCTCGTCAGACCTTTCCTCAGAACTATGAGCCGGCCCCAGGCAGACGGTCACCGCGACTCTCGGCGACACGGCTCACGTCCCGCAGCGACTCCACCATGCGCGCCACGAGGTAGCGCAGTTGCTCGGGGGTGGCCGTGAGATCGGCGAGCATGTCGGCGGCGTGATCGATAAGTTCGTCGGCCATATCGAGCTGCGTGGCCTCGACCTCGTCGGCGAAACGGGAGAGATACCCGGTGCCGTCGTCGCTCACGAGATAGCACGGTTTGCCTTCCGGGCTGACCCAGGGCAGCAACCGCGCCACGCTCCCTGACGTCATCGCTGACTGGCCGCTGTCGCGCGTCACGCAGGCACCTCGACCCCGTGGATGGTGCGAGACCCTACGTCGATGCCATGCACGGCAAACCAAAGGGCCCGACGCCGCGCACGCTGACGCCGGGCTTCCTCGCGCTCATGAACGGCGAGGTAGGGCCGGACAAGCGCACTGCTCGCGCCGCACAATACGGATTCATGGGGAGTCTGCGGGCCTCGCGGACGCGGAGTGCGGGGCGGGGCCTCGTCTGGGCGGGCCCGGGCCGGGACATCGGGCTCAGGCCAGCGATGCCTTCCTTGCGCAGGCCAGAGCAGCCGCAGGAGCGGCTCAAAGAACCGGGCGATAGAGTCCAGCACTGTCATCAACTCCGTTGCTTGGGTGGGTTGATGGCCACGCCCCCGGGCCGTCGCGAGCGGCCGCGGGGGTCTCCGCCATCTACGAGCGATCACTGCGTAGCGATCCGCTCACAGAGTGGAGTGGAGCGGCGTAGCCTGACCAGTGCCTCCAGGGCTACAAAGCGCCTGTCACACAGGAGTTGGGCGAATGAACAACACCTACGGCGAGTGGATCAGAACCCAGCGCGAGGCGCGTGGCCTGACGCAGCAGCAACTGGCCGACGCGGCGATCATGACGCGTTCGCACATCGCACACATCGAGGCAGGCCGACGGACCCCGTCCAAGGAGGACGCGCGGCGCCTCGACACCGCCCTGAACACCGGAAACGTACTGAGCAGCTTCCTCCCGGACAAGGACGCCGCGGTCGCGGACTACTTCGAGCCGGCGCGACTGCTCGAACAACAGGCGGTCATGATCCGGGAGTTCGCGCTGTCGTTCATCCCAGGCATCCTGCAGACCGAAAGGTACGCGCGTGCGGTTCTGGGCACGTCGTTCCCTCCGGTGAGCGAAGAGGAATGTGACAGGCTCGTTGTCACACGACTTGAGCGGGCGAAGATCCTCAATGACCCGATCTCGCCCGTAGTTTGGGCCCTTCTCGACGAAGCAGTGCTACGGCGCACGGCCGGCGGGCCGGACGTCATGGTGGAGCAGGTCCTGCACCTGGTTCAGCTGGTGGAGACACGACGCGTGCGAATCCACGTACTGCCATTCGGTCTTGGCGTTCATCCACTGATGCAGGGCATGCTCACCCTGCTGCGGTTCGAGGACCAGCCTCCGGTCGCATATTCCGAAGGCATCCAGGTGGGAAAGGTGCACGACTCCCCTGCCATGGTCGACCGCCTCCAAGGCGCCTACGATCTTGCGCTGGGCGACGCGATGCCGCTCAAGGAGTCACTGGCCCTCATGAAGGCGACCGCAAAGGACTACGGACACCATGGCTGAACACACCATCCCGGACTCCTCCGCACTGGCCGGCTGGCGCAAGTCGTCGTTCAGCGGCAACGAGGGCGGCAGCTGCGTAGAGATACTGGACGACCATCCAAAAGGCGTCCCCGTCCGCGACTCCAAGACCCCGCACGGTCCTGCACTCCTCTTCCCGGCGGCCAGCTGGTCCTCGTTCGTCACGGCGATCAAGGCCGGGGATCCTGCTTTCTGATTTTCGCTAGCTGTCTTCGCACAGGAGCGGGAATGTCGGCGCACCAGGGTCCGTCTGATCGCTTCGAGTACCTCCACTACGCTAGGAATGTGTCTTCCGAAGCTGAACGGGAGTGGACGGCGCCGGAAGGATCCTGGGCGTCCTCCGCAGCCCGCCGACGCAACATGCAAGCGATCCGGAGCCGCGACACTAAGCCCGAGCTCCTCATCCGTCGACTCGTGCATGCTCAGGGGCTGCGCTACCGCATTGCCGCGCGCCCTCTGCCGAATCTTCGACGCACTGCAGACATGGTGTTTCGGCCATCCAAGGTAGCCGTCTTCATTGATGGCTGTTACTGGCACGGGTGCCCCGAGCACTACGTACCGCCGAAAACCAATTCCGGGTACTGGTCAGAGAAAGTGGTACGCAACATGGAGCGTGACCGTGACACTGACCAAAGACTCAGCGAAGCCGGGTGGCTAGTGCTCCGGTTCTGGGAGCACGAAGCGGCGGGAGCCTGTTCCAAAGCTGTATGCGATGCAGTCCAGCTTCGTCGACAGCGTGCGCGCGATCTGCAGGACTCGGCCGGTTCCCCTGCTAGTTCAGGCTGAAGGTACAAGCTCCAACTGCTGATCTTGCTGCGCAGGGAGCACGCCAGCAGCTGCCCGCTCTGGCAGCGGCACGGCACCCGATTCACAAGCTTCGATAGCCTGCATAATCCGCTCGCCGACGGCCCTCGCCACCGGGGGCGGGAAGGCATTTCCTACCTGCCGGTATGCAGCGGTCTTACGTCCGGTGAAAATCCAATCAGACGGGAACCCTTGAATGCGGGCAGCCTGTTTGACTGTGAGCATCGGCCCCTCTTTACGCAGGAGATGCCTTTCCGGATTGGAAAGAGGGTCCTCGTCGGCCACTCCGAGGGCGTTCACCCCCATCGCAGCCCATGCCCGCTTGGCACGGGTGGGCCCAAGGTCCGCCCCGCCGTGCTTACGAGATCCGCCGACGAGCGTGGGGGCGACACCGTCGACTTTCCCTTCGGGGTCCTTCCAGCGCGCACATGCCGCCTCAGCCGCTTCCTTGTACTCCGTGTTTCTGAGGCTGTTGAAGCGGGCTAGCATTGACCGCGATAGCTCCTTGCGCGCAGTAACGATATCTGCAGCACTGCCGTGCGGCAATCCTGCGAAGTGGTCGGCATAGGGCTCCTTCATAACCACGAGAATGGCGCGGGGGCGCAACTGCGGAACACCGAAGTACTGGGCCTCCAGGACCGACCAATCGCTTTCACGGCAGACGTATCCGAGATCCGAAAGCCGTTCCAAGATCTGGGCTCGGTACGGGGCGAACTTCTCCTTCGGCTCAAGCAAACCGCGCACGTTCTCGATCATCACGGCTTTGGGGTCTAGCGCCTCAACCATCTCAAGCATGACGGGGAATAGGTCGCGCTCGTCATCGGCGCCCAACTGCCTGCCCGCAAAAGAAAACGGAGGACAGGGAACACCCCCCGCAAGGAGATCGATCTCGCCCTTTGCCAGCCCCAAGTCGCCGATAGTGAAATGCGCATCGGAAGGCTTGTCGCCATCCGGTTTCCCGGTGAAGAGCTTAAGATCCCGCTGGTGAACAATCGACTTTCCTCCACCAATCCGGTGGACATTCTTCGTCAACGTAGCGCAGGCATCCGGATCAATCTCGACAAGCGCACGGTGCGTGAAACCCGCTTCATGGAGGCCGATGGCCTGACCGCCTGCGCCGGCGCAGATCTCAACCGACGTGTACTGGCGACGGTCCGCTACTGCCATCACTGCCCTCCTCAGGAACACCCGTGGTCTGCTCGAGGACGGCCATCGCGGGACTAGCCATCCGAACACGAGAGCGACCAATGCGCATCGCCGATCATGCCAGGGGTTTCCAGGGGAGGGCCACCGGCACCACGGCTAGCGCACGTCACGAGTGAACCAGGAGCACGTCTCCGAGCACGAGTCCCGAATCATAGTTGCTGTCATGCCGCCCACGCGACAGACGGGGCGGCAGGACAGCAAGACTTCGGCACTCAGGGGTTGGATGGAGGCGAATCCAAGTGGGACAGAAGCGCTCGGATGTCCGCAGCATCCATACCGGCCACGGCGGGGCCCTCTTCTTGGAGATCGCCAAGCTGTCGTACTGATGGGTCGTCGAGGATACTTCCCATGAACTCCAGCTTTTCCTTCAGCCGCAACTCGACAACCTCGTCCAACGTGCCTCGCGCCACCAGCACGGTCACCCTTGTCTCGGTGTCTGGGGGCAGGCCTAGACGGTGGATGCGGTCAAGGCTCTGCAGGTAACGGCCAGCCATGAAGTCGCGGTCGACATAGACAGCGTCATGGCAGTCCTGGTGCAGGCTGATGCCCTCTCCGAGGGTCGCGGGGTTCGAGATCAGGACCATGCAGTCGGGGTCCTCGCGGAAGCGTCGAATCTCCTCCTCCCGGTCCTGGGTCCCGCCGTGAACGACAGCCGGGTCGTGCGGGGCGAGGAGCTGCTGCAGTGTGGCGATGCTTCGGACGAACGTCGACCACACGATTGTCTTGCGGCCAGCCGCGGCATTGCCGGCAACGATCCGCACTGCTTCCTCGTACTTCGGCGACAGCTCGTGCTGCGGCAGGTTTTGCATAAGTGCATGCAAGGAGTCATCGGGGGACGCTTCGAGCGGCGGGACCTGGTAGGAAAGCGGCTCGTAGGGCGTCGTACCGGCGGCAAGCAACGCGGGACTGGTGGCCGCCATGAGCATGCGGAGCATCGCCTTGCCCAGTGATTCAAGGTCTCCCGAGCGCCTGGACGGGTTGCCCTTCAGCGCGTCATAGACCTCCCGGTGCAGACGCGGAAGGTCGACGTAGCGAACCTTCGGCTCGAACGGCGGCAGACCGAGCTCACGCTTGGTAGTACGTGTGAACAGCGGCCGCAGGACCGTACTCGCATAGGCCAGATCGCCACCACCGACAGCGTTGGAGACGACACTCTTGCCGTGCCCTGGCCACACGAAGGAGAGAAGGTTCTCCAGATCACGGGCGCCATTCGGGGCCGGCGTCCCGGTGAGGATCAAACGCCGCTCAGCCAGAGGGCCCAGGGCAAGGCATGCAGCGCCATATGTGCCGCTCGCGCCGAGCTTCATACGATGGGCCTCATCAAGGATGATCATGGCCGGAGCCGCACGGAGCCACGCTGCTAGGGCGACAACAGAGCGGCCGAGGCGCTCGTAGTTCATGATCAGCACTTCGGCGCCCGGGTCGGGGGCCCCAGCCATCACTACCGTGCGAAGCGGCTCTTTGAAGCAGGCGAATGCCTCGAACTCCCAGGCCTCGTAAGCGGATTTCGGCCCGACGACGAGCAGGCGCTGCACATGCCCCTGTTCCTTCATTGCGGCGAAGACGGCAAGGGCTACACGAGTCTTTCCGGCCCCGGGGACGCTGAAGTTGGCCCCGTGCCTCAGCGAGAGGAGCCGCGCGATGTCGCGGCGCTGAAAATCTGTGAGGTTACCGGACCATACCGGTCCGAGCAGAGAATCAATGTCGTCTGGTGAGATACCGGACGGGGGGGCTGCCTCGTCGCGAAGGTTGCGCTCGGCAGTGGCGGCGTCGTCGAGTACGCCGTTGACGAGGTTGGCTACAGCGTTTTCCCATTCAACGCCCGCATCCGTCCAGCCGCCAAGCTCGCTGATGCCAGCGAGAAAATCGTCGAGGTCGATCTCTGCTGTGAGCGGACCGCGCTGGCCGCCCGCAGCGATTCGGGCGGCCAGCTGCGAGAGTTCGCTTTCAAGGCCACTCCGCGCGCGCAAGACCACCCGGGTCCGCGTCGCGTCGAAGCCGATACGAAGGGACGGTTCCTGCTGCTCGTACACAGCGGTCACTGCCCTTCGGCAGCCGCGCTGCGGAGCCAGGCGAGGCCCTCACCCGGGAGTGCGATGCTCTTGCCTGCTTCCACACCGAGCTTGCGCATCACCTCACGCAGCTTCAGGAGGGCATCGTCGAACGCGTCCTCGTCGAGGCTGCCATTCCCCCGCGACATGACCAGATCGGTGATGCACTGCTCAAGGTCCTTGGCGGCATCGGTTACGCGGTCAGGGGCGGCCAAACGCTTCTTGCGCAGCCGGAAGTCCTTGCCAGCAAACTCAATGGCCTCGTTAAAGACATCCTCCAGCTCCTTCAAAGCCGCGGACGCTGCTGCCAGCTGAGTCGCGGGAGCCTTGCTCTGGGCAACCTGTACCGCCTTGGCCTGCAGGAGCGAGTCAGTCAGAGCCCTTGCGGCAGCGACCGGCGCTCCAGCGGCCTCGACAGTCCTGTTGAGGCCGGGGATCGCCACCGCCATCGGCGCCGCCTCAGCCTTGGGCCTGACCGTTTCCGGCAGACGCTGGTCGAGGTAGCGGGCCTGGAAATCAGGTCCGATATAGCGGACGTCCGTCTTAGCGAAGTCGAGGACGATGGCCGACAGCCGCGCTTCCTTCAGGAGATCTGCCCTCTCCTTGTTCTTGGCACGCTCTTTGGAGTAGGCCCGGTACAGCTCGAACAGCTTCTCCTTGGCGTCCTCGAAGTCCATGAGCCTTAGAGACAGCCCTCCGGCCTCGCTCCGCTTCACCAAGTCACGGAGCTGGCCCAGGATCCACACGTCCCGTTCCACCGCCGGCGTCGTGGTATGGAAGCTTCGGGCAATCTCTGAAAGCTCGCGGCCGAACTCCAGCTGCTCCCCTACGGCCAGCAAGTGGTTGATGTAGGAGTAGGGGCGACGCTCGTCGTTGCGAAGCTGGAGCGAGAGTTCCACCGCGTGGATATCCGCCCATGTGCACGACGCCGGCAGCACTCCCACCCTGATATTGAGCGCGCCAAGCTCCTTGAGCGCGGCACGGCGGGTGTTGGCATTGACCAGAATGCCCTCCCTTGTGATCAAGCCAGGCTCGGTCTGACCATGATCGCGCAGGCTGGCTTTGAGGGCATCGAAGTCCGGATCACGCTTTGTCGGGTCAGCGGGCATCGAGGTGAGCAGGCTCTGGAGATAGTCCTGGCTCTCTTCGCTATACGGGTCCGCCTTCAGGGCGGCCTCATGCTCCGGATCGTGGCTGCTCTGGGCACGGATGCGGTGCGTGCCAGGGTTGTAGAAGAGCTGGGACACAGGCATGTCGATTACCTCGATATGCCGACGCTGCCCCCTGAACTCGACCGTAAGGGTCTCTGGCACACCCTGTCCTTCGTGCACTTCCTTCAGCCGCTGTTCGACCAGCGCTCGGTTCTCATGAGCGAGCGGCGGGACGCCGAAGTCGACGGACATATCCTGTTCCTCCAACAAGGTCTTCATCAGGCTGACCGAGGATCGAGAGCTGCGGGGCGACGGCCTGCCGCCCCGCAAAGATGGCGCACTGGGCCCTAGTCGCCCAAGCCCTCAATGAACCGGTCGCGGGAATCCGCCGGCAAGGTGCGGTAAGCGGCCCAGAGGTCCTCGAGCTCGCTGAATCCGCGTGCGTCCTGGGCCACCCAGGCGGAGAGGATCTTCTTCTCGTAGGCCGACAGAGCCTTGAGCCGGCCAAGCAGTCCTTCAAGGTCCACGGTCAGTCCGCGGTTGCCGACACGGCACCGGTTGCATTCGATGACCAGCTGGACCTCACTCTGCCCGTCCGGCAGGTTGACCGTGCGGCGGGCCACATCAAGCTGCGAGGCCACGTCAGTACCCACGTAGGACTCACCGGGGCCGATGCCGCACGAGCGGCACTTGTGACCGTCGCGCATCAGAAGTTCGTGCCGCTGCGCGGCAGAGATCGTGGCGCCGGCCCTGCGGGTCGCCTTGCCCGGCTCCCAGACCGGCTCGCCCTGCGCTACGAACCGCTGCTCATTCGCCTCAAGCGTCACGTCCTCACGCCTGGTATGGATCTGCCAGTCGAAGTCGCGAAGATCCCTCATGCGCCGGTCGATCTGCGCCACCTCCGGGAACGCGTCCCGCAGCTGGCCCTTGGTGAAGGTCGCTCCAACCCCCACTTCCTGTACGAGCCACAGCGCGGCCCTCTTCATTGTGCCGAGGTTCGTGTCCCGCCAGGACGGCATATCCGTGTGCACAGTCCACCTTCTCCCGTTAGATCCGCTCCGTACGACGCGCATGCCCACCAGCACTGGCCCGGCGGGAGCCCTCGCCGATCCCCTAAAACTCAACTCCATCGAACGGCTAGGACGGAAGCAGTTCGCTGTCCCAACAAAACTTGGGACAGAAGTCCCACCCGCAGCAGGGAGAAAGCAGGCCACAATCGCTGCCAAGGCAAGGAGCAGCAGCGCACGTAGACGAGCAGGCATGTGGGGAGCACAGAAGTGCCGAAGCGCGGGCAGTACAAGGATCTCGACTTGCCGCCTGGCCCTGCGCGTGAGCTGGCGGAGATCACGCGAGGGCTCGGCGCAGCAGTCGGCAGTATGTCGTTGTCCGAGCTCAGTGACCGTCTCCAGAAGCATGGGCACGCTCGCAACAGGCGGCGTTTCATATCGAGGTCCGTGCTCTCCGACATGTTCAACGGGAAGCGGCGCCGCCCTCAGGCGCCCCCGTACCGAACCCTGTACGACCTTGCTTCGGAAGCGGCTGCGGGGCAGAGCGACTCGCTACCTGTGTCCTGGGAGGACATAGAAAAGAAGATAGAGGAGGTCCGCAGCACCAGAGCGGGGCGGTTCTCCGCGACGCGAGAGCTGCGATGCGCGAGGTGTAGCGCAGTGGTCCGGCTCGAGCCGCAAGCCTCACCGGAAGCAGGGCCGGCTGATCGGACTGCGAGCGCAGGCATCGCTTCCTCCAGACCCGAACAGAATGTGTTGCCGGTCCCCCTAGGGGAGGGGGACCGGCAACATCAGGAAAGCCACTCTGAAGCTGCGTTCTGGCCAGCTGTTGACGACCTCGCCTCGCATATTGCGGCTGGCCGCTACGAGGCCGTCGCAGTCATCCTGGATCACGCAGCGACGATGGCCGATCCCGGCGAGACCGCCCGAGCGATGATCTCTTGCCGGACGAGAGGGCTGGACGAAGCAGTCGAGCACCTCCTGAGGAACGCTTCATACCGTGACGCACGGGAGATCATGGCGATCGCAAGATCCCTGATCGGCGCCCAATACCCTTCCACCGCCGAGGAGTTACTGGAGCGCGCGACCGCAGGTGAGCAGGGCTATCGTCACAACGCTTACTGATCCACTCTGCGCGGACATGCTCAGCACGCCCTGCATCTCGTCCATCGCGACCAGCAGGGCCCGAGACCCGCGCCGGCAGCCCCTCAACGGCACGCCGTCGGGCTCATTTCCCCACCAGGCCTGCCGGCCACGAGGCCGTCCCCCGGAAAGGGCTGTCCAGCCGGCACGGGCGGCGAACGCCCGTGGCGTTATGAATCCCGCTGCCTGACGGATCTCCGAAGGCTTCTGCCCAGGGTTTTGCGCGCTTCCTATACAGCCGAGGAAGGTGAAGCAGTCACTTGATGCACCCGTGTACCCGTGTACCCGTGTACCCGTGTACCGCCGCTGAGCCGTGTCAGGACAACCGGTATTCCTCGTGCGGGACAGCGCGTTCCCACACCGACTCAAAGGCCGTTGAGCACAGACGTACCAGTGCCGGATCTGCCGTACGCTCCTCATCTCCTTCGGGCGACAGCTCCCCTTCCCCGGTGAAGTGCAGGAATACGACGAGGCTCTCGTCGAACAGCCAGAAATCATTCCCGGGCAGCGCGAGATCCGAAGCTCTGCGCCGAGGCAACCAACGCACCTGCTCTCCGGCCTCGACGTTCCCGGCCGTCACATGGTGCTCGAAGCGGATGTAGTCCGAGACGGGCTCGGACACGATCCGCGCCCGACGTACCGTGACGCCCCGGCCGGTGATCTCCCGCATCAGCGCGAGCCAGGGACTCTTCTCCTGGTCCAGGTAGCGGGACTGGTCACGCGTACCATCCCGCCACGCGAGGTACTCCGGGTCGGACTGCATATAGCCGTCCCGCATCTCCAGATGCACGGCAGATCGCTTGGCCAGCCGGAACAACCCTTCAAACGTGGGCTCCTCCACCGCCGTTCACCTCCGGGAAGAACTGCATCATGCGCTTGGGAATTTCGACGACGGTCTCATGGTCCGGCAGGTCAAGCTTCGACAGCCGCTCGCCGTCCAAGACCTTCCAGCCCTGAACCAGGTAGTTGTCCGTCGCATCGTCGTAGTAGACGGTCGGGGACTTGCCCTCCGGCGAATCAGGGTCCTTGCCCAGCAGATGCAGAGCCACGGTGTCCTCCATACTCTGGCCGGCGATCTCTACCTCTGAGCTTGCAGGCAACTCTCCCGTGACGCACGCAACTTGCGGACGCTTGCAGGGATTTAAGGTTGCTGCGGGAACTCGCCGAAGTGGTCGAACTCCCCCGCCCGTACGCCCCGTACGAAGGTCTCCCACTTCGTGCGGGTCGTCGTGAGGATCGCCTCCGGCGCGGTGGGGGTGCTTAGGCGGACCGTTTCTCCGGTGTGGTCGAGTATCAGGCCGGAGCGTGGGGCGGGGCTCCGGCCGTCCTTGAGGGCGCGCAGGAGGGCGGCGAAAGTCTCAGGAGTGGTGGTGAGCGTGCCCCTGGCGGGGTCGGCGCTTTCGGTCAGCAGGATGGTTGCTTCGTGAGTGGCGGCCACATGGACGCAGGCGTCGCCCTCCTGGCAGTACGAGGACTTCTGCCAGTCGTACGTGTGCATGTACATCCCTTCACAGTTCCTGAGCGATGGAGTGGATCAGGTCTCGTGACTTCTCGGGCCCGAGGGCGATGGACTCCACGACGTCCAGCAGGCTGCGGTACTTCGCCAGATGAGCTTCGGAATCGAGGAGTACAGGGCCGTGGAACTGGTCCAGTTGGGCCGTGTCGAGCTGCGGGACTGGCCCGTACAGAAAGTTGATGGACTGGCCCGAGCCCGGGAACGCCCCGACGTCGAAGGGCAGTACGCGGATGGTGATGTGGTCGCGTTCGCTCATATCGAGCAGGTGCTGGTGTTGCGCGCGAGCCACGCTCCTGCCGCCCACTCGCATACGCAGAGCGGCTTCATGGATGACCGTCCGGTACGGGAGCGGATTCGATCGGTAGATCACGTCCTGCCGCCGCACGCGGTGCGAGACACGGTGCTCGACCTCAGGCGGCGTGGGCGCGGGGATGACGTGACGAATGATCTCGCGGGCGTGATCGGCGGTCTGGAGCAAGCCGCCGATGTGGGAGGTGTAGGCGGTACGAATGGCCGTCGCGTGGTGCTCCAGTTCTGCCAGGTCGATCAGGCCCGACGGCAGCACCTCGCGGGACGCCTCCCACCAGCCGCGCGTCTTGTCCGTTGCCATGCCGACCAACGCGTCGATGAAGGTTTGATCCGAGCAGGAGTACGCGTACGCCATGGATCGTAGGCGGTCCTGACTTACGCCGAACCGAGCCGACTCCATGTTGCTGAGCTGCCCTTGGCTGATTCCAAGCGCACGAGCCGCCTCCGTGGCGGTCATACCCGCCCGCTCCCGCATCTTGCGCAGCTCCGCCGCAAGCCGAAGGCGTCGGGCGGTTGGGGCAGGCCTGGTCGTCACGTGAACTCCTCTTACGTCACCCCAAGTTGAGGCTGTCACCCACACGAGGGCATTCTGCTGAAGTTTTCTAGATTCTCGCAAAAGTTATTTGCCGAGACTCTATCTTGTTCATCAGGCGCCCACCCCGGAAGCGCACCCCGTGACGACGGCGGCACAGCCACCGGGAACCCGAAGAGACCTCACCCTCCAACTTCCCTCCACATCCGGAGACTTCCGATGGAAACCGTAACCCCACCCTGGGCCTACACCCTCCAACTCCCGCACGATCCACGCGCACCGGGGATCGCCCGCATCACCCTCCGCGCTGTCCTCGACGCACACGAGATGTCTGAACTCCTCGACGCTGCCGAGCTGTTGGCCAGTGAGCTGGTCACCAACGCGCACCGGCACTCCCAAGGGACGTACACCCTGCGACTGCGTCCCATGGCTCCCGAGCGTCTGCGCGTGAGCGTGTGGGATACGAATCCCGAGATTCCCGCGCCGTTCCGACACTGGCACGCGCCGCGCCCCGTGCCGGACACCGACGAGAGCGGGCGTGGCCTGTTTCTCGTGCAGCACTGTGCGGACCGGTGGGGTGGGTACCAGCTCGGGGACGGCATGGGCGGATACCCCGGCAAGCTGCTCTGGGCCGAGTGCGCGACCTAGCACCTAGCGCCTAGCCCTGCCCGGAGGCCCAGCTGAGCGCGGTCCCCACGAGACCCGTGGGCGACAGAACCGCCCGCACGATCTCCAACGCACCCTCCCGCGAGCCCCGTTCGCCCGTCCCCAGCACCTCGCGTACCGGATACGCCACATCCTCCAGCGCCCGTGTGCTCAGGTAGTACGCCATCCGTGACGGGTCCGGCGCCGCCGGGCCGTAGCCCTCCGCGAACCACCCCTGCTCCTCCCCCGTGGCCAGGGCC
Organism: Streptomyces monticola; assembly: GCF_042665355.1. Classification (NCBI taxonomy): domain Bacteria; kingdom Bacillati; phylum Actinomycetota; class Actinomycetes; order Kitasatosporales; family Streptomycetaceae; genus Streptomyces; species Streptomyces monticola. Next base: position 20,260 of record NZ_JBHTCF010000005.1, on the reverse strand, counting down.
CAGGGCAGTACCCCGCCGCCCACCACGAACATCAAGTCCCGCTCCCGGGGGGCCACCACCGCGTCGTCCCAGTCGATGAGCCACAAACCCTCCACGCCGAGGAGGACGTTGCCCAGGTGTGGGTCCGCGTGGCACAGGACGTACGGGGAAGAGGGCTCGGCTGTACGCAGCGTGCCGGCCAGGCCGGCCGCCTGAGCCGCGAGGAAGGACAGGCGGTCCCAGGACGACAGCCACAGGGCCACCGCCTCCCTCGTCAGGTCGTCGTCCTGGGGCTGCGTGCTCCGCGCCAAAGCGTCCATTTCCCCTACGTACGCCAGGAGTTCGGACGGATCGTACGACTCGCGCGGCAGGTCGGGGGGTGGGGGCGTCGCGTGGACCCTGGACAGGAGGTGACCGAAAGCCTGCCACTGGGGCCTGGACAGGCCCACGGACATCGCGTGGGTGTCCGCGATCCACGGGACCATCGACAGACGGCGGCCGTCCCGTACGGAGAACAGCTCGCCCGTGCGGGTGCGGACCGGCGGCGGCACCCCTCGTACGCCCCGCGAGGACAGCCACGCCGCTACCCCCACACCCGCCGACGTGCCGCCCGCCGACAGCTTCACCGCGTAGCGCGAGCCGTCCACCGCCGTTGCCTCCCACAGGCGGGCCAGTTCGTCGGCGCCGTGGTGTACCTCCGTCAGGGAGGTGAGCGTGATGCCGAAGTCCTCCTCTACCCATGCCTGAGTGTTCATGGGCGCAGCCTGCCAGGCCCCGACCCGGACAAGCCATGAAATTCCGCCCGCGTTAGCCTCAGGCAGGAACCAACAGAAACAAGCAGCCAACGACCGCCACGGAGGCCCCCATGCCCCAGATACCCTCAGCCGCCACCGCCGCCACCGGCCTGATCGGCGGGTACGCCGTCGCCCGGTGGACGAAGAAGCGACCGCTGGGTGGGGTCGCGCTGGCCGCCGCGGGAGCCGTGGCCGCGCGGCAGTGGCAGCAGCGGACCGATACGAAGACGGCGGTCGCCCTCACGGGGGCGTACGTCGCCGGGTTCGGCGCCGCCCACCCGCTGGCCAAGAAGGCCGGGGCCTGGCCTGCCGTCGCCGCAGTGGCGACCGGCGTGGCCCTCGCCTCCTGGGTCGTGGCGGACAGGAAGGCGTAACGCCTACGCCGCCGGGTGCCCACCGACAGAAATCCCCGCCGGCAGGCCTACGCCGCCGCCGGGTGCCCCGGTGACAGAAACACCAGAACCTCGTTCTCCGCGTCCGGCAGCGGCCGCACCTCGCGCCAGCCCAGGCGGCGGTAGCTCGCCACCGCGTTCTTCGCGCGGCGTGACATCGCCACCCAGGCGCGGCCCGAGGGAGCGTCATCGGCCAGTTCGGAGAGCAGGCTGCGGCCGAGGCCCTGGGGGCGGGCGTGGCGGCGTACCGCCAGCTCGTCCAGTTGCAGGGCGCCGGCGAGCAGCTCCTCGACCCGTTCGGGGCCCAGTTGCGACGCCACCTTCGCGTAAGTGCGCGTGTCCGGAAGGGACTTCGGGGTCAGCCAGGCGATGGCGAAGCCGTCCACGCCCAGGCGCGACTGGGCCAACACCGTGCGGAAACCCGGGCGTTCGGCGTCATTGCAGAGCCGGTAGTGGAATCGCTGAATGGTTTCCTCATCCTCGTTCCAGGGCGGCTCGGAGAACACCTCTGCGTAGGCGTCCACCAGGTCTTCCACGAGGTCGAGGACCGTAGCTCCGTAACAGATCACCTGTGCTGCTCCTACTGCTCTGCCTGCTCTGCCTTACGGCGGGTCCGACGGGTGTCAATCTAGGCCGTTTCGGAGATCTACGGCGCTGCGGGAGAGTTGTGAGATTACGGACCAACCCCTCAGCGATCTTCAACTGGCGTGCGCGAAAGGCGAGATGAGCTTGGACATCCGGGCGCGCGCCCCTCTCGTCCGAGCCGCCGAGCCCGCTCCGACTTCGCTCAACTCCCGGGCGTGTCGCGGCGCAGAAACACTCGTCCCGCCACGGCCGCCGCCAGCACTCCGCCCGCGATGAGCGCGGAGAAGAAGACCCACGCCACGGGCCACGGCGACGCGTCCTTGCCCTCGTGCGTCGCGAGGGAGATCAGCATCAGGATGATCGGGGGAGCTGCCACCAGCGCCAGCGTGCGGGCGACGCCGTCGCGGGCGCCGAGATAGCCGCCCAGCGCCAGCAACACCATGGCGAGGGCCGCAACGCCCGAACCCGTCACCGGAGTTGTCTCCTGCAGGTCTCCCGGGTGCTCCGGCCGGTTACGCAGGTCCCAGGGAAGGCAGAGGAGGTACGCCGCCGCCGATGCCGCCGCCGTGGCCAGGCGCAGGGTCCAGCGCTCGACGGCCGGTCCGTCCGCCAGCGGCTTGAGGAACGGCGCCCTGTTCCCTCCGGTTGCTCCCGTCATGGTTCCAGTCATACCCCCAGGGTGCGCGTGCCGCGCGGGCAAGACCTGAGTACCCGTACTCAGATCCCCGTCAGCCCTCCCCCAGTTCCCCCCAGTTCCCCCGTTCCCCGTCAGCCCCCTCAGACCCCCGAATCGGCGCCGTCCGGACCCGCGAAGCCCCTGAACGTCACCCGGTACGCCCGCGGCGACACCCCAAGTGCGGCCTGGAAGTTCTGGCGCAGCGACGTGCCCGTGCCGAAGCCCGACTCCGCCGCGACGCGGTCGATCGTGTGGTCCGTTTCCTCCAGCAACTGGCGGGCGCGTTCCAGGCGTTGCTGGGCCAGCCACTGCATCGGCGTGAGGCCCGCCTCCTCCCTGAAGCGGCGGCTGAAGGTGCGTACGCTCATCGACTCCTGTGCCGCAAGGCCGGCCAGGGTCAGGGGCTCGGCCAGGTGCGCGAGGGCCCAGGCGCGGGCGGCGCCCGTGGAGGAGACCGCGGGTTCGGCGACCGGGCGCGGGATGTACTGGGCCTGGCCGCCCTCGCGGTGCGGCGGCACCACCGTGCGCCGGGCCACGTCGGCGGCGACCGCCGCGCCGAAGTCGCGGCGGATCAGATGCAGACAGAGATCGATGCCCGCGGCCTCGCCCGCCGAGGTGAGGACGCGGCCCTCGTCCACGTACAGCACCTCGGGTTCCACCGCGACCCGCGGAAAGCTGCGGGCGAACAGGTCGGCCGACAGCCAGTGCGTGGTGGCGCGCAGGCCGTCGAGCAGACCGTGGGCGGCGAGCACGAAGGCGCCCGTGCAGATCGAGGCGGTGCGCGCCGACCGCGGGACGCGGTCGAGGGCCTCGGCGAGGGCGGGCGGCAGGGTGCCCGCCGCCACGTACGACTCGTCCTCCTCGTGCGAGGCCGGCACCACGACCGTGTCGGCGCGGGCGAGCACCTCAGGGCCGTGGGCCGCGTGGATCGGGAAGTCGGCGTCCGTGCGGATCATGCCGGGCTCCACCGCGCAGGTCACCACGGAGTACAGCGGCTCACCGCCGGACGACCGCCCCGAACCGCCGGACGAGGACGACCGCGCCGAGCCGAACAGCTGGTGCACCAGGCCGAGTTCCATGGGGAGTACGCCGTGGCGAACGAGGACGGCGACCGTGTGCGGCCCGGTCGGCGCACCCCTGTAAGCCCGTACGGACCTCTCGGCACCCTCACCCCCCGAGCGCATGCGAGACCGCATAGATCGCAAGGCCCGCCAGCGAGCCCACCACCGTGCCGTTGATACGGATGAACTGCAGGTCACGGCCGATATGGGCCTCGATCTTCTTCGAGGTGTGCTCGGCGTCCCAGCCCGCCACGGTGTCCGTGATGAGGGAGGTGATCTCGTTGCGGTACGTCGTGACCACGTACACCGCGGCGTCCTCGACCCAGCCGTCCACCTTGAGCTGCAGCTTCGGATCGGTGGCCAGGCGCCGGCCGAGGGAGAGCAGCGCCGACCGTACGCGCAGGCGCAGTTCGCTGCGCTCGTCCTCGGCGGCGGAGACGATCATCGCGCGGACCGACGACCAGGCGGAGGCGATCACGTCCTGCACCTCGCCGCGGCCGAGCACCTCGCGCTTGAGGCGTTCCACACGGGCCCGGGTGTCGCTGTCGGACTGCAGATCGGCGGCGAAGTCGGTGAGGAAGCGGTCGATGGCGCCACGGGCCGGATGCTCGGGCATGTCCCGCATCTCGGTGACGAAGCGCAGCAGTTCCTTGTAGACGCGCTCGCCGACCCTTTTGTCCACGAAACGGGGCGTCCAGCCGGGCGCGCCGCCCTGCACCGCGTCCATCACGGAGTCGGCGTGCTCCACCAGCCAGTCGTGGGCGCGGACACAGACCAGGTCCACGACGCGGTGGTGGCCGCCGTCGGCGACGACCTTGTCCAGGGTCTTGCCGAGGCCGGGGGCGATCTCGGCGGCGTCGGCGCGGCGGGTGATGGCCTCACCCACGACGGCCTGTACATCGGAGTCCCGGAGCACGGTCAGGGCGCCGCGCAGGGCGGTGGAGAGTTCGGCCGTCACGCGGTCGGCGTGCGCGGGCTCGGCCAGCCAGGCGCCGAGCCGGGAGCCGAGGCCGACGGCGCGCAGGCGCTGGCGTACGACCGCTTCCGAGAGAAAGTTCTCACCGACGAACTCGCCCAGGGAGACGCCCAGCTGGTCCTTTTTCGTCGGAATGATGGCGGTGTGCGGGATGGGCAGGCCGAGGGGCCGCCGGAAGAGCGCCGTGACCGCGAACCAGTCGGCGAGCGCGCCCACCATGCCCGCTTCGGCGGCCGCGGCGACATAGCCGGTCCAGGCGCCGGCGCCGGAGTTCTGCGCCCACTTGGCGAGGACGTAGACGACCGCGACGAACAGCAGAAGTCCGGTGGCGGTGGCCTTCATCCGACGCACACCGCGGCGTTTCTCCTCGTCGGCGGCGCTGTACGAGAAGCCGCCGCCCCCCGAAGGGGTGCCGGATGAGTCCTTGTTCAGCGGGGAATGCTGACCCATGACAGGTTCACCCGCTTCTTTCCCTTTTGCGCTTTCCATCCACTCCACCCGATCGACCGTCCCCCGATGCAGTGTCCCTAACGTGACCGACTCCTGGAACGAACCACGAGTTCCCAGCGTCTGTTCGGGCGGGGGGTGCCGTGCGCGAGCTTCGGGCCCATGCCGCAAAATGGGATTGTCCAACTGGAGCCTCGGGCTCCCCTGCCCGAGGAGACACAGCCCGCATGACCAGGCGCAACGGTTATGCCCTCTTGGCCGCGCTCGCGGCCGTCGTGGTGCTGATTTCCACGGCTATATACGTCGGGTTCTCCGGCGACGGTTCGGGGGACGACACACTGCGCGCCGGGTCGCGCACCCCGCAGGGCTCCGCGGCGCCCGCCTCCTCGGGCTCCTGGGTCGGCACCTGGTCCAGCTCACCGGCGGCGGCCGAGCCGCGCACCGAGGACGGCTTCGCGGGCCGCTCCATCCGCAACGTCGTGCACACCAGCGTCGGCGGTACGGGCGCCAGGATCACCCTGTCCAACCTCTACGGCCGTACGCCGCTGTCCATCACGCACGCCTCCATCGCCCTCGCGGCCGCGCCCAGCAACCCGACGGCGGCGGCCGGGACGCTGCGCCGGCTTTCCTTCGGCGGCAACCACTCGGTCATCATCCAGCCGGGCGGCCAGGCGGTCAGCGACCCGGTCAGGCTGCGGGTGCCGCACGACGCCGACCTGCTCGTGACGACGTTCTCGCCGACCCCGTCGGGCCCGGTCACCTACCACCCGCACGCCCGGCAGATCTCGTACGTGGCGAACGGCGACCGCGTGGAGGACCTGCGCGGCGACGCGTACACCGAGCAGAGCCCGTTCTGGCGCTATCTGTCGGCGGTGGATGTGCTCAGCCGTGAGGCCGAGGGCGCCGTCGTTGTCATGGGTGACTCCCTCACCGACGGCGTGAGCGCCACGATGGGCGCCAACGCGCGCTGGACGGACGTCCTTTCCGACCGGATGCGCGACGAGTCGGGTGCGCCCCGCTACAGCGTTCTGAACCAGGGCATCAGCGGGAACCGGATACTGTCCGACGGTCTCGGCCGCCCCGCCGACAACCCCAGCGGCCTGTCCCGCTTCGAGCGCGACGCGCTGTCCCGTACGGGAGTCAAGGCCGTGGTCATCGCCCTCGGCGTCAACGACATCCTGCGCACCCCGCAGCAGGTCTCGTCCGAGAAGATCGTGGACGGTCTGCGCGAACTCACCCGCCAGGCGCACGCCCGCGGCCTGCGCGTCATCGGCGCGACCCTGATGCCGTTCGGCGGCCACCGCGGCTACACCCCGCAGCTGGAGGCCGTGCGCAAGCAGGTCAACCAGGAGATCCGCAGCGGCAAGGTCTTCGACGCGGTGGTCGACTTCGACCGTGCGCTGCGGGATCCGTACGCGCCGGAGAAGCTGCGGGCGCCGTATGACTCGGGGGATCATCTGCACCCGAGCGACGAGGGCTTCAAGAAGATGGCCTACAGCTTCAATCTGGCCCAGCTGAAGGGGTCGGTGCCGGCGGAGCTGTAGGTTCTCTCACCTGTTGAGGGTGCCGTCGTCCACCGCACCGCAGTCGCCCTTCGGGCTCGTCCTCAATCTCCCCCAGCTACCGCTGGGAGGTGCCCCCAGACAGGCTCGGTTACTTGTCCAGCCTCTTGTTCTTCTTCCGCTCCAGCTTCTGCGCGCGGGTCAGCTTCCGCTGGATCCCCACCCCGCCCCAGAACGCGAAGCCCGTGACGATGACGCGCGGGGCGCCCGGCTCGCCCGGGACCCCGCTCTCGCGGTCGTCGAAGCCGCCCATGACGCCGATGCCGCGGACCACTACCTCCACGCCCGGCGGCACGATCACGTCCATGCCGCCCATGATGGCCACGCAGTTGATGACGACCTCGGGCGCCTCGAAGTTCGCCTCGCGCAGGTCGATCGTACCGCCGCCCCAGAAGGCGAAGCAGTTGAAGCGGCGGGGCGCGGTCCACTGTCCCTTGCGGGTGAAGCCGGACATGATGGCGACGCCGCCGGACGAGGTGCCCTGGCCGCCGATGCGGGCGGCCCAGAGCGCGCTTCCGTTCCCGTTCCCGGGGGCCGCCGCAGCAGGCGCCGAACTGCCGGACACCGCGGGCAGATCGCGGGTGAGCGGCTCCAACTCCCCGTACGTACGCGCCTTGTAGGCCGTATCGAGGCGTTCCTCGAACTCGTCCATGTCCAGGCGGCCTTCGGCCAGGGCGTCCCGCAGCCGCTCGGCCACACGATCACGGTCGGCGTCCGAAGCCCGCAGCTCCGGAAGGTCGTCGGTCATACAAGTCAGCCTAGCGCGGCCCGGTCCGCGTACATCTTGGCGATCACGGCTTCGATATCGGGTTCCCTGATGGACAGATCGACCACGGGATACGCCGAGGCCAGCGCCGTGACCAGGGGCGCGGCCGACGCGGCGGCCGGGAACGCCAGCCACTGCCGGGGCCCCTCCACCCTGACCACGCGGGCGCCGTCGACGGTCACGGCCGGCAGTTCGCGTTCGAGGTCGACCACCAGGGTCCGCTCGCTCTCGCCGACCTCGTGCAGTCCGCCGAGCGCGCCGTCGTACATCAGGCGCCCGTGGTCGATGACCATGACGCGCTTGCAGAGCTGCTCGATGTCCTGCAGATCGTGCGTGGTGAGCAGGACCGTGGTGCCCGCGTCGGCGTTCAGATCGCGCAGGAACCCGCGGACCTTGGCCTTGGAGATGACGTCGAGGCCGATGGTCGGCTCGTCCAGATAGAGGACGTCGGGGTCGTGCAGGAGCGCGGCGGCGATATCGCCGCGCATCCGCTGGCCGAGGGAGAGCTGCCGTACGGGCACGTCCAACAGGTCGCCCAGGTCGAGGAGTTCGACGCAGCGGTCCAGGTTCTCGCGGTAGCGGGCGTCGGGGATGCGGTACATACGGTGCATGAGGCGGTACGAGTCGATCAGCGGCAGATCCCACCACAGGGTGGTGCGCTGGCCGAAGACGACGCCGATGCGCCGGGCGAGGCGGGTGCGCTCGCGGGCCGGCTCGATGCCCGCGACCCGCAGCCGCCCGCCGCTGGGCGTGAGGATGCCGGTGAGCATCTTGATGGTGGTGGACTTGCCCGCGCCGTTCGGCCCGATGTACCCGACCATCTCGCCGCGCGACACGGTGAAGGAGATGCCGTCGACGGCCCGCACCTCGTGCCGCTCCCGGCGCATGAAGCCCGTCTTCTTGCGTACGTCGAAGACCTTCTCGACGCCGTCGAGCACGATGAAGTCCCCGCTGGGGTCCACGAGTTCAGCTCCTCAGCTTCCGGTACTGCGGTACGAACGAAGGCCCGCGCGCCAGGCGAGCCCCGCGAGCCCCAGGCAGCCGGCGGCCACGAGGGGCGGCAGGAACGCGAGCCAGGACGGCAGGCCGAGCGGATTGCCGCGGTCGAGGATGTAGAGCGCCGGGAACCAGTTCACGAAGGCGAGCGGCAGGACGAAGGTGACACCCCGCACCAGGTCCTTGGCGAAGATCGACGGCGGGTACTGGAGCAGCGTATTGCCGCCGTACGTGAAGGCGTTCTGCACTTCGGACGCGTCCTGCGCCACGAACTGGAAGGCGGCGCCCGCGATGAACACCGCGGCGAAGATCGCCGTACCGCTGACCAGCATGACGGGCAGGAGCAGCACCTTCACGACCGTCCAGTCGATGTCGACGACCGCGAATCCGTAGCCGAGGACGAGCAGGCCCTGGACGATCCGGCCGAGCCGGCGAAGGGCGAAGCGGTCGGCGGCGACCTGGACGAGCACGGGCGCGGGCCGCACCAGCAGGGTGTCGAGCGTGCCGTCCCGCACCCGCGCCCCGAGCCGGTCCATGGAGCCCATCAGGAGGTCGGCGAGGCCGAACGCGGTGGCCGCGGTGCCGTACAGGAAGGCGATCTCGCCGAGGCTGAAGCCGCCGAGCGCGTCGACGTGCGAGAACATCAGCAGGATCGCGATGAAGTCGAAGGCCGTGACAGCCAGATTGCCGAACGCGGTCAGCGCGAACGACGCCCGGTACGCCATGGTGGAGCGCATCCACATCCCCGCGATCAGCCCGTACGTCCGCAGACCGGAGCCGATCCGCCCGTTCCGGCCGCTGCCACTGCCACTGCCACTGTCGCTGCCCCTGCCCCTGCCCCTGCCCCTGCCCCTGCCAGGCATCTCGCCGGCCCTCGTCTCAGCCACCCTGGACCACCACCCTCCTGGTCGCCGCGGACTGCAGCAGCCGCCCGGCGCCGAGCAGCGCCACGGCCCAGCCGCCCTGGAACGCGTACGCCTCCATGAGCCCCCACCCCGCGTGCTTGCCGAGCAGTACATCCGCGGGCACCTGCAGGAGCGCCGACCAGGGCAGTGCCCGCGCCAACTCACCCAGGGCGCCAGGGAAGACGGTGAGCGGAAGCAGCATCCCGGAGAAGAACATCGCGGCCAGCGAGGCCATCTGCGCCGCCCCGGCCCCGTCGAGCAGCCAGAACGCGCAGAGCCCCACCACATAGCGCAGCGCGAAGCTCACCACGATGGCGAGCAGCACCGCCACGAGGAAGGCCAGCCAGGTGCCGGGGGCGGTCGGCAGCGCGAGTTCGAAGAGCAGCGCGCCGCACACCATCGGCACGATCCCGCGTCCCAGGAGATGGAAGAGCGCCCGGCCCACGTCCTGCGCCAGCCACCACAGTTGGAGGTCGGCGGGGCGGTAGAGGTCGATCGCGATGTCACCGCTGCGGATCCGCTCGATGAACTCGTTCTCGAAGCCGCCGCCGAGCAGCGCACAGGCCGCGAGCAGCGCCTGCCCGAGCCAGACGTAGGTCAGCGCCTCGGACTGGTCGTAGCCGCCGAGCCCCGGCCGCTCGTCCCACAGGGCGATATACGTGTACGCCACGATGAGGCCGAAGACCGAGTTGGTGAACGCTCCCGCCACGGTGGCCGTCCGATAGGTCGCGTAGCGACGGAAGCCGCCCACGGCGACGGCCGCGTACAGCCGCACGGGTCCCTCCTCAGCGTCACCGGCCAAAGCGCACGACCCTAGCGGCCGGGCGCAAGGCCCCGCCAGGCAATTTCACCCGGCCGGCGGATCACAGTGCCGTCACGGGCGCGCGCCACGCACCAGCGGCCTGCGACGACGGTGGAACAGTGTCCAATAGGTCGTACTAAGGGCGTTCACGGCGAATCGGGAGTTCGGGAAGACATGAGCGACGAGCCTCAGCAGGGGTGGGCGCCCCGTGACCCCGACGGCGCCGGTGCACCCGAGCCGCAGGGCGGCAAGCCCGGCGGCAAGAAGAAGCGCAAGCGCACCGGGTGGCGCCGGATCTTCCCCACCTGGCGGATGGTGCTCGGTGCGTTCCTGCTGCTCTGTCTGCTCGTCGGCGGCGGCCTGGTCGCCGGTTATCTGCTCGTCGACATCCCGCCCGCCAACGCCGCGGCCACCAAGCAGAGCAATGTCTATCTGTACGCGGACGGCTCGCAGCTCGCCCGCGACGGCGAGGTCAACCGCGAGAACATCCCGCTCAGCCAGGTGCCCAAGCAGGTGCAGGAGGCAGTGCTCGCCGCCGAGGACCGGGACTTCTACTCGGAGTCCGCGATCGACCCGAAGGCGATGCTCCGCGCCGCCTGGAACACCGTCACCGGCAAGGGCAAACAGTCCGGGTCGACGATCACCCAGCAGTTCGTGAAGAACTACTACCTGGGCCAGGAACAGACGGTGACCCGCAAGGTGAAGGAATTCTTCATCGCCATCAAACTGGACCGCCAGGTCAGCAAGAGCGACATCCTGTCGGGCTATCTCAACACCAGCTACTTCGGGCGCAACGCCTACGGCATCCAGGCCGCGGCGCACTCGTACTACGACAAGGACGCCGAGGAGCTGACCACGGCGGAGGGCGCGTATCTGGCGACGCTGCTCAACTCCCCCAACGCGTACGACGTGGCGGCCCACCCGGAGAACAAGTCCCGTGCGCTCGGCCGCTGGAACTACGTACTCGACGGCATGGTCAAGGAGAAGTGGCTGAGCGCTTCCGACCGGGCCGCGATGAAGTTCGTCGACCCCAAGCCCGCCAAGGCGCCCTCGGGGATGTCGGGGCAGCGCGGCTATCTGGTGAAGGCCGTCGAGGACTATCTCGCCGAGCACAAGGTCGTGGACGCTGACACCCTGGCCAAGGGCGGCTACCGGATCACCACGACGATCCAGAAGCCGAAGCAGGACGGCTTTGTGAAGGCGGTCGAGGACCAGCTGATGTCGAAGGTCGACAAGGACGCCCGCAAGGCCGACCGCAACGTGCGCGCGGGCGGAGCCGCGATCGACCCGGCCACCGGCAAGGTGATCGCGATGTACGGCGGTATCGACTACACGAAGCAGTACGTGAACAACGCCACCCGGCGCGACTACCAAGTGGGCTCCACCTTCAAGCCGTTCGTCTTCACCTCGGCCGTGCAGAACGGCTCGACCACCCAGGACGGCCGCACGATCACCCCGAACACCATCTACGACGGCACCAACAAGCGCCCGGTGCGGGGCTGGGACGGCGGCGCCTACGCGCCGGAGAACGAGGACCAGCGCTCGTACGGCAACATCACCGTCCGCGAGGCCACCGACAAGTCCGTGAACGCGGTGTACGCGCAGATGGCCGTGGACGTCGGCTCGGACAAGGTCAAGGACACCGCGGTGAGCCTCGGCATCCCCGCGACCACACCCGATCTGACCGCCTCGCCGTCGATCGCGCTCGGCCCGTCCACGGCCAGCGTCCTGGACATGACGCAGGCGTACGCGACGCTCGCGAACCACGGCGAGCACGGCACGTACAGCCTGGTCGAGGAGATCTCCAAGGACGGCGAGAAGCTCTCGCTGCCAGGGCGTGACACCAAGCAGGCGGTGACCCGTGAGGCGGCCGACACCACGACGTCGATCCTGCAGAGCGTCGTCGACGGCGGCACCGGCACCGCCGCACAGGCCGCGGGCCGCCCCGCGGCGGGCAAGACCGGCACCGCCGAGGAGGACAAGGCGGCCTGGTTCGCCGGGTACACACCGGATCTCGCGACCGTGGTCGCGGTGATGGGCCAGGACCCGGACACGGCGGTGCAGACCCCGCTGTACGGCGCGCTCGGCCAGCCCCGGATCAACGGCGGGGCCTACCCGGCGCGCATCTGGGCCCAGTTCACCAAGGCGGCGCTGCAGGGCAAGCCGGTGCAGGACTTCGACCTCACCCTGGAGCCGGGCGCGGCCGAACCCCCGTCGCTGCCGTCGCAGGAGCCGCCGGCCACGGGCGAGGAAGAGAACGGCGGCACCACGGAGGGCCAGAACCAGGGGCAGACCGAGGGCCAGAACCAAGGGCAGACGCAGGGGCAGAACCAGGGCCAGACGCAGGGCCAGAACCAGGGCCGGACGGAAGGCCAGAACCAAGGCCAGACACAGGGCCAGAACCAGGGCCAGACGCAGGGCGGCACCACGACCGACGGCGGGACCACGGACGGCGGCACCACCGATGGCGGGACCACTGATGGCGGGACCGCGGACGGCGGCGGGACCACCGACGGCGGCACCACCGACGGGGCGGGCGCCGACTCCGGCCTCACGGACGGGCTGCCCACGAGGTCCGGGGCCCGCGCGGACTGATCCCCCGCGCACCGGTCTCCCGGACGGACCGATCTCCTGGCCGCACCGATCTCCCGGGCGGGCCGATCTCCCGGGCGGACCGACACCCGCCCGAAGCTCCCGTCCGCACCCGGACATGCGAGGGCCCGGCGACCGTTCGGTCGCCGGGCCCTCGCTCCATGTCTGTCGGGCTATGACGGCAAAGCCGGCGAAGCTACAGATAGAGCCCCGTGGAGTCTTCCGAGCCCTCGAACCGGTCGGCCGCCACCGCGTGCAGATCGCGCTCGCGCATCAGGACGTAGGCCACGCCCCGCACCTCGACCTCCGCGCGGTCCTCCGGGTCGTAGAGCACCCGGTCACCGGGCTCCACCGTGCGGACGTTCTGTCCGACCGCGACGACCTCGGCCCAGGCCAGGCGCCTGCCCACCGCGGCGGTCGCCGGAATGACGATGCCGCCGGTGGAACGTCGCTCGCCTTCCGCGATGTCGGTCCTCACCAACACCCGGTCGTGCAGCATCCGGATGGGCAACTTGTCGTGGTGTTCATGACTGTTGGCGCTCACAGTGCGAACTTACCGGTCCCCGGGCCGCGCGTACGCCGCCGGGTCAGCCTCTTCTGCGGCGGGCGGACATCGCGAGCAGACCCACGACGCCGACCGCGAGCAGCGCCACCGGAACGAGCCGCTCCATGCGCGGAGCGCCGTCGCCGTCCACGAACTGGGACTTCATATCGCTCACGGCCCGGTTGGCGGACACATAGGCGCGGCCGAGTGTGTGATCGACGGTCCCGACGAACTTGGCCTTGGCGTCCCCGACGATCGTCTTCGGGTGTACGCGTACTCCTATTTCGTCGAGCGTCTCGGCCAGCTGCGTGCGCCGCCGCTTGATGTCCGCCTCGATCTCAGCGGGAGTCCTGGCATCAGCATCCGACACCGCGCTGCCTCCGTGTCGTCGTATCCGTCGTCGTGATGGACAGTCTGTCAGCTCCGGGCCCGGCCCACCGCACAGCACCCCCATTACGCTCTTCCCGTACGCACGGATGCACCGACCCCGAGGAGAGACCGCACATGAGCGAGCGCCTTCAGCCCGGCGACACCGCCCCCGCCTTCACCCTGCCCGACGCGGACGGCAACGAGATCTCGCTCGCGGACCACAAGGGCCGCAAGGTCATCGTGTACTTCTACCCCGCCGCCCTCACCCCTGGCTGCACCAAGCAGGCCTGCGACTTCACCGACAACCTCGACGTGCTCGCCGAGGCCGGTTACGACGTCATCGGCATCTCCCCCGACAAGCCGGAGAAGCTCGCCAAGTTCCGCGAGAAGGAGAGCCTGAAGGTCACGCTGGTCGGCGACCCGGACAAGAAGGTCCTCGAGGCCTACGGCGCCTTCGGCGAGAAGAAGCTGTACGGCAAGGTCGTCACCGGGGTGATCCGCTCCACGGTCGTCGTGGACGAGGACGGCAAGGTCGAGCGGGCGCTCTACAACGTGAAGGCCACCGGCCATGTCGCGAAGATCATCAAGGACCTGGGCATCTGAGCGGCGCCTGTCCAGGAATCCGATTCCTGACTCCGCTGCCCGGCCAGTAGCATGGCCGGGCAGCACCGGCGGCCGTGGTGGAATTGGCAGTCACGCTGGGTTTAGGTCCCAGTGGGTTAACACCCGTGAGGGTTCGAGTCCCTCCGGCCGCACTTGTGCCCCCGGCGGTTCCGGGCGGTAATCGCACCCCCCGCCCGGCGCACCGCCATCGCCCTTCGGGCTCGTCCTCAATCTCCCCCAGCTACCGCTGGGGGTACCCCCAGCGGTGCCCCCGGACGGGCTCAGTTGGCACTGACCAACTCCCGCAGGACCGGGACGAGCGCTCGAAATGCCTTGCCCCGGTGGCTGATGGCGTTCTTCTCGTCGGCGGTCAGCTCGGCGCAGGTCCTGGTGTCCCCCTCGGGCTGCAGGACCGGGTCGTACCCGAAGCCCCCCGAGCCCACCGGCTCGTACCGCAGTGTGCCCCGCAGCTGCCCCTCGACCACCCGCTCCGTGCCGTCCGGCAGGGCGAGGGCGGCGGCGCAGGCGAAGTGGGCGCCCCGGTGCGGCTCGTCGATATCGGCCAGCTGGGCGAGCAGCAGCTCCAGGTTGGCGGCGTCGTCGCCGTGCCGGCCCGCCCAGCGCGCGGAGAAGATGCCGGGTGCGCCGCCGAGCACGTCCACGCACAGGCCCGAGTCGTCGGCGACAGCGGGCAGACCGGTGGCCTTGGCCAGGGCGTGCGCCTTGAGCAGCGCGTTCTCGGCGAAGGTGACGCCGGTTTCCTTGACGTCGGGGATATCGGGGTAGGCATCGGCGCCGACGAGATCGTGGGGCAGCCCGGCGTCGGCCAGGATGGCCTTCAGCTCGGTGATCTTTCCGGCGTTACGGGTGGCGAGGATCAGACGCGTCATGAGTCGATTATCGACGCCCCGGAACGGCCCGGGCACCGGCACCGACGGCCGCCGCTCGCCGGCCCGGCCACGGCTTACGGCAGCCCGGCTACGGCGTGCGGCCCGGCAACGGCTTGCGGCCCGGCTACGGCTTGCAGGCCTTGGTCAGTTCGCCCGTCGCCCGGGTCACCGGGGAGATGTCCGGTGCCGGGTCGCCGTCCTTGATGGCCTGGCGGACGTTGTCCACGGCCTGGGTGAGGTCGTCGACCGCCTTGCCGACGTCCGCGTCGTCGGTCTTGTCGCCGATCTCGTTCAGATTCTTGTCGATCTTGTCGAGCGCCTTGTCCGCTTCTAGCGGGTTGTCCGCCGCGCTCTCCACCGCCTGCTGGAGCTCGGCGGCGCTACGGGCGATGGCGTCGGCGGTCTGCACGCAGTCGAGTGCCTTGTCGACGGCGCTGCAGCCGATGGCGAGCGGCGTCACGAGGGCGACGGCGGCGGTGGCTATGAAGATGCGTGCGGTACGTCGGCGACGCGAAGGCATGGAACGGTTCCTCCCCTGGCGATGCACGGGCGTACGGCGCTGTGCCGTACGCCCGTGCCTCTGTTCGTATCTGTAGGAACGCCAGGAGAGGGTCAGTTGGTTGCCTGGCCGGCCTGTGCGGCCGCTTCCAGGGTCTTGCGCTGCAGCGCGGCCAGCTCGTCGCAGCCCGCGACGGCCAGGTCGAGCAGCGCGTTCAGCTCCTCGCGGGCGAACGGCTCGGCCTCCGCGGTGCCCTGGACCTCGACGAAGCGGCCGTCGCCGGTGCAGACGACGTTCATATCGGTGTCGGCCTTCACGTCCTCCTCGTAGCAGAGGTCGAGGAGGGGCTCGCCGTCGACGATGCCGACGCTGACGGCGGAGACGGTGCCGGTCAGCGGGGTGGCCTTGGGCTTGATCAGCTTCTTGGCCTGGCCCCAGGCGACGGCGTCGGCGAGGGCGACATACGCGCCGGTGATGGCGGCCGTGCGGGTGCCGCCGTCGGCCTGCAGGACGTCGCAGTCCAGGACGATGGTGTTCTCGCCGAGGGCTTTGTAGTCGATGACGGCGCGCAGCGAACGGCCGATGAGCCGGGAGATCTCGTGCGTACGGCCACCGATCTTGCCGCGCACCGACTCACGGTCGCCCCGGGTGTTGGTGGAGCGGGGCAGCATCGCGTACTCGGCGGTGACCCAGCCCTCGCCGCTGCCCTTGCGCCAGCGCGGTACGCCCTCGGTGACGGAGGCGGTGCAGAAGACCTTGGTGTCGCCGAAGGAGACGAGGACGGATCCTTCGGCGTGCTTGCTCCATCCGCGTTCGATGGTGACGGGGCGGAGCTGCTGCGGCGTACGGCCGTCGAATCGAGACATGCCCCCGACCCTATCGCCCGGCCCGAAGGGGCCGTTCCGCGTGGCGGGTGACGGCCCGTGACACACGAAGGCCCCGGCTGCCGGAAGTCCGGCGGCCGGGGCCTCGCAGGTGAGCCGGGTCAGCTCACATCATGTCTTCGATGTCCGCGGCGACGGGGTCGGCGTCGGTGCCGATGACGACCTGGATCGCGGTGCCCATCTTGACGACGCCGTGCGCGCCGGCGGCCTTGAGGGCGGCCTCGTCGACCTTGTCCGGGTCGACGACCTCGGTACGGAGACGGGTGATGCAGCCCTCGACCTCTTCGATGTTGTCGATGCCGCCGAGCCCGGCAACGATCTTCTCAGCCTTAGTGGCCATGTCCTTCTCCCTGTTTTCCACGAGCTTTTCGGCCCACCATGGTCCGGTTTGTCACCGTAACGCACGTTTGGCGCACCTTCGCGAGCGTGGGGCCGCCCCGTGCCGAAAGATGACGATCATCGACACCGTCGTCCCGGCAGCGCTTCGATACCCCGCACTGGTCTACACCAGTTTCCAACGACCGCCAAACGCGGCTTGTTCCGGAGGGACACCATGAGCTCGGACGCCTCCACGGCAAGGGCCAAACCCGCCAAGAGCTGGAAGCAGACCGTCATCGGCGGGATGCAGAAGCTGGGCCGGAGCCTGCAGCTCCCGGTCGCCGCGCTGCCCGCCGCGGGCGTCCTGCTCCGCCTCGGCCAGGACGATGTCTTCGGCAAGGACGGCCTCGGCTGGAACAAGGTCGCGGCGATCTTCGCGGGCGCCGGCGGCGGCATCATCGACAACATGGCGCTGCTGTTCTGCGTGGGCGTCGCCATCGGCTTCGCCAAGAAGGCCGACGGCTCGACCGCTTTCGCGGCGGTGGTCGCGTACATGGTCTTCAACACCATCCTGATCAAGGCCTTCCAGGACGACGTCACCGGAAAGCCCGTGAACCCGGGAGTGCTCGGCGGTGTCGTGGTCGGCCTGATCACCGCGAAGATCTGGGAGAAGTACCACCGCACCCGACTGCCGGACTGGCTGGGCTTCTTCAGCGGCCGGCGCTTCATCCCGGTCCTGATGTCGTTCATCTGTGTCGTACTCGCGGTGGTCTTCGGCTACTGCTGGCAGCCCATCGGTGACGCCCTCAACAGCTTCGCGGAGACGCTCTCCAACTGGGGCGCCTGGGGCTCGGGCATCTACGGCGTGATCAACCGTGCACTGATCCCGTTCGGTATGCATATGCTCCTGAACACCTTCGCCTGGTACCAGTTCGGCAGCTACTCCAAGCCGGACGGCGAAGAGGTGCACGGCGATGTCTTCCGCTTCCTCGCGGGCGACCCGGACGCGGGCATGTTCACCACCGGCTTCTACCCGATCATGATGTTCGCGCTGCCCGCCGCCTGTATCGCCATCGCGCACTGCGCACGGCCCGAGCGCCGCAAGGCCACGATGGGCATGATGGGCTCACTCGCGCTCACGTCGTTCGTCACCGGCGTCACCGAGCCCATCGAGTTCTCCTTCGTCTATCTGGCGCCCGCGCTCTACGCGATCCACGCGGTACTCACCGGCGTCTCGATGGCGATCACCTGGGCGCTCGGCATCCGCGAGGGCTTCACCTTCTCCGCCGGCCTCTTCGACTACGTACTCAACTGGAATCTGGCGACCAAACCCGCGCTGCTCATCCCGGTCGGGCTCTGCTTCGCGGCGGTCTACTACGTGCTCTTCCGGGTCGTGATCACCAAGTTCGACCTGAAGACACCGGGCCGGGAGTCGGACGAGGAGATCGCGGAGATGGAGCGGGAGAACCTCAAGTAGCGGGGACCCGCAGACCCCGGGGGCACCGCAGACCCCGGGGGCACCGCAGACCCCGGGGGCACTGCGGGCAACCACCCCTCCGCCGACAGCCCGAAGAGCCCGAACCGTGACCCACGGTTCGGGCTCTTCGTCATGTATGTCCGATTGTTGCCTGCACCACAGGAAGCGAGGGTTCCTTATCTCGTCCTCACCGTGCTACAACAGGTCTACACCACTAATTGGTGTAGACCACGCGGCCTGTGGCCGCGTCCCCTGAGCGACGCCGCCGTCCCCCACTTTGACCTCTGGCGGCGCCATGCCCACTGGAGGAAGTTGTGTCCACGGCTGCCGCACCTGCGGCCGACAAGAAGAAGAAGGGCTCCGGCGCGATGGCCGTGGCCCAGCGCCTCGGCCGCAGCCTCATGCTGCCGATCGCCGTCATGCCGGCCGCCGCGCTCCTCGTGCGCTTCGGCCAGCCCGACATGCTGGGCAAGGAGTCCTTCCCGACCGTCATCACCAAGATCGCCGGTTATATGGCGGCCGGCGGTGGCGCGATCTTCGACAACCTGCCGCTGCTGTTCGCCGTCGGTATCGCCGTCGGCTTCGCGAAGAAGTCGGACGGCTCCACGGGCCTCGCGGCCGTCGCCGGTTACCTGGTCTTCAAGGCCGTGCTCGGCACCTTCGGCGACGCCAACCTGCCGCAGGTGCAGGAGATCGTCGACGGCAAGATAGCCATGGTCGACAAGCCGGTCGACGCCGGTGTGCTCGGCGGCGTGATCATGGGTGTCGTCGTCGCCCTGCTGTACCAGAAGTTCTACCGGACCAAGCTGCCCGACTGGGCCGGCTTCTTCGGCGGCCGCCGCCTCGTCCCGATCCTGTCGGCCTTCGCGGGTCTGGTCCTCGGTGTCGTCGTCGGTCTCATCTGGCCGGTGCTCGGCGCGGGCATCCACGGCTTCGGTGAGTGGCTGGTCGGCTCCGGCGCCGTCGGCGCGGGCATCTTCGGTGTCGCCAACCGTGCGCTGATCCCGGTCGGCATGCACCACCTGCTCAACTCCTTCCCCTGGTACCAGGCCGGCTCCTTCGACGGCCCGAACGGCACCGTGCACGGCGACATCGCCCGCTTCCTCGCCGGCGACCCGAACGCCGGCCAGTTCATGACCGGCTTCTTCCCGATCATGATGTTCGCCCTTCCGGCGGCCTGCCTCGCGATCACCCACGCCGCTCGTCCGGAGCGCCGCAAGGTCGTCGGCGGCATGATGTTCTCGCTCGCGCTCACCGCGTTCGTCACCGGCATCACGGAGCCGATCGAGTTCACCTTCATGTTCATCGCGCCGGTCCTGTACGCGATCCACGCGGTCTTCACCGGTGTCTCCATGGCGCTGACCTGGGCCCTGGGCATGAAGGACGGCTTCGGCTTCTCGGCCGGTGCGGTGGACTTCTTCCTCAACCTGGGCATCGCGTCCAACCCGTGGGGCCTGGCCCTGGTCGGCCTCTGCTTCGCGGCGGTCTACTACGTGGTCTTCCGCTTCGCGATCACCAAGTTCAACCTGCCGACGCCGGGCCGCGAGTCCGACGAGGAGCTGGCCGAACTGCAGAAGGCCGAGTCCAAGTAAGGCTCAGCCACCCCTGATGGGGACTGTTCGGGACCAAGGGCCCGGCCGTAGTCGACCTACGGCCGGGCCCTTGCCGTATTGATGGCGGATAGCGTCGAGATGGACATGTACGTCCACGATCTGGAGCCCGCCATGGCCACCCGCATCCTCGACCTCGACCGTGAAGCCCTCGCCGCCCTGCGCGGGCGTGAGCTGACCGCCGCCGTCGCCGCAGCCGAGGGCCGCACCATGATCGGCGAGGTGTTCGCCGAGCGTGCCGCGCTGATCCCCGAGCCGAACGGGCGCGGGGTGCACAACATGGAGCTCGTCTCGGCCTTCGGCGCCGATATCGTCGTACTGAATCTCATCGAGCGGGCCTGGGACGGCGAGAAGCTGGAGCTGCCAGGGCTCGGCACCTTCACCTCGATCTCCGATCTGGCCGCCTTCATCGGCCGGCCCATCGGCATCAACCTGGAGCCCGGCGACGTCCCCGAGATCCGCCGCGCCAAGCCCGAGCACGCCAAGCGCCTGATCGACATGGGCGCCGCGATGCTCTGCATCACCGCCAACCC
>NZ_JBHTCF010000004.1:447120-571979 GCF_042665355.1 Streptomyces monticola | reverse complement strand
GCGCGAAGGCCACCACCTCGTCCGAGCCGGAGACCGGGTCGGGCGTACCCGCGACCAGCGGGGCGCCGGCACGCTGGGCGATATGCCGGGCCGCGACCTTGTCCCCCAGATCCCGGATCGCCTGCGGGGGCGGACCGATCCAGATCAGGCCCGCGTCGAGGACCGCCTGGGCGAACTCGGCGTTCTCCGACAGGAAGCCATAGCCGGGGTGGACCGCGTCCGCCCCGGAGTCCTTGGCCGCGGCCAGCACCTTGGCCATGTCCAGATAGCTGGTGGCCGGGGTGTCACCGCCCAGGGCGAACGCCTCGTCGGCGGCTCGGACATGCAACGCATCCCGGTCCGGGTCGGCGTAGACGGCCACACTCGCGATCCCCGCGTCCCGGCACGCCCGGGCCACACGGACAGCGATTTCGCCACGGTTGGCGATGAGCACCTTGCGCACGATGGCTCCCTCCTTGAAACAAGCTGAGTTTAGGGACTGCCGACACGGCCTTTCGACCCGTCCCCAATGGTGAGCTTGCCCACACGGAGTGTTATTCGAGGGCCGCTCGAGTCGCGAAATCCCTTGTCGCACCACGGTACGCCGGGATCCTGTACGGCACAGTAACGGGCCGGTGTGGCACAGGTCTCTGTCAGTGGGGCCAGCGGCGCATCGGGTTTCTTTGTGGAGTCCCTACGAATGGCGGAATCAATCTTTGCCCCGGCCTCAACTCTTGTCCCGTGGTTTACCGATTAGTAGCGTGCGGGTGCCCGGAGCGTACTGCGGGTAACGGCGGTGGACGGTCGACGGAAGTGGGTGGGGCGCCGTGGCGCGCAGACCGGTGGCCTTGGTGGCGGCCCTTGTCCTCATGGTGGAGGCGGTCGCTATCGCCTGGCTCAACTGGTTCTTGGGCGTGGTCGTCGACAACCAGAAGATGTCGCTCGCCGGGCTCGATCCGCAGGCGATGTCGGCCGGTTCCTGGGTGGCGGGCGCCGTGTTCGGCCTCTATCTCGCGCTGTGCGCGGTGATCCTGCTGCGCACCGGGGTGCGCGACCGGGCCCCGGGCCGCTTCGGCCGCATGGTGCTGATCAGTGCGGCCGTCGTGCACGGGGTGACCGGTGCGCTCTCCGTGGGCCTGGTCGGCTGGGCGGCGTTCGCGTTCACGATGGTGGTGCTCGGTCTGATCGTGCTGACGCTGATGGCGTACGAGAAGAAGGCCGGCGCGAACGGCGGGGCGGACGCGGCCCGCGGGAGCGCGCCGAACGGCACGCCTCCCGCCCCGGCCGCGGAGGGCCCGAGCCCGGCCTGACGGCGGAGGGCCCGAGCCCTGCGCCTGACAGCGGGCGGCCGGGTCAGCCCGGTCAGCCCTGGTAGACCATCGTGCACAGCAGGGTCTCGCCGTCGTTGACGGTCCAGGCCCAGTACTGCGTCTGATCGCCCTGCACGCGGCGGCAGAGGCTGGCGTCGGTGCCACGGGACGTGTTGTAGACGCCCGTGATGTGCATGATCTGGTTGTAGGCGATCGGGACCTTCTTGGCCGTGCAGTCCACGGCCGTCATCGGGCCCATATCGACGATCTTGCCGCTCTCCTGCTTGGCGAGGAAGCAGCCGCCCTTGTGCCAGATGCGGTTGAGGCACAACTGCGTGGTCTCACCGGAGTTGGGGGACTGGTAGGTCCAGGTCGCCTCGCCCGCGCCGCTGTCGCAGCCGCCGCTGGTGCCGGTGACCTGGACGAGAGCGTCGTCGCTCTTGCACGAGACGGAGGCCGGGGGCTGTTCGGAGCTCCACTTGATGGAGGACGAGCCGCCGTGCCCGGTGTCCCAGACGGGCAGGCAGTCGCCGGAGGTGACGGCCTTGAAGGCGCTCTCGGTCGGGTCGGGCGTGGCCGTGGTCGGGTCGGTGCCCGGTTCGGCGCCCAGACCGGAACTGGAGCCGCTGCTGCCGGTGTCGTCGGACGGGGTGGCGGTGAGGCCGGGGGAGTCGGACGAACTGCTGCTGCCGCCACGGTCGAAGAAGTCGGGCAGGAACACGAAGGCGGCCACGGCTATGAGGCCGATGACGAGAACACCGACGACGCCGATGATGATGGCCGGGGCGGCGTTGTTACGGCGCGGGGGCGGCGGAGGCGGAAACGGCCCGGGGGGCGGTCCGCCGAACGGCCCGCCCGGGGGCGGCCCGGGCGGCCCGGGCGGCCCGGGAGGTCCGGGCGGGCCTTGCGGCGGCGGACCCTGCGGCGGGCCCGGGGGCGGTCCCTGCGGCGGGCCGAACTGGCCGCTGTCGGGCGGGCCGAACGAGTTGCTCATGCTGCTGTCCCCCGGTGGATGCGCGGTGTACGTGGCCCGCGCATGTTAGCCAACCGCCGTCCGGGGCCGACCCGTCAGGGCACCGCTCAGCAGGCGGACCGTGCGCTCAGGCCCACAGTTCGGTGATGCCCACGCCGAGCTCCGCGAGCAGCTTGCGCAGCAGCGGCAGGCTGATGCCGATGACGTTGCCGTGGTCGCCCTCGATGCCCTCGACGAACGGGGCCGAGCGGCCGTCGAGGGTGAACGCCCCGGCGACGTAAAGGGGTTCACCGCTCGCCACGTAGGCCGCGATCTCCGCGTCCGACGGCTCGCCGAAGCGGACCGTGGTCGACGCGGTGGCGGAGGTGCGGCGCCCCGTCGCCGTATCGATGACGCAGTGCCCGGTCTGCAGGACGCCCGCGCGGCCGCGCATCGCCTTCCAGCGGGCGGTGGCCTCCTCGGCGTCGGCGGGCTTGCCGAGGGCCTCGCCGTCCAGTTCGAGCACCGAGTCGCAGCCGATGACCAGGGCGCCCGCCGTCTCGTCGCGCCCTGCGACCGCAATGGCCTTCGCCTCGGCCAGAACGCGGGCGAGTTCGGCGGGTGTCGGGGCGGTGATCGCGTCCTCGTCGACACCGCTGACGATCACCTCGGGGGCGAGGCCCGCCTGCCGCAGCAGACCGAGCCGGGCGGGGGACTGGGAGGCGAGAACGAGACGGCGGGGCTTGGGCTGATCGGCAGTCATGGGGGAGAGGGTAGCCAGTGGGTACGGCTCACTTCTTGTCGAGGACGGCCTTCATGACGGCCTTGGCGATCGGGCCGCCGAGCGTGCCGCCCGCGATCTGGTCACGCGGGATGTCCTGGCCCGGGTCGATGAAGACGGCGACGGCGACCTTCTTGCCCTCGGAGTTCTTGCCGTAGGAGATGAACCAGGCGTACGGCGGGGTCTTGCTGATGTCCGTGCCGTGCTGGGCGGTGCCGGTCTTGGCGCCGACCTCGATGCCGGGGATCAGGGCGGGCTTGCCCGAGCCCTTTTCGGCGGTCCAGATCATCGCCTTGCGGACCTTCTCCGCGGTGCCGGACGAGATCGGCCGGGACATCTCCTCCGGCTCGAACGTCTTCAGGGCGTCCGTGTCGGGGCCGCGCAGTTCGTCGATCATGTGCGGCTTCATCAGTTTGCCGTCGTTGGCGATCGCGGAGGCGATCATCGCGATCTGCAGCGGGCTCGCGGTCAGGGAGCCCTGGCCGATGCCCGCGAGGGCGTTGCCCGGCTTGTCCGTGTCGGTCGGGTAGATGGACTTGCCGGCGCGCACCGGGGTGTCGAGGTCGCTCTTGTTGAAGCCGAACTTCTCGGCGATCTCGGTCATCTTGTCCCGGCCGACCTCATGGGCCAGCTTGGCGAAGACGGTGTTGCAGGAGACCTCCATGGCGACCTTGAGCGAGGCGTTCTTGCAGACGCCGCTCTTGTTCAGGTTGGTCAGCGGGTGCCGGGTGCCGGGCAGCGTCCACGGCTCGGGGGTGTCGGTGGCGGTGGCGATGTCACCGATCTTGCCGGTCTCGATGGCGGCCGCGGCGGTGAGCACCTTGAAGGTGGAGCCGGGGGCGTAGGTCTCCTTCAGCGCGCGGTTCAGGAGCGGCTTGTTCTTGTCCTCGTTGAGCTTGTTCCAGTTCGCCTCGTCGGTCTTCGACATGCCCGCGAAGGTGGACGGGTCGTACGAGGGAGTGGAGGCGAGGGCGAGGATCCGGCCGGTGTCGGGGTCGATCGCGGCGGCGCCGCCGCGGAACTTGCCGAGGCCTTCGTAGGCGGCCTTCTGGGCGTCCGGGTCGATGGTGGTGATCACATCGCCGCCGCGCTGCTTCTCGCCGGTGAACATGTTCAGGGTGTTCTTGAGGAACAGCCGGTCGTCGGTGCCGGCGAGCAGTTCGTCGTTGAGCTTCTCCAGCTGGTTGGAGCCGTAGGCCTGGGACGCGTACCCGGTCACAGGTGCGTACATCGCGCCGTCCTTGAAGGTGCGCTTGTACTTGAAGTCGTTGCCCTGGACTTCCTTGGAGCCGGTGATGGGCTTGCCCGCGACGATGATGTTGCCGCGCGGCTGGGCGTAGCGGTCGATGGCGACGCGGCGGTTCTTCTCGTGCTTGGCCAGCGGCTCGCTCTGCGCGTACTGCACCCAGTTGGCGCGTATCAGCAGCGCGAGCACGAGCAGCCCGCAGAACACGGCTATGTGCCGCAGAGGCTTGTTCACCGGTTCCGGCCCTCCCGATCAGTCCATTTCGACTCTGTAGGACGGCTGGGAACCGGCCGCGGTTGCGTCAGGGAACGCCGAGCACGAGGACCACGAGGATCATCGAGAGGGCAAGGACGATGCCCGCACGCCTCAACATGGCCTGCGTTTCCCGGAGTTCCTCGGGGGGCTCGTCTTCGGGGTCGGACCAGAGCATGCGGCTGATGGTCCCGGGCGGTGGGGCGCGGCGCCTGAGTACGCGTACTCAGATGAGCCTTCCACTTCATTAAACGGGAACCGGGTTCCCTTAGTGGCTCGATGGGTGCTACCGTCTGTCTCGCCTTAAAGGAACCACAGAGCCGTTAGTGAACTCGGGAGTCAGTCATGCACAAGGTCACGCAGAAGGTCATGCGCAAGGTCACGCGGAAGAAGGTCCTGCACCGCGTCGCCGCCCCCGCCGCCGCCGCGGCACTCGGCCTCGCCCTTCTCCCCGGTACGGAGGCGAGCGCGGGCACCCGCGACTGGGCCGCCGCCTGGACCGCGTCCCCGCAGCTGCCCAGCAGCGGCTTCACGCCGAACTGGTCGCAGCAGGGCTTCTCGCACCAGAGCGTGCGCCAGGTCGTCCGGGTCACGGAGGCGGGCGACGAGATCCGTATCCGGCTCTCCAACGCGTACGGGACGTCGCCGCTGCGTCTGACCGGCGCGACGGTCGCCCGCGCGGGCGACGGGGCGGCCCTGGAGAAGGGCTCCGTCAGACACCTCACGTTCGGCGGCGAGCGCTCCACGGAGATCCCGGCGCGCGGGAGCCTCGCCAGCGACGCGGCCCAACTGGCGGTCAAGGGCGGCGAGTCGGTGGCGGTCACGCTGTACTTCGCCGGTACGACGGGGCCCGCCACCTTCCACGCGCAGGGCTTCACCGACTCCTACCGGGCCGCGGGCGACCATCGCGGCGACGCGTCAGGCGGGGCGTTCAAGGAGCGCACCCAGTCCTGGTACTATCTGTCGGGCGTGGATGTCAGCGGGGGTGAACCCGCCGGCGCGGTGGCCCTCTTCGGCGACTCCGTCACCGACGGCTTCGGCTCCACGCCGGGCACGAACCGCCGCTACTCCGACGCGCTCGCCGAGCTGGTGCGGCGGCCGGTCCTCAATGCGGGCATCGGCGGCAACCTCGTCCTCAACGACTCGGCGTGGTACGGCGAGCGCGGCACGGCCCGCTTCGGGCGTGACGCCCTGGACCAGCCGGGGGTCACCACGGCCGTGGTCCTCGAAGGCCTCAACGACATCGGCTTCAGCGAAGCCCAGGCACACGGCTACGACCGGCCCACGTACTTCCCCGCACCCGTGGTCCCGGCCCGTGAACTCATCGCCGGGTACCGGGAGTTGATCAGGCAGGCGCACGCCAAGGGGGTACGGATCGTGGGGGCGACCCTGCTGCCCCTGAAGGGCTCGGACCACTGGGGCGCGCACGCGGCGCGGGTCAGTGACGAGGTGAACCGGTGGATCCGCTCGTCGGGGGAGTTCGACGCGGTCGTCGACTTCGACAAGGCGCTGGCCGCGAAGTCCTCGCCGGACCGGCTGGCTCCCGAGTACGACTCGGGGGACGCGCTGCACCCGAACGACGCGGGGTACCGGCGGATGGCCGAGGAGGTGGCCCGGGTTCTTTGATCTTCCCCAGTCCCGCCCCTTCCGGTAACTCCTCAATCGCCGGAGGGGCTCAAATTGAGCCTCTCCGGCGATTGAGGAGCGGGGTCTGGGGCGGGAGTCCCAGTTACGTCCTAGCCCGGCCAGTACGTGCGGGCCCAGGACGTCGGGCCCGGCTGCGGCAGGCGGTGGCGGGCGACCCTGGCAGGGTCGGACCAGGCGTCCGCGGGGCGGGCCGCACCCGGCTCCGCGGACGCCACCGCAGCCGCGCGCACCTGGACCACCGCCAGGGCGGCGGCCAGCTCCTCCGGGGTCGGATTGCCCCGTACGACCTTGATCATCAGCCCTCCTACAGGGGGATGTTGCCGTGCTTCTTCGGAGGCAGGGATTCCCGCTTGGAGCGCAGCGTGCGCAGCCCGCGCACCACCTGCCGTCGCGTCTCGGACGGCATCACGACCGCGTCGATGTACCCGCGCTCCGCCGCCGTGTACGGATTGAGGAGCGTGTCCTCGTACTCCTGGATCAACTGGGCGCGCACGGCCTCGCGTTCGGACTCGTCCGTGGCCGCGATCGTGCGCCGGTGCAGGATGTTCACCGCGCCCTGCGCGCCCATCACCGCGATCTGCGAGGTCGGCCAGGCCAGGTTGAGGTCGGCGCCCAGGTGCTTGGAGCCCATCACGTCGTACGCGCCGCCGAACGCCTTGCGCGTGATGATCGTGATCAGCGGGACGGTGGCCTCGGCGTACGCGTAGATCAGCTTGGCGCCGCGGCGGATGATGCCGCCGTACTCCTGGTCCGTGCCGGGCAGGAAGCCGGGCACGTCCACGAAGGTGAGCACCGGGACGTTGAAGGCGTCACAGGTGCGCACGAAGCGTGCGGCCTTCTCGGAGGCGTCGATGTCGAGGCAGCCGGCGAACTGCATCGGCTGGTTGGCGACGATGCCCACCGGGTGGCCCTCGACCCGGCCGAAGCCGGTGAGGATGTTCGGCGCGAACAGGGCCTGCGTCTCGAAGAACTCCGAGTCGTCCAGGACGTGCTCGATCACCGTGTGCATGTCGTACGGCTGGTTCGCGCTGTCCGGGATGAGGGTGTCGAGCTCGCGGTCCTCGTCGGACGTCTCCAGATCCGCCTCCTCCGGGAAGGCGGGCGGCTCGGAGAGGTTGTTCGAAGGCAGGTACGAGAGCAGGGACTTGACGTACTCGATCGCGTCCTTCTCGTCGCCCGCCATGTGATGGGCCACGCCCGACGTGGCGTTGTGGGTGCGGGCGCCGCCCAGCTCCTCGAAGCCCACGTCCTCGCCGGTGACCGTCTTGATGACGTCGGGCCCGGTGATGAACATGTGCGAGGTCTGGTCGACCATGACCGTGAAGTCGGTGATCGCCGGGGAGTAGACCGCGCCGCCCGCGCACGGCCCGACGACCAGGCTGATCTGCGGAATGACCCCCGACGCATGGGTGTTGCGGCGGAAGATCTCGCCGTACATGCCGAGGGCCATGACGCCCTCCTGGATCCGGGCGCCGCCCGAGTCGTTGATGCCGACCACCGGGCAGCCGGTCTTCAGGGCGAAGTCCATCACCTTCATGATCTTCTGCCCGAAGACCTCGCCGAGTGCGCCGCCGAAGACCGTGAAGTCCTGCGAGAAGACGGCCACCGGGCGGCCGTCGACCGTGCCGTACCCGGTGACGACGCCGTCGCCGTACGGACGTGTCTGGTCGAGGCCGAAGTCCGTCGAGCGGTGCCGCGCGAACTCGTCGAGCTCCACGAACGAACCCTCGTCGAGCAGCAGGTCGATGCGCTCGCGCGCCGTCAACTTGCCTTTCGCGTGCTGTTTTTCCACCGCGCGCTCGGAGCCGGCGTGCGTCGCCTCTTCGATACGGCGCTGCAGATCCGCGATTTTGCCCGCGGTCGTGTGGATGTCGGGGCTGTTGATGGACTTGGGCGCTGCCGGCTCGGACATCGGGATTGCGGCTCCCTGCCTGGTCACGGATGAGATGGGGACGGTGAGCTGAGGTGCGGGGACGGCTGGCTACTGACCCGTAGCGTATCGGCGCGGGCACGCCTCGGCAGTGCGGCGTTTACCACACCTAGGCTGTCTTGCATGACGCCACCGAAGTCCCCCGACACCTCGCCGAACTCGCCGTCGGGCCCCGGCCCCGACTCCTCGCCGAGCCCTTGGTCCGACCTGGAACGGCCGCCGCTGAACGCCGGTTCGCTGCGCCGCGCCCTGATCAGGCCCGGTGGTCTGTGGACCGTGCTCGACGTGCTGCCGAGCACCGGGTCGACCAATACCGACCTCGCCGCCCGTGCCGTCGACGACGCCGAGGGCGCCGTGCTCATCGCCGAGGAACAGACCTCGGGGCGCGGCCGCCTGGAGCGCACCTGGACGGCGCCCGCGCGCTCCGGGATCTTCTTCTCCGTACTCCTGAAGCCCTCGGAGGTACCGGCCGAGCGCTGGGGCTGGCTGCCGCTGCTCGCCGGGGTCGCCACCGCCACCGGCCTCTCCCGCGCCGCGGGCGTGGACACCGCCCTGAAGTGGCCCAACGACCTCCTGGTCACCGTCGACGGCGAGGAGCGCAAGGCCGGCGGCATCCTCGCCGAGCGGGCGGGCGCCGGGGACGAGGCGGGGGTGGTGCTCGGCATCGGCGTCAACGTGACGCTGGCCGCCGGGGAACTGCCCGTGCCCGGCGCCGGGTCCCTGGCCCTGGCCGGGGCCCAGGTCACCGACCGCGATCCGCTGCTGCGGTCCGTGCTGCGCTCCCTGGAGGAGTGGTACGGCGAGTGGCGGGCGGCGGACGGCGACCCCTCGGCCTGCCGCCTCCTGGAGGCCTACACCGCCGGGTGCGC
Source organism: Streptomyces monticola (assembly GCF_042665355.1). Taxonomy (NCBI): domain Bacteria; kingdom Bacillati; phylum Actinomycetota; class Actinomycetes; order Kitasatosporales; family Streptomycetaceae; genus Streptomyces; species Streptomyces monticola. The sequence continues at coordinate 563,013 of NZ_JBHTCF010000004.1, read as the reverse complement.
CACCCTCGGCCGCCGCGTCCGCGCCGAACTGCCGGGCGAACGCACGGTCGTGGGCGAGGCCACGGCACTCGACACCGACGGCCGTCTCGTCATCGCCACGGAAGGCGGCGGCAGGGAAGCCGTGGGCGCGGGGGATGTGGTGCATCTGCGGGCGGAGTGAGCCCACGCTTTCCCGTGGCCTGTGCCGGGCGGGCCGTGTGTGGTCTCCGTGCCGGGCGGGCCGTGTGCGGTCTCCGTGCCGGGCGGGCCGTGTGCGGCCGGAAATCCTTCCCCGCGCACGGCCCGCCGAATCCGGATCGGCCCGGATCCGCAGTCCTACGTGAGGCACCCCACACCTGCCGTATCGTTGAGGCCGGTCGTTATCAGACCGCGACAGATCGGAAGGGCAACACGCAGTGACCGTCGATGACACGGGCTCAGGCACGGGCACGGACCCTGCCCCCCGGCATGCCGACGACGGCAGAAGCGACCATGCCGACGACCCCCTGGCCCTCCGCCTGGAACAGCTGATCCTGGGCGCCGACCGGCGCTACACGGCCTTCCAGGCGGCCCGCACCGCGGGCGTCTCCATGGAGCTGGCCTCCCGTTTCTGGCGGGCCATGGGCTTCCCCGACATCGGCCAGGCCAAGGCGCTCACCGAAGCGGACGTCCTCGCCCTGCGGCGCCTCGCGGGTCTGGTCGAGGCGGGCCTGCTCAGCGAGGCGATGGCGGTGCAGGTGGCCCGCTCCACCGGGCAGACCACAGCCCGTCTGGCCGAATGGCAGATCGACTCTTTTCTCGAGGGCCTCACCGAGCCCCCGGAACCCGGTATGACCCGTACCGAGGTGACCTACCCCCTGGTCGAGCTGCTCCTGCCCGAGCTGGAGGAGTTCCTCGTCTACGTGTGGCGGCGCCAGCTCGCCGCGGCCACCGGCCGGGTCGTCCAGGTCGCCGACGACGAGGAGATGGTCGACCGCCGGCTCGCCGTGGGCTTCGCCGACCTCGTCGGGTTCACGCGGCTGACGCGCCGGATGGAGGAGGAGGAACTCGGCGAGCTCGTCGAGGCCTTCGAGACCACCGCGGCCGACCTCGTGGCCGCGCACGGCGGGCGGCTCATCAAGACCCTCGGTGACGAAGTGCTCTTCGCCGCCGACGACGCGGGTACGGCGGCGGAGATCTCGCTGCGCCTGATCGAGACCATGGCGAACGACGAGACCATGCCGGAACTCCGGGTCGGTATCGCCTTCGGCACGGTGACCACGCGGATGGGCGATGTCTTCGGTACGACGGTGAACCTGGCGAGCCGGCTCACCTCGATAGCGCCCAAGGACGCGGTCCTGGTCGACGGGGCGCTCGCGGAGGAGCTGACCAGGACCGGGGACGCGCCGGCCTCCGAGGCGGAGGCGGCGGCGGAGGCCGAGCGCGCCGAGAAGGAGGGCCGCGAGCCCTCCTCGTACCGCTTCGGACTGCAGCCGATGTGGCAGCGCCCGGTACGAGGCCTCGGCGTGGTCGAGCCCTGGCTCCTGTCCCGCCGCTGACACCTTCCGGGCGGAGCGGGGCCGCCCGCCCCGGCCCCCGTCGCGGCCGCCTGCCCGCGGCCCGGTCCTAGCCCCCTGGGCCCAGGGGCCGTACCGGAGACCGGACACCCCTGCCCCGTGGCAGCACCCCCCGGAGCCCTGCCGGGTATTGGCCCGGGCCGTCGGGGCTGACATGATCCGTCGGTAATGGTAACGGTCGTTAACCAAAGGGGCGGAGGCGCCATGTCCGAGCAGCGGTTCGGGGAACACGTCGTCATCAAGCGGCACGAGCACGTCGCCGAGTTCGTGCTCGACCGGCCGAAGGCCATGAATGCCGTGTCCAGCGCGATGGCGCGCTCCATCGCCGCGGCCTGCGACGCGCTCGCCGACGACAAGGACGTCCGTGCCGTCGTCCTCACATCGAGCAACGAGCGCGCCTTCTGCGTCGGCGCCGACCTCAAGGAGCGCAACTCTCTTTCCGACGCCGAGTTGGTGCGCCAGCGGCCCACCGCACGGGCCGCCTACACCGGCGTACTCGACCTGCCCGTGCCGACCGTCGCCGCCGTGCACGGCTTCGCGCTCGGCGGTGGCTTCGAACTCGCCCTTGCCTGCGATGTGATCGTGGCCGACGCCACCGCCGTCGTCGGACTGCCCGAGGTGTCGGTGGGCGTGATCCCCGGCGGCGGCGGTACGCAGCTGCTGCCGCGCAGGGTCGGGGCCGCAAGGGCCGCGGAGCTGATCTTCAGTGCGCGCCGTGTGGAGGCCGCGGAGGCACGGGAGTTGGGGCTCGTCGACCAGCTCGTGGCGGCCGGCGGCGACCGGGACGAGGCACTGGCCCTGGCCGCGCGCATCGCCGCGAACTCACCGGTCGGACTGCGGGCGGCGAAGCGTGCGCTGCGCCTCGGGCAGGGGCTCGACCTGCGGGCGGGCCTCGAGGTGGAGGACGCGGCCTGGCGCTCGGTGGCCTTCTCGGGCGACCGCGCGGAGGGCGTCGCGGCCTTCGCGGAGAAGCGGAAGCCGGTGTGGCCCGGGGAGTGAGCCGTCGTCGCCGGTCACGGAACGTAAGGGGTGGTTCGGCGAAAACGGGTGAAACTCCCTAGCCTGGTGGGATGGCTGAGGAGGAGGAAGACCGGCTGCGGTCCGTGGTGGCCCTCGCGCAGGCCATGGCCGCCGCCCACACGCCGCGCGAGTCCTGGTGGGCCGCCGCGCAGGGTGCGCGGCGGGCGCTGGCCGGGAGCTTCGCCGCGCTGTCCGTGTGGGAGCGCGAGCGCGGCCGCCTCCGGGTCCTCGTCAACGCGGGCGAACGCGCCCCGGGCGAGGAGGAGTTCCCCGAGGACGAGGCCTATCCCGTCCACCAGTTCCCGGAGATCACGGAGTTTCTGCACGAGCGCTGGGCCGGCGGCGGCGAGCCCAACGCCTGGGTGGAGACGGCTGCGGGCCCCCAGGCGAGCGGCAGCGCCGGGTACTGCCACCAGCGGGTGGCCGCACTGCGCCGCCGTGGCCGCGGCTGCTGTGTCGTCGCGCCGATCGTGCTGCACGGCCGCGCCTGGGGCGAGCTGTATGTGGCCCGGCCCGTGGGCGCCGCCGTGTTCGGCCGTGCCGACGCCGACTTCGCGACCGTACTCGCGGCCGTCATCGCCGCCGGGATCGCCCAGACCGAGCGTCTTGAGGAGGCCCGGCGGCTCGCCTTCACCGACGCCCTCACCGGCCTCGCCAACCGCCGTGCCGTCGACGCACGCCTCGACGAGGCCGTGGAGCGCCACCGCGCCGACCCGGAGGGTGTCGTGGTCTCCCTCGTCGTGTGCGACATAAACGGGCTCAAGCGGGTCAACGACACCCGTGGCCACGCCGTCGGCGACCGGCTGCTCGAACGTTTCGGCTCGGTCCTCTCGCTCTGCGGCGCCATGCTGCCCGGAGCGCTCGCGGCACGGCTCGGGGGCGACGAGTTCTGTCTCCTCTCCGTGGGCCCCTCCGCCGACGAGGTGGTCCGGGTCGCGGATGAACTCTGCGTACGCGGCGCCGATTTGGAGCTCGGCGAGGGCGTCGCGTGCGGAGTGGCGTCCACGGGGGACCGGATCGGGCCCGTGCGCTCGGCGAGGCGGCTCTTCCGGCTGGCCGACGCGGCGCAGTACCGGGCGAAGGCGGCCCGGGCGGCCAAGCCCGTGGTGGCAGGCCGCGACGGGCCCGACGACCCGGTGGTGCGGCTCGCGGACGAGCCGGGGCCGGTCGCGCAGAGCGGGGAGCGCCGCCGTTTCCGGGGGCGGTAGGCCCCTGGCCCCGGCCGCCTCGGCAGGCCCGTGAGCCCGTGAGCGCCGGGCCCCGGCGACCCGGCGACCCGGCGACCCGGCGACCCGGCAAGCATCGACCCCGGTAAGTCGCGGGCTCCTTCGAACCCGCCCGTGACACCTAACGATTCAGTCCGTACGCTGCTGAATATGGATATGCACACTGTGGATACCGTGGACGCCGCGCACACCGTGGTCCTTGGTACGTCGGGGACGAGCGCCGCGGATGTCATCGCCGTGGCCCGTGGCGGTGCCCGTGTCGAGCTGTCGGCCGACGCCGTGGCCGCGCTGGCCGCCGCCCGCGAGATCGTCGACGCCCTGGCCGCCAAGCCCGAGCCCGTCTACGGCGTCTCGACCGGCTTCGGCGCGCTCGCCACCCGGCACATCAGCCAGGAGCTCCGCGCCCAGCTGCAGCGCAACATCGTCCGCTCGCACGCCGCCGGCATGGGCCCGCGCGTGGAGCGCGAGGTCGTCAGGGCCCTGATGTTCCTGCGCCTGAAGACGGTCTGCTCCGGGCACACCGGCGTACGCCCCGAAGTCGCGCAGACGATGGCGGATGTGCTCAACGCCGGGATCACCCCGGTCGTCCACGAATACGGCTCGCTCGGCTGCTCCGGCGACCTCGCGCCGCTCTCGCACTGTGCCCTGACGCTCATGGGGGAGGGCGAGGCCGAGGACCGCGACGGCACCGTCCGCCCGGCCGGCGAACTGCTCGCCGAGCACGGCATCGCCCCCGTCGAGCTGCGCGAGAAGGAGGGCCTCGCGTTGCTCAACGGCACCGACGGCATGCTCGGCATGCTGCTCATGGCCCTCGCGGACCTGGAGCGGCTCTACGTCAGCGCCGACATCACCGCGGCCCTCTCCCTGGAGGCCCTGCTCGGCACCGACAAGGTCCTCGCGCCCGAGCTGCACGCCATCCGCCCGCACCCCGGCCAGGCCGCCGCGGCCGCCAACATGCTGAAGGTCCTTGCCGGTTCGGGCCTCACCGGCCACCACCAGGACGACTCGCCGCGCGTCCAGGACGCCTACTCGGTGCGGTGCGCCCCGCAGGTCGCGGGCGCGGGCCGGGACACTCTCGCGCACGCCCGTCTGGTGGCCGAGCGGGAGCTGGCCGCCGCCGTCGACAATCCGGTGGTCCTGCCCGACGGCCGGGTCGAGTCCAACGGCAACTTCCACGGCGCCCCGGTGGCGTACGTCCTGGACTTCCTCGCCATCGCAGCCGCCGACCTCGGCTCGATCGCCGAGCGCCGTACGGACCGGCTTCTCGACAAGAACCGTTCCCACGGCCTGCCGCCGTTCCTCGCGGACGACGCGGGCGTCGACTCGGGCCTGATGATCGCCCAGTACACCCAGGCCGCCCTGGTCAGCGAGATGAAGCGGCTCGCGGTCCCGGCGTCGGCCGACTCGATCCCCTCGTCGGCCATGCAGGAGGACCATGTCTCCATGGGCTGGTCGGCGGCGCGGAAGCTGCGGACCGCGGTCGACAACCTGGGGCGGATCGTGGCGGTCGAGCTGTACGCGGCGACGCGCGGCATCGAGCTGCGCGAAGGCCTCCAGGCGGCGCCGGCTTCGCGCGCGGTGATCGCCGCCGCGCGGGCCGCCGGGGTTCAAGGGGCCGGTCCCGACCGGTACTTGTCGCCCGATCTCGCCGCGGCCGAGGCGTTTGTGCGCGGTGGGGGACTGGTCGAGGCCGCGGAGTCGGTGACGGGTCCGCTGGCCTAGGAGGGGCAATCGCCGGAGGGGCCGGGTCTTCCCGGCCCCTCCGGAAAGAGACCTCTTACGGAAGTCCTCTTACGGAAGTCCTCTTACGGAAGTCCTCGTAACGGAAGACCCCTTACGACAGCCGCGCCCGCCGCGCCGAGTACGCCACGAAGCCGAGGCCCGCGCCCAGGAACAGCATGCCGCCGACCGCGTAGGGCGTGGTGTCCACCGGGGGGCCCGTTTCCGCGAGGCGTGGCTCGGAGGCGGACCGTGCCGCCGGGTGCTGATCCTCATGCCGGTCCGCCGTCGCGTTCGCGGAGGGGACGAACCACAGGGCGCCGAGTACGGAGGCGGCGGCGGTGGCGGTGAACAACGAGCGACGTGCGGCGGACACGGGATCGATCCCCCTTGTGGTGCTGGCGATTTGGCCGTGTGAGCCGATGCTAGTGAAAGCCGCGGGTCGCGGGAAAGTCGGGAGGGGCCGGCGGCTTACGCTCCGTCGTATGAGCACTCCTGAGACATCCCGTTATGTGCGCCTCCGGGTTGAACTGGTCCTGGACATCACCGACTCCGACGGCCTGACCAGCGCCGCTCTGGAGCGGATCGGCGAGGACGAGTACATGCCCGACGAGGAGCGCACCCACGCCGCGACCGCCGTGCGGGAGGACGACGCCGAGGCCCTCGCCTATCTCGTCGACCCGTTCGACCTCGTCTCCGATGTGCCGGGCGTCGAGCTCGCCCAGGCGTCGTGGAGCAGCGAGCCGGTCGACTTCGACCCGGACGCCGACGACTGGGACGCCGACGATGAGGACGAGGACGAGGACGGGGACGGCGACGAGGACGGCTACGAGGAGGAGGACGAAGGCGCCAATGACGCCGACGACGACGAGCGCGGGGACGGTGAAGGGGGCGCTTCGCGCGGGGCGTAACCTCGAAGAGTGCGGACCCTGGACGGCGCGGCCGCCCGGGGTTCCGTCATACGCGGCCGACCTGCTAGAACGGCGGCCGAGAGGCGAATGACGTGGTGTTCCCCACATCTTCCGCACCTTTGGAACCGGACGCACCGGCAGGGGTGTTCTAGGGAAGGTGGGGGGTACTCAGCCACTCCGCCTGTTTCGGGGGACTCTCGGGGATTTCGTGGGGATTCGGCAACGATGGAGAAGCGTGTGATGACGGACAGCAAGCGGCGCAGGGGCCTGATAGCCGTGTCCGCACTGCTCGGCGGCGTACTGGTGCTCTCTGCCTGTAGCAGCGATGACGGTGACAAGGCGGCCGACGGCGGCAAGAAGTCGCAGGCCGAGGCCGACGAGGCGGCCGCCAAGGACGCGTCGGCTGCCCGAATAAAGATCACGCCCAAGGACGGCGAGAACAAGGCCGGCATCAACAACGCGGCCCGGGTCACCGTCAGTGAGGGCAAGCTCACCGCCGTCACGATGAAGACCTCCGAGGGCACCGCCGTGGCGGGCACGATCTCCGCCGACAAGAAGAGCTGGAAGCCCGACGCCCAGCTGGAGCGCGCGACCACCTACAAGGTCACCGCCGCGGCCAAGGACTCCGAGGGCCGCGAGGCGCACGAGAACGCCTCGTTCACCACTGTCTCGCCCGACAACAGCTTCATCGGCAACTTCACGCCCGACGACGGCAAGGAAGTCGGCGTGGGCATGCCGGTGTCGATCAACTTCGACAAGGCGATCACCGACAAGAAGGCCGTCCAGTCCGGCATCAAGGTCAGCTCCAGCAGCGGCCAGGAGGTCGTCGGCCACTGGTTCAGCCCGAACCGCCTGGACTTCCGCCCGGAGGACTACTGGAAGGAAGGCTCCACGGTCACCCTGAAGCTGAGCCTCGACGGCGTCGAGGGCGCCGACGGTGTCTACGGCGTGCAGCAGAAGACCGTCACCTTCAAGATCGGCCGTAACCAGGTCTCCACCGTCGACGCCAAGACGAAGACGATGACGGTCACGCAGGACGGCAAGACCGTCAAGACCATCCCGATCTCCGCGGGCGCCCCGGACAACCCCACGTACAACGGCCAGATGGTGATCTCCGAGAAGTTCAAGGAGACCCGGATGAACGGCGCGACGGTCGGCTTCACCGACGACGACGGCAAGGGCGAGTACGACATCAAGGACGTGCCGCACGCCATGCGTCTGTCGACGTCCGGCACCTTCATCCACGGCAACTACTGGGGCGCCAAGTCGATCTTCGGCTCGGCCAACACCAGCCACGGCTGTGTGGGCCTCGCGGACGCCAAGGGTGCGAACGACTCCAAGACGCCGGGCTCCTGGTTCTACGACAACTCGCTCATCGGCGACGTGGTCATCGTGAAGAACTCCCCGGACAAGACCATCAAGCCGGACAACGGCCTCAACGGCTGGAACATGGACTGGTCCGAGTGGAAGGCCGGCTCCGCCGTCTGACCCTCGCCCCACGGCCGCCGAGCGGGCCCGCACCGATCCGTCGGTGCGGGCCCGCTCCCGTTCACACGGGCGCCGTACCCCGGTTCACACGGGCGCCGTACCCCACGAGTTGAGCAGCCGCAGCGACTCCTCGGAGTGCGAGCCGGGCTCCGCGTGATAGGTCACCAGGGACTGCTCGTGGGTGTCGGGCAGCGTCAGCGTCTCGTACGACAGGGTCAACTCGCCCACCACCGGGTGGTGCAGGCGCTTCGTGCCGTGCCGTTTGCGCTGCACCGTGTGCGCGGCCCACAGCCGCCTGAAGTCCTCGCTCTTCACCGACAGTTCACCGACCAGGGCGGACAGCTCCTTGTCGTCCGGGTAGCAGCCGGCTTCCAGGCGCAGGAAGCTGACCACCTCCACCGCCTTCGCCTCCCAGTCCACATACAGCTCGTGCGCGGCCGGGGCGAGGAAGATCTGCCGGGCCATGTTGCGCTCGTCCGGGCCGAGCGCCGCGAAGTCGCCGAGCAGGGCGCAGGCCATCCGGTTCCAGGCGATGATGTCCAGGCGCCGCCCCAGGACGTACGCGGGCACGCCCTCCATCGCGTCGAGCAGATGCTGCAGCTGCACCCGCACGTGCTGCGGCCGCGCGGACGGCTTCTTCTTCTTGCGCACCAGCTTGGGCTTGGCCAGATGCGTCAGATGCGCCTGCTCGTCCTCGGTCAGCTGCAGGGCGCGGGCGATGGCGTCCAGGACCTCGCCCGACACGTTGTTGCCGTGGCCCTGCTCGAGCCGGGTGTAGTACGCCACCGACACCCCCGCCAGCTGCGACAGCTCCTCGCGCCGCAGGCCCGGCACACGGCGCCGGTTCCCGTAGTCCGGCAGACCCACGTCGGCGGGCTTGAGACGGGCCCTGCGGGTCCGCAGGAACTCGCTGAGCTGGGCTTCCGCGGAGTGCCCCGCCACGGGCGTGACGCCGCTGCCAGGGCCTTCGGCGCCGCTGCCGGGGCGGTCGGTGCCTGTGCCGGGGCGGTCGGTGCCGGGGCGGTCGGTGCCTGTGCCGGGGCGCGGGGTGTCGAGAGGGGCCATGACGTCCAGTATCGAGGCCCGCCGCCGGACGGGCGCGGCCGAGCCTGTCCTTGCCAGTGGTAGGCACGGCAGACGTAGGTACGACAGAGGCCTGGGTAGCGGTCCCGCGCCCCGGCAGGCTTGCTGCCATGACCACCACTGCACCGACGTCCGTCGCCGCCTACGCCGCACCCTCCGCCAAGGCCCCGCTGGAGCGCACCACCGTGCCGCGGCGCCCCGTGGGCGAGCACGACGTTCTGATCGACATCAAGTACGCGGGCATCTGCCACTCCGACATCCACCAGGCCAGGGACGGCTGGGGCGAGGGCATCTTCCCGATGGTGCCGGGCCACGAGATCGCCGGCGTCGTCGCCGAGGTCGGCCCCGGCGTCACCAAGTACGCCGTCGGCGACCACGTGGGCGTCGGCTGCTTCGTCGACTCCTGCCGCGAGTGCGCGTACTGCCGGCAGGGCCTGGAGCAGTTCTGCACCCAGGGCATGACCGGTACGTACAACGCCCTCGACAAGAACGGCGAGCCCACCTACGGCGGCTACTCGACGCACCTCGTCGTCGACGAGAACTACGCCGTCCGCATCCCCGACGGCCTCGCCCTCGACATCGCCGCACCGCTGCTGTGCGCCGGCATCACCCTCTACTCGCCGCTGCGGCACTGGAACGCGGGCCCAGGCAAGAAGGTCGCCGTCGTCGGCCTCGGCGGTCTCGGGCACATGGGCGTGAAGATCGCGCACGCCCTCGGCGCCGAAGTGACCGTCCTGTCGCAGTCGCTGCGCAAGAAGGACGACGGTCTGCGCCTGGGCGCCGACCACTACTACGCGACCAGCGACCCGGCCACCTTCGAGACGCTCGCCGGCACCTTCGACCTGATCGTCTCCACGGTGTCCGCGCCGCTGAACATGGACGCCTACATGGGCCTTCTGAAGGTGGACGGCGCTTTCGTGAACGTCGGGGCGCCCGAGGAGCCCAACGCCCTCAACATGTTCTCCCTCATCAACGGCCGCAAGACGCTTGCCGGTTCGATGATCGGCGGTATCGCGGAGACCCAGGAGATGCTGGACTTCTGCGCCGCGCACGGCCTCGGCTCGGAGATCGAGGTGATCAGGGCCGAGCAGATCAACGAGGCGTACGAGCGGGTCCTGGCCAGCGATGTGCGCTACCGGTTCGTCATCGACACAGCGACCATCTGACGAGAGGGGCCCCGTCCTGGGCCCTAGGCCGGATTGCCGATGGTGGATACAGGTACGCCCGCATAGCGTTCCTCGGGACAGCGGAAGTGGAGGGAGAAACCATGTCCATCGAGCTGAACCACACCATCGTCACCGCCCACGACAAGAAGGCCTCAGCGGCCTTCCTCGCCGAGCTGCTCGGCCTCCAAGTGGGCGCGCCTTACGGCCCGTTCATCCCGGTCGAGGCCGACAACGGCGTCACTCTCGACTACATGGAGAGCGACGGCGGAGAGATCACCTCGCAGCACTACGCGTTCCTGATCTCGGAGGACGAGTTCACCGAGATCTTCGGCCGCATCCAGGCCGCGGGCATCGAGTTCTACGCGGACCCGGGGCACCAGCGCGCGGGCGAGATCAACACCAACGACGGCGGCAGGGGCGCGTACTTCTCCGACCCCAACGGTCACAACATGGAGATCTTCACGCGCCCCTACGGCAGCGGCTCCTGAGGCCTTTCGGAAGGGACTTAGGGCACCCGATCCAGGTCTTTCGGGTGCCCCGTCGGCCCCTCGCTCCCCGTACGAATGAGAGGTCCTCGCCTCAAGACACCCGTACGGATACAGGAGCACCGCCCGATGAAGGTCCAGTCCCGCTTCGCCCTCGCCGGTGGTCTGCTCGCCGCCGGCGCGCTGCTGACCCTGACCGGGTGCGACAACGGCGCCAAGAAGGGCCAGGACACCCCGTCTACCCCGCCCGCCTCCACGGCCCCGTCCAAGTCCGCCGAGCAGCGCGGCCGTGAGACCGGCCGCGACGCGGAGGAGAAGGGCCGGGAGATCGGCCGCGAAGCGGAGAAGAAGGGCCGTGAGGCCGGCCGCGAAGCGGAGGAAAAGGCCCGCGAGAAGGCGCGTGAGGCCGAGCAGAAGGGCCGGGAGACCGGCGAGAAGTGGCGCGAGTACGGCGAGAGCCACCGCGGCTGACCGTCCGCGGACCGGACCGGACCGGACCAGCCGGCCAGTCCGCGCCGGCCAGTCCGCGCCGACCAGGACCGCGCCGGATCGCTCCGGCCGGTCCGCGCCGTTCAGACCTCGTCCGTCAGAAGGGGAACCCGTCGCTGTGGAAGACGGCGAGGTTCGCCGTGGCCAGGACGAGGAGCAGTCCGGCGGAACGCATGCCGCCCGCCACGTCCCGTGGCGGTCCGGCGGCCATGGTGTGCAGGAGACCGCCGGTGAAGGGCGGCCACGCGGCGAAGTAGAGGTACCAGCCGACGCGCTCGGCGGACGCTCCGTCGACGAAAGCGCTCAGGGCCATCGCCACCGCGGCGAGCACCCCGGACGCAAGCCACCACAGATCACGTACGCGGAACTTCTCGCCCCGGCCCTCCCGGCCCTCCTGGCTCTTCCGATCCGTGAACGTCATGTCCGCCCCCGAATATGAACCGGCCCCGAACTGCCCCCGTTGCAGGGGCAGTCGGGGCCAGTGAATCATGAGGCGCCGGGCCACTTCGACAGGTGACCGCGAGCATCACCCCTCAGCCTTGGCCACCCCGATCGGGCAGGAGACGCCCGTGCCGCCGATGCCGCAGTAGCCGGCCGGGTTCTTGTCCAAGTACTGCTGGTGATAATCCTCTGCCACGTAGAAGGGCCGGTCGTCGGCCGGGAGGATTTCCGTGGTGATCGTGCCGTGGCCCGAGGAGGTCAGGACCTTCTGATAGGCCTCGCGGGACGCCTCCGCCGCCGCGGCCTGCTCGGGGGAGTGGGTGTGGATCGCCGAGCGGTACTGGGTGCCGACGTCATTGCCCTGGCGGAAGCCCTGGGTGGGGTTGTGGCTCTCCCAGAACAGCTTCAGGAGTTCCGTGTACGAGACGGCCTCGGGGTCGAAGACGACGCGGACGGCCTCCGTGTGACCGGTCAGGCCCGAGCAGGCCTCTTCGTACGTGGGGTGCGGGGTGTACCCGCCCTGGTAGCCGACCAGCGTCGTCCAGACCCCGGGGGTCTGCCAGAACTTGCGTTCCGCGCCCCAGAAGCAGCCGAGCGCGAAGTCGGCCACCTCCAAGTGCTCGGGGTAGGGGCCGAGCAGCGGGTTGCCCAGGACCGTGTGGCGCTCGGGCACGGCGTAGGCCCGCTCCGGGCGGCCGACGAGGGCCTCCTCGCGGGTCGGCAGGACGGGCGTACGGCCGAAGAGCATCTGGTCCTCCAGAGGGCACGGGCAGGGGTCGCGGATGGTTCAACGTACGAGCGGCCGCGCGGATTCCTCAGCGCGGCGGCGGAGCGGCGGCGGCCGTCAGGGAGTCACTGCGGGAGCGTCGCCGGAGTGCCGCCGTTCGCCTCGTACCCGGCGACCGCGAGCGCCCGGAAGACCGCGTACTCCGCGGCCGGGTCGGGGGAGAGGGTCCACGGCAGTGCGCCCACGTGCCCGTCGACCGCGACCAGCTGGTGCATGGCCTCGCCCCAGCGCTCGGAGCGGACCAGGAAGTAGACGAGGAGATGGCGTACGTGGGCGAGCATCGGGTCGTCGGGGCGGGCCGAGTGCGCCGCGAACTGCGCGCCCTCGACGGCCTTGCGGACCACTTCGCTCTCCCAGAAGCTGCGGACCAGATTCACCTCGGGAAGGTGCTCGAAGACCGCGAAGAGGGGCAGGGCGGAAAGCAGCGAACCCCGGGGGGCGCGGGCCGCGGCCGCCTCCGCGAACTCGTAGGCCTGCACGCGCGAACCGTGCCACTTCTCGCTGTAGTACGGCAGCGCCGCCAGGTGCGCGCCCATGTGCTGGGGCGCGCGGTCCAGGATCTTCAGCCACAGCTGGTCGAACTCCGTACGGGAGTACGCGAGACCGCGCGCGACGGCCAGTTCCGTGATGTACGGGACGGGGTCGCCGGGGGCCAGGAGCGCCGCTTCCGCGCAGGCCGCCTTGGCCTCCTCCAGGATGATGCGGTACTCGTCCGTGCCCGGCATCGACGTGCGGAACGCCTGCTGCACGAGGAACTCCGCGTGCACCTGCGCGCCGCCCGCGTCCTTGGGCGACTCCGCCCGCCACACCCGCAGCCACTGCCCGCCGGGAGCGTCGCTGACCCCGCCGGGCCGCTCGGCCAGCTCAAGGGAGGCCGCACCGGCGAAGGCCTGTACGCGCTGCAGCCGTACCTCGCCCTCCTTCTCGGTGCCGGCGAGCAGCTGCGACGCGTACTTCCAGTCCTGGGACCGCTGCACCACGTCGAGGACGTCGAGAAGATCCTGGTCGGGGCCCGGCATCCGGATGTCGAGCTCCTCCTGGCGCGCGAAGCCGTAGTTCGCCGGGTCCGCGGCGTCCGGCGAGCCCGGGGCCGCCAGGCGGATACCGCCGCGACGGCGGAACAGGAACGGACCGAGAGCCGCGCCCAGCATGAGGAAGGCCAACAGGACCCAGAGAATCTCCATGCCTACAAGCGAACCAGACTGCCACGGCAAACGGCCAACCCGCGGAAGTTGCCGTGGCCTGGCCGAACCTCGACCGGCCCCGTGCCGCCCCGGCTACGCTCGGGCCGCATGACCGACACGCACAGCAGTGACAGCAACGGCCTCACCGACAGCGGCCGGAGCTTCGAGACGCTCGCCATCCACGCGGGCAACACCGCGGACCCCCTGACCGGCGCCGTCGTCCCGCCGATCTACCAGGTGTCGACCTACAAGCAGGACGGCGTCGGCGGCCTGCGCGGCGGCTACGAGTACAGCCGCAGCGCCAATCCGACCAGGACCGCGCTGGAGGAGAACCTGGCCGCCCTGGAGGGCGGGCGGCGCGGGCTCGCCTTCGCCTCGGGCCTCGCCGCCGAGGACTGCCTGCTGCGGACGCTGCTCACCCCCGGCGACCACGTGGTGATCCCCAACGACGCGTACGGCGGCACCTTCCGGCTCTTCGCCAAGGTCGTCTCGCGCTGGGGCGTCGAGTTCTCCGTCGCCGACACCAGCGAGCCGGCCGCGGTCCGTGCCGCGCTCACCGACCGTACGAAGGCGGTCTGGGTGGAGACGCCCTCCAACCCGCTGCTCGGCATCTCCGACATCGCGGCACTCGCGGCGGTGGCGCGGACGGCGGGCGCGAAGCTGGTCGTCGACAACACCTTCGCCAGCCCCTATCTGCAGCAGCCGCTCGCGCTCGGCGCGGACGTGGTGGTGCACTCGACCACCAAGTACATGGGCGGTCACTCGGACGTGGTCGGCGGCGCCCTCGTCGTCAACGACCCGGAGCTCGGCGACGAGTTGGCGTACCACCAGAACGCGATGGGCGCCGTGGCCGGGCCCTTCGACGCGTGGCTTGTCCTTCGCGGCATCAAGACCCTTGCGGTACGCATGGACCGGCACAGCGAGAACGCCACCCGGATCGCGGAGATGCTCGGCACGCACGCGCGCGTGACGCGGGTTCTCTACCCGGGCCTGCCCGGCCACCCGGGCCACGAGACCGCCGCCAAGCAGATGCGGGCCTTCGGCGGCATGGTGTCGTTCCAGGTCGAGGGCGGCGAGGAGGCGGCCGTGGAGGTCTGCAACCGCGCCAAGCTGTTCACCCTCGGTGAGTCGCTCGGCGGCGTCGAGTCGCTGATCGAGCACCCGGGCCGGATGACCCACGCCTCCGCGGCGGGCTCGGCGCTCGAGGTGCCCGCCGATCTCGTACGCCTCTCCGTGGGCATCGAGTCCGGCGACGACCTCCTCGCGGACCTGCGGCAGGCGCTGGGGTAACCGGCTTACGGGGTGCGGGAGTTCGGGCCCGCACCCCCGCGCTCTACCAGCCGTCGAGCGGCGGTGTCGTCTCCGAGGGCGGCACCACCCAGGGCTGTGCCACCGACGCCCACACCGCGAACGCCACCACCGCGACGAGCAGCAGCAGCCACATCAGCCGCCGTATCGCCGCCCGCCGCCGGCCGAGCCGGGCGCCGCGCCGCATCGCCTCGGCGCACAGGTTGGGCGGCACGGTGGGCGTCGGCCCGTCGAGCAGCCGTCTGACCTGCTCCTCCTTGCGGTCGGATGTCATGAACGCGGCTCCTTCTCGCGGTCGGGCGTCATGACGGCGCCACCGTCACCGCGGGCGGTGACGCCCCTTTGCCGCCAGGGGCGCCCGGGGGCGGGGCGCTCAGAAGCACCGCCATCGACCGGAAGCAGATCGTCCGGACACGTTCCACGGGCAGCCCGAGCAGCGCGGCGGTCTGTTCCTCGGCGACGCCCTCGCAGAGCCGCAGCACCACGATCAGGCGCTCCTGCGGGCCGAGGGCGGAGAGCAGTCCGCCGCGGCCGCGGTGCGAGCGCCAGGCGGAGTGGGCGAAGCGGGCGGCGAGCTCCTGCCGGGTGCGGTCGTAGGGGTCCTCGCCGCGCAGCCGGTCCCAGGAGGCGTAGGTGCCGGCGAGTGCGGCAGTGAGCAGGCGGCGTGCCCGCGGGTTGGCCTCGGGCGGTTCGCTGGTCAGCAGGGTCGCGGCATGCAGCAGCCGCCCTGCCGCGCCCGCGACGAAGGACTCGAACTCACGGGCCCGGCGGGCGTGTTGACGTATCCGCCGGAGGGACGGACTCCGGACCGCGTCTGCCTGCCGTTCTCGCACCGCGCC
Source organism: Streptomyces monticola (assembly GCF_042665355.1). Taxonomy (NCBI): domain Bacteria; kingdom Bacillati; phylum Actinomycetota; class Actinomycetes; order Kitasatosporales; family Streptomycetaceae; genus Streptomyces; species Streptomyces monticola. The sequence goes on along the minus strand of NZ_JBHTCF010000004.1, from coordinate 547,332 downwards.
TCCCGTTGACCGGGGACCCTGATTTCATCTAGGGGGCAGCGCGGGCACGAGGTCAAGAGGTCGGCGGCACCTCGTCCGCACCGGAGCCGCCCGCCTGGCGGGCGGAGAGCGCGGCGTTGAAGCGCGTGAGGAGCGTGCAGAACGCCTCGCGCTCCTTGGGGGCCCAGTCCTCGGTCAGCTGGGCCATCAGCTCACGGCGCGAGGAGCGCACCTCGTCCAGGCGGGCCTGGCCGCGCGGCGACAGCTGGAGCACCACGGCGCGGCCGTCCTCCGGGTGCGAGGTCCGCTTGACCAGGCCGGACTCGACGAGCGGCGCGACCTGCCGGGTGACCGTCGACGAGTCGATCCCCATGCTCGCGGCGAGCGCCTTGACGCCCATGGGGCCTTCTTTGTCGAGGCGGTTGAGCAGGAGGTACGCGGCGCGGTCCATGGAGTTGCGCACCTGGCCGACGCCGCCGAGCCGGGTCTGCTCCGCGCGGCGGGCGAAGACCGCGACCTCGTGCTGGAGGTGGTCCAGGAGGCTGGGATGACCGGACTGCGGATCGGTCGTCATGTCCGAAGGTGTGGGCATGGCCGGAGGCTCACTTCATGCGTAGTCGGCGGGTTGGGGGACAGGGTACGCGGCCGTGGGCCCCCTCGTACCTGCGCTGCGTAAACCCGTGGCCGCCCGACGCCCCCTCGAGCCGTGCCCTGTGAGGACTGGGAGACTTGAGGTCATGAGCTACAGCACGGCTGACTCCTTGCCCACGGTGACCCTGGACGATGTGCGCGGGGCGCAGAAGATGCTCTCCGGCATCGCCCGGATCACGGCGATGGAAGGCAGCAGGCATCTGTCGCAGCTGGTGGGTGCGCCGGTCCACTTCAAGTGCGAGAACCTGCAGCGCACCGGGTCGTTCAAGCTGCGTGGCGCGTATGTGCGGATCGCGGGTCTGATCGCCGAGGAGCGGGCCGCGGGGGTGGTCGCGGCCAGTGCGGGCAACCACGCGCAGGGCGTGGCGCTGGCGTCGTCGCTGCTCGGTGTGCGGTCCACGGTCTTCATGCCGAGCGGCGCCCCGCTGCCGAAGATCGCGGCCACGCGTGAATACGGCGCGGAAGTGCGTCTGCAGGGGCAGGTGGTGGACGAAACCCTGGCCGCCGCGCAGGAGTACGCGCGCGAGACGGGCGCCGTCTTCATCCACCCCTTCGACCACCCCGACATCGTCGCGGGCCAGGGCACGGTGGGCCTGGAGATCCTGGAGCAGTGCCCCGAGGTGCGGACCATCGTGGTGGGCATCGGCGGCGGCGGGCTCGCAGCCGGCATCGCGCTCGCGGTCAAGTCGCTGCGCCCCGACGTGAAGGTGATCGGCGTGCAGGCGGAGGGTGCGGCGGCCTATCCGCCCTCGCTCGTGGCGGGCCGTCCGGTGGCGATCGAGAACCCCTCGACGATGGCGGACGGCATCAAGGTCGGCCGCCCCGGCGATGTGCCCTTCAAAATCATTGGCGATCTCGTGGACGAGGTCCGTACCGTCTCCGAGGACGCGCTCTCGAGTGCGCTGCTGCTCTGCCTGGAGCGGGCCAAGCTCGTCGTCGAACCGGCGGGCGCGAGTCCGGTCGCGGCGCTGCTGAGCGAGCCGGAGTCGTTCGAGGGTCCGGTGGTCGCGGTGCTCACCGGCGGCAATGTGGACCCGCTTCTGATGCAGCGCATCCTGCGTCACGGCATGGCGGCGGCAGGCAGGTATCTGTCCCTTCGGCTGCGTCTTACCGACCGGCCGGGCGCCCTGGCGACGCTTCTCGGGGTGTTGTCAGTGGTGGATGCCAATGTGTTGGACGTGAGCCATGTCCGGACCGACCCGCGCCTTGGGCTCACGGAGGCGGAGGTCGAGCTGCATCTCGAGACAAAGGGCCCGGAGCACTGCGCCGAGGTGCGCGGCGCGCTGCAGGAAGCGGGCTACACGGTCATGACCTGAGCGGTGAGTACGGGGGTGGGGAGTGCGCACAGGTACGAGGAAGCGCGGACAGTCGCGATATAGGTCGCGGTGGGTACACCCGCTTCCGGACGCCCGTCTCTTGAGTAAACGCGATACATCGCGTTATGGTGTGGGCCTCGCGAGCCCTCTGTCGGGCGGAACAATCCCGGCAAATCTAAAATCTGCTTAGGAAATCACCCAAACCCTGGGAGAACCCACATGCCAGGCGCCATCTACGCCGAAGGGCTGGTCAAGCACTTCGGTGACGTAAAGGCTCTGGACGGCGTCGATATCGACGTCCCCGAAGGCACCGTCCTGGGCCTGCTCGGTCCGAACGGCGCGGGCAAGACCACCGCGGTCCGCTGCCTGACCACCCTTCTCACCCCCGACAGCGGCAAGGCGGTCGTCGCCGGTATCGACGTCCTCAAGCACCCCAACGAGGTGCGCCGTTCCATCGGCCTGTCCGGCCAGTTCGCGGCGGTCGACGAATACCTCACCGGCCGCGAGAACCTCCAAATGGTCGGCCAGCTCTACCAGATGAGTGCCAAGGCCGCGAAGCAGCGGGCCGGTGAACTCCTCGAGCAGTTCAATCTCGCGGACGCCGCCGACCGACCCTCCAAGACGTACTCCGGCGGTATGCGCCGCCGGCTCGACCTCGCGGCCGCCCTGGTCGTCAGGCCGCCGGTGATGTTCATGGACGAACCCACCACGGGGCTCGACCCGCGCAACCGGCAGGGCCTGTGGGAGGTCATCAAGGACCTCGTCGACGGAGGCACGACGCTGCTCCTGACCACCCAATACCTCGAAGAGGCCGACCACTTGGCGCATGACATCTGCGTCGTGGACCACGGCCGGGTGATCGCCCGCGGCACCTCCGACCAGCTCAAGGCCCAGACCGGCGGCGAGCGCGTCGAGGTCGTCGTGCACGACCGCGACCGGATCGCCACGGCCGAGGAGATCCTGCGCGGCTTCGCCAAGGGCGGCGGCGGCACCAAGGTCGAGGAGCACACCCGCAAGCTGACCGTCCCGGTCGCCGGCGGCGCCAAGCTGCTCGCCGAGGTCATCCGTGAACTGGACGCCCGCGGCATCGAGATCGACGACATCGGCCTGCGCCGCCCCACCCTGGACGACGTGTTCATCTCGCTCACCGGCCACGCGGCCGAGGCGGAGGACGCGACGGGCGACGCCGACAAGGAGGACGCGAAGTGAGTGCCGTAACCGACACGGTCAGGCCCGGGGCGCCGGTGGCCGGCGGCGGCATCGCCGGGTCCATCAGAGACTCCCTGGTCGTCGCGAAGCGCAATCTGATCCGGATGATGCGGATTCCGGAGATGATCATCTTCGGTCTCATCCAGCCGATCATGTTCGTGGTGCTGTTCACCTACGTGTTCGGCGGATCGATCCAGGTCGGCGGCTCGCTCTCGTCGCAGGACTACAGAGAGTTCCTGATGGCGGGCATCTTCGCCCAGACCGTCACGTTCGCCACCGCGGGCGCCGGTGCGGGTATCGCCGACGACATGCACAAGGGACTGATCGACCGCTTCCGTTCGCTGCCCATGGCGCGTGGCGCGGTGCTCACCGGACGCACCCTGGCCGACCTGGTGCAGACGGCGCTCACTCTGGTGGTGCTCGCGGGCGTCGCGCTGCTCATCGGCTGGCGCACCCATGAGAACTTCGGCAAGATCCTCGCGGGCTTCGGCCTGCTGCTCCTGCTCGGCTACGCGTTCTCGTGGATCGGCGCCCTGATCGGTCTGGTGGTGCGCACGCCGGAGGCCGCGACCTCGGGCGGACTGATCTGGCTGTTCCCGCTGACGTTCATCTCGAACGCCTTCGTGGACTCCAACAACCTGCCGACGTTCTTCCGGCACATCGCCGAGTGGAACCCGTTCAGCACCACGGTCCAGGCCTGCCGCGAGCTGTTCGGCAACCTGCCGCCCGGCTTCAAGACCCCGGACGCCTGGCCCATGCAGCACCCGGTCATCGCGTCGATCCTGTGGTCGGTGCTGATCCTGGTGGTCTTCCGGACCCTCGCCGTCCGCAAGTACCGCTCCGCCACCGCCTGAGGCGACGGCACGACAGCAGTACGAGTGCGGCACGACAGCAGCACGACGAGAGGCCCCGGTGCACCGTGCACCGGGGCCTTCGCCGTGCCGCTACTTCTTCTCGCGGCCCTCGGCGGACGCGGATCCCGAGGACGCCGGCGCTGCGGGCGCCGTCCCCTCGGCCGCCGGCGGGGCCGCCGGGTCCGGGGCCTCCTTGAAGTTCACCCGACCCATGTGCCGGTTCATCGACTTCATCAGCAGCCATACGCCGACGGCGAGGGCCGCGAACACGATGAAGCCGAGGACGCCGGGGGTCACCTTGTCCTCGTCGATCTCCTTGGCCAGAGGGACGAGGTGCGTCATTGCCAGGCTCGCGCTTGCGCTCATGTCAGACATTGTCCCTCAGGGCTGTCAGGCCCCGGTGAAGAGGGGCTACCGGATGCCCGCGAACAGGTCGTCCTCCGGCAGCGACGTGTCGACGAGCGACTTCGCCAGCTCGTACTCCTCCGTCGGCCAGACCTCCCGCTGGATCTCCATCGGGACCCGGAACCAGCCGCCGTCGGGGTCGATCTGGGTGGCGTGTGCGATCAGCGCCTTGTCCCGGATCTCGTAGAAGTCCGCGCACGGGACATGCGTGGTCAGGGTGCGCTCGACCCGCTCGAACTCGTCCCAGCGCTTGAGCCAGTCCCCGTACGGCGACTCCATGCCGCGCTCAAGGAGGGCGTGGTGCAGGGCCTCCGTGCGGGGGCGGTTGAAGCCCTGGTTGTAGTAGAGCTTCTGCGGCTGGAAGACCGGTCCGAACTCGCTCTCGGGGAACTTCTCGGCGTCGGCCGCGCCCTCGAAGGCCACCATCGAGATCTTGTGGGTCATGATGTGGTCGGGGTGCGGATAGCCGCCGTTCTCGTCGTACGTCGTGATCACCTGCGGACGGAACGAGCGGATCTGCCGCACCAGTTCTCCGGCCGCCTTGTCCACGTCCTCAAGGGCGAAGCAGCCCTCGGGCAGCGGCGGCAGCGGGTCGCCCTCGGGCAGACCCGAGTCGACGAAGCCCAGCCAGGACTGCTTGACGCCGAGAATCTCGCGCGCCTCGTCCATCTCCTTGCGGCGTACCTCGTGGATGTTCTCCTCGATGTACTTGTCGCCCTGGAGCTTCGGATTGAGGATGGAGCCCCGCTCGCCGCCCGTGCAGGTCACCACGAGCACGTCCACCCCCTCGGACACGTACTTGGCCATGGTGGCCGCGCCCTTGCTCGACTCGTCGTCGGGGTGGGCGTGGACGGCCATCAGTCGCAGTTGCTCTGTCAAGACTCGATCCTCATGTGTTCGGCGCCCTCGGTCGAAGGGCGGCCCTCGGTCATCCGGCGCTTCGGGGGGCTTCTATAGTGACCGAATCGGGGTCGGGATAATTCCCCGGGCCCCGCAGCGGGGCCGAGCCGGAGAGGACGATCATGAGCGCGGTACGGGAGCAGCTGCCCGAAGGGCGGTACGGCCGCTCCGCGGACGCCCGCGCCGACCGCAAGCTGAAGATCGTCGGATCGGTCCTCGGCGTACTGCTGCTCGCCGTGGTCGGCTGGATCGGCTACGACTACATCTCCGGCAAGAGCGCCTTCAGCGGCGAGATGATCAAGTTCAAGGTGACGTCGGCGGAAGCCGTGGACGTCCACATGGAGATCCGTAAGGACGCGGAGGCCACCGGCGTGTGCACGCTGCGTGCGCTCGCGGAGTCCGGTGCCGAGGTCGGCCGCAAGGACTTCACCTTCGACCAGCACGAGAAGCTGGTCAACGAGGTGGTCACGATCCGCACGACCCAGCGGGCCACCGCCGTGGAGTCGGTCTCCTGCGAAGCCCGCTGAGCGCGGGGTCACGGACCGGGAGCATTACCTCCTCCCCCTTTTCTGCCTGAATTGTTAGGCTCGTGGTTTCGCCCATCCATAAGGGAACATCCTTCTGGGTAGGGCGATGCTTTGTATTCCCAGTACCGACGAGGAGCACCTGTGACCCAGACCAGCGACAACGTCACCTGGCTGACCCAGGAGGCGTACAACCAGCTCAAGGCAGAGCTGGAGTACCTGTCTGGTCCCGCGCGCGTCGAGATCGCGAAGAAGATCGAGGCCGCCCGCGAGGAGGGCGACCTGCGGGAGAACGGCGGGTATCACGCAGCCAAGGAGGAGCAGGGCAAGCAGGAGCTCCGGGTGCGCCAGCTCACCCAGCTCCTCGAGCACGCGAAGGTGGGTGAGGCCCCCGCCGACACCGGTGTGGTGGCCCCCGGCATGGTCGTGACGATCGCCTTCGACGGTGACGAGGACGACACCCTCACTTTCCTGCTCGCCTCGCGTGAGTACGCGTCCGAGGACATCGCGACCTACTCGCCGCAGTCGCCGCTCGGCGGTGGCGTGAACGGCAAGAAGGTCGGCGAGGAAGCGGAGTACGAACTCCCCAACGGCAAGACGGCGATGGTGAAGATCCTCGACGCCAAGCCGTACCAGGGCTGACCGCCCGCTCGTCCTTGCCCGTGCCCCGGCACCCGGGTTCCGCCCGGTGCCGGGGCACGGTCATGTCTGCCATCTCTGCCATCTCTGCCATCTCTGTCATGTCTGCACGGTCATGCCGTGGCAGCCATGGCTACGCCGCGACCGGCACCCCCATGACCTCCCGGGCGTGGCGGCTCGGGACCATGCCGAGGCGCCAGGCCTGCCAGCCCGCGTCCAGCTCCACGCCGCGGTCGAGCATCAGGGCGTAGGTCGCGAGGTACTCGGTGAGTTTGGTGTCGCGGGTCGGGTGGACGGCGCGGGTGAGCTGGGCCAGCTCCTCCTGGGCGACGGCCGTGCCGATCTCCGAGCCGCCGGGTGAGGCGTACGGCAGGAGCGTGCAGCGCAGGAAGCGGGCCCAGTCCTCGCCACGCCGGTCGCCGTAGGAGACGAACAGCTCGGCCGCCTCGTCGCAGAGCGCCAGGGCCTGCTGGGAGCGGGCGTTGCCGGCGTCCACCACCGCAAGCTCCAGACAGGTCCAGGCCTCGCCGTGGGCGACGCCGATGCGCTGGAAGTCGGCGCGCGCGTCCTGGAGCAGCTGGCGGGCGAAGCCGGAGTTGCGCAGCGAGCCGGTGCGGGCGGCGCTCTGGTCGCGGGTGACACGGCCCGAGTGGTGGCGGGCGCAGGCCAGTCCGTACACGTCACGCATCCGCGAGAACATCGTGCGGGCCCGCTCCAGGTCGCGTACCGCCTGGTCGAGGTTGCCGGTCTCCTCCAGGGACTGGCCGAGGTAGTACAGGGTCCAGGCCTCGCCGCGCGCGTCCTCGTTGTCGCGGTGGCGTGAGACCGCCTGCCGCAGGCCGTCCACGGCCGCCGACGGGTCGCCGTCGACGAGCCGCGCGCGGGCCAGCTGGGTCAGCGCCCAGGCCTCGCCGCGCGGGTCGCGGGTGCGGCCGTACAGATCGAGGGCCGCCCTCAACTCGCCTTCCGCGCGCGGTACATCACCCATGCGCAGACAGAGCTGGCCGAGCTGGAAGTGCGCCCAGGCCTGGCCGTGCACCGACTCGCTGTCCTGGTGCAGGGCCTGGGCCGTGGTCAGCAGGTCGAGGGCCTCGGCGACATGGGCGCGGTCGCGTTCGACGGCCGCGAGTGCGTGCAGGGTCCAGGCGCGGTCACCGGCGAGTTCCTCCGCGCTCTGCAGTTCGAGCGCCTCGCGCAGCTTCGTCGCGGCCTCGGTGAGCTGGCCCTGGTGGTGCAGGGTGATGCCGAGGGAGCCGAGGGCGCGGGCCGCGCCCGCTTCGTTGTGGGCCTCGAAGTACAGGTCGACGACGGAGGAGAGGGTCGTACGCGCCTTGTCGAGCTCGCCGAGCTGGCGGGCGGCGATACCGGTGCGCCACTGCACGGAGCGGCCGAGCAGACCCTGGTCGACGGCCTGCGTCAACTCGCTGATCTCGCCCAGGCGGTAGAGGTCGCCGCGCAGCAGGCAGTAGTCGCACAGGGCGCCGAGGAGATTCAGTACGGCCTGTTCGTCGACGCCTTCCGCGTGCCGCAGGGCCGCCGTGATGAAGCTCGACTCGTCGTCGAGCCAGCGAAGGGCGGCGTCGAGCGAGGTGAAGCCGTGCGGCCCGAACTGGTCGGCGCGGGTGGAGGTCTTGCCGTCGACCAGGCGGATCACCGAGTCCGCGAGCTCCGCGTAGCTGGCGATCAATCGTTCCTGCGCGGCGGTGCGTTCGGCCGGCTCCTCCTCGTCCTGGAGGCGGGCGGAGGCGAAGGACCGCACCAGGTCGTGCAGGCGGTAGCGGCTGCCGCGGACGTGGTCGACCAGGCCGGCGTGGGCCAGGGCGGTCAGCTGGCGGCCCGCCTCGCGTTCGTCGGAGCCGAGGAGCGCGGCCGCGGCGGCCGCGCCGAGGGAGGCGCGCCCGGCGAGCGCGAGCCGGCGCAGCAGGCGCCGGGCCGGGTCCGGCAGATCGGTGTAGCGCAGCCACAGGACCCGCTCGACCGGGTCGATCGGGCCGTATGCCGCGAGGTCGGTGGCGAGGCGGCTCGCGGTGCGCGGCCCGAGTGCGGAGCCCGCTATCCGCAGGGGCAGCGGCAGGCCGCCGCACAACTCCCTGATCCGGTCGGCGGCTTCGGCGTCGTACGGATCGGAGGGGTCCTCCGCCGCTTCCTTGAGCAGCTCTTCCGTGCCCGCCGCGTCCAGGGGCCGCACCGGCAGCTGGTGCACCCAGGCGGGCAGGTCGTCCGGCAGGTCGAGCGGGGTGCGCGAGGTGACCAGGACCAGGCTGTCGGAGCGGTCGGGGACGAGGGTGCGCACCTGCTCGGCGTCGCTCGCGTCGTCCAGGACGACCGTCACCGGCAGTCCGGTCAGATGCTGGTGGTACAGCTCGGTGAGCCGCTTCAGCTGCTGGTCCTGCGCCGAGCGCTCCCGGAAGAGCAGCTGCTCGCGCGGGGCGCCGAGGCGGTTGAGGAGATGCAGGAGCGCGTCCCGGGTCGAGCGTGGCTGCTCCGTCGGGCTGTCACCGCGCAGGTCCACGAGGCAGGCGCCGCGGAACTGGTCGCGCAGGGCGTGCGCCGCGCGGATCGCGAGGGTGGAGCGGCCCGAGCCGGGCGCGCCGTGCAGGACCACGACCGTGGGCCTGGTCTCGGTGGAGGCGCGGGCGGCGTGCACCCACCGGCCGATCTGCGCCAGGTCCTGCCGCCGGCCCGCGAACGGGCCCTCGGGTTCTGGAAGTTGGCCGAAAGACTTCTCCAGGACGCTTCTGCGCCGGGCCGCCGCGCTCTTGTCGGTACGCCGCAGCGGCACCGGCTTCTTGCCGCCGGAGCCGGTGCTGGCGGCCACCACGCGCTGCTGGTCGAGATAGGGGCGGATACCGCGCACTTCGAGGGCGGTGAGCCACTGCAGGCGCAGCTGCTCGGGTCCGCCGGGCTGGCCGAGCGCCCCGGCCCGCTGGTGGGCGGCGGGCAGATGGGTGGCGGTGACCTTGCCGACGGTGGCCGCCGCGCCCGCCACGGCCACGACCGCGCCGGTGCCCACCGCGGTGCCCGCGCCGGTGCCGAAGCCGAGGTCGGCGACGGCCGCCGCGACGGCCGCGACCAGGGTGACCAGGGCGGGCGTGGGCGCCTCCCGGCCGAGCCGCTCACCGAAGGTCTCCCGGCCCGCCTCCGCCTCGTCCACCGCGCGCGCATAGGCGGCGTACTCCTCGGCGGCCGTCCCGGCCATGGCGTCCAGGGCGCCGCGCGCCCGGCTCAGGAGGATATTGCCGTCGGTACGGCCACCGGAGCGGCGTACCTCCTCCTCCACGGCCCGTGCCAACAGCCGCTCGGCTTCGGCCCGATGGCTGTCCCGCATGCGCGTCCCCCTCCACCTGCGTCGGTCATCGCACCAAGTGTCCTGCGTACACGGCGAGTACGCGAGGGAGTCGGCCGATCACGTGAGGCGCGGGGGTGGGAGGAGGACCTGGCCGCCCCGGTGCGTAAGGATGGGGGTATGCCGAACCGACTGGCCCACGAGACCTCCCCCTACCTCATCCAGCACGCCGACAACCCGGTCGACTGGTGGCCCTGGTCGGACGGGGCCTTCGACGAGGCCCGCAGGCGTGGTGTGCCGGTGCTGCTCAGCGTCGGCTACTCCAGCTGCCACTGGTGTCACGTCATGGCGCACGAGTCGTTCGAGGACGAGACGACGGCCGCGTACATGAACGAGCACTTCGTGAACATCAAGGTGGACCGCGAGGAGCGCCCCGACGTCGACGCCGTCTACATGGAGGCCGTGCAGGCAGCCACCGGGCAGGGCGGCTGGCCCATGACCGTCTTCCTGACCGCCGACGCCGAGCCGTTCTACTTCGGCACCTACTTCCCGCCCGCGCCGCGCCACGGCATGCCCGCGTTCCGGCAGGTCCTGCAGGGTGTGCACGACGCGTGGACGGGCCGGCGCGACGAGGTCGCCGAGGTCGCCACGAAGATCGTCCGGGATCTGGCGGCCCGTGAGCTTCCCTACGGTGGCACCGAGGTGCCCGGCGAGGAGCAGCTCGCGCAGGCGCTGCTCGGTCTGACCCGGGACTACGACGCGACGCACGGCGGCTTCGGCGGGGCGCCGAAGTTCCCGGCGGCGATGGTCGTGGAGTTCCTGCTCCGCCACCATGCCCGCACCGGTGCCGAGGGCGCCCTGCAGATGGCCGTCGACACCTGTGAGCGGATGGCGCGCGGCGGGATCTACGACCAGCTGGGCGGTGGCTTCGCCCGTTACTCCGTGGACCGCGAGTGGGTCGTGCCGCACTTCGAGAAGATGCTGTACGACAACGCCCTGCTGTGCCGGGCCTACGCCCATCTGTGGCGGTCCACCGGCAGCGAGCTCGCCAAGCGCGTCGCCCTGGAGACCGCCGACTTCCTGGTGCGTGAACTGCGCACGAACGAAGGCGGGTTCGCCTCCGCGCTCGACGCCGACAGCGACGACGGTACGGGCAGGCATGTGGAGGGCGCGTTCTATGTGTGGACGCCCGGGCAGCTGCGCGAGGTGCTGGGCGAGGCCGACGCGGAGCTCGCCGCCGTGCACTTCGGCGTGACGGACGAGGGCACCTTCGAAGAGGGTGCGTCGGTGCTCCAGCTCCCGCAGGACAACGCCCTGCTGGACTCCGAGCGGCTGGTGTCGATCCGCTCGCGCCTGCTCGCCGCGCGCGAAGAGCGGCCGCGGCCCGGCCGTGACGACAAGGTGGTCGCCGCCTGGAACGGCCTGGCGATCGCGGCGCTCGCCGAGACCGGCGCGTACTTCGACCGCCCCGACCTGGTGGACGCGGCACTCGCGGCCGCCGACCTTCTCGTACGCCTGCACATGGGTCCCGACGCGCGCCTCGTCCGTACCTCGATGGACGGCAAGGCCGGTGCGCACGCCGGTGTGCTCGAGGACTACGCGGATGTCGCCGAGGGCTTCCTCGCGCTCGCCTCGGTCACCGGCGAGGGGGTGTGGCTGGAATTCTCCGGGTTCCTGCTCGATATCGTCCTCGATCAGTTCACCGGTGAGAACGGCGCCCTGTACGACACCGCACACGACGCCGAACAGCTGATCCGCCGCCCGCAGGACCCCACCGACAACGCGACGCCCTCCGGGTGGTGCGCGGCCGCCGGTGCCCTGCTCTCGTACGCCGCGCAGACCGGGGCCGAGCCCCATCGCACCGCCGCCGAACGGGCGTTGGGCGTGGTCACGGCGCTGGGGCCGCGCGCCCCGCGCTTCATCGGGCACGGTCTGTCGGTCGCCGAGGCGCTCCTCGACGGCCCGCGTGAGGTGGCCGTGGTCGGCCCGCCCGGCGACCCGCGGACCAAGGCGCTGCACCGTGCCGCGCTGCTCGCCACCGCGCCCGGCGCCGTGGTCGCCGTCGGTGAACCGGCAGGCGGGGAGCTGCCGTTGCTGGCGGGCCGGGAGCTGGTGGACGGGCACCCGGCGGCGTACGTCTGCCGGAACTTCACCTGCGACCGGCCGGTGACCGATGTGTCCGCACTGGCCGAAAATCTCACGCGGCCCGCACAACCCTAGACAGGCACCCCTTGTCGTACTTCGGGGGGCATCGGGGGAAGCAGCCGGGGGTTGGCCGAAACACTAGATTTATCGGAACAGGGTCTGAGTTTCACATTCCCCCCTTACTCTCTCCACGTTGAAGGGGGAGGCGCGACGCAACAGGAAATCGCGCCTTAGGGGGTCTGGGGGGACCGTTGCTCACATCTGTGCTCATTTCTGCTGTCTCGCTCGCGCTGTTCTGGATGGCCGCCTTCACGCTCTGGTGGCAGATGCACGCCTGGCGCACACCCGAGACACTGGCCGCGACCCGTTTCGAACCACCGCGAGGCGGGGCCGGGCTCGCCTTCTCGCTGCTCCTGCCGGCCCGTCATGAACAGGCCGTGCTCGACCACACCATCCAGCGGCTGCTCGAATCGAGCCACGCCGCCTTCGAGATCATCGTGATCGTCGGTCATGACGACCCGGAGACCGCCACGGTCGCCTTCGCGGCCGCCGGGCGCGATCCGCGCGTACGCGTCGTCACCGACACCCACGAGACGAAGAACAAACCCAAGGCGCTCAACACGGCGCTGCCGCACTGCCGGGGCGATGTCGTCGGGGTCTTCGACGCCGAGGACCAGGTGCACCCGGAGCTGCTCACCCACGTCGACCACGCCTTCAGGTCCACCGGCGCCGATGTCGTCCAGGGCGGCGTCCAGCTGATCAACTTCCACTCCAGCTGGTACAGCCTGCGCAACTGCCTGGAGTACTTCTTCTGGTTCCGCTCCCGGCTCCATCTGCACGCGCAGAAGGGGTTCATCCCGCTCGGCGGCAACACCGTCTTCGTCCGCACCGACGTGCTGCGCGAGGCGGGCGGCTGGGACCAGAACTGTCTGGCCGAGGACTGCGACCTGGGCGTACGGCTCTCCAGCGTCGGCAAGAAGGTCGTCGTCGCCTATGACTCCGACATGGTGACCAGGGAGGAGACACCCGGCACCCTGATGTCGCTGCTCAAGCAGCGCACCCGCTGGAACCAGGGCTTCCTGCAGGTCTACCGCAAGAAGGACTGGCGCCAACTGCCGGGCAGGGGACAGCGGATGCTGGCCCGCTACACCCTGATGACCCCGTTCCTGCAGGCCTTCACCGGGGTCATCATCCCGCTGAACGTCGCTGTCGCGGTCTTCCTCGACGTGCCGGTCGGGATCGCCTTCATCACCTTCCTGCCGCTCATCACCGCCGCGGTCACCTTTGTCTTCGAGGTGGTCGGGCTGCATGACTTCGGCAAGCAGTACGCCCTGCGGGTGCGGTTCGTGCACTACCTCAAGCTGATCATCGGCGGCCCCTTCTACCAGGTGCTCCTGGCCGGCGCGGCGATCCGCGCGGTCTGGCGGGAACAGCGCGGCCGTAACGAGTGGGAACTCACCAGCCATGTCGGCGCACATCTGACCCGCGAGGAGATCCGCGCGTGACCTCCACACTCCCCGCGGCGGACCCGGCCAGGGTTCCCGCGCAAGACACCCGTGCGCCCGAACGGCCCCGCCCTGCCGCACCGGTCGTGCGGCGCGCCAAGCGGCAGCTCACCGTCCGGCCCGTCGTCCGCTTCCGCAGCTCCCCGCCCGACCTGCTGCTCTGCGCCGTCCTGCTCGCCGCGATCCTGGTCGTCCAGGGCTGGAACATCGCGGCCTACCCGACGCTCAGCGACGACGAGGGCACCTATCTCGCGCAGGCCTGGGCCGTGCAGCAGGGCGAGGGCCTCGCCCACTACACCTACTGGTACGACCACCCGCCGCTCGGCTGGATCCAGATCGCCGTACTCACCTGGATACCGGCCCTGTTCACGCCCGAGTCGATGAACGTCGGCTCGATGCGGGTGGCGATGCTGCTCGTCAGCGCCGCGAGCGCGGTCCTGCTCTACGTCCTCGCACGCCGCCTCTGGCTGCCGCGCTGGGCCGCGGGACTCGCCATGGTCCTCTTCGGCCTGTCCCCGCTCTCCGTGATCCTGCAGCGCGAGATCTTCCTCGACAACATCGCCGTGATGTGGATGCTGCTCGCCTTCTGCTGGGCGGCCTCCCCGAACCGGCATCTGTGGCACCACTTCGCCGCCGGCATCGCCGCCGCCATCGGGGTGCTCACCAAGGAGACGATGCTCGTCGTCCTGCCCGCGCTGCTCGTCACCATGTGGCGCCACAGCCACAAGGACACCCGTAAGTTCGCGCTCACCGGCGCCATCACGGCCTGCGCGCTCATCGGCCTCGGCTACCCCCTGTTCGCCCTGCTCAAGGGCGAACTGTTCCCGGGCGACGACCATGTGTCGCTGTGGGAGGGCATCACGTACCAGATGAGCCGCCCCGGCTCCGGCTTCATCCTCGACGCGGGCTCGGGCTCGCACGGCGTCCTCACGTCCTGGCTCTACTACGACCGGGTGTTGCCCGTCGGCGGCCTGGCCGCGGCCCTGCTGCTCCTGCTCGTGCTGTGCTGGTCGGTCACGGCCCGCGCCCTCGCGGGCCCCGCGCTCGCGGTGGCGATCCTCGCCCTGGTCGCGCTGCGCCCCTCCGGCTATCTGCCCGCCATGTACATCATCCAGGCCCTGCCGTTCCTGGCCCTGGTGCTCGCCGGTGCGGCCGCCAGCGTCTGTCACGCGGTGCTGCGCAAACTCCGGCGTACGGACGAGAGGCGCGTCCTGACTGGGGCGCGCTGGGCGGTGGCCGTCGCCCTGTCGGTGGCGGCCGCGGCGTATGTGACGCCGCGCTGGTACGACGGCGCGCGCACCGCGATGACCGCCGACGCCAACGGCCCCTACCGCGCCGCCGCTTCCTGGATGGCGACCGAGGTCGCCGACCCGGCTCAGACCCGGGTCCTGGTCGACGACGCGCTCTGGCTCGACCTGGTGCACGCGGGCTACCGCCCCGGGCTCGGCGCCATCTGGTTCTACAAGGCCGACCTCGACCCGGCCGTGACGAAGACGATGCCGCGCGGCTGGCGCGACCTCGACTACGTCGTCGCGTCCCCGACGGTGCGCCGCGACGCACCGGATCTGCCGGGCGTCAAGGCGGCCCTTGAGCACTCGACACCCGTCGCCGTGTTCGGCGAGGGCGAGGAGCGGATCGAGATCCGGAAGATCGGGGGGCGGCGATGAGTGCGTTTCCGGTGCCGGCCGAGGACGAGCTCGACGCCCTGGCCACCGCTACCCGCCCCGGCACGGTCACCGTGATCGTGCCGACGTTCAACGAGGCGGCGAACGTGGGGGAGTTGCTGGCCCGTATCGCCGCGTCGGTCCCCTCGCACCTCCCCTGCGAGGTCCTGTTCGTCGACGACTCCACGGACGACACCCCCGAGGTGATCGCCAAGGCGGCCCAGGACTGCCCCTTTCCCGTCTCGGTCATCCACCGCGACCGCCCCGACGGCGGTCTCGGCGGCGCCGTGGTCGAGGGCATCAAGGCGGCCGCTTCCGACTGGGTCGTGGTCATGGACGGCGATCTGCAGCATCCGCCGTCCCTGGTACCGGAGTTGGTGGCCGTCGGCGAGTCGGCGGACGCGGACCTGGTGGTCGCCAGCCGCTACACCAAGGGCGGCAGCCGGGCGGGCCTCGCCGGCGGCTATCGCGTCGCCGTATCTCGCGCCTCCACCTGGCTGACGAAGTCCCTGTTCCCGCGGGCCCTGCGGGGTATCAGCGACCCGATGAGCGGCTTCTTCGCGATCCGCCGCGCCGCTGTGCCGGCCGGATCCCTGCGCCCGCTCGGCTACAAGATCCTCATGGAACTGGCGGTACGCAGCCGACCGCGCGCCGTCGCCGAGGTGCCGTTCGTCTTCCAGGAGCGGTACGCGGGCGAGTCCAAGTCGACGCCGCGCGAGGGCCTGCGCTTCCTGCGCCACCTGGTGGAACTGCGCACGGCCGCGCCCCTGGCCCGGCTCCTGGTCTTCGGCCTGATCGGCCTGACGGGGTTCGTGCCGAACCTGCTGGGGCTTTACGTGCTCACGCAGGCCGGAATGCACTACCTCCCGGCGGAGATCCTGGCGAACCAGGCGGGGGTCGCGTGGAACTTCGTGCTGATCGAGGTGTTCTTGTTCCGGTCACGACGGCACCGTCACTGGGCCGACCGGGCGGGCCGCTTCGCGCTTCTCGCCAACGCCGACCTGGTGCTCCGGATCCCGCTGATCGCGGTGCTGGTGGGCCAGTTGGGCATGTCGGTGCTGCCGGCGACCGGGCTCGCCCTGCTCCTGACGTTCGTGGTGCGTTTCGCGGCGACGGAGGCGCTGGTGTACTCGCGCCGCCGGAAGTTCCCCACCCCGCCCCTTCCCGTAACTGGGGCTCCGCCCCAGACCCCGTGTCCTCAATCTCCCCCAGCTACCGCTGGGAGGTGCCCCCAGACGGGCTCAGTTTGAGCCTGTCCGGCGATTGAGGACAGCCGTCCGCAGGACTTTCGGGAAGGGGCGGGGAGGGGATCAAGCCCGCCGCAGGCGCAACGCACCCGCACCGCATCACGAAGCGCAGCACAGCTCAGCATCACAAGGGGGGAATCCATTGGCACCGAAACGCAGAACCGCGGCCCTGGGCGTGGGAGCCCTGACCGCAGGTCTGATCCTGGCCGTACCACCACCGCACGCGACCGCCGCCCCGAACCTCATCAAGAACCCCGGCTTCGAACTCACCGCCGCGGGTGCCGACATGCCCGACTGCTGGTCCAAGTCCGGCTGGGGCGACAACGACTTCACCTTCCGGACCGTCGCCGACGCCCACACCGGCACCAAGGCCATGAAGGTCGAGCTGACCAGACGGGTCGACGGCGACCGCAAGGCGCTGATCACGGAGAGCGGTGCCTGCGCCCCGCACGTGACGCCCGACAAGCAGTACGACCTGTCGCTCTGGTACAAGTCCACGACCCCGGACGCGTCGATCACCTTGTTCCGGCATGACACGACGGCGGGCTGGCAGTACTGGACGGACCTCAAGTCCCTGCCCGTGAGCCCGGGTTACGCCCGCACCGAAGTGCGGACCCCGCCCGTACCGCCGGGCACCGACCAGATCACCTGGGGCGTGTCCGTGTACGGCACGGGCGCCGTCACCACCGACGACTACGTGATGGAAGAGGTCACCCCGCCCGCCCCCGACCCCGGCTGCACCGGCACCGCGGCCGAGTGCGCGGACGGCAAGTGGGAGGTGCTGCCCACGAAGAACCCGGTGCGGTCGATGCACTCGGTGGTGCTGCACAACGGCAAGATCCTGCTGATCGCGGGCTCGGGCAACGACAAGGCGGCCTTCGAGGCGGGCAAGTTCACCTCGGCCGTGTACGACCCGAAGTCGGGGACGTACAAGCAGATCCCGACCCCGAAGGACATGTTCTGCGCGGGCCACGTACAGCTCTCCGACGGCAAGGTCCTCGTCATGAGCGGTACGAAGGGCTTCCCGACGGCGGACGGGACCATCGGCTACCAGGGCTACAAGGACAGTTATGTCTTCGACCCGGCGACCGAGTCGTACATCAGGACCAACGACATGAACGACGGCCACTGGTACCCGTCGGCGACCGTACTCGGCAACGGTGACGTGATCTCCTTCGGCGGCCTCAAGGAGGACTCCACCGGCTCCGTGACCGCGGAGAAGTTCTCGCAGGCGCAGAACAAGTGGCTGCCCCTGAACGAGGTCAACCAGACCTGGTCGTACTGGGGGCTCTACCCCTCCATGATCCTGATGCAGGACGGGCGGCTCTTCTACTCCGGCAGCCACACCTTCGGCAACGGAACGCCGGGCACCGGCGCCTCGGTCTACGACTACGACGCCAACACCATCACCGATGTGCCGGGCCTGCAGAACAAGGACCAGCGCGATGAGTCCGCGAGCGTGCTGCTGCCGTCGGCACAGGACCAGAAGGTCATCACGATGGGCGGCGGCAACAACGAGACCAACCCGGTGGCCAACCGGCTCGTCGACATCATCGACCTGAAAGAGCCCAACCCCGCTTATCAGCACGGCCCGTTGATCCCGCAGGGCCAGGTCGACCAGGGGCAGGGCAAGCGGCCGCAGACCGGTGCCGAGGGCAAGATGTATGTCTCCGCGGTGCTGCTGCCCGACGGCAAGGTCCTGGAGACCGGCGGCGCGATGCACGACCGGGCCGATCCGGTCTACGAGTCGTCGCTGTTCGACCCGCGGACGGAGACCTTCGACCCGGTGGCCCCCGACCCGGAGGAGCGGGGCTATCACTCGTCGGCGTTCCTGATGCCGGACGGCCGGGTCATGACGACCGGCGACAACCCGGGCAACGGCACCTGGAACCACGACGTGTCCGTCTACTCGCCGCCGTATCTCTTCAAGGGGCCACGGCCGAAGATCACTTCGGTGATCGACAAGCAGTGGAGTTACGGCGACACGCAGCGGATCACCGTCGACCGGCCCATCGCCAAGGCGGAGTTGATCCGTCCGGCGGCCGTCACGCACTCGTCGGACCCGAACCAGCGGTTCGTCGATCTGCCGATGACCGTCGACGGCAGCACCATCGACCTCAATGTCACCAGCAACCCGAATCTCGCACCGCCCGGCTGGTACATGCTCTTCGCGGTGGACGCGAACGGCGTGCCGTCCGTCGCCGAGTGGGTGCGGGTCGGCGGCCCGGCCGCGCTCGACGCCCCCGCCCCGCACGTCCATGACTTCGCGGACGAGCCGGCGGGCGGCGCGAAGAGGAACGGCAAGAAGCGGGACGGGGTGCCCGTGAGCCCGCAGATCGCGGGCTGCGACCGGCACTACGGCAGCGCCAACGTCTGCGTACCGACGCACTTCCCGCCGCAGGTGGCGAGGACGACGGCGGCCCGCTGCGACTGGCTGAAGGACCACGACTACGGCCGTCTGAAGGTCAACGGCAAGGACGATCCGCTGCGCCTCGACCCGGACAGGGACGGGCGGGCCTGCGGGAAGGGAGACGTCAGGCGCCGCTGACGCGCTGGTGGTTGGGCGTCAACGGGCGCCCTACCACCCGTCCTTGAACACATCGAGCGCCTCGTTCACCAGCGCCACCAGATCGTCCTCGCAGCCGTGCTCCCCCCAGTAGAGGAGCGCCTCCATCAGCGAACCGATGACGCCCATCGCGAAGACCCGCACCTTCAGGTCGTCCGCGTCGCGGCCCGTGCGTTCGGCGATGACCCGGCAGACCAGGCGGCCGGTGACGGACATGGACTCCATCATCCGGGAGCGCACGGCGGGCACCTCGATCATCAGCTTGGTGCGTACGTACAGCTCCTTGCGCTCGTCCTCGCCGCCCTGCTCCAGGATCGCCCGCACATGCGCCGTGATGATGTACCGCAGCGATTCCAGCATCGGTTCGTCGAGCGGCCGGTCACGCAACTCGGCCTCCATGACCGGGTCGTACTCGTCGGTGAGCACGATGTCTTCCTTGGTCGGGAAGTAGCGGAAGACGGTGGAGGGGGAGACCTCGGCGGCGTCGGCGATCTGCTCGATGGTGGTGGCTTCGTACCCCTGACTCTCGATCAGCCCGTAGGTGGCGCGGCGAATGGCGAGGCGCGTCTTGAGCTTCTTGCGCTCGCGCAGTCCGAGCGCGTCCGCGGAGGCGGCGGGGGTCAGGGGGGTACGTGCTGCCGTCATGCGGTCATTCTCGGCTATCACCACGACCCGCGGCCACGCCGTGGACCGCAACCGGAACCGGATCGGGCCCCGCCGCCCGGCGCGGGTTCGGCAGCAGCAGCGCCACCAGGAGCGCCGTGGCGAGGGCCGCGAACGCGCAGGCCACCAGGACGAGCCCCATGCCGTGCAGATAGGCCTCGTCGGCGGAGGCGGCGAGCCGTGGCAGGCCGAGGCGCTCGGCGACCATATGCGCGCCCACCACCGAGTCGTCCGCGGCGTCGGCCGCCGCCGCGGGCAGCCCCGACGTGTCCAGACGCCCGGCGTAGGCCCCGGCCATGAGGCTGCCGAGCAGGGCGACACCGAGCGCGGTGCCCACCTGTTTGAAGGTCTGCAGAAGCGCGGAGCCGCTGCCCGCCTCCTGCGCCGGCACGTCGCCGATCGCCCCGTCCATGGCGGGCATCAGGGCGAAGCCGAAACCGAGGCCCGCGACGCTCAGCCAGACGGCCGTGAACACATAGCCGTCGCCGGGCCCGGTGCGCGCGCCGAGCAGCGCCGCGAAGCACAGCACCACGAGTCCCGCGGCGACGACGGGGCGCGGCCCGAGCCGTCCGGTCAGCGGCGCCGCGGCCTTGGCGGCGACGACGATCCCCGCCATCAGCGGCAGCAGCCGCAGGCCGGTGCCGAAGGCGTCGTACCCGAGGACCGTCTGCAGATGGGCGGGCAGCAGGAAGAGCAGACCGGAGATGACGAACGAACCGAGCGTCACGGTGACGGTGTTCCACAGAAACCCGCGGCGGGCGAGCAGCCGCAGGTCGAGCATCGGGCGGGCGGCCCGGCGTTCCCGCAGCACCAGGGCGGCGACCAGGACGACGCTGCCGCCGAGCAGCGCGAGCACCAGCGGATCCGACCAGCCGCGGGCCGGCGCCTCGATGAAGCCGAGCACGAGCGCGCCGAGCCCGGCGGCGCTGAAGAGGGTCGACAGGACGCCGATCCGGGGTGCCGACGGGGTGGGGGCACCTCCCATGCCTTCAGGGCTATGGGGGAGGGTCTCGGGCAGCAGCCACAGGCAGGCGGCGATGCCGAGGGCGACGAGCGGCACGTTGATCAGGAAGATCGAGCCCCACCAGTAGTGGTCGAGCAGCCAGCCGCCGATCATCGGCCCGAGCGGAAGCCCGGAAGCGGTGGCCGCGGTCACGGCGGCGACCGCCTTGCCGCGTTCCTCGGGCCCGAACAGCGAGGGCAGCACGGCCAGGGAGAGCGGGGCGACCAGGGCCGCGCCCATGCCCATCACGCCACGCGCGGCGATCACCAGGGCGGGGGTGCCGGCGAGCGTGCCCGCGAGAGCACCGGCCAGGAAGACCACGAGCCCGGCGACGAGCATCCGGCGCCGCCCGTACCGGTCGCCGAGCAGTCCGGCGGGGAGCATCAGGGCGGCGAAGACCACGATGTACGAGTCCACGATCCACTGCTGTTCGCCGGTGGAGGCGCCCAGCTGCGCGGCCATCGTCGGCAGCGCCACGTTGAGGATCGTCATGTCGAAGCCGAGCACGAGGGTGCTCGCGACCAGGGCGCCGAGCGCCCACCAGCGCCGGGGGTGGAGCTGTGCTGCCTTGGGGTCCATGAAATGACAGTAACTCTCAAAAGGGAGTCACTGTCAATATTTTTTCTCATGGGTGTGCCTGGGCGTGGTGCAGGGGTACTCAACGGCCGCTTGAGACTTGCCACTTGAGGCTCGGGAATGGCCGGTGGCGCATGTCACCCTGTGCTGGGGGAAGCATCACTTTCTGCGATCACGAGATGGCATACGGCAGGGGCATCGGTATCGAGGGGGCTCATATGCGGGGATCGGTGAACGCGCTGGCGCTGCTGCTCGCGGCGCTGTGTGTGGTGGGTTATGTGCTCGGCGGCACGACCGCCGTGGTGGCCCTTGTCCTGGCCACCGTCACGCTCCTGGCATGGGAAGTGGCCGCGGCGTCGAGGCCACGGCCACGGAACGGACGGCTGGAGTCCGGCTCAGCTGTGCTGATAGGCCACGATCGAAATGCCCGTGTAGTGCACGGTGAACGCGGCGAGGGTGAGGGAGTGGAACACCTCATGGAAGCCGAACCACCGAGGTGACGGGTTGGGGCGCTTGATTCCGTAGATCACGCCGCCCGCGCTGTAGAGCAGCCCGCCGACGACCACCAGGACGAGTACGGCGATGCCGCCCGCCCGCATGAAGTCGGGCAGGAAGAAGACGGCGGCCCAGCCCATCGCGATGTAGCACGGGGTGTAGAGCCAGCGCGGGGCGCCGACCCAGAAGACCCGGAAGGCGATCCCGGCGGCCGCGGCCGCCCAGATGCCCCACAGCAGCCACTGCCCCTTGGAGTCCGGAAGCAGCAGCATGGTCAGCGGGGTGTACGTGCCCGCGATGATCAGGAAGATATTGGCGTGGTCGAG
The DNA here is from genome assembly GCF_042665355.1 of Streptomyces monticola. NCBI lineage: Bacteria > Bacillati > Actinomycetota > Actinomycetes > Kitasatosporales > Streptomycetaceae > Streptomyces > Streptomyces monticola. The sequence goes on along the minus strand of NZ_JBHTCF010000004.1, from coordinate 525,379 downwards.
CCGACGGAGGACGGCGTTGGCCCGCGGGCTCCAGTTGCCCCGGTGGTAGACCGCGCTCACGCCGAAGAGCAGGCAGGCGGTCAGGGCGAAGATCCCGCAGGCGATACGGGCGCGGGTCGAGTCGGCGAGCGCGGTGAGGACGATCCCCGAGATCAGCACCGCCGGGAACATGCCGGCGTGCAGCCAGCCGCGGAGCTTCGGTTTCACCGGGTCCGGGAGCGCTATCGGCGTCGGACCGCCATCGGCGTCTGTGGATGCGGCGGGGACAGGCGCAGTCATAGGCCGAATGGTACCTACGCGACCGTAGGTTGCGTATCAGTGCCCGAGGAGAAGCTGTGGCCGCTCGCTCCGGCCGCAGTCCGTCTCCGGTCCTACCCGGACCGCTGCTCGCCCATGCCTGAAGCGGCTTTCGAGTGGTGATGCTCACGTGTGAGGCCCTCTGGACATATGGGCGCGTGGGTCGGATGATCAAATGAGTGCGGTCGGCACCGGATGAGCAGCTACGACGCATCCGGGTCGCAGCCCCCACGGGGCATACATCTCGAAACCCCTCATAAGACCCCTCATCAAGGAGCAATCGTGGCGCGCGACAACGCGGCTCCCAGCACCGTCCCGACCACCCACCAGGAACTGATCTCCTGGGTAGACGAGATCGCCGAACTGACGCAGCCGGACAGCGTGGTCTGGTGTGACGGATCCGAGGCGGAGTACGAGCGCCTCGCCGAGGAGCTCGTCGCGAAGGGCACCTTCAAGAAGCTCGACCCGATCAAGCGCCCCAACTCCTACTACGCGGCCTCCGACCCGACCGATGTCGCGCGCGTCGAGGACCGCACCTTCATCTGCTCCGAGAAGGAGGAGGACGCGGGCCCGACGAACCACTGGAAGGACCCTGCCGAGATGCGGCAGATCTTCCAGGGGAAGGACGGGGTCGAGGGGGGCGGAGCCGAAGGCTCCTCGGACAAGGGTGGTGGCGGGCGACGGGAGGGCGGTATCTTCCGCGGCTCGATGCGCGGCCGGACGATGTACGTGGTGCCCTTCTGCATGGGCCCGCTCGGCTCGCCGCTCTCCGCCATCGGCGTGGAGATCACCGACTCGGCCTACGTGGCCGTGTCGATGCGCACGATGACCCGGATGGGCCGGCCCGTACTGGACGAGCTCGGCGACGACGGCTTCTTCGTCAAGGCCGTGCACTCACTCGGCGCCCCGCTCCAGGAGGGCGAGGCCGACGTCCCGTGGCCGTGCAGCACCACGAAGTACATCTCGCACTTCCCGGAGTCCCGCGAGATCTGGTCGTACGGCTCGGGCTACGGCGGCAACGCGCTGCTCGGCAAGAAGTGCTACGCCCTGCGCATCGCGTCCGTCATGGCGCGCGACGAGGGCTGGCTCGCCGAGCACATGCTGATTCTCAAGCTCACGCCGCCGCAGGGGGAGTCGAAGTACGTCGCCGCCGCGTTCCCGAGCGCCTGCGGCAAGACCAACCTCGCGATGCTGGAGCCCACGATCTCCGGCTGGACGGTCGAGACGATCGGTGACGACATCGCCTGGATGCGCTTCGGCGAGGACGGCCGGCTCTACGCGATCAACCCCGAGGCCGGCTTCTTCGGTGTCGCGCCCGGCACCGGCGAGCACACCAACGCCAACGCCATGAAGACCCTCTGGGGCAACTCGGTCTTCACGAACGTCGCGCTCACCGACGACAACGACATCTGGTGGGAGGGGATGACGGAGGACACTCCGGCGCACCTCACCGACTGGAAGGGCAACGACTGGACGCCCGAGTCCGGGACGCCCGCCGCGCACCCCAACGCCCGCTTCACCGTCCCCGCCTCCCAGTGCCCGATCATCGCGCCCGAGTGGGAGGACCCCAAGGGCGTGCCGATCTCGGCGATCCTCTTCGGTGGCCGCCGCGCCAGCGCCGTGCCGCTGGTTACCGAGTCCTTCGACTGGAACCACGGCGTCTTCCTCGGCGCCAACGTGGCCTCCGAGAAGACCGCCGCCGCCGAGGGCAAGGTCGGCGAGCTGCGCCGCGACCCGTTCGCGATGCTGCCGTTCTGCGGCTACAACATGGGCGACTACATGGGCCACTGGGTCGATGTCGCCAAGGGCAAGGACGCGGACAAGCTGCCGAAGATCTACTACGTGAACTGGTTCCGCAAGAACGAGGCGGGCAAGTTCGTGTGGCCCGGCTTCGGTGAGAACAGCCGCGTACTGAAGTGGATCGTCGAGCGTCTCGACGGCAAGGCGGAAGGCGTCGAGACCCCCATCGGCATCCTGCCGACGGCCGGTTCCCTGGACACGGCGGGCCTCGAACTGGCCGACTCCGACCTGGAGTTCCTGCTCACCGTCGACAAGGACGTCTGGCGCGAGGAGGCCTCGCTGGTCCCCGAGCACCTCAACACCTTCGGTGACCACACGCCCAAGGAGCTGTGGGACGAGTACCGGGCGCTGGTGCAGCGCCTCGGCTGACCGCACGCCTTCCGGAGGGGCCCGCACCGTGAGGTGCGGGCCCCTCCGCGTGTGCAGGCCGGTGACTCCCGTACCGGAACACACTTTGAATACGTTGCCTTCACATCCCCCTCACATGTTTCAATGTCCCGCACGGCGGCCCGCTGATCGACGCGAAGCCGCCAACTGATCCTGTGGGGGGACAAGTTGATCATTTCTCGGGGCTTGAGACGGGCCATGGGCGTGGCCCTCGCGACGGCACTCGGCTCGGCCGGACTGGTCGCCGTCGGCGCACCCGCCGCGCATGCCGCCACCGCGTCCGACGAGGTGGCGAAGCTGCCGATCTCGTCGTTCGGGGCGCTGGTGGTCGACTCCGCGCACGAGCGGGTCTATCTCAGTGACGGCCGCAAGGGCAGCGGGGCGAGCGAGGTCCTGGTCTACAACTTCCAGGGGCAGCGGGTGGGTTCGCTCGCCACGGACCAGCCCGCCTCCGGAATGGCGCTCAGCGCCGACGGCGCGACGCTGCATGTGTCGCAGACCAACCGCATGCTGACCTTCGACACGGAGACGCTGACCAGGAGCGGCGCCACCTACACGCCGTACGACGTCGCCTGTGGCCGGGACGTGGCCGTGGCGGGCGGCAAGGCGTGGTTCACGGAGACGCCGTACTACGACTCGTACTGCGACCGGCCCGACAACAGCGCGCTGCTGTACGGGGTCGGCGACCCCTACGCGGTCGACACCGGCTGGCGGGCCGAGGGGCGGCTGAAGCTGGAGGCCGGGCCCGAGGCGCCGGACCGGCTCGTGATGGGGCAGGCGGGCGCGGGCGATGCGGCCAACGCGTTCCTCACCACGTTCGACGCGAGCGGCGACACGCTCGTACGGGGCCCCTCGCGGCGCTTCGCGGACGCCGAGGGCAAGGGCGCCCTCGATCTGAAGGACATGGCCCAGAGCGCCGACGGCAAGCGGATCGCCGTGGCCGACGCGGCGTACGGCACCCGGCTGCTCGAAGCCGGTGACCTGACGGACGCCCCGGCCGGCTACCAGCCGCTCGCGGACGGCGCGAAGGCCTCGGCGGTGGCGTTCAGCGGTGACGGGAAGTACGTGGCGCGGGGCGCGGTCGCCGCGGGCAGTGCGGCCGACCTGCTGGTGCAGCCCGCCGACCCGGCGGCCGGGGGCACGCCGCTGGAGTTCGCCTTCGAAGGGGAGCTCGACGGGGCGCGGGTCGTGCCGCAGGGCCTGGCCTGGTCCAAGGACGGCTCGCGGCTCTTCGCGGTGACCTCGAACGGCGCCAGCAGCCACTGGCTGCATGTCATCCAGCCGCCCGCCGCGCAGTACGACTCGCGCTTCACGGGCGGGCTCAGCACCACGCCCGCGCAGGCCGTGGTCGGTGAACCCCTCGGTATCCGGGGCCGGTTGGAGCTCGACGGGCCCGCGCCCGCCGAGCCCGTGAAGGTCACGGCGGTCCGCAAGGACGCCGACGGGACGCAGGAGGTGGCGGCCGCGAAGGTCGCGGCCGACGGCAGCTTCACCGTGCTCGACGTGCCGGACCGGGTCGGCGAGGCGACGTACACCCTGCGGTTCCTCGGCGATGTCACGCACCGTCCGGCCGAGGACGTCACGGTCACGGTCGCTGTCGCGAAGGCGCCGACCGCCATCGCGCTGACCGCGCCCGCCGAGGCGACCCGCGCGGACGGAGTCGAGATCACCGGGAAGCTCACCGCCCAGGGGCGCGCGCTGCCCTCCGGGATCAGCCTGAAGGTGACCCGGACGGACCGGTTCGGCACGACGGGGGAGCTGACCTCGGCGGCGGTGGCCTCCGACGGGACGTTCCGCATCAGGGATCTGCCGAACAAGCGCGGCAGGACGGTCTACGCCGTCAGCTACGGGGGCGACGCCCTGCACACGGCCTCATCGGCGGAGGCGACGGTGCGCGTGACGGGCTGAACCGTGCCCCAAAGGGGCGCGGGGAACTGCGCGACAAGCCACGACGTACCCGCAGATGAGGCACCGCACATCCGCGAAGCGTGGGTGGCACCCGGTCCGCGGCCTCCCCGGCCGCGGACCGGGGCCGATCAGGGGGTGCCGACGAGATCGCCGGTGTGCGCGGCGGCGGCCGCGTGCGCGTCCATCCGCTCGGCGGCGAGGATCGCCGCCGCGGTGTCCGCGCGGGAGGCGGCGACGACCAGGGCGCGGCCCGCGAGGGCGTGGGCGCGCTGGTGCAGGGCCGCGAGGTCGGGCTCGTGGATGGCGGCGGCGACGGTCGAGCGGACCGGGGGCAGACCGCCGCGCAGGCGGGCGATCTGCAGGGCCAACTGCTCGGCCCCCGCGTCCAGTTCGGCATCGGGGGCCAGGCCCCGCAGCTCGTCGGTGACGGCGAGCAGGGCGGCGAGGTGACCGGCGAGCTGGATGTCCAGCTCCTCCTCGCGCGAGCGATGCGGGAAGTTCTGGTCCTGGGCGCCGGCCATCGTGTGGACCGACTTGCTGCGGATCGGTTCGTACATGGTGGATGGCCTCCTGAACTCTCAGGAAGCCATCCTAGCTTAGAAGCAGTCTAAAGTTTTGCCGGGTCGGAAAGTGGCCGGGATACGGCGGCGGACATGTCGGCCGCCGCCGCGGTCACGGCTGGCTGTAGCCGTCCAGGAAGTTCCCGATCCGGGTGACCGCCTCCGCCAGGTCGGAGGCCTGGGGCAGGGTCACGATGCGGAAGTGGTCGGGCTCCGGCCAGTTGAAGCCGGTGCCCTGCACGGCCATGATCTTTTCCTGCCGGAGCAGGTCGAGGACCATCTGCCGGTCGTCCTTGATCTTGAAGATCTTGGGGTCGAGCCGCGGGAAGAGATAGAGCGCGCCCTTGGGCTTGACGCAGGTCACGCCCGGGATCTGGGTGAGCAGGTCGTACGCGGTGTCGCGCTGCTCAAGCAGCCTGCCGCCGGGCAGCACCAGGTCGTCGATGGTCTGCCGCCCGGTGAGCGCGGCGACCACGCCGTGCTGTGCGGGCATGTTCGCGCACAGGCGCATGTTGGCGAGGGTCGTCAGGCCCTCGATATACGACTCGGCGTGCGCCCGCGGCCCGGAGATCACCATCCAGCCGGTGCGGTACCCGGCCACCCGGTACGCCTTCGACATGCCGTTGAAGGTGAGGGTGAGCAGATCGGGGGCGAGGGCGGCGGTCGGGGTGTGGGTGGCGCCGTCGTACAGGATCTTGTCGTAGATCTCGTCGGAGCAGACCAGGAGGTTGTGGCGGCGGGCGATGTCGGCGAGGCCGCGCACCACGTCGTCGCTGTAGACCGCGCCCGTCGGGTTGTTCGGGTTGATGATCACGATCGCCTTGGTGCGGTCGGTGACCTTCCGCTCCACGTCGGCGAGATCGGGCATCCAGTCGGACTGCTCGTCGCAGCGGTAGTGCACCGCGGTGCCGCCCGACAGGGAGACGGCGGCCGTCCACAGCGGATAGTCGGGGGAGGGTACGAGCACCTCGTCGCCGTCGTCGAGCAGGGCCTGCATGGCCATCACGATCAGCTCGGAGACGCCGTTGCCCATGAAGACGTTCTCGACGTCCGAGTCCACGCCCAGGGTCTGGTAGTGCATCATCACCGCGCGCCGGGCCGCGAGCAGGCCCTTCGCGTCGCCGTATCCATGGGCGCTGCCGACGTTGCGCAGGACGTCCTCGAGGATCTCCGGCGGGCACTCGAAGCCGAATGCCGCGGGGTTGCCGGTGTTGAGCTTGAGGATGCGATGGCCTGCTGCTTCGAGCCGCATGGCCTCCTCGAGAACCGGACCCCGGATCTCGTAGCAGACGTTCGCGAGCTTCGTCGACTGGATCAGCTGCATGCGGCAACTTTACGAGCGTGTTTCGTCCTGGCGCGCGGTGTTTAAGCCCACGTGGGCGCGGGGGAACCGGACCGCGCCCGCCGCCGCCTTCCATCGTGAGGCCCCGACCGGCGGCCACGTGCGGATTGCCGGGCCGCGCGGTGGGCGGGGCTTGGAAGTGGCGGGGGCGGGCCACGGGAGTGAGGTACACCACCCAGGCGGTCGCCGCCTCAGGTCCCGGTCTCAGGGCCCCGGTCCAAGGGCCCTTGTCTCAGGCCCTGGGGGTGCGGCGCACCGCACGGCCGGCGAGCACCTCCGTGCGCCGGCCGTCCTCGATGACGAAGCGGCCGTCGATCAGGACGTGCGGGATACCGACGGGCAGGGTGCGGGGCGCCTCGAAGGTGGAGCCCGCGGCGACCGTGTCCGGGTCGAAGAGGACGAGGTCGGCGCGGTAGCCCTCGCGGACCAGGCCGCGGTCGGGCAGCCGGAGCCGGGCGGCGGGGCGCGAGGTGAGATGGGCGACGGTCTCCTCCAGGCTGAGGATGCCCAACTCCCGTGCGTAGCGCCCCAGGTACTGCGGGAACGTGCCGTACGCCCGCGGGTGCGGCTTGAAGCCCTGCAGGATGCCGTCGCTGCCGCCGGTGTGCACCCGGTGCTTCATGATCGCCTGGACGTTCTCCTCGTGCCCGACGTGCTGGAGGATCGTGGAGCCCAGCTTGTCGTTGAGGAGCAGCCGGCGGGCGGTGACCCAGGGTGCCTCGCCGCGCATCCCGGCGGACTCGGCGATGGTCTTGCCGACACAGGAGGCGAGCCCGGGGTCGGAGACGCCGGAGATCTCGATCGTGTCCCACTCGATGGGCACCCCGTGGCAGCCGTCCGCGCCGATCACCTCCATGTGGTGGCGGATCTTCTCGGCCGTCTCGTCGTCCCGGAGCCGCGCCATGATCGCGTCGGGGCCGCCCTCGCTCGCCCAGCTGGGCAGCATCGCGACGAGGGTGGTGCAGCCCGGGGTGTAGGGGTACGTGTCGAGGCTGATGTCGGCGCCGGAACCGAGGGCGTCGTCGATGAGGGAGAGCAGATCGGGCGCTTTCCCCTTGTTCACGCCGAAGTTCATGGTGGCGTGCGCGAGGTGCAGGGCGCAGTCGGCCTCACGGGTCAGCTCCACCATTTCCCGGTACGCGTCCAGGGCCCCGGCGCCGTAGGAGCGGTGATGGGGGCAGTAGTAGCCGTCGTACGCCGCCACGACCCGGCACAGCTCGGCCAGTTCGGAGTCCTTGGCGTACATGCCGGGCGTGTAGGTGAGCCCGGAACTCATGCCGACGGCTCCCTGCTCCAGGCCTTCGGCCACCAACTGCCGCATCCGGTCCAGCTCTTGGGGCGTGGCGTCGCGGTCGTCCCAGCCGACGGCGTACATCCGGACGGTGCCCTGCGGGATGAGGTACGCGGCGTTCACCGCGATGCCGTTGCCGCCGTGGGCGCGGTCGAGGGTGTCGAGGTACTCGCCCACGGTGCGCCAGCTGAAGTCGATATCGCTGCCGTCGCCGTTCCAGCCGGTGATGGCCTGGCGGACCTGGGCGAGGGTGCGGTCGTCGACCGGCGCGTAGCTGAGCCCGTCCTGCCCGATGACTTCGAGGGTGACGCCCTGGGCGGCCTTCGCGCTGTGGTCGGGGTCGCGGAGCAGGGCGAGGTCGCTGTGGGCGTGCATGTCGATGAAGCCGGGGGAGAGGGCGAGGCCGTCGGCCTCGATCACCTCCGCGGCGGTGGGCCGCGGCCCACCGCCCTCTTTCCGGATCTCGGCGATCCGGCCGTTCCGTATGCCGACATCGGCGCGGTACGAGGCGTCGCCGGTGCCGTCGATGACGCGGGCGTCGCGGATGAGGAGGTCCATGGTGGGGTGTGCTGCCTCTCATGAGAATCAGCCCGTCCTGGGGGGGGCACCTCCCAGCGGTAGCTGGGGGAGTTTGAGGACGAGCCCGCAGGGCGATCTGCGGTGCCCCGGTTGCCGGGTGAGGGGGCGACGGCGGTCAGAAGTACGTGCGGATGTAGTCCGTGACCGTGCCGTCCGCCTCGACCAGAGGGATCAACTGCCACTTGTCGAAGGACGTGCAGGGGTGGGAGAGGCCCATGCCCACCCAGTCCCCGACCTCCAGGTCCGCCTCCGGCGACGTCCGCAGCCAGGCGTGCTGGTCGGAGAGACCGGTGACCTCGATACCGGTGGCCGGCCGCTGCGAGCCGTCACGTGCGTCCCGCACCACCTGCGCCGCGGGCAGATGCAGGTCGTACGCCGCGTCCCGCTTGCCCGCGTTGGTGAACGCTTGCTCCGGGTTCGGCCGCGACACCACCTGCGCCCACAGGCGGAAGGCCGGCTGCAGGGTGCCCTCCTCGGGCACGCGGTTGAAGGGGGTCAGCTCCTTGTAGTGGCCGTCGTCGTGCGAGACGTACGCACCGGAGCGCAGCAACTTCAGGACGGGGGCGGACAGTTCGGGGATCTCCGCGAAGACATCCGCCACCGCGTCGAACCACGCGCTGCCGCCCGCGCTGACCACGATCTCGTCGAGCCCGGCGAACCGTCCCGCCTTGTCGAACTCCGCCGCGAGCGCGACCAGGCGCCGCAGCCAGGCGTGCACCCGCTCCGGGTCGGCCTGCGGCACCTCGCCCTCGTAGCCGGCGACACCGGTCAGACGCAGGGTCGGGGCGGTGGCCACCGCGTCCGCCACCGCCGCGCACTCGGCCTCCGTGCGTACGCCGGTACGGGCCCCGTCGCCCGCGCCGAGCTCCACCACGACGTCGACGGGCCTGGTCGCGCCCGCCTCGCGCAGGGCGGCGTCCATCAGCTCGACGCCGCGCTCGGAGTCGACGTAGCAGACGAAGCGGAACTCGGGGTCCGCCGTCAGTTCGGCCGCGAGCCAGCGCAGGGCCGCCGCGTCGACCAGTTCGTTGGCGAGGAAGATCCGGCGGAAGCCGTGGGCGCGCGCGACCCGTACCTGGTGCGGCACCGCGAGCGTGATGCCCCAGGCGCCGTGCCGCTCCTGGCGGGCGAACAGTTCGGGGGCCATGGAGGTCTTGCCGTGCGGGGCGAAGGCCAGGCCGTGGCGGGTGGAGTAGGTCTCCATGAGGGCCAGGTTGTGCGCGACGCACTCGGCCGAGAGGGCGAGGACGGGGGTGGTGAAGCCGCCGGTGAAGAGGTTGCGGCCCTGTGCGGCCAGCTCGCCAACGGTCAGTCCGTCGGCGTCGGGCGGCAGCCCCTTGAAGCGGAAGTCGACGCGCTCGTCGGCGAGTTGGGTCAGTTCCGTGTGCTGTCCGACCGCGTTGTCGGCTGCCATGGGGGCCTCCTGAGGGCTGGCTGCAACCGTGCGTTGCAACATGTGCAACACCTATTGCGTATTTCGCTTACTGCTGTCTAACATCCGAGCCAACGCCGGGTCAATGGCGCCCGGAACGGCTGTGAAGGAGCTCAAGCGTGCCCACTGTGAACGTGTCAGGACCCCTCCGAGAGGCCCAAGACGTCGGGACCGACGTCGTCTGCCTCGGTGAGTCCATGGTCACGTTCCGGCCCACGCGGCCCGGGCGGCTCGCCGATGTGCCGTCCTTCGAGCGCGGGATCGGGGGTGCGGAGTCGAATGTCGCCTGCGCGCTTGCCCTGGCCGGGCACCGTGCGAAGTGGGTGAGCCGGGTCGGCTCGGACGGGTTCGGGGATCATCTGGTCTCCGCGATTGCCGCGTGCGGTGTCGACACGTCGGGTGTCGGGCGGGATTCTTCGCGGCCCACGGGGATTTACTTCCGTACGGCGGGAGAGCGGGCGACGGGGCTTCGCCCCGGGGGCGCGTCACTTGAGGAGCGGGGCCCAAACTCAGCCTCTCCGGCGTTCGAGGAGCGGGGTCCGGGGCGGAGCCCCGTGGCGTCGGCAGGGTCGACGGTGCCTGATGAGCCGGGCTCGGAACATGAGGCAAACGCCGGCCAGGCCGAAGTCGCCTACTACCGGGCCGGGTCCGCCGCGTCCGCCATGTCTTCGCGGAACATGGACCTCTCCGCGCTCGCCGGTGCCCGTGTTCTTCATCTTTCCGGTATCACCGCCGCCCTCTCCGCCGACTGCCTCGCCCTGATGCGGGATCTCACCGAGCACCGGGCCGGCCGGCCGCTCGTGTCCTTCGATGTGAACTACCGCGTCCACCTGTGGGCGGAGCCCGCGCAGGCGGGGCCCGTGCTGCTTGACCTCGCGCGCCGCAGCGATCTCGTGTTCGTCGGTGAGGACGAGGCCGAGGCCGCCTGGGGGATCACCGGTGGGCCCGTGGCGATCAGGGCCGCGCTGCCCGAGCCCGCGACCCTCGTGGTCAAGCAGGGGGCCCGGGGTGCGACGGCCTTCGGCAGCGGTACGGAGGCCACGTACGAACCCGCCCCCAAGGTCGATGTCGTCGCGGCCGTCGGGGCCGGGGACGCCTTCGCCGCCGGGTTCCTCTCGGCCACCCTGCGCGCCCTGCCCGTCGCCGCCCGGCTGCGGCACGGCCACCTCATGGCCGCCGCCGCGCTCACCGTCCCCGGCGACCTGGGCACACCGCCCGCCCGCGCCGACGCCGACCGCCTTGCGGCGCTGCCCGCCGAGGCGTGGGGCACACTGCGCCTTGGCCCCGGTTCGCCGACCGCCGGTGCCGCAACCGGGGAGGTAGTGACCACATGAGCCAGACCGTCGACCGGGCGCTGAGCATTCTGCCGCTGCTCGCCGAGGGGCCCGCCGATCTGGGGCAGGTCGCCGAGCGGCTCGACGTGCACAAGTCGACCGCCCTGCGGCTCCTTCGCACCCTGCACGAGCACGGCCTCGTCTACCGCCAGTCCGACCAGCGCTACCGCCTGGGCGCCCGCCTCTTCGCGCTCGCCCAGGAGGCCGTAGAGAACCTGGACGTACGGGAGATCGCGCATCCCCACCTCGTCGAGCTGAACGAGAGGGTCGGGCACACCGTTCATCTCGCGGTGTACGAGGAGAACGAAGTCCTCTACATCGACAAGGTCGAGAGCCGCTACCCGGTGCGCATGTACTCGCGGATCGGCAAGCCCGTCGCGATCACCGTCGCCGCCGTGGCCAAGCTGCTGCTCGCCGATCTGTCCGAGCCCGAGCGGCGCGCCGTCGCCGAGAAGCTCGACTACCCCATGTACACGGCCCGTTCGACCCCCAGCGCCGCGGCCTTCCTCAAGGAGCTCGCGACGGTACGGGAACAGGGCTGGGCCACCGACCTCGGTGGCCACGAGGAGTCCATCAACTGCGTCGGCGCCCCCATTCGCGGCGCGGACGGGCGCGTCGTCGCCGCCATGTCGGTCTCCGCGCCGAATGTCGTCGTCACCGCCGAGGAACTCCTCTCCCTGCTGCCCCTGGTGCGCCGCACCGCGGAGGCCGTCAGCCGGGAGTACTCGGGGCACACGCCCACGTAAGTCATACGCCCACGTAAGCCATGTATTTCGCACGCAGCACCCAACACCCCTCAGAAGGAAGACAGTTCATGAGCAACGAGAAGGTCGCCCTGACCCCCGCCACCCACACCACCCCGCCCGCGAAGTTCTCGCACGGTGTGAAGAAGGGCAACATCCTGCAGGTCGCCGGTCAGGTCGGCTTCCTTCCGGCGGAAGAGGGCAAGGCCCCCACCCCCGCAGGCCCGACCCTGCGCGAGCAGACCCTGCAGACCTTCGCCAACGTCAAGGCGATCCTCGAAGAGGGCGGCGCCACTTGGGACGACGTGATGATGATGCGCGTCTACCTCACGGACGTGGACCACTTCGCCGAGATGAACCAGATCTACAACGAGTACTTCGAGGAGCAGGGCCTCAAGGCCCCCGCCTCCGCCCGTACGACCGTCTACGTCGGTCTTCCCAAGGGTCTGCTCATCGAGATCGACGCGCTGGCCGTCCTCGGCTGACGTCTGCGCCGACGTGCCCTTAGCTCCCCGGACTCCCACCGGCACGGCGCCCCGCATCCCGGGTGCGCCGTGCCGTGATCCGCCCTGCCCGCAAGCCCCGTAACGAACAATGGAGTTCCCCCCATGTTGCTTGCCGCCGCCGCGCCCGCCCCCGAGCCACCACCCCACACGGGCGGTCTCCTCACTCTCATAGACGGCACCGCCGGTCTGCTGACCGTCGCGGTCCTCGGTATCGCCCTGCTGCTCTTCCTGATCATCAAGGTCAGGCTGCAGCCCTTCGTGGCCCTGCTCGCGGTCTCCATCGCGGTCGGCCTTTCGGCGGGTCTCTCGGTCACCGAACTCTTCGGCACCGTCCAGAAATCCGACGCCGTCTCCATGATCGAGTCCGGTATGGGCGGCATCCTCGGCCATGTCGCGATCATCATCGGCCTCGGCACCATGCTCGGCGCGATCCTCGAAGTGTCCGGCGGCGCCGAGGTGTTGAGCAGCCGGCTGCTCGGCCTCTTCGGCGAGAAGCGCGCTCCGCTCGCCATGGGTATGACCGGCCTGATCTTCGGTATCCCGGTCTTCTTCGACGTCGGCATCTTCGTGCTCGCGCCGATCGTCTACGCCGCCGCCAAGCGCTCCGGCAAGTCCATCCTGCTGTACGCGATGCCGCTGCTCGCGGGTCTGTCGATGACCCATGCCTTCCTGCCGCCGCACCCCGGACCCGTCGCCGCCGCCGGGCTCTTCAAGGTCTCGCTCGGCTGGATCATCATCATGGGCATCGTCTGCGGCATCCCCGCGGTGCTCGCCGCCTGGGCCTACTCCACCTGGATCGGCAACCGTCTCTTCGTGCCCGTGCCGCAGGACATGCTGGAGGCCACCGAGGAGGCCAAGGCCGCCGTCGCCGCCGAGCGGGAGGCGGCGGGCGCCAAGGCCCCGGAGAAGCCGGTCGCGCTCGGCACGGTCTTCGCCATCATCGGTACGCCGCTGGTCCTGATCCTGGCCGCGACGTTCTCCTCGATCGCCCTCGACCCCTCGACGCTGCGCTCGGTCATCGAGTTCTTCGGCCACCCCTTCGTCGCCCTGACGATCGCGCTGCTCCTCGCGTACTACCTGCTCGGTCTGCGCCGCGGCTGGTCCCGCAAGTCCCTGGAGCAGGTGTCCACCGCGTCCCTGAAGCCGGTCGGCAACATCCTGCTCGTGGTCGGCGCCGGCGGTGTCTTCGGCGCGGTCCTCAAGGGCTCCGGCATCGCGGACGCACTCGCCGACGCCTTCAACGGCATGGGCCTGCCGGTGATCGTGCTCGCCTATCTGATCTCCGTGGTCCTGCGCGTGGCCCAGGGCTCGGCCACCGTGGCGATCGTCGCGACCGCGGGCATCGTCGTCCCCCTCGTCGAGGGCGGCGGCCACTCGCAGGCCTTCCTCGCCCTGGTCATCATGGCCATCTCGGCGGGCTCGATCTTCGCCTCGCATGTCAATGACGGCGGCTTCTGGATCGTCGCGAAGTACTTCGGGATCTCGGAGCGGGACACGCTGAAGTCGTGGACGGTCCTGGAGTCGGTGCTTTCGGTGGCCGGGTTCGCGGTGGCCGCGGTGCTGAGCCTGCTGGTGTAGCTCCCCGCGGGCAGAGACGGCGCGGCTCCCCGCCGACAGGGAGAGCGCCGGGTGGGCCGGTCGAGCGGCCCACCCGGCGCTTTACTCTTTTTCCCATGTCATTCGGTCCGCCGCCCCCCGCCTACCCGCCCGCGCAGCCCCCGCTTCCCCCGCCGCCCCCGCAGGGCCCCGAGTTCCTCGCCACCGACCCGCGCAACGCGGTCGTCGTAGACGCGGACGGTGTCTCCTTCGAGCTGGGCGGGCAGACCGCGGACTTCCCCTGGCAGCAGATCGGCAACGTCCACTACACGGGGAACGGCAACTGGCTGCTCGTCGGCGTGACGCATGCGAGCGGGGCGTTCTACGAGTGCCGGGTCGACGCCAAGCGACCGGAGCGGCTGCAGCAGTGGTTCGCGGAGCTCGCTCCGGTGCTCGGGTACTACCTCGGCGGCCGTACCGCGCCGCAGGGCTGACTCACCCGGTGCAGTACTGGCTCTCCTTGCCGATGGAGCGGTACATGCAGTCGGAGTTCTCCAGGAGCTGCAGGACCGCGTCGCGGTTGCGGCTCGTCTCGCGCTCGATCACCTCGTCGGGCGGGTAGAAGCCCCCGCCGCTGCCCGAGCGCGGATACATCTCGAAGGTGTAGCCGAAGATCTTCTGGGCGCCCCAGAGATAGTCGTCGATCGAGCCGTCCGTGATGTAGAGGTCGCTGGACTGCTCCGGGGTGTAGCCGTTGCTCGCGGCCATCTTGCGGCCCACGGTCGCGAAGGCGTCCCGGTCGTCCTGGGTCAGGCCCGGGGCGGTGTCGTTGTACGTGTAGCCGTACGGCCACAGGACCAGCTCGCTGTACGTGTGGAAGTCGATACCGGTCCTGATCTGCTGCTTGCCGCCGATGACCCGGCTGCGCACGAAGTTGGCGACGACCTTCACCTCGGGGGCCGACTCGGGCGCGGTGCCGCGGTAGGTCTCGGAGCCGGTGTTGCCCGAAGAGCCGCCGCAGCAGCCCCACTTGAAGTTCCAGTTGCGGTTCATGTCGGTGCCGACGTACGACGAACCGGAGTTGGGCTGCCGGTTCTTGCGCCAGCTGCGGTACGAGCCGGTCGCGATGTCGTACTCGCCGCCGTCCGGGTTGAGGTCGGGGACGATCCAGATCTCGCGCTCGTCGACCATCTTCTTGATCCGGGCGTCGGTGGTGTAGTCGTCGCCCAGTTCACGGATCAGATAGAGCGCCATCTCCACGGTGAGGTGCTCGCGGGCGTGCTGGTGGTGGGTGAAGAGCACCTCGGGCTCGGCCTCGTCGGTCGCGACATTGTCGCTGATCTTGATCGCGATGATGTCGCGGCCCTGGTAGGACTTGCCGATGACGCGCTTGGACATCAGGTTCGGGTGCTTCTGCAGCGCCGCGTTGATGTCCGTGTTCATCTCGGCGTAGTTGTGATACCGCGAGTCGGCCGGCGGAAAGTCCAGCGGCGTGACGTCCTTGCCGCCCGTGCGGTCCGGGACGGCGCCGAGCGGTGCGAGCTCGTAGCCGAGTTTCCTGAGCTTGTCGGCCTGGGCCGCGCGGGCCGAGACGACCACGACATGGCCGTCCGACTCGTCGATGGCCACTCCGGTCTTCGCGAGTGCGGTGCGCGTGACCTTGGTGTTGGAGTGCAGATGGATCTCGTACTGACGGATCTCGTCCTCGGCGGCACGGTCCCTGCCGTCGGACGAGGCGCTGGCGCTGAGCGGCGCCGCCAGGGCGAGGGCGAGTATCCCCGCGAGTGCGGCTGAACGTCTTCCGCGGATGCGAAGTCGCATGGATGTCTCCTGAGGGGTGGGGGTGACTCAGTGCGACGCATGTGCTGGACGTGCAGGAGGTGCAAGGGGTGCAAGGGGTGCAAGAGGCGCAAGAGGTGCGGAGAGTGCAGGAGTTGCTACTCGTGCAGAGAGTGCTGCCGGTGGCGATGTGCGATATCCGGTACACCGGGTCCTCGTGTGCGGGCTCATGGTGGGCCTGTGGCATGGGCCGGTCAATAGGCGCCTCGGGCCAAACTCACCGGAACGCCGAAGACCGGAGTGGCCACGGCGGTTGATCCGCCGGGCTCACTCCGGTCCCGGGTCCTCAAGGGCGCTCGCTCACCCCTGACGGTGGCTCACATACGACTGAGGCTCACCCCTTGCAGTACTGCTCCTCCTTGCCGATCGAGCGGTACATGCAGTCGGAGTTCTCCAGGAACTGGAGCACCGCGTCCTTGTTGCGGCTCGTCTCCCGGTCGATCACCTCGTCGGGCGGGTAGAAGCCGTCGCCGCCCGACGACGAGGGATACATCTCGAAGGTGTAGGAGAAGATCTTCTGGTTGCCCCACAGCCAGTCGTCGATCGTGCCGTCCGTGACGTACAGGTCGCTGGACTGCTCGGGCGTGTAGCCGTTGGACGCTGCCATCTTCTCGCCGACCGCCGCGTGTGCGTCCCGGTCGTCCTGGGTGAGGCCGTCCGCGGTGTCGTCGGTGGTGTAGCCGTAGGGCCACATGACCAGTTCGCTGTACGTGTGGAAGTCGATGGCCGACTTGATCTGCTGCTTGCCGCCGACCTCACGGCTGCGCACGAAGTCCGCGACGACCTTGGTCTCGGGGGCCGACTCGGCGGACTCGCCCCGGTAGGTCTCGGAGCCCGGAGTGTCCGAGGAGCCGCCGCAGCAGCCCCACTTGTGGGCCCAGTTGCGGTTGAGGTCGGTGCCGGTGTCGCCGCCCGGGTTGGGCTGGCGGTTGAGCCGCCAGCTGCGGTAGGAGCCGGAGGCGATGTCGTACTCGCCGCCGTCCGGGTTCATGTCGGGCACGATCCAGATCTCGCGCTCGTCGACCATCTTCTTCACGCGGTCGTCGGAGCCGTACTCGCCGCCGAGGGTCTTGATCAGATAGAGCGCCATCTCGACGGTGAGGTGCTCGCGCGCGTGCTGGTGGTGGGTGAACAGGACCTCGGGCTCGGCCTCGTCCTCGCCGACCTTGTCGCTGATCTTGACGGCGATGATGTCGCGGCCCTCGTGGGACTTGCCGATGACCTTCTTGCTGATCAGGTCGGAGTGCGCGGCGATCTGCTTGTCGATCTCCGCGTTCATCTCGGCGTAGTTGTGGTACTTCGCGTCGGCGGGCGGGAAGTCCTTGGCGCTCACCTTCTTGCCGCCGGTCCGGGCGGGCGGCGCGGGCAGGATGTCGAGCTTGTGCCCGAGCGCGCGCAGCTTCTCGGCCTGCGCGGCGGTGGCCGAGACCACGACGGAGTGGTCGTCGGCCTCGTCGACGGAGACACCGGCGGAGGCGATGGCCGTACGGTCCTGCGCTGTCGAGGGCCCGTGGATCTCGTACTGACGGATCTGCTCGTCACCGCCGCCGCCGCCGCCGGCGGCCTCGGCCGACGGCTTCGGGTCCTCGCCGACGGGTGATGCGTTGGCGCTGATGGGCGCGGCGATCGCGACCGCGAGGAGGGCCGCGAGTATCGCTGACTGTTTTCCGCGTATGCGGAGTCGCATGAAGTCTCCTGAGAATGTGGGGGGTTGGAGATGTGGGGGGTAGTTCAGTGCGACACAAGTGATGCAAGTGATGCGAGCGAGGTGTGCGCTATGCGGTACGGGCGGTACCTCTGTGCGGGCCATCGTGGGCCCCTGGCATGGCCCGGTCAAGAGTGGCCCCGACTCGGCCCCCAGAGCGCCCCGGTCGAACCCCTTGTGCAGGCAGTGGGGTTCACGCTTTGGTGACCTGTGATCACGTACTCGGGGACGAGTGCCGACGACGGGGAGGCAGCCGGCATGGCGGACACCACCGACAGCACCACCGGCGGTACGGGGGACATCTCCCGGCCGCGCAAATCCAGCTGGAAGTACATCGGGCCCGGCATCGTCGTCGCCGCGACCGGTGTCGGGGCCGGCGACCTGGTCGCCACCCTGATCGCGGGCAGCAAGTTCGGCTACACCCTGATGTGGGCCGCCGTGATCGGCTGTCTGGTGAAGATCTCCCTCGCGGAGGCGGCCGGGCGCTGGCATCTGGCCACCGGGCGCACGCTCTTCGAGGGCTGGCGCAGCCTCGGCCAGTGGACCACGGTCTACTTCGCGGTCTACGTCGTCGTCTGGGGCTTCATCTACGGGGCGACGGCGATGTCGTCCTCCGCCCTGCCCCTGGTGGCGCTCTTCCCCGACGGGCCCGGCCTGAAGACCTGGGCCATCATCACCGGCCTCATCGGTCTGGTCTTCGTCTGGTTCAACAAGTACGCCGTCTTCGAGAAGGCCATGACCGTCCTGGTCGGCGTGATGTTCGTGGTCGTCGTCTACGTGGCGATCCGGGTCACCCCCGATGTCGGCGCGAGCTTCGCGGGTCTGCTGCCCGTGCTGCCCGACGGGTCGCTGCTCTACACCCTCGGCCTGGTCGGCGGCGTCGGCGGCACCATCACGATGGCCGCGTACGGCTACTGGGTGAACGCCAAGGGCTGGACCAACACCGGCTGGATGAAGGTGATGCGCCTGGACAACCGCGTCGCGTACATCACCACCGGCGTCTTCGTCGTCGCCATGCTGATCGTCGGCGCCGAGCTGCTGCACGCCTCCAACATCGCGCTCACCAAGGGCGACCAGGGCCTGGTCGACCTGGGCAGGATCCTGGAGCAGCGGTACGGCACGGCCACCGCGAAGCTGTTCCTGATCGGGTTCCTGGCCACCTCCTTCTCCTCCCTGATCGGCGTCTGGCACGGCGTGAGCCTGATGTTCGCCGACTTCGTGGAGCGGCTGCAGCGGGACCGCAAGGGCGCCCCGGTCGAGGAGGGCACCGTGGCCGAGGTGGCCGCGGGCAAGAAGGAGCAGTCGGCGGCGTTCCGCGCGTATCTGCTGTGGCTGACCTTCCCGCCGATGGCGCTGCTCTGGCTCGACCAGCCCTTCGGCCTGGTGATCGTCTACGGCGTGCTCGGCGCCTTCTTCATGCCGTTCCTCGCGCTCACCCTGGTCTGGCTGCTCAACTCCTCGCGTACGCCGAGGGAGTGGCGCAACGGCATCCTGAGCAATGTGATGCTGGTCGCCGCCGGGCTGCTCTTCATCGTGCTCTGCGTCCAGCAGCTGCGCGAACTGCCCTGGTAGGAAGCCGGGGTCCGGACGTACGACGCGGCGCCACCGGGGGAGCGGTGGCGCCGCGTCGGCCTGCGGAGCCGGTGTACGGCGTGTGCGGCGCTTACGGCGCCTTCGGCACTTACGGCGTTTGAGGCGTTTACGGCAGACCGTGGACGTGCGGGCCCACCGTCTTGGACCAGGAACTGCCCGCCGTGGCGTCCCAGTTCGTCGACCACGTCATGGCGCCCCGGATGTCCGGGTAGGTCTTCGACGGCTTGAAGGAGCCGCAGTTCGTGCCCTTGGCAAGGCAGTCGAGGGCCGCGTTCACGACCGACGGCTCGGCATAGCCGCCGCCCGCCGCCCGGCTGGACGCGGGGGTGCCGAGGCCCACCTGCGAGGGTGCGAGGCCGCCCTCCAGCTGGATGCAGGCCAGGCCGGTGAGGAAGTCGACGGTGCCCTGCGAGTAGACCTTGCCGTCGCAGCCCAGCATCGAACCGCTGTTGTAGTACTGCATGTTGACGACGGTCAGGATGTCCTTGATGTTGAGGGCCGTCTTGAAGTACTCGTTCGACGTCGACTGCATGTCGATGGTCTGCGGCGCCATCGTGATGACGAGCCCGGGGGCCTTCTGCGCGAGGGACTTCAGGGCCTGCGACATATACGTGGAGTTGAGGCCGTTCTCCAGGTCGATGTCGACACCGTCGAAGCCGTACTCCTGCATCTGCGCGTACACGGAGTCGGCGAACGCCGTGGCCGAGGCCGCGTCATTGACCGAAACCGTGCCCTTCTCGCCGCCGACCGAGAGGATCACGGACTTGCCGTCGGCCTGCTTGGCCTTGATGTCGGCCTTGAACTGGTCGACGGTGTAGCCGCCGAGCCCGGCCGAGTCGAGGTTGAACTTCACCTCGCCGGGTGAGCCGGTGGCGTCCGCGAAGGCGACGGCGATGATGTCGTAGTCGCTCTGTACGTCGGCGAGTTTCTGCACGGTGGCGCCGTTGTTGAAGTTCTGCCAGTAGCCGGTTACGGCATGCTTCGGTACGGCGGCCGAGCCGACCGCGACCTCGAAGGCGGCATCGTCACTCCGGCCGGTGTCCGTCTGGCCCGCGTTCGCCTGGGTCGCGTTGCCGGTGAGGGCGAGCGCGCACGCGGCGAGTGCCGCCACCGCCGCGCCGATACACCTCTTTCTGGTCATGCCCGATACGCGGTGCACTGCTACCTCCTGTGGGGGGGGTGAGGGAGGGTGCGTTTCTGGAAACGGTGGCCACCGCCGGTGCTGCCCGTACAAGCTGGTCCAGACCAATCGGGTTGTCAAGACCTCTGGAACCCCAACTGACCTTTGAGATAACGAGGTTGGGGAAAGAGAACCCGGAATAGCGTGAATTCGTGGCGAGACCTTCACCGTCCGTCGATCAAGAACCCACCAGGAGTTATGAACTTCGAGTGTTGAGGGGCGCGCGACCTGGATATGGTGCAGACGCGGGCGATGGCCGCATCTACCGAAGTGAACGGGGTGTGGGGGTGTGGGAAAGTGCCGACCGCTATAGCCGTCACCAGTCCCGATCTGGTCCTGCCGCCGCCGGACCGGCAGACTCCGCCCGCTGCCGTACTGCACCCCGCGAGCAAGCAGCACACGCTCGACCACTCGCTCGCCGAGATGCACACCTTGCTGGAGCAGCACGGCTACGTGATCGTCCTGTACCCGGCGTCCCTGCCGGCCCGCGCCGTGCACCGGCTGCACACCGTGCGCTCACTCCTGGAATCCGACCGGATCGCCCTGCTGCGCCTCGATCTGCCGCCGCTCGGGCTCGCCATGCTCGCGCTGCAGCTGCGCCAGCTCGCCCTGTGCGACTTCAGCCCCGGGGTGCTCGCCTCCGCCGCGCGGCTCCTGTCGCACTACATCTACGCGGGCGCCCTGCTCGGCTCCGTCACCAAACTCGACCGGGTCCCGGTCAGCCTCACCTCGCACGCCAAGTCCTGGGTGCCCGGCTCCCAGTTCGCCGTGCTCGCCACGCCGCAGCCCCACCTGGTGAAGATCAGCGGCGGCAACGGCCAGGGCGGCACGCTCGAAGGCCCCGGATTCGGTACGCAGTTGCTCATCGCCAAAGGACAGCTCCAGTCCGACTGGGTGACCTCGCATCTCGCCCCCGCCTGGAAGGTGCAGGGCGTCGGCGAGGCCCGGCTGCCCGCGGAGTCCACCCGCTGGTGGGCCACCGGGCGCCTGGTGGAATTCGCCGCGGCGATCCCCGATATCTCGATGCTCTATCAGCTGGTGTCGTCGGTGAAACGGGAGGACTGCCATTGGTGCGGCCTCGAACTCATAGGGGACCGCTGCGGATTCTGCGCGGCGCCGCTGCTCGCGCGTGAGCAGCGCGGCGCCCGTGCGCGTGGCCCGGGGGTGGGCCCCGGTGCCGGCAGCGGAACCGGAGCCCGTGAACTCAGCCCCGCCACCCGGGCCCTCGCCACCCCGCGACCACGAAGGGCCATAGGCCCTTGACGACTCACCGGCCGCCGGGTTCCCGTGGCGGCCCCGCCCGCCCCTCCGACCCCCGCACCAGTGCCCGCTCCCGTCCCCGTCCCCGTCAATACCCGTCTTGATCGAGGTAGTTCGCCCCATGAACTCTCGCCAGCGCCGCGGCGTGATACTCCTGCTCCTGTCGGTCCTGTGCGCCTTCGGCGCCTTCGCCGGGGTGCTCTCGGTGATCCGCGACGTGAACTCCAAGGTGGGTCCCGAGGTCTCGGCGTACCGGCTGAAAAGCGATGTCGCGCCCTACAAGGCGCTCAGCGCGGCCCAGTTCGAGAAGATCGAGATGCCCGAACGCTGGCTGTCGGAGAACGCCGTGACCGATCTCGGCGAGATCCGCGGCAAGATCGCCGTCACCCAGCTGCGCAAGGGTTCGCTGCTGCAGAACGACATGATCGTGAAGCGGCCCGCGGTCGGTGAGGGCGAACAGGAGATCGCCATCATGATCGACGCCGCCACCGGTGTGGCCGGCAAGATCACGCCCGGCGCGACGGTGAACATCTTCGCCACCTTCAAGGGCGAGGACCAGGGCGGCCAGGGCGTGAAGGACCAGTCGAAGGTCATCGTCCAGAACGCCCGCGTCATCGACGTCGGCAAGCTCACGGCGCTCGAACCGAGCGAGGACGACCGCACGAGCCGCCGCAGGGAGACCGAGGCCGTGCCCATCACCTTCGCCCTCACCACCGCCGACGCCCAGCGCGTCGCCTACGCCGAGTCCTTCGCCACCCACGTCAGGCTCGCCCTGGTCGGTGGCGGCGGCGAGTCACCCGTATCGGCGGACGACCGGAGCTACACCCTCGATGAGGACAAGTGAGGGCCCCGTGACCACCCGAATCCTGCCCGCCGTCGGTGACGCGGATGCCGCGCGCTGGCTGACGGCCTTGCCCGGCCGGCTCCCGGAGGCGAAGTCCGCGGCCTGCGTATCGGCGGGCAACCGGAGCTACACCCTCGATGAGGACAAGTGAGGGCCCCGTGACCACCCGAATCCTGCCCGCCGTCGGTGACGCGGATGCCGCGCGCTCGCTGACGACCTTGCTGAGCCAGCTCCCGGACGCGGAGCCCGCGTTGCCCGTCACCGACTCCACGGCGCTGCTCGACACCCTCGCGCGGCTCGCCGGTGAGTCCATCGACGAGCTGCCGGAGGTCGTCCTGGTCCATGAGCGCATCGGCCCGGCGCCGGCCCTGGAGCTGATCAGGGAGGTCGCGCTGCGCTTTCCCGCCGTCGGCGTCGTCCTCATCACCACCGACGCCAGCGCCGGGCTCTTCTCCGCCGCCATGGACTCCGGCGCCCGCGGCCTGGTCGGACTGCCCCTGGGCTACGAGGAGCTGGCGGCCCGCGTGCAGACCGCGGCGTCCTGGTCGGTCGGCGTACGCCGCCATCTCACCAGCGGCCACGACGTGGTCACCGGCCCCGGCGGCACCGTCGTGACCGTGACCGGCGCGAAGGGCGGTGTCGGCACCACCCTCACCGCCGTCCAGCTCGCCCTCGCCGCGAAGGCCTCCGGCAGGAGCGTGGCCCTGCTCGACCTGGATCTGCAGTCCGGCGACGTCGCCTCGTATCTCGACGTGCAGTTCCGCCGCTCCATCGTCGACCTCGCCGGTATCAACGACATCAGCCCCCGGGTCCTCCAGGACGCCGTCTTCAGCCATCCGACGGGCCTCGGCCTGCTCCTCGCCCCCGCCGAGGGCGAACGCGGCGAGGAGGTCACCGACCGGGTGGCCCGCCAGGCCGTCAGCGCGCTGCGCAACCGGTACGAAGTCGTGGTCGTCGACTGCGGCACGCAGATGAACAGCGCGAACGCCGCCGCCATCGAAATGGCCGACCAGGCCCTGCTGTTGGTGACCCCCGACGTGGTCGCCGTACGCGCGGCCAAGCGCATGGTGCGGATGTGGGACCGGCTGCAGATCCGCAAGGCGGAGGAGACGGTGACGGTGGTCAACCGGAACTCCCGCCTCACCGAGATCCAGCCCGCCCTCGTCGAACGCATCACCGGCACCCGGGTCGCCGGGATCGCGATCCCTTCCCAGTTCAAGGAGTTGCAGGCGGCCGTCGACGCGGGCCGTATGCAGGACCTCGACAACCGCAGCACGGTCAAGCAGGCCATGTGGGGACTGGCGGGCGAGCTGGGACTGCTGACCGCCCCGGGAGAGGCCCCGGGCCCGCCCTCCGGACGCAAGGCCCTCACCCGCTTCCAGGGCGACCGCGGCGCCCTCGGCCCGTGGCGCCGCAGGGCCACGGACGACACCGGCTCGGCGACCCTGGAGTTCGCGGGCATGGCCCCCCTGATCTTCATGGTGGTCGCCCTCCTGTGGCAGTGCGTCCTCTTCGGCTACACGTGGTCCCTGGCCGGGAACGCCGCGGACGAGGGGGCGCGGGCGGGAACCTCGGCCGAGTGGTCGGGCGACGGCGCCGGCGCCTGCGAGGAGGCCGCCCGCGAGCGCCTCCCCGGGGCGTGGGAGGGCGGTTTCAACGTCACCTGCGGCGGCGGCGACCAGGTCTACCGCGCGGAAGTCACCCTGAACGTCCCCCTGTTCTTCCCGGGCTTCGACGCGGGGTGGACGGTGGACGGGGGCGCGGGAGCGGCGAGAGAGGGGGAGCAGTGATGACCGCTCGTTCAGGGAAGGGGCGGGGCGGGGTGAGAGACGACCGGGGCTCGATCATTCTCGAGTTCACCGGCTTCCTGCCGATCCTCCTCGTCGTGGGCCTGGCCGTGATCCAACTCGGCCTGGTCGGCTACTCCTTCAGCCAGGCCGGATCAGGAGCCCGTGCCGCCGCCCGCGCGGAATCACTGGAGCCCGGCACCGGAGCCGGCGCCGCCGACGCCGCGATGAGCGACTGGTACGACCCGGCGGTGAGCGTCACGGGCGGCGACCTCGTCGAGGCCACGGTCACCGTCGAGATCCCCGCCCTGATCCCCTTCGTGGGCCTGGGCGACGCCGCCCGCACCGTCACCATGCCCGCAGACGAAGACTGACCCGAGCCCAGCCCGACCGAGCCCAGCCCCACAGAGCCCAGCCGACCCGAGCCCAGCCCGACCGAGCAGCCCCACCGAGTACAGCCCGACCCGAGAGGCGAGAGGCACCGCACCATGAGCCTGAGGTCCCGTATCGCGACGCCCGAGGACACCGGCCCCGGACACGAGGACGACCACGTCGTGGCCGTCTACCGGGCCAAGCTCCTGGAGGAGATCGATCTCGCCGAGATGTCGTCCCTCGCCGCGGCCGAGCGCAGGGCCCGCCTGGAGCGCGTACTCGGCCACATCATCAGTCGCGAGGGCCCGGTCCTGTCCACCTCGCAGCGCGCCCAGCTGATCCGGCGCGTGGTCGACGAGGCGCTCGGCCTCGGCGTACTCGAACCGCTCCTCGAAGACGCCTCGATCACCGAGATCATGGTCAACGGCCCGGACGCGATCTTCGTCGAACGTGCCGGACGGGTCGAGCAACTCCCCCTCCGCTTCGCCTCGCACGAGCAGCTGATGCAGACCATCGAGCGCATCGTGTCGACCGTGAACCGCCGGGTCGACGAGTCCACGCCGATGGTCGACGCCCGGCTGCCCTCCGGCGAGCGCGTCAACGTGATCATCCCGCCGCTCAGCCTGTCCGGCGCGACCCTCACCATCCGCCGCTTCCCGCGCGCGTACAAGCTCAGCGAGCTGATCGACCTCGGCTCGCTCGACCAGCAGATGCTGATGCTGCTCAGCAGCTTCGTACGGGCCCGTTTCAACGTGATCGTCGCCGGCGGCACCGGCACCGGAAAGACCACGCTCCTCAACGCGCTCTCCGCGCTCATCCCCGAACACGAACGCATCATCACCATCGAGGACTCCGCCGAACTGAGCCTCCAGCAGGCCCATGTGATCAGCCTCGAATCGCGGCCGCCCAACGTGGAGGGCAAGGGCCAGGTCACCATCCGCGACCTCGTACGCAACAGCCTGCGCATGCGTCCCGACCGCATCATCGTCGGCGAGGTCCGCGGCGGCGAGACCCTCGACATGCTGCAGGCCATGTCGACCGGCCACGACGGCTCCCTCGCCACCGTGCACGCCAACTCCGCCGAGGACGCCCTGATGCGGCTGCAGACGCTCGGCTCGATGTCCAACGTCGACGTGCCCTTCGAGGCGCTGCGCGACCAGATCAACTCGGCCGTGGACGTGGTGGTCCAGCTGACCCGGTTCGCGGACGGCTCCCGCAAGGTCACCGAGATATCGCTGCTGGTCTCGCACGGCCGCGAACCCTTCCGGATCGCACCGGTGGCCCGCTTCTCGCCCGCCCCGATCGGCTCCGACCGCGTCGTGCGGGGCGTCTTCGAGCATCTGCCGCTGCCCCGCCGCGCCGCCGACCGGCTCTATCTGGCGGCCGAGCCGATCCCGCCGACGTTCGGGGTGATCGAAGGGGTGGACGTACTCAACACGAGGGAGGCGGCGGGCTGATGCCTCGTAGGGACGCCACGGACACCAGGGTCGCCACGGACACCAGGGTCGCCACGGACACCAGGGTCGCCACGGACACCAGGGTCGCCACGGGAAGCCCGCTGATACGAGCAGCGCACCCGATACGAGCAGCGCACCCGATACGAGAGGCAGCCGCCGCATGAACAACCCCGCGCTTCTCGCGCTCGGTGCCACGCTCCTGTGCGGCACCCTCGCCGTGGCGGGTCTGCACACGTACGCCTCGGGCAGGGCGCAGCGCCAGGCCCTGGTCGAGCGGCTCATCGACGAGGGACCGCTGCCCGGCGGCCGGCAGCGGCACTTCACGGCCGTCGACCGCAGGCTGCGGCACACCCGGCTCGGCCGCCGTATCCAGCGGAAGCTGGCCGCGACCGGACTCGACGTCACACCGGGCGAGTTCTTCGTCTACGTCCTCGTCGGCGCCGCCGCGGTGTGGCTGATCGCGACCGCCCTGCTCGCCCCCTTCTTCGGCCCGCTGGCCGCCGTCGTCGCGGTCGGCACCGCCAACGCCTTCCTCAACTGGCAGCACCAGAAGCGGATAGAGGCCTTCATCAACCAGCTGCCCGACCTGGCCCGGCTGCTCGCCAACGGCACCTCGGCGGGCCTGGCCCTGCGCACCTCGCTCGCCATGGCCGCCGACGAGCTGGAGGCGCCGGCGGGCGAGGAGCTGAGAGTGGTCTCCAACCAGCTGGCCATGGGCCGCTCCATCGACGACGCGCTCGGCGAGCTGGCCGAACGCCTGCCGTCGCGTGAACTCAGCGTCCTCGTCACGACGTTGATCCTCTCCAACAAGGCCGGCGGCACCATCGTGGAGAGCCTGCGCAACCTCACCCAGACCCTGGAGGAGCGCAAGGAGACCCGGCGTGAGGTACGCACGATGCTCTCCGAGGTCAACGCCACCGCGTTCACCATCCCGTGCCTGGGCGTCGGCGCGATGCTGATGCTGAACGCCATGAACGACGGCGCCCTCGCGAAGGTCACCGGTTCCCCGCTCGGGCAGATCCTGATCCTGGTCTCACTCGGCCTGTACGCGGCCGGGTTCGTGGTCATCCGCCGCCTCGGCAAGATCGAAGTCTGAGGGGGCCGCCGACGTGATCGCACTGCTGCTCGCACTCCTGGGAGGCGTCGCCGTCGCGGGTGTCTTCCTGGGCGTCCGGATGTACCGCGCGGAGGCCAGGCTCCCCGACGACCTGGCGCTCGCCCTCGAAGTGGGCTCGTCGCGGGTGTCCGTCGCCGACTCGGCCATCGACCGCCTGGGCATGCGCTTCGCGCCCACGGTGCTGCGCCTGATGGGCCCCAAGCGGGTCGACGCCAAGCGCCGCAAGATCGACCAGGCGGGCAACCCGAACGGTCTGACCGTGGACCGGTACGCGGCCCGCCGCGCGGTCTACGGGGTCTTCGGCGCGGTCTGCGCGTTCTCGCTCTTCGTCAACGGCGTCCCGCTGATCGGCTTTCTCGCCCTGGCCTTCGGCCTGTTCGCTGCGGACGCGCTGATCTGGCAGGCCGTCCGGGAGCGCAAGGAGCAGATCGAGCGCACGCTGCCCGACTTCCTCGACGTACTCGCCGTCGTGGTCTCGGCGGGCCTCGGTTTCCGCCAGGCCCTCGACCGGGTCGCCGACCACTACGAGGGTCCCTGGGCCGACGAACTGCGCATCACACTCCGCCAGATGGACATGGGGGTCTCGCGCCGCAAGGCCTTCGAGGAGCTGCGCAGAAGGAACACGAGTGAGCAGGTCAGCCAGTTCGTGACCGCGCTGCAGCAGGGCGAGGAGCTGGGTGCCCCGATCGCCGAGACGCTCATCCAGATCGCCAACGACATGCGCCGCACCGACGCGCAGAACGCCCGTCGCCGCGCCGCCAAGACCGTCCCCAAGACGACGCTCGTCACGCTCATCTTCATGGTCCCGGCGACCCTGATCCTGATCGTGTGCGGCATGTTCCTGGGCTCGGACACGGACTTCGGATCGATCCTGGGGGGCTGATGGGGCGATGGACGAGTCGATCCCGGGGGCGGGAGGCGCTGTGGAGGGCGACCGGCAGACGGTGAGATTCCCTGCGGGGCAGGTGGGGGTGGGGGGTTCGGCTCCGGGTCCGGCTCCGGCTCCGGCTCCGGCTCCGGGTCCGGCTCCGGCTCCGGGCCCCGCAGGCCCGCCGATGCCGCAGTCCGGTGGCGCGCAGATGCCGCAGTCCGGTGGCGCGGAGGGGGCTCAGTCCGGTGGCGGCCCGCAGATGCCGCAGTCCGGTGGCGCGGAGAGGTCGCTGCCTGGCGGTATACAGATGCCGCAGTCCGGCGGCGCGGAGAGGTCGCAGCTCGGGAGCGCGCAGATGCCACAGCCCGGCGGTATGCAGACGTCACAGCCCGCCGACGCGCAGACGCCACAGCCCGCCGACGCGCAGACGCCACAGCCCGCCGACGCGCAGACGCCACAGCCCGCCGACGCGCAGGCGTCACAGCCCAGCGGCACGCAGAGGTCGCAGCCCGGTGCGCAGACGCCGCCGCTCCACGGACAGCCGCCCCCGGCCGACAGCTCCGCCCTGAGCAGTTTCCGGCCGGCCCGTGCCCCCGGCTCCCGCCCCCGCACGCCAACCCCCGGCTCCCGCCCCCGCACGCCAACCCCCGGCTCCCGCCCCCGCACGCCAACCCCCGTCTCCCGCCCCGCGATCAGCTACGGCCCGGCGCCCGAACCCGTCGCCGCCTCCGCCCTGGCGGACGACGCCCCCGCGCCCAGCCTCCCCATCCAGCTCAACGCTCTGCAGGCCCTGTGCCGCCAGGTCTTCGGCTTCCGGCTCGCGATGATCATCATCGGGGCACCCCTTGCCCTGAGCCGCGCCGAGGGCCGGTTCGGCAGCGTCCTCGTGGGCGCGGCGGTGGTCTTCAGCCTCATGGGCTCGTACGCGATGCTCCGCGACTGGGAGCGCCTCGGCCCCCTCGTCCTGCGCCACCGCTGGCTGATGGGCATCGACCTGCTCTTCGGCGCGGTCCTGCTCCTGACCGCGTCCCCCGACTCCACCCTCGGCTACGCCACGGTCTGCACCCCCCTCCTCGCCGGACTGCTCTACGGCTGGCGCGGCGCCGGTATCTACACGGGCATCCAGATCGTGGTGCTCGTGGCGGCGTTCACGGCCTGGCGCGACCGTCTGTCGGCGCCCGACGACCCGGCGAGCCCGGCGAGCACGCTCCTCATCAGCGGATTCTGCGTCGCCGCGGGGATCATCGGCGTCACGCTCCGCAACCTGATGTTCCGCTTCGGCACGGCGACCCAGGCCCTGTCGGAGGCCAACGCCCGCCTCGCGGTGACGGACGCCGTCGAGGCCGAACGGGCCCGCCTGGCACGGGAGATGCACGACTCGGTGGCGAAGACCCTGCACGGCGTGGCCCTGTCCGCCGACGCGCTCGCCACCTCCGCCGACCGCATGGACCCCCTCACGGTTAAGCACCAGGCGGGCATCGTGGCCCGCTCGGCCCGCCGCGCCGCCGCCGAGTCCCGTGAACTCCTCGCGGATCTGCGCCGCAGGACGGACTACGCGGAAGGGGAGACGGGCAGCGGCGTGGACATCCCCGCCGAACTCGCGGCCCGGGTGGAGGACTTCAGAACACGTACGGGAGTTGTCTGCGACTGGCACCTGGTGGGCGAGGCCCCGGTCCCGCTGGTGCCGCACGCGGTGGCCCGCCAGCTCCTGACGGTCGCCACGGAGGCCCTGGAGAACGCCCACCGCCACGCCGAGGCATCGCACGTCACGGTCGAACTGGGCGTCACGAGCGCCTCCGGCACGGCGGCCGGAGACCTCCTGCACCTCAACATCCTGGACAACGGCAAGGGCCTGCCGCCCGGCACCAACCTCGAAGAGCTGCGCAGATCCGGCCACTTCGGCCTGGTCGGCATGGTCGAGCGGGCGGCGTCGGTCGGGGCGCGCATCCGGATAGGCCGCGGCCACGGGGCGAGAGGCACGGAGGTCCGGGTGGACCTGCCGCTTTCGGCCCTGAACACCCCCACACTTCCTACACCCCCCACGACTCCGCCTTCCCCCTGAAACCCCACTCTGAGAGGAGGCCGCCATGCAGGACGAGAACGTGAACGTGAACGTGAATGGGAATGGGAATGTGCACATGTCCCAGCACACTTCGGCGTACACCACGCCGCCGCGTTCCGAGCACACCCCCGCTCAAGTCCCCGTCCCCGCGCCGGTCTCGCCCCCCGGGCAAGCCCCACCGGCCCTGCGTGTGGTCGTGGCGGACGACAATCCCGTCGTACGCGCGGGCCTGACCGCTCTCCTCGGCGCCCGGGACGACATCCACGTGGTGGCGGAGGCGGCGGACGGCCGCGAGGCGCTGGCACGGGCCCGCGAACACCGCCCGGACGTCGTACTCCTGGACGTCCGCATGCCCGGCGTCGACGGCATCTCGGCCCTGCCCCACCTGGTACGGGTCGCGCCGGTGATGATGCTGACGTACAGCCGCGAGAACACGATCGTGCGGGAAGCGCTACGCCTGGGCGCGGACGGCTATCTCGTCCACGGCGAGTTCACGGCGGAGCAACTCGTCGCGGCGGTACGGGACGTACGCGACGGCCGGGCCCACTTCACGGCGTCGGCCCAGGGCGCACTCCTTGCACACGTACGGGACGGCGCCCCGACCCCCGCCGGGCTACCCGAAGGCCTCGGCCACGCCTACGGGACCGAAGTGCCGCCCTCCGCCCCGCCACCGGAGCCACCTGTCTCGATTCCGCACCAACTCCCCGTAACCACTTCGCATGTGCAACCAGTTGTGCCAGAGTCTGAGCGACGCGAAAACCGCCGCGAATTCGGGCTGAGCACACGGGAGGTGGAGGTGATGGGGCTCATCGCAGCAGGAATGAACAACCAGCAGATCGCCGCCACCTGCTTCATCAGCGAGAAGACCGTGAAGAACCACATCAACCGAATCTTCGCGAAACTGCACAGTACAAGCAGAAGCGAAGCCATCGCGGTATGGCTGGGCACGGCCCGGGGGAGGTCGACACGATGAGCCTCCGACCACGACAACTGCGGCTTTGGGCCCGGGGTTGGGCCCAGGGGCCCTCTGGCCATCGTCGCCATTCGGCGTACGTTTCTCCTGTCAGCGCATCGGCAGGGGCCGGAGGAGAACGTCATGTCGAGGATCCGAACCTGGAAGAACACCGTCATCGCACGGATGCGTGGCGAGAAGGCCGACGCGGGGGCCGGGTTCGTGGAGTACGCGGGGTTGTTGGTGCTGATCGCGGCGATCGTCACTGCGGTGATGGGGTTGGGGTTGGACGACACGATCTCGTCGGCGATCGACGAGGCGGTGGCCTCCATCACCGGCGGCTGACTTTTCGCCGTCTCCGCGACGACAAGGGCTCGACCATCCCGCTGTACGTATGGCTGGTCGGCATGCTCCTCTTCGTCGCCTTTGTCTTCTTCGTCTTCGCCAAGGGAGCCGTGGCGCGCAACGGAGCTCAGTCCGCTGCCGACGCCGCGGCTCTCGCTGCTGCCCAGGAAGTCCGTGATGAGCTGACAGAGGGCTTCCTCGGCGGACTCAAGGCGGGGGACTGGGACGACTGGCTCGACGGCGACGGCTTCCTCGGCGACGGCGAGGCGGCGGCAGCGGATCTGGCCGCCGCGAACGACTCCTCGCTCACGAGCCTGGACACCGGCTCCCTGGACGGGAATCCGTCGTTCACAGCCGCAGTGGAGACCAACTACACCGTGGGCGACTCGCTCATTCCCGGAACCGAGAACACCCGCGCCAATGCCGAGGCGACGGCGGTGATCGAACCCCGATGCACCGTCGAGGTGGACATCGACCCGGCGAAAGACGTGAAGTTCACCTGTGACGGCAGTGGTCCCTGGGAGATTGATCCCAAGAACCCGGGAGAGATCGCCGATCTCCCGAAGGCCAAGGACTTGTTCGCTGTCCGGCTGGCCGACTGATGTCTACGAAGGAGTCTCGATGAGGGCCCGAAGGGCACTGACCGTAGTGGCGATCACGACCGGCCTGGTCCTGACGGTGGCCGGCTGTGGTGGTGGCGACGACGGCGGCAAGAAGAAGACGGACACGCAGTCCACGACCTCCTCCAAGGGCGGCGGCAACAAGGAAGAGCCGGAGGAGCAGGCGGAGGACAAGGTCCTGGCCGAGGTGACGGGTGGCGAGGGCGTCACGCTCACCATCAACTCGGCCGTTCGTGACCAAGGTGGCTTCCTTACTGTCAGTGGCAAGGTGCGGAACGGCGGTTCCGGGCGCTGGGTCGCCAACTCCTGGCGTGGCGAGGAGCAGGAGCTGCAGCGCAACGCCGCGTCCATGGCCGGCGCCAGCATCGTCGACAAGGCAGGAAAGAAGCGCTACTTGATCCTTCGCGACACCGAGGGTCGCTGCCTGTGTACGACCTTCACGCCCTTCAAGCAGGGGGAGGAGAAGACCTGGTACGCCCAGTTCCCGGCCCCGCCGGACTCGGCCACTAATGTCACCTTCCAAATCGCGGACATGCCCCCCGCCACCATCGAAATCTCCGAGGGTGAGTGACCCATGCCCCGCACTCTCCCCACCCTCGTCGCCTTGACCCTGCTGACGGCGGTCAGTGTCACGGGCACCGCGTACGCCGAGGACGACCCGAGCGTGCCACCGGGCTCGGTGACATCCGACCCGCCCCCGAAGGTCGACGCCAACTCCCCGGGTCTGAAGCTCGGTGACGGGGCGACGCTCGCGCCGGCGAAGGTTCTGGACATCAAGTCCGTGGTCGAGGACATGGGCGGCGAGGAGCGCCGCGAGGACACGAACTCGGATGTGAAGTTCGCGCTGCAGGCAGAGGTGCTCTTCCCGAAGGACAGCGCGAAACTGAACCCCGAGGCGAACTCCCGTATCAAGGCCATCGCGGAGGAGATCAAGGCTCAGAACTCCACGAAGGTCAGGGTCTTCGGCTTCACGGACAACCTGGGGTCGTACGGGCACGGGAAGAAGCTCTCGAAGGAGCGCGCGGACGCGGTGCACGACCAGTTGTCGAAGGACCTCGGTCCGGAGATCACGTTCGAGGTGCGCGGGTACAGCGAGGACTACCCGATCGCGTCGAACTCCTCGGAGGAGGGCCGTAAGAAGAACCGACGGGTCGAGGTGACGTTCCCGCGAGGCGAGACGGGCGAGTCCGGCGACTCGGCCGAGTAGCTCCGCAGGGCGACGAGCTCGCCGGGCTCGGCCAGGCTCTTCTAGAGCAGGTGATCCGCCTTGCCGTCCTTGATGTCGCGGATCAGCGTCCGCAGGGCGTCGTGGCTGTCGGTGAGGTATCGGTCCTCCTGCCCGGCGACGGCGATGTAGGCGTTGCCTTCGTCGTCGGTGCCGAGCCGGAAGCAGCTTGAGCCTTCCCCGCAGAAGGGTTCTTCCCAGGTGATGCCGGTCATCGAACTCCCCATCAGAGCTGTTGGGCGATGGCGTGAATGAAGTCGCGTGACGCAGGAGGGTCGAGAGCGATGCGCTCCATCCAGTCCAACTGGGCGGTGTACTTGGACAACTGCGCTTCCTGGTACAGGAATTCCGGCCCGTGTGTGCTGTCGATCTGCACAGTGTCGAGCTGTGGCACCGGTCCCTCGGCGTAGATCACGGTCTGTCCGGCTCCGGGGAAGACCCCGGCCTCGATCGTGATGACCCTCAGGATCACGCTGCCTCGTTCGGCCAGCTCAAGCAAGTGCGCCAACTGCGCTCGTGCGGCTTTCCGCCCGCCGAACTGCATGCGAAGTGCGGCCTCATGGATTATCGCGACGTACTCGGGGTGGTCCGCGCCATCCAGTACCTGCCGCCGTTCCATGCGATGCGCCACGCGAAGGGCGACTTCGTGCTGGGGGAGTGTGGGGACCACCGCCCGGAAAATGGCAGTCGCATGGTCAGCGGTTTGCAGGAGCCCCGGCATGTGCACGGTGTGGGCACTGCGCATACGGGTGGCGTGCCATTCCATCTCGGCGATGTCCAGGAGCCCGGCGGGCAGCTGACCCCGGTATCGCTCCCACCAGCCCCGCTCGCGTCCACCGGCCATCGCGGCGAGAGCTTCGGCGTAACTCTTGTCCGCACACGCGCAGTTGCATGCCAGGGTGCGAACCCGTTCGGCACTGATCGCGCGAGCGCCCGACTCTATGGCGGAGATGTTGCTGCGGTTGACGCCGAGTAGCCCGGCAGCGGACTCGATGGACATGCCCGCAGCGGTGCGCATCTTCCGCAATTCCGCACCAAGCCGCTGCTGACGTTCAGTTGGGGCTGTCCTGAGTGGCATGCGCCGGAGTGTAGTGGGTGGGCCAAATTGCTGGAATGGGTGGTCCATGGACCACTCGTAGCCCTACAGTGAGTAGCGCAACAGTCACGCCAAGCACGCGGCGGAAGTGCATCCCGTCATGCCCGGGACAGAGCCACCGCCCACACTCCAAACCCCCACCGCGCCCGGGAGTCCCCCATGCTCACCGATACCGCCCCCACCCCCTGTCCCTCGTTCAGGCCCCCCTCCACACCTCCCGCCCCACCACCCCCAGAAGACCTCACCTACAGCCTCACGCTGCCCGCGTCCCTCACCACACCGGCCATCGCGCGGACCGCGACCCGGCGCATCCTGGTCGCTCACGGCCTGCACGGGCTCACCGATGCCGCGCAGCAAGCCGTGGGTGAACTGGCCGCCGCCGCATGCCAGTTCACACCCACCCCGGAGGTGTATCTCTCCCTCCGTTTTCGCGACGGCGCCCTGCGCGTGATCCTCTACGACGGGCACCCGCGGCACACGAACGAACGCCTGGCCGCCGCCTGTGACACGCGCCGCCGCGCGGCCCTGCGGCTCCTGGCCTGTGTCGTACGGGCCTGCGGCGGAGAGTGGGGCTTCGGGGAGGCCCGGGAGCCCGGCGGCGGAACCCGGATGTGGGCGGTGCTGCCGCAGGCCGGTGCGACGGCGTACGGGCGGCCTGGCAGGGTGGAGGAAAGAGCACTCCACCTGGGAGGGAACGACAGACATGCAGCTCGCGGGTAGGACCGCCATCGTCACGGGAGCCGCCCGAGGCCTCGGCCTCGCCATCGCTCAGCGCTTCGCGCAGGAGGGCGCCACCGTCGTCATGGCGGATGTCATCGACGCCACCGAGGAGGCCGAGAAGCTGGGCGGCCGCTACATCCGTACCGACGTGAGCGACGAGGCACAGGTCGCGGCGCTGGTCGCGGAGACCGTCGACGCGTACGGCCGTCTCGACATCCTCGTGAACAACGCCGGGATCGAATTCGCCGCCACCGTCCTCGACACCACCGTCGACCAGTGGGACCGGCTCATGTCCGTCAACATGCGCGGCGTCTTCCTCGGCACCAAGCACGCCGTCCCCGCGATGACCGACGGCGGCGGCGGGGTCATCGTCAATGTCGCATCCGAGCTCGGTTTGGTCGGAGACGCCGGCGTGGCCGCGTACTGCGCCTCCAAGGGCGGTGTCATCCAGCTCACCAAGGCCACCGCCATCGACCACGCGAAGGCCGGGATCCGGGTCAACGCCCTGTGCCCGGGGCCGGTCGCGACCGACCTCCTGGAGGAGGTCTTCCGGGCGAGCGGCGACCCCGAGGGCATGCGGCGGAAATTCGAGGAGCTGACGCTGCTCGGACGCCTCGGCCGCCCGGACGAGGTCGCCGCGTCCGCCGTCTTCCTCGCCTCCGACCAGTCGTCCAACATGACGGGCGCGAACCTCGTCCTCGACGGCGGCTGGACGGCGCGCTAGTCCACAAAGGGCTCAGCGGCAAAGCAGGCTCAACGGCAAAACCTCAGCGGCAAAGCAGGCTCAACGGCAAAACCTCAGCGGCAAAGCAGGCTCAGCGGATCTCCGTCGGCGTACGCCGATACGTCGAGCGCCGGTCGTCGATCTCCCAGGCCCGGTCGCCGTAGACCGTCTCTACGATCCCCGGTTCACGCAGGAACGCATGCGGGAACCCGAGCGGCACCGCACTCACCTCGTCCAGGCGCCGCAGCGCGTCCTCGTCGAGGTGTACGTCGACGGCGCCCAGGTTGTCGACGAGCTGCTGCTCCTTCGTGGCGCTGATGATGGGGACGACATTGCCGGGGCGCGAGCGCAGCCAGGCCAGGGCGACCTGGGCCGGGCTGAAGCCGCCCTGCTCGGCGATCTCCAGGACCGCGGTGACGGTGGCCTCCGTGTTGTGGTCGCGGTGGCTCTCGTCGCCGCCGCTCAGACGGCCGCTCTCGCCGCGCCGGTACTTTCCGGTGAGCATGCCCGCGGCGAGCGGCGCCCAGGCGAGTACGGCCTGGTCGAAGGCGCGCGCCTGCGGCAGCAGCTCCCGCTCGGGGGTGCGTTCGAGCAGGTTGTAGCGCAGCTGCGAACCCGCGAACACCGTCCAGCCCCGAAGCTCCGCAAGCGTGTTGGCGGTGGCGATCTCCCAGGCCGGCCAGTCCGAGACCCCGAGATAGAGCACCTTTCCCGCGCGTACGACATCGTCGAGGGCGCGCATCACCTCGTCGATGGGCGTGAAGTTGTCGCGTGCGTGCACCCACAGGACGTCCAGGTGGTCGGTGCGCAGCCGCTCCAGGCTCTCCTCCACCGACCGCACCAGGTTCTTGCGGTGGTTGCCCGCCGAGTTCACCTCGCCCTTGCGGGTGGCGCAGGTGTACTTGCTGGCCAGTACGTAGGAGTCGCGGCGGCCTTCAAGGAGTTCACCGAGGATGGACTCGGAGTTGCCGTCGGTGTAGATGTTCGCGGTGTCGACGAAGTTGCCGCCGGCGTCGGTGTACGCGTCGAGAATGCGGGCGCTGGTGTCCTTGTCGGCGCCGAAGCCCGCACCGCCGCCGAAGGTCATGGCGCCGAGGCTCAGTTCGCTGACGCGCAGACCGGTCCTGCCGAACAGTGTGTAACGCACCGTGGTTCCCTTTCATCGGCCGATGTCGATGTCGATGTCCATGTCCATGCCGAGGTCGAAGTCGAGGCCGAGGTTGAGGATGGGCCTGCTGGGGAGGCAGACGCAGACGACGCGGACGCTACGCGCTGGAGCCCACTCCAAGGCAAGACCGCACGAACGCCACCCGCTCCGCCACCGGCACGAGCGGCAGCGGCACCAGCTCGTACCCGTACCGCGGATACACCTCGGCCATCGCCTCGTACGTGGCCACCGCGACCTCGAAGGTCTGCTTGCGCTCGGCGTCCTGGGCGTAGATCTCGGGCCAGGGCGGCGCGATGAAGACCCGCCGGTGGTAGCGCAACTCCCGCGCGGCGGCGTCCATATGGGCGGGCAGGGGGAGCCCTTCGAGCCGGAGATAGCCGACGAGGTCGGGTACGCCACGGTCGAAGATCACGGGTCCGGGGCCGAGGTCCGCCGCCTCACGGTGCGACCGCAGTTCCCTCTCCAGCATCAGCTCGGCGAACGACTCCCGGTCCGTCCACGGCAACGCCCGCCCGCCGGCGGCCAGTTGCTCCTGGATCACCGCGCGCCCGGCTTCCTGGGTACGGGCGAGCCCTGACGCTTCGAGCGCGTCGATGAGAGTGGTCTTGCCGGAACCGGGCCCGCCGGTGACCACGACGAAATCGTCCACGAGCCGCGTGGGCCGTGTGGGGCGCGTGAACCGCATGAGACCTCCGTGAGCGCCGAACCGCCGCCGGTCGAGCCGTTACTCGTCCCGCAGCCCCAGACGCAGGTGTTCCACATGGAAAAGGGCCTGGTCGAGTAGCTCGGCCACATGGTGGTCGTACAGCGCGTACACGATGGAACGCCCCCGGCGCTCCCCGGTGACCAGGCCCAGATTGCGCAGCAGCCGCAGCTGGTGCGAGCAGGCCGACTGTTCGAGCCCGGCGGCCTCCGCGAGCTCGCCCACGGCGCAGGGTCCCTCCTGCAGACGGGCCAGGATCCGCAGCCGCGACGGGGTGGCGAGGGCCTGCAGCGTGGCCGCGACATCCGCGGCGCCCACGGCGTCGAGACGCTCCCGGGTGCTGCGCTGCTGGTCGACTCCGTGGCCCATGGAGCCATCGTAGCGAGCCGGGCACCTCCACCCCGGATTGAATGAAGACTTGTTCATTCATTCGGGTATGGTGACGGAGTCCTGCCCGCCTGGTGCCAAGCCGCCACGCCTGCCCGAGGTGTCACTTCGCCATGCCCACTTCCGCCCAGGACGCCGGGGAGCGGACCGTCGCGTCCGGCGCGCCGCCCGTGTTCCCCGCCCCCGCCCCCGTCCGCCGCACGCGTGTCCTCGCTCTCGCCGAGGCCCGCTGGGCGGCGCTCGCCACGGCGGCGTTCCTGCTCGCCCTGCCGCTCCAACTCACCGGCCTGAGCGCCTGGTTGTGGGGTCCGCTCTACGCCGTCGCGTACGCGGCGGGTGGCTGGGAACCGGCCGTCGAAGGCCTGCGCGCCCTGCGGGAACGCAGCCTCGACGTCGATCTGCTCATGATCGTCGCGGCCCTCGGTGCGGCCGCCATCGGCCAGGTCATGGACGGCGGCCTGCTGATCGTCATCTTCGCCACGTCCGGCGCCCTCGAGGCCCTGGCCACGGCCCGTACCGAGGACTCCGTACGCGGACTGCTCGACCTGGCACCGTCCACCGCCACCCGGATCACCCCCGGCGGCGAGCAGACGGTGCCCGCCGGCACCCTTGCCGTCGGTGACGAGATCCTGGTCAGGCCCGGTGAGCGCATCGGCGCCGACGGCCGGGTCCTGGACGGTGCGAGCGAGGTCGACCAGGCCACCATCACCGGCGAGCCGCTGCCCGTACCGAAGGAGCCGGGGGACGAGGTGTTCGCGGGCACCGTCAACGGCGCGGGCGGCGCGCTGCGGGTCCGTGTGGAGCGCGACCCCTCGGACACGGTGATCGCCCGGATCGTCACGCTCGTCGAGGAGGCGTCCCGTACCAAGGCGCCCACGCAGCTGTTCATCGAGAAGGTCGAGCAGCGTTATGCCGTGGCCGTGGTCGTCGCCACCCTGGCGGTCTTCGCGGTGCCCCTCGCCTTTGGCGCGGACCTGACCGGGGCCCTGCTGCGCGCGATGACCTTCATGATCGTGGCCTCGCCGTGCGCGGTGGTGCTCGCCACGATGCCGCCGCTGCTCTCCGCGATGGCCAACGCGGGCCGCCACGGTGTGCTCATCAAGTCGGCGGTCGTCATGGAACGCCTCGGCCAGATCGACACGGTGGCCTACGACAAGACGGGCACCCTCACCGAGGGCCGCCCCCGCGTGCTCGCCGTGGCCCCCGAACCCGGCTTCTCCGAGAGCGAGTTGCTGGCCATCGCCGCGGCCGTCGAGCATCGCAGCGAGCATCCGATCGCCACGGCGGTCGTGACGGCGGCCGCCGGACTGCCCCTGCCCGACGCGTACGACTTCACGTCCACGCCCGGCCGCGGAGTGGCGGCCACGGTGGCCGGCCGCAAGGTGGAGGTCGGGGCGGAGTCCCGGCTGTGCCCCTCGGACGCACCGCCGGCAGCGGCCGCCGACGGTGCCACGACCGTGCTCGTCCTGGTGGACGGCGACCCTGCGGGCCGGATCGTCCTCGCCGACGAAGTGCGCCCCGACGCCCCCGCGGCCGTGGCCGCCCTGGCCCGGCTCACCGGTACGGCCCCGCTGCTGCTCACCGGCGACGCACCGGGACCCGCGGCCGCGGTGGCGGCCCAGGTCGGCATCGGCGCCGCCCACGTACACGCGAATCTGCTGCCGCAGCAGAAGTCGGACGCGGTGCGGGAGTTGGGGGAAGGAAGGGAAGGAGGGGCAGGAGCGGGCCCGGACCGCCGCAAGGTGCTGCTGATCGGCGACGGCGTGAACGACGCCCCCGCGCTCGCCGCGGCACACACCGGGATCGCGATGGGCCGCGCGGGCTCCGATCTGGCCCTGGAGACGGCCGACGCGATCGTCGTACGCGATGAACTGGCCGCCGTACCCCGGGCGGTGGCCCTCTCGCGGCGGGCCCGCCGCCTGGTCACCCAGAACCTGTGGATCGCGGGGACCTGCATCGCGGCCCTGACCGTCTGGGACCTCGTGGGCCATCTGCCGCTGCCCCTGGGCGTCGCGGGCCACGAGGGCTCCACCATCCTGGTGGCTCTCAACGGCCTCCGCCTGCTGAGGGAATCGGCCTGGCGCTCCACCTGACCTGCACCCTGAGCCCGGCCCTGGGGGAGGGCGCCGGGTCTGGGCGATCCCCGTCCAGTTCCCTCGGAGGGGGCGCCGGGTCCGGGCGATCCCCGTCCAGTTCCCTCGGAGGGGGCGCCGGGTCCGGGCGATCCCCGTCCAGTTTCCTCGGAGGGGGCGCCGGGTCTGGGCGATCCTCGTCCAGTTCCCTCGGAGGGGGCGCCGGGTCCGGGCGGACCCCGTCCCCTCCCCGCGCGGCCCTACGCGTGCGCCCCCACCGTCACCTCGCCCACCACCAACTCCGCCCGCGCCTCGACCACTTCTCCCACCCGCCGCACCTGCGCCTCAAGGTCGCGCAGCCGGGAGCCCGTGAGCCGGCGGCCGATGGACTCCACCGTCACCACCGCGCGGCGGCCCGAGCGGCGCAGATGCCAGACGCCGGCGACCGCGTCGTCCACGAGGAGGACCGGGTAGTTCCCCGCCTGCCCGCCGGCCAGGGCGCGTTCACGGGCGCGACCGGGGAACAGTCGCTCCCTCGGGTGGGACGCGATGCCGAACGCGTCGAAATACGGAAGCAGCCGCAACCCCCGCGCCGGCTCCGGCGGGAACTCCGTGTCCCCGGCGGCCACCCACGCCTCGGCCCCGTCGAAGACGACCCGCTCGATCCGCTCGCCCTGCGCGGCGAACAGCCGGACCGCCCAACCCGGGGGAGCGGCGAGCCACTTGGCGAAGGACTGCGGTGTCGCCGGACCGTAGGCGCGCAGATAGCGGCGTACCAGCTCGGCGAGCGCCTCGTCCCCGGGCAGCGGTGCGGCCACCGGCGGCCGGGTGTACGTCACCTTGCGCCCCCGGTTCGGGCCGAAGCAGAGCGCGCCGCGGTGGGCGGCGAGGTGCGTGACGGTGCGCCAGCGCGGCCACATCCCCTGGAACGCGGGCATCTTCAGCTCCCCGGCCCAGGGGCCGGTGCGCTCGACGACCGCCTCGGTCAGCTCGTCGACGGTCAGAAAGGCACCGTCAAGGGCGTCCGCGACGGCCGCGACCACCTGCTCGGTCTGCTCCGCGTCGAGTCGTACGCCCTCGGGATGCGGGGAAGGTCCCGTGGGCAGCGCCGACAACGCGCCCGTCCACAGCGGCAGTTCGGCGCTCGGCAGCAGATGCACCGTGCCACGCGGCCCGTACGTCTTGGTCAGCGCCTCCGCATCCCACAGTGCCGCCCGTACATCCGCCCGGTCCGCGCTCTCGTGCCGCAGACACAGGGAGAGTTCGGCGGCGGACAGCACCTGGGCGTGCGCGCCGAGCATGGCCCCCGCCGTGAGCGCCAGGTCGGCGGGCGCCGAACCCTTTGCCGGTGCGGTGAGCGACTGGCGTTCCAGGCGCCGGGAATGAGCGGCGGTCCATGTGACGCTGAGATTCATCGCGTCAGTATCGAACAGCGGTGTCGTGGAAGCGAGGAGCCTGCGGTGGCCAGAGCCAGGGGAATGTACGTGTGCGGAATCGACGCGGCGGTCGATGTCGTCGGCGGCAAGTGGAAGCCGATGATCCTGTGGGCCCTGTACGAGCACGGCACGCTCCGCTTCGGCCGGCTCAGGCGCGAACTGGACGGTGTCACCGAGAAGGTCCTCGTCCAGCAGCTCAAGGAGATGGAGGCCGACGGCATCGTGCACCGCGAGGTCTACCGCGAAGTGCCGCCCCGGGTCGAGTACTCGATGACGGAGCTCGGCCGGAAGCTCAACACGGCCCTGATGCCGCTCGGTGAGTGGGGCGACACCTTCATGGAGCAGATCGTCGCCAACAAGAAGCGGGCCGCCGAAGAGGCGGCAGTCAAAGACAGCCAGAAGGACGGCCCGGTCCGCCCGGTCCGCCCGGTCCGCCGGGCCACCACGACCGCCAAGACCGTCCGCCCGTACGCCACATAGACGGCCAAATCCGGGCAACTAACCCTCTTCGATTCCGCATTGTTATCGGAACCGGTCGATCCTCATGTAGGGATCACGTAAGTTCAGACCAAGGCTAATTCGCGCAGGCAAATCCGCGCGATGCGGCACCGTGCAGTGGAGGGGGCTGCGCGGTGCCGCCTGCCTCTCTCTTACCCAGTGCGGTCACCGCGCCATAAGGTCGGCCCGTGCCCGCGCTGCTCACCGCCCTCGCCGCCGTCTACGGCGCGCTCGCCGGACTCCTCGTCCCGCGCGCCGCCCACCGGCTCGCGGTCGCCCCCGACGAGCCCTGGCGCGACACCTGCCCCGGCGGCCATCCGCTCACCGGCCCCGCGGGCGGCTGGATAGGCACCGCCCGCTGCGCCGACTGCACGGCGCCCGCGGCAAGTTGGTTCGGCCCGCGGACCCCGCACCTCGCCGCCGTCACCGCGCTCCTGTGCGCCGCCCTGGCCGCCGCCGCGGGGCTGCGGCCCGAACTCGCCGTCTGGCTGGCCCTCGCGCCCTTCGGTGTACTGCTCGCCGTCGTCGATCTCGCCGTGCACCGGCTGCCCGACGTCCTCACCCTGCCGCTCGCCGCCGCGGCCCTCGCCCTGCTCGGCGTCGCCGCGGCCCTGGACGGGGCGGCCGGCTCCTGGACCGGCGCCCTGCTCGGCGGCCTCGCCCTCGGCTCGACGTACTTGCTGCTCTTCCTCGCCCGCCCCAGCGGCATGGGCTTCGGCGACGTCAAGCTGGCGATCGTCCTCGGGGTAACTCTTGGGTGGTACGGCTGGGGGGTGCTCGTTCTGGGCTTCTTCGCCGGTGTCCTCTACGGCGGCGGATACGCCCTCGCCCTTGTCCTGCGGGGCCGCGCGGGCCGCAAGACGGCCATGCCCCTCGGCCCCTGCATGCTCGCCGGAACCGTCACCGGCCTGTTGCTCGGTGGCTTCGGAGCGTAGTTGTGGCACGCCGATGCACACGGCATCCCTTACGAAGGGTTATGGTGGAAACCCCCCCTCGGGCCGGTCCGTCTCCCCCCCCACGGACCGGCCCGTTTTTTTGTGCCCGCGCCAGGGTCCGGGTTGTGCCCGTGTCAGGGCCCCGGCTGTACGCGCACCCAGGGCCCCGTGCGACCCGGTGCCTACTTGCGTCCGGCCCAGATGTTCGTGCCCGGAGTCGACACCGCGAAGGTGTCGATCTCGGCCAGCTCCTCATCGGTGAGCTTCGCCCCGCTGAGCGCCGCCACGTTCTCCTCCAGCTGCTTCACGCTGGACGCACCGATCAGCGCCGACGTCATCCGCTCGTCCCGCAGCACCCAGTTCAGGGCCAGCTGCGCGAGGGACTGGCCGCGCCGGGCGGCGATGTCGTTCAGTCCGTTGAGGCGCCGTACGACCTCGTCGCTCAGCAGGTTCGGGTCGAGGGACTTGCCCTGCGTGGCACGCGAACCCTCCGGGATGCCGTTCAGGTACTTGCCGGTGAGCAGGCCCTGGGCGAGCGGCACGAAGGAGATACAGCCCATGCCCGACTCTTCGAGGACGTCGAGGAGGGCGTCGTCCTCGGTCCAGCGGTTGATCATCGAGTACGACGGCTGGTGAATAAGGGGACGCACCCCCATCTCCTTGAGGATCCGCACCGCCTCACGCGTCTGCTCGCTGGTGTAGGAGGAGACGCCCACGTACAGCGCCTTGCCCTGCTGCACCG
The DNA here is from genome assembly GCF_042665355.1 of Streptomyces monticola. Lineage (NCBI taxonomy): Bacteria > Bacillati > Actinomycetota > Actinomycetes > Kitasatosporales > Streptomycetaceae > Streptomyces > Streptomyces monticola. The sequence continues at coordinate 481,954 of NZ_JBHTCF010000004.1, read as the reverse complement.
CCGAGGCCAGGGCGCCCATGGTCTCTTCCAGCGGGGTGTCCGGGTCGAAGCGGTGCGAGTAGAAGATGTCGACGTAGTCCACGCCCATCCGCCGCAGCGAATTGTCGAGCGACGACAGCAGGTACTTGCGCGAACCCCACTCGCCGTACGGGCCGGGGTGCATCAGATAGCCGGCCTTCGTGGACAGCACCAGCTCGTCGCGGTACGGAGCGAAGTCCTGCTTGAGCAGCTTGCCGAAGTTCAGCTCCGCCGAGCCGGCCGGCGGTCCGTAGTTGTTCGCCAGGTCGAAGTGGGTCACACCCAGGTCGAAGGCGCGGCGCAGGATCGCCCGCTGGCTGTCCAGGCCCTTGTCGTCGCCGAAGTTGTGCCACAGGCCGAGCGAGATCGCGGGCAGCTTCAGTCCGGAGCGGCCGGTGCGCCGGTACTCCATCTCGTCGTAACGGTCCCCGGTGGCGCGGTACACGCGGTTGTCGTTCATGGGTAAGAAGCTACCTTCAGCGCGCCCGCGCCCCTGGACAGAGACCTTTGGACAGAGACATTGGCGTACGGCGGTAAGGTGCTGCCTTCGGGGGCCGCATCTGCCATCTGCACGGAGGGGCTGAAGAGAGTGAACCTGCGCGACCTGGTGTACGGGCTATACGCCCGCCGGGTGGAAGGACGCCTCGACCACTCCGCTGTGCCCAAGCACATCGGCGTCATCATGGACGGCAACCGGCGCTGGGCCAAGGCGGCGGGCAGCACGACCGCGCAGGGCCACCAGGCCGGAGCCGAGAAGATCTCCGAATTCCTCGGCTGGTGCTCCGAGACCGATGTCGAGGTCGTCACCCTCTGGCTGCTCTCCACGGACAACTTCGACCGCCCGCAGGACGAGCTCGGCCCGCTCCTCGGCATCATCGAGAACGTGGTGCGCACCCTCGCCGGTGACGGCCGCTGGCGCGTCCACCACGTCGGTACGCCGGACATCCTGCCCGCGCAGATGCAGAACGCGCTGAAGGAGGCAGAGGAGTCCACGGCCCACGTCGACGGAATAGTGGTCAACGTCGCGGTCGGCTACGGCGGCCGCCAGGAGATCGCCGACGCGGTGCGCTCCATGCTCATCGACCACGCCGACAAGGGCACCTCCATGGAGACCCTCGCCGAGATCGTCGACACCGACCTGATCGGCCGCCACCTCTACACCAGCGACCAGCCCGACCCGGACCTCGTCATCCGCACCAGCGGTGAGCAGCGTCTGTCCGGGTTCATGTTGTGGCAGACGGCGCACTCGGAGTACTACTTCTGCGAAGTCTTCTGGCCCGCCTTCCGCAAGGTGGACTTCCTGCGTGCCCTGCGCGACTACGCGGCACGGCACCGGCGTTACGGCTCCTGAGCCGCACGTATCCCCCCTGGCACACGAACCCCCGGTGACCGATGTCACCGGGGGTTCATCAACGCGTCGTCATATGCCATTGCATGGCTTCGCGTGTTCGAGGGAATATCCCTTCCAGATCGACACCCGCACCAAGGGTGTCGCTCTCAGCGGGCGGCATGGGGCTGCCCGCCCGGGAGGCCCTTTGCACCAGAAGGCCCGTACTCCGTACGGACTCGTGGAGGGCCGGTGCTCGGCCCGCGCAAGGTGGCCCGAGCCCGGTCCAGTCCCCCGCGACGCCGTCGCTCCCCGACCTCATCCGAGGGGGTACGTCCTTCCGTGGTGACCAGCACAAAGCGCCGCATGCCCGACAGGCGCACCTATGTTCTCGACACCAGCGTGCTGCTGGCCGACCCGAACGCCCTGAACCGCTTCGACGAACACGAAGTCGTGCTCCCGATCGTGGTGGTCACGGAACTCGAGGCCAAAAGGCATCACCCCGAACTCGGCTACTTCGCCCGGCAGGCCCTGCGCATGCTGGACGACTGCCGCATCAGGTACGGGCGGCTCGACGCCCCCATCCCGATCGGCGAGTTGGGCGGAACGCTGCGCGTCGAGCTCAACCACTCGGATCCCGGCGTGCTTCCGGCCGGCTATCGACTGGGGGACAACGACTCACGGATTCTCGCGGTGGCCCGCAATCTGCAGGCGGAGGGGTACGACGTCACGGTCGTCTCCAAGGATCTGCCGCTGCGGATCAAGGCCTCGTCGGTGGGCCTGCTCGCCGAGGAGTACCGGGCGGAACTCGCGATCACGGATTCCGGCTGGACCGGAATGTCCGAACTCGCCTTGTCCGGGGAGCAGGTGGACCTGCTCTTCGAGCAGGACACTCTGTACGCCCCCGAGGCGGCGGACCTGCCCGTGCACACGGGCCTGACCCTGCAGTCGGAGAAGGGCAAGGCGCTCGGGCGTGTGACGCCCGAGGGCAATGTCCGGCTCGTCCGCGGGGATCGTGAGGCCTTCGGTATCAAGGGCCGCAGCGCCGAGCAGCGCATCGCCCTCGATCTGCTCCTCGATCCGGACATCGGCATCGTGTCGATGGGCGGCCGGGCCGGCACCGGAAAGTCCGCGCTCGCGCTGTGCGCGGGCCTGGACGCGGTGCTCGAACGCAGGCAGCACCAGAAGGTGATGGTCTTCCGGCCGCTGTACGCGGTGGGCGGGCAGGAGCTCGGCTATCTGCCCGGCACCGAGGCCGAGAAGATGGGCCCGTGGGCGCAGGCGGTCTTCGACACCCTCTCGGCGGTCACGTCCCGCGAGGTGATCGAGGAGGTCACGGCGCGCGGCATGCTGGAAGTGCTGCCGCTCACCCATATCCGGGGCCGCTCGCTGCACGACGCGTTCGTGATCGTGGACGAGGCTCAATCCCTGGAGCGGAACGTCCTCTTGACCGTTCTGTCCAGGATCGGGGCGAACTCCCGTGTCGTCCTGACCCATGACGTCGCCCAGCGCGACAACCTCAGGGTCGGGCGGTACGACGGGGTCGTCGCCGTCGTCGAGAAGCTGAAGGGGCATCCGCTGTTCGCGCATATCACGCTGACGCGCTCGGAGCGTTCGCAGATCGCGGCGCTTGTGACCGAAATGCTGGAGGACGGCCACATCTGAGCCCTCTGCGGAAAATGCAGTAGCTACGCGGTAGTTGGCGCCGCCCGGCGAGCCGAAGAGCTTAGCCGGGCGGCGTCGTGCCGTACGCGCATTTCCTCAAAACTCCCGGGGCAAACGGGGTGTGAGCTTTCACACGCAACGGAGAATTGCTTCGCGGCGTCCGGTTCCGGCAGAGTCGTGGTCCTGTCAGGCCCCGCATGCGGCACTTGCGTACCCCCAGCGGTACGGCACCACAGAACTTCATAGAGACCGCCGTATGCCACCCACTTCACGGGAGGCCACTTCCACAGGGGAGTTGTCGCCCAGGGTCCGTGCCGCCCGTGACCACGTATCAATGGGCGGCCAGTGCAAGGGGCACGATTGCGCCCGAAAGGTCACCGACCGGGCGATGCTGGAAGGAATGCATGTGAGCCGGATTTCGGTCCGGGGATTCGCGGTGGCTTCGGCCACGGCGGTCACCACTGTCGGCGCCGTCGTGGGCGTTGCCTCGGGCAACACCCAGCCCTCCAACGACATGGAGGCCACGGCTGCGTCCGGCGAAGGGACGCTCCTCGCAGACATACCCGCGGGTCAGCAGGCGGATGTACAGACCGCATCCCTGGCTCAGCAGGCCGACGCACAGGCAGCCGCCGCCGACACCGCCGCGCAGAAGTCCGCGGAAGAGTCGGCTCGTAAGCAGGCCGCCGAGGACGCCGTCGCCAAGAAGGAAGCCGCGGAGAAGAAGATCGCGGAGGAGAAGGCAGCCGAGAAGCGGGAGGCCGAACTCAAGGCCAGCCGCTCCGAAGCACGCGCCGACGCCTCGGACATCGCGACGCAGAGCTCGTACTCCATCGCGGAGACCCAGGCGATCGCCCGCCAGATGATCCCCGCGGACCAGTTCCAGTGCTTCAGCAACATCGTGGACCACGAGTCCGGCTGGAACTACAAGGCCTCCAACCCGTCTTCCGGTGCCTACGGCCTCGTCCAGGCACTGCCGGGTTCCAAGATGGCCTCCGCCGGCTCCGACTGGCAGACCAACCCGGCCACACAGATCAAGTGGGGCCTGAACTACATGAACGACCGGTACGGCAGCCCCTGCGGTGCCTGGGACTTCTGGCAGGCCAACAACTGGTACTGAGGTACCGGCGTTTCGTCTGACGCTCAACTTCGTGGAGCCCTCCACCGTCCTACGGTGGGGGGCTCCGCGCGTGTACGGTCATCCAGACGGGCTGTGTGTGAAGCCCTGATCCGGGGGGACCGGTGTCGGTGGGGGACGAAGGAAGAGTCATGTCGAGAGTGCCAGGGTGGCTGGGCCGGGTGGGCTCCGGGCTCACCCGGATGGGAGAGCGGTTGGACGAGCGCCGCGCCGCCGCGGAGCGGGAGCCGGACGGGGCTCCGTATGCGACTTCGTCCACGGATGCGGAGCCCGACGGATCCGGGACCTCCGAGGCCTCGTCGTCCGCCGCCCCGCGCGATCACGTCCCCGCGCCCCCCGCCTACGCTCCCGCCGTCGCCGCCAAGGCCGAGCCGGTGGCCGCCGTGCCCTGGGGACTCCGGGTCGCGGCCGAGGCCGGCTGGCGGCTGCTCGTACTGGCGGGTGCGCTCTGGGTGTTGGCGAAGGCCATCACCTCGGTGCAGCTCGTCGTCATGGCGTTCCTGGCCGCGCTCCTCATCACCGCCCTGCTCCAGCCCACCGTCGCCCGGCTGCGCAACCTCGGGCTGCCCCGGGGCCTCGCGACCGCGGTCACCTTCATCGCGGGCTTCGTCATCATGGGCCTGGTCGGCTGGTTCGTGGTCTGGCAGGTGATGGAGAACATCGACACCCTCTCGGACAAGGTCCAGGAGGGCATCGACGAACTCCAGAAGTGGCTCCTCGAAAGCCCCTTCCATGTCACCGAGGACCAGATCAGGGATATCGCGAAGAACCTTCGGGACGCCGTCGGCACCAACACCGAAGAGATCACCACGGCGGGCCTCGAAGGCGTCACGGTGATGGTGGAGATCCTCACCGGCATCCTGCTCGCGATGTTCTCCACGCTCTTCCTGCTCTACGACGGCAAGCGGATCTGGAACTGGGTCCTGAAGCTGGTGCCCGCGCAGGCGAGGCCCGGAGTGGCGGGCGCGGGGCCGAAGGCGTGGCGCACGCTGACGGCCTATGTGCGCGGCACGGTGATAGTGGCTCTGATCGACGCGATCTTCATCGGCATCGGGATCTACTTCCTGGACGTCCCGATGGCCGTCCCGCTCGCCGTCTTCATCTTCCTGTTCGCCTTCATCCCCCTGGTGGGCGCCGTCATCTCGGGCGCGCTCGCGGTGGTCGTCGCCCTGGTGACGCAGGGGGTCTTCACGGCCCTGATGGCGCTGATCGTGGTGCTCGCGGTCCAGCAGATCGAGGGCCATGTCCTGCAGCCGTTCATCCTCGGCCGCGCGGTCCGCGTCCACCCCCTCGCCGTCGTCCTGTCCGTCGCGGCCGGCGGCATGGTCGGCGGCATCGGGGGAGCGGTGGTGGCGGTGCCGCTGGTCGCGGTGGCGAACACCGTGGTCGGCTACTTGCGCGCGTACTCGCAGGAACAGGCCCTGCGCCAGTCACCGGCTCCGCACGGCGCGACGGCGATCGAGGTCGCGCCGGTGGATCCGCCGCCCGTGTCCTCGCCGCCGTCGAATTCCTAGTCCCCTCCCCGCCCGCATGGCGACGGCCCCCACCCGGACGAACCGGATGGGGGCCGTAACAGTCAAGCGCGCAGGGCGACTTACTCCGAGGCGAGAACCGCCTCCGCGTCCAGCGTCGCGCCGACCGCCTGCAGGACCGCGGCGATCTTGACCGCTTCCTGGACCGTCTCGCGGTCGACGCCGGCCTTGCGCAGCACCTGCTCGTGCGAGTCGAGGCACTGGCCGCAGCCGTTGATCGCGGAGACCGCGAGGGACCACAGCTCGAAGTCGACCTTCTCGACACCGGGGTTGCCGATGACGTTCATCCGCAGACCGGCCCGCATCGTGCCGTACTCCGGGTCGGAGAGCAGATGACGCGTCCGGTAGAAGACGTTGTTCATCGCCATGATCGCGGCAGCGGACTTCGCCGCGGTGTACGCCTCGGGCGACAGCTGCGCCTTGGCCTCCGGCTCCAGCTCACGCAGTACCCGCGGGGAGCGGGAGGCGATCGCGCAGGCGAGCACCGTGCCCCACAGCTGCTGCTGCGGCAGGCCGCTGTTGCCGATCACCGAACCGAGGTTCAGCTTCAGGTCCTTGGCGTAGTCCGGTATGGCGGACTTCAGTTCATCGAGTGCCATGTCGGATCCGCTCACTCACCGGCGAGGAGCTTGACCGGGTCGAGGGTGTCCTCGCCGGAAGTCCAGTTGCAGGGGCAGAGCTCGTCGGTCTGCAGGGCGTCGAGGACCCGCAGGACCTCCTTGGGGTTACGGCCCACGGAACCGGCGGTCACCATCGAGAACTGGATCTCGTTGTTCTGGTCGACGATGAAGACGGCGCGCTGCGCGAAGCCGTCCTCGCCCTCGACGCCGCAGTCGCGCATGAGCTCGTGCTTGGAGTCCGCGAGCATCGGGAAGGGCAGGTCACGCAGGTCGGCGTGGTCCTTGCGCCAGGCGTGGTGGACGAACTCCGAGTCGCCGGAGACGCCGAGGATCTGGGCGTCGCGGTCGGCGAACTCCTCGTTCAGCTTGCCGAAGGCGGCGATCTCGGTGGGGCAGACGAACGTGAAGTCCTTCGGCCAGAAGAACACCACGCGCCACTTGCCCTCGTAGGACTTGTGGTTGATCTGCTCGAACTCCTTGCCGCTCTCCAGCGACACACAGGCAGTCAGGTCGTACGTGGGGAACTGGTCACCGACAGTGAGCACGCGCTCTCCTTGCGAGGAAGGAAGTCCCTTTTAGGGGATTTCCAGGGGGTTGGACGGATTCAGATCTTGGCACAGAGTGCATTGATCGCGGAAATAGCTAGACTCGGTTGTGGTGATCGGAGGTGCTTATCAGTGGCCAGTAATAAGGGGAGCGCGGGCGGCAAGGGGCCCGGCGGCAAGCGAAGCGGGCGGCAGCCCAGCCTCGCCCAGCTGCGCGCCTTCGCCGCCGTGGCCGAGCATCTGCACTTCCGGGACGCGGCCGCCGCGATCGGTATGAGCCAGCCCGCGCTGTCCGGCGCCGTCTCCGCACTCGAGGACGTCCTCGGCGTACGCCTCCTGGAGCGCACCACCCGCAAGGTGCTGCTCTCGCCCGCGGGGGAGCGGCTCGCGGTGCGCGCCAAGGTCGTGCTCGAAGCGGTCGGCGAGCTGATCGAGGAGGCCGAGGCGGTACGCGGGCCCTTCACCGGAGCACTCAGGCTCGGGGTGATCCCGACGGTGGCGCCGTATCTGCTGCCGACGGTGCTGCGCCTCGTCCACGACCGCTATCCGGACCTCGATCTGCAGGTGCACGAGGAGCAGACCTCCTCGCTCGTCGACGGGCTGCTCGCGGGCCGCCTCGATCTGCTGCTGCTCGCCGTGCCGCTCGGCGTGCCCGGAGTGACCGAACTGCCGCTGTTCGACGAGGACTTCGTGCTCGTGACCCCGCTCGACCACTGGCTCGGCGGTCGCGAGGGCATCCCGCGCGAGGCGCTGCGCGAGCTGAATCTGCTGCTTCTGGACGAGGGGCACTGCCTGCGGGACCAGGCGCTCGACATCTGCCGGGAGGCGGGGCGCGGGGATCTACCGGTGACGACGACCGCGGCGGGTCTGTCCACGCTCGTACAACTCGTCGCCGGCGGGCTCGGTGTGACGCTGCTGCCGCGGACGGCGGTCAAGGTCGAGAGCAGCCGCTCCAGCCAGCTGCTCACGGGCTACTTCGCGGACCCGGCCCCGACGCGCCGGATCGCCCTCGCCATGCGGACGGGGGCGGCCAGAGCCGGGGAGTACGAGGAGCTGGCGGGGGCGCTGCGGGGGGCGATGCGGGGACTGCCGGTGCGGATGGTGCCGTCACCACTCGCACCGGCTTGATCCCCGTTCCGGCTTGCCCCCCCCGCACCGGCGTGACCTCCGCACCGGCGTGTCCCCCCGCACCGCGGATCGCTACTCCGTGCGCAGCCCGTCCGGCCGCATCATCCTCAGCAGCGGCGGCAGGCTGAGCAGGGTGACGAGCAGGACAACTCCCGCGCCCACGCCGGTCATCGCGACCACGGAGGCCCAGTCGACCGTCACCGCCCGGCCGGCCATCTTCAGGAGCACCGCGCCGAGCGCGAGCCCCACCACGACAGAGAGCAGCAGGCCGAGGGCGATGGGAACCGCCGTCTGCCAGAACACCGAGGCGCTCAGTGTGCGGCGCCGCGTGCCGAACGCGATCAGTGCGGAGAGGAGCTTCCTGCGCTCCCGCAGCTGCTCCAGCTGGGAGACGAGCAGGCTCACCCCGATCAGGAGCAGCACACAGGACGCGCCCGCGAACAGGCCCGTGCGGAGCTGCGCGAAGCGGTCCGTCTGCTTGCTCGCCGCGAGGGTGAACACGCTGACCAGCGGCCCTGTCTGCGCGGCGGCGTTGCGGACGTACTCCTGTGCGTTCGGCACCGACTTGTCGGTCTTGACGAAGAGTTCGCCGTGGCGCTCCATACCGGACACGGCCGGAAACGCCTTCGGGGTGATGAGGACGCCGCCGATCATGTTGCCGAGCGGGTCCTCGCGCACCTTGGCCCGCTTCAGGTCCGACGGCAGCTTCCAGGGCACCGCCTTGCCGGGGCCGCCGTTGTATCGCGGGTCCAGATACAGCGTGCGGCCGGGCCGGATCAGCTTCTCGGTGTCGGTGTCGTAGGGCGCGCCGAGGGAGGCGAAGACATCGCCGTCGCGGCACGAGGGCAGGTGGGCGACCTCGCGCAGAGCGGCGCAGCTGCCGACGGTGACGGCGGCGGACCGGTCCGGGTCCGCTCTGCCGTCGCCCGCGTCGAGCCGGGTGAAGGGCGGTGTCACCTCGGTGACGCCCTTGGTGGTGGCCAGCTTGCGTTCCGCCTTGGCGGCCAGCTCGGCGGTTTCGGCGGACGGCGGCACGCTGATGCTCATATGCGCCCGCGTCACGTCCTGCCCGGTGCTACGGGTGTAGCCGCTCTCGACCCCGGAGAACAGCATCTGCAGCGCGATCGCACCGGCCACCGCCACCGCGATGCCGTTGACCATCCGGGCCGCGGTCCCGCTGCTCAACTGCAGCCGCCTGACGGCCAGTTGCCAGGACACGCTGCCGCCGCCGAGCCGGGCGACGGTGAACTCCACGAGCCAGGGGAGCAGCGCCGTGACACCGACGAGGAGCAGCACCACACCGGCGGTGACCATCCACTGGTTGAAGTCGCCGTTGTCGTTGCCCTGCCCGATCATCGGAGCGAGCAGGCCGAGACCGGCGAGCGGCAGCACGAGCCGCCACCACAGCCTGCGGCGCGAGGGCTTGGCGGTGCGGACCACTCCGAGCGGTTCGATGACGACGCTGCGCAGCGCGAACAGCGTCACGCCCACCGCGGCCGCCGGCACCGCGACCGCCACGAGCAGCGCCAGGGCGGGTGCCGGGTCGAGGTCCTGCGGGAAGACGCTGAGCCGGTACAGCTCGACACCTCCCGCCAACTGCCGTGCCACGGCGAACAGTCCGGCGCCCACGACCAGGCCGAGCAGCGCACCGGCGAGCGCCTCGCCCGCCGCGACCCGGCGCGCCATCCGGGCGTCCGCGCCGACCAGGCGCAACGCGGCGAGCCTGCGGTCGCGCCGCTCGCCGCCGAACCGCACCGCCGTGGCGATGAACACGCCCACGGGCATGAGCAGCACCACGAAGACGACGAGGGTGAGCAGGAGCAGCACCGGGTCGAGGGCCTCGGACGGCTGGTCGGTGCCGAACTTCTCGATGCGCTCGACGGGGTACGCGGAGGGCTTCAGATGGTCCGCGCCCTTGTAGAACACCAGCTCCTTCGATCCGATCAGACCGTCGTCGCCGATCGTGCCGACGACCTTCGCGTCGATCCGCTCGCGCAGGAGCCTGCCGTCGTCGGACTTGAGGAGTTCGCCGAGCGCGGGCGAGACGAGCACCTCGCCGGGCTTCGGATACGCGGAAACCCCGGGCGGCAGCGGTGCGTTGGGGCCCTCGGGCTGATAGAGGCGGCCGCGGATGTCCTGGTCGTGGAAGACGGTGTCGACGCTGGCGACGACCAGGGTGCGGTCCGTCCTGGGCGGCGGTGTGGCGCTGAAGGTCACGTCCGTACGGGCGTCTGCGCGGGCTTCGCGGGCGGTGAGGGCGCTCGGTACGGCCGTGGTGACCAGCAGCAGCGCGACGCCGAGACCGACGCCGACCGCGGTGAGCGCGGTGCGCACCCAGGCCTCGCGGCCCCCGGTGACGGCGAACCGGACACCGAGCCCCAGATCCCGCGCCCATGCCCGGAACCCGCTCATACGGCGCGCTCCATGTCACGGGACTTTCCGTCGCGTACGACGATCTCGCGGTCCGAGTAGGCGGCGACCCGGGTCTCGTGGGTGACGAGCACGACGGCGGCGTTGGTGGCGCGCGCGGCCTCGGTGAGCAGCTCCATGACGCGCTCGCCGTTGAGGGAGTCGAGGGCGCCGGTCGGCTCGTCCGCGAACAGCACGCGCGGGCTCGTCACCAGGGCGCGGGCCACGGCGACGCGCTGGCCCTGGCCGCCCGAGACCTCGCCGGGCCGCTTGCGCGCCAGGTCGGCGACCTCGAGCCGCTCCATCCAGTGCAGCGCGGTCTTCTCGGCGTCCTTGCGCTTGGCGCCGGTCAGACGCAGCGGAAGGGCGACGTTCTCGACACAGCTCAACTCGGGGACCAGCTGCCCGAACTGGAAGACGAAGCCGAACTCGCTGCGCCGCAGGGCGCTGCGCTCGGTGTCGCTCATCGCGCTCAGCTCGCGGCCGTTGTACGTGATGGTGCCCGAGTCAGGGGTGACGATCCCGGCGAGGCAGTGCAGGAGCGTCGACTTGCCGGAGCCGGAGGGGCCCATGACGGCGACGATCTCGCCCGGGTGGATGGAGAAGTCCGCCCCGTCCAGGGCGTTGGTGGGTCCGTACGCCTTGCGCAGGTCGTCCGCTATGAGCAGGGACCCCGCGGGCGCGGGCCGGTTCGTCCTGTCGGTGGCGGTACTCATGCGCCGACCGCCTTTCCGAGCTTGTCGAGACGGGCGGCGGTCAGTTCGAGCCACCGCAGATCGGCCTCGAGGTGGAACAGCGCGTGATCGCAGATCAGCTGGTCGGCGAGGTCGCCCTTGCGCTTGCGGTCCGTGAGGATGCGCATCATCCGCAGATGCTCGGCGCGCTGCGTATCGAGCAGGTCGGCGGCGTCGCGGCCGGTGAGCAGGGCGAGGACGACCTTGGTGTAGAGGGTCGAGGTGAGATAGGGGTCGGGCTTCTCGGGCGTCGCGAGCCACTGCTGCACGTCGGTGATGCCGGCTTCGGTGATGGCGTAGCGCTTGCGCTCCGGCCCGTCGCCGGCCTCTATCCCGTCGACCTCGACGAGGCCGTTCTTCAGGAGGCGGGACATGGTCGAGTAGACCTGCCCGTAGTGCAGAGGCTTGTCGTGACCGAACTTCTCGTCGAAGGCCCGCTTGAGGTCATAGCCATGGCGGGGGCCGGATTCGAGGAGGCCGAGGAGGGTGTGACCGATGGACATGACTGTGACTGTACACGGTGTGTATACGTGGGGTGTATACCTCCTGTGTATAGCTGGCCCGCAAGCGCCGGAGGGGCTGAAAAATCAGCCCCTCCGGCGCTTGAGGAGCGGGGTCTGGGGCGGAGCCCCAGATACGGGAAGGGGCGGGACCGGGGACTACTCCCGCTCCGGAGCGCCCGACTTCGGCGGCCGCCCCCTGCGAGGCAGAGGCCCCGCCTCACCGGGCAGCCGCCCCGCCTCCGCCAGCGCCCGCCGCAGCAGAAACTCGATCTGCGCGTTCGCCGAGCGCAGCTCGTCCCCGGCCCACCGCGCCAACGCGTCGTACACCAGAGGATCGAGCCGCAACAGCACCTGCTTCCGCTGCTGCTGCGGCCGCCGCTTCCGCTCCGGCCCCGGTTCCCGCTCCGGTTCCCGCCCCGGCGCGGCCTCCTCGCTCACTGGTACAGGGACCCCGTGTTGAGGACCGGCTGCGCCGCACGGTCACCGCACAGGACCACCATCAGGTTGGACACCATGGCCGCCTTGCGCTCGGAGTCGAGCTCGACGATGTCCTGCTCGGTGATCCGGGCGAGCGCGGCCTCCACCATGCCGACGGCGCCGTCCACGATCTGCCTCCGCGCGGCGACCACCGCACCGGCCTGCTGCCGCTGCAGCATCGCCGACGCGATCTCCGGTGCGTACGCGAGATGCGTGAAGCGGGACTCGATGATCTTCACCCCGGCCGCCTCCACGCGCGCGTGCAGCTCGATCGCCAGCTTCTCGGTGATCTCCTCGGCGTTGCCGCGCAGGGACAGGCCCTCCTCGTCGTGCGCGTCATAGGGGTACTCGATGGCGATATGGCGGACGGCCGCCTCGGTCTGCGTCGAGACGAACTCGAGGAAGTCGTCCACCTCGAAGATGGCCTGCGCGGTGTCCTCGACCTTCCATACGACGACCGAGGCGAGCTCGATGGGGTTGCCGTAGGCGTCGTTGACCTTGAGGACGGCGGTCTCGTGGTTGCGTACCCGAGTCGAGATCTTGGTCCGTGAGGTCAGCGGGTTCACCCAGCGCAGACCGTCCGTGCGGATCGTGCCGCGGTAGCGCCCGAAGAGCTGGACGACCCGGGCCTCGCCCGGCGCCACCATGTTCAGACCGCACATCGCGAGGAACGCGGCGATCGCGATCAGGATGCCGAGGGTGATCATCGTGGCCTTGAGGCCGGCCGCGCCCACGGCGGTGGCGGCGACCACGAGGCCGACGCCGCCCACCAGGCCGACGAGGCCGAGCAGCAGGGCGAGACCGCCGCCGATGGACTGCGCGGCGAACTCGCGGACGCCGGGCTCGGGCATCTCGGGCATCTCCGGCGCGGTGTCTTCCGTCTTGCTTGGCATGTGCTTCCCCGTTTCTGCTCCGACTGCTCTCATTGCTTTCGCTGGTTTAGCAAAGTGATAGCACTTTAGCCGGAAAGCGGAGCCGCCGCCAACCCGGGCGCAGGTCCGTTGCCAAGCCTCCACATGCCCCACGAGCAACCCTTTGCCCTACGTATGAGTCGGTTCCCTAGGGACAGGTGCTGATTGTCACGTCCGGAAAAGACCGGATCGGCAGGCCTTTGTCCGCATGGCCGGTGTTAGCTTCGTGAGCTGACCCCGGGGGGAGCCGACTTGACTGGAGCAACGGAGTAATGGGCCGAGCGGAAGCGAGACGAGCGCGACAGCGCGGCGGGGCACGCCGGGCGTCGGCGCGGTCGCAGTCCGAGGGCATACGTCCCCGTGGCGCCCGCCGGGCGGCCAGAAGCCGTGGCGGCATACGCCGCTTCTTCACCTGGAAGAGGGTGCTCGGCACCCTCTTCGGTCTCTGTCTTCTCACCATGGGCGGCTTCATCGCCCTGTACCTGCTGGTCCCGGTGCCGGACGCGAACGCGCAGGCGGAGCAGCAGAGCAACGTCTACAAGTACAGCGACGGCACGGTCATCACCCGCACCGGTGAGATCAACCGCGAGATCGTCGGCCTCGACCGGGTGCCCAAGGACGTCCAGGAGACGTTCGTGGCCGCGGAGAACAAGTCCTTCTACAAGGACCAGGGCGTCGACTTCAAGGGCACGGCCCGCGGAGTCCTCAACACCCTCACCGGCAAGGGCAAGCAGGGTGGCTCGACCATCACCCAGCAGTACGTCAAGAACTACTACCTGAACCAGGACCAGACGGTCACCCGCAAGCTCAAGGAGCTGGTGATCTCCCTCAAGGTGGACCGTCAGAAGTCCAAGGACGAGATCCTCGCGGGCTATATCAACACCAGCTACTACGGCCGCGGCGCCTACGGCATCCAGGCCGCAGCCCAGGCCTACTACGGTATCGACGCCGACAAGCTGAACGTCTCGCAGGGCGCCTATCTCGCGGCGCTGCTCCAGGCACCGAGCCAGTACGACTGGACGGCCGCTTCGGACGACAGCAAGAAGCTGGTCACGGCTCGCTGGAACTACGTACTCGACAACATGGTCGAGGAAGGCTGGCTCGACCAGGGCAAGCGCGCCGGGCTCAAGTTCGAGAAGCCGGACAGGCCCAAGGCCGAGGCGGGCAAGGCGGGCCAGGCCGGCTATCTGGTGGACGCGGCCGACGACCAGATCGTGCGCGAGCTGGTCAAGCGCGGCGACACCAGGGAAGACGCCATCGCCAAGGTGAAGGCGGGCGGCTGGACCGTCACCCTGAACGTCCAGCCGAAGAAGCAGAAGTCGCTCGAGCAGGCGGTGAAGAAGCAGCTCGGCGAGAAGCTGGACAGCAAGGAGCGGAAGGTCGACGCGGCCGTGCAGGCCGGAGCCGTCTCCGTGGACCCGAAGTCGGGCAAGGTCGTCGCGCTCTACGGCGGCGAGGACTACGCCAAGCACTATCTGTCCAACGCCACCCGCCGTGACTACCAGCCGGGCTCCACCTTCAAGCCGGTGATCCTCGCCGCGGCCCTGGAGAACGGCGCAAAGACGCAGGACGGCCAGACCATCAGGGCGGGCACGATCTACGACGGCACCAGCGGCCGTCCCGTCAAGGGCGGCGAGAAGGCCTACGCCCCGCCGAACGAAGGCAAGAAGGACTACGGCCCGATCAGCGTCCAGAAGGGCATGGACAACTCGGTCAACTCGGTGTTCGCACAGATGGGCGCCGACGTGGGCATGGACAAGGTGGCGCAGACCGCGTCCGACCTCGGCATGCAGAAGATCACCACCGACCCGGCGATGACGCTCGGCTCGATGGGGTCGAGCCCGATGGACATGGCGGGGGTCTACTCGACCCTCGACAACCACGGCAAGAAGGTCACCCCGTCCATCCTGAAGACCGCCGAACACAAGGACCGCGAGGAGATCGAGCCGGAGTCCATCGGCGACCAGGTCATCAAGCGGGAGACCGCGGACTCGGTGACCTCGGTCCTGCAGGGCGTCGTCAACGACGGCACGGGCTCGGTGGTGAACGACGGCAAGTACGCCGGGAAGTACGAGGCCGCGGGCAAGACCGGTACCTCCGACAACAACGTGTCGGCCTGGTTCGCGGGCTACACCCCCGAAATGGTCACCGTGGTGGGCATGTTCGGGGAGGCGCCCGAGGGCGGCGGCGATCTGAAGCGCCCGGACAAGACGCCCGCGGGCACCGGCGACCATGTCTCGCTCGCCGGCGCGGGCGGCGACGGCAAGATCCACGGCAGTGGCTTCCCGTCCCGGATCTGGGCGGCGTACACCCTCGGTGCCCTGAACGGCGGCTCGGACGCGCAGTTCGACCTGGACACGGACATGGGCGCGGGCGTGGCACCCACACCGACGCCGACCCGCACGCAGACACCGACCACGCCGCCGGCCACCGAGAAGCCGACGACGGAGCCGCCCACGACGGAGCCGCCGACGACACAGCCGCCGACGACCACCGCGCCGCCGACGACGCAGCCGCCGACCGGTGACCCGACCGGCGATCCGACCGGTCCGGAGGAACCGACACCGTCCTTCAGCATCCCGGAGAACCCCCAACGGCCCGGCCGGCACTGAGCGGTCGCGTACGCGAGGACGGGACCTGAGCGGTCACAAATGGCGAAGGCGCCCGGAGCAGCTGCTCCGGGCGCCTTCGCCGTTCCCGCCGTTGATTCGCCGTTCCCGCCGTCGAGGGGATCAGCCGCCGCTCACCTTCGCCGCGATCCGGTCGCCGGTCTCCTTGTCGATGTTGCGCCAGTACGTCAGCGCACGCTCCAGCACGGCCTGTGACACACCCTGCGACAGATGCCCGCTGACGTTCGACACGAGCCGCTCGCGCTCCGCGTCGTCCAGTACCTGGCGGACCATCGTGCCCGGCTGGCCCCAGTCGTCGTCCTCGGAGTGCAGCCGGTACGCCTCGCGCACCATCTCGCCCGCCGTCTGCCAGCCCGCGGGCTCACCGAAGGACTGCGCGGCCGCCGCGGGACCGCCGTAGGAGTTCGGCGCGTACACGGCGCCGACCTGAGCCGGCTCGAACCGCATCGGGCCGTCCTTGGAGTACGAACGCACGGCCGAGCGCGGCCGGTTGGGCGGCAGCTGCGTGTAGTTGGGGCCGATCCGGTAGCGGTGGGTGTCGGGGTACGAGAAGAGCCGGCCGAGGAGCATCTTGTCCGGGGACGGGCCGATGCCCGGCACCAGGTTCGAGGGCTCGAAGGCGGCCTGCTCGATATGGACGAAGAAGTCGTCCGGGTTCTTGTCGAGCCGCATCCTGCCGACCTCGATCAGCGGGTAGTCGCCGTGCGGCCACACCTTGGTCAGGTCGAAGGGGTTGAAGCGGTAGTCGGGGGCGTCGTCGAAGGGCATGACCTGTACGTGCATCGTCCAGGTCGGCGCGTCCCCGGACGCGATCGAGTCGAACAGGTCACGGCGGTGGAAGTCGCCGTCGGAGCCCGCCAGTTGGTCCGCCTCGTCCTGGGTGAGGAACTCGATGCCCTGGTCGGTCTTGAGGTGGTACTTGACCCAGAACTTCTCGCCGCCGCCGTTGATCCACATATAGGTGTGCGAGGAGTACCCGTTCATGTGGCGGTACGTCTTCGGGATGCCGCGGTCGCCCATCAGCCACGTCACCTGGTGCGCGGACTCGGGGGAGAGGGTCCAGAAGTCCCACTGCATGTCGTGGTCGCGCAGACCGCTGTCGGGGCGGCGCTTCTGGGAGCGGATGAAGTCCTGGAACTTGATCGGGTCCCGTACGAAGAAGACCGGGGTGTTATTGCCCACCAGATCGTAATTGCCGTGCTCCGTATAGAACTTGAGCGCGAAGCCGCGGGGGTCGCGCCAGGTGTCGGGGGAGCCCTGCTCACCCGCGACGGTCGAGAAGCGCGCGAGCATCTCGGTGCGCTTGCCCGGCCGGAACAGGTCGGCCTTGGTGAACTGGCTTACGTCATTGGTCACTTCGAAGGTGCCGTAGGCCCCGGAGCCCTTGGCGTGCACCACCCGCTCGGGGACCCGTTCACGGTTGAACTGGGCCATCTTCTCGATGAGGTAGTGATCCTGGAGCAGGATCGGGCCGGTGGAGCCGACGGTGAGCGAATGCTCGTCGCTCTCCACCGGAATGCCCGCGTTGGTCGTGGTGTACGGGACCTTCTGCGGCTGCTCGGTCACGATGCGTCCTCCCATCACAAGGCGAGGTCGGATCAGGTCGCTTCGTTCACCGTGCCAGTCAACGCCGCATCCGGGACATCAGCAACATTTTGGACGCGGTCCACCCGCAGTGTCATAACGGACTTCCCGCGGAGCGCTAGCTGCGGTTCAGCTCGAACCACACGACCTTGCCGGTGGAAAGCCGGGTCGCGCCCCACCGCCGTGCCATCCGGTTGACCAGATAGAGGCCGCGCCCGCCCTCGTCCGTGGCCCGCGCCTGCCTCAGGCGCGGCAGCTGCGGTACGTCGTCGCCGACTTCGCAGCGCAGGACGTCGGTGCGCAGCAGCCGCAGCGTGATCGGCCGTGAGGCATAGCGCACCGCGTTCGTGACGACCTCGCTGACGAGGAGCTCCACGGAGTCGGTGAGGTCCTCGAGGCCCCAGCGGGCGAGTGCCCTGCGGGCAAGCCGCCTGGCCCGTCCCGGTGCAGAGTCCTCCGGCTCCAGGTACCAGTACGCGACATCGCTCGGCGCGATCCCGTCGAAGCGGGCGGCGAGCAGCGCGATGTCGTCGTCGCGGTCGCCGGGGCCGAGCATGTCGAGCACCTCGTCACAGAGCGCTTCCAGCGGCGGCGAGTGGTCGGAGCCCGTCAACTGGGCGGTGGCGGCGAGACGTTCCCGCAGTTGCTCGATGCCGGTCCACACGTCGCGCAGCCGGGACTCGACGAGGCCGTCGGTGTAGAGCAGGAGCGTGGCGCCGGCGGGGGCGTCGAGTTCCACGGCTTCGAAGTCGACACCGCCGACGCCGATGGGGGCGCCCGCGGGCACCCGGAGCACCTCGGCGCGGCCGCCGATGTGCAGGAGCACGGGCGGCGGGTGGCCGGCGTTGGCGATGGTGATGCGGTGGGCCACCGGGTCGTAGACCGCGTACAGGCAGGTGGCCATGCGGTCGGTGCCGAGGCGCTGGGCCTGTTCGTCGAGGTGGTGCAGGACTTCCTGCGGCGGCAGATCGAGGCCCGCGAGGGTCTGCGCGGTGGTGCGCAGCTGGCCCATGATGGCCGCCGATGTCATGGAGTGGCCCATGACATCGCCCACGACCAGGGCGACCCGGCTGCCGGGCAGCGGGATCGCGTCGTACCAGTCGCCGCCGACCCGGGCTGTCTCGGCCGCGGGCAGATAGCGGCTGGCGAGCCGCACCCCGGTGGGCTGCGGCAGGGTCTCGGGCAGCATGGTGCGCTGCAGCTCGTCGGCGATATAGGCCTCGCGGCCGTAGAGGACCGCCTTGTCGATGCCGAGCGCGGTGTGGGTGGCCAGCTGGGCCGCGACCAGGAGGTCGTCCTGCTCGAAGGCGGCCCGGTCGGGCCGGCGCAGGAACACCGCGGCGCCGATCACCCGGCGCCGGCCGCGCAGCGGAGCGAGGATCGCGCGCCGCCCGTTGGGCACCGCCCGGTCCTCGCCGAGCAGTTCGGGCAGCGCGGCACGGGCCGCCGGTGCGTCCGCGAAGACGGGACGCACTCCCCGGAGCACCTCGGCGAGCGCACCGCCGGTGCGGACCTCGCACAGCTCGGCGGCGGGCGCGAGGTCGGGCTGCACCGGCAGCGCGGGCAGCAGCTGGCCGCTCTCGGCGCCGGTGTCCGACGTGTCGTCGGCGTTCTCGGGTATCCGGTCGGTACGGCGCAGCCGCAGCACGACAGGGCCCACGGGCCGCTCGTCGCCCACGGGAAGCGGGTCGCGCAGATAGACGAGGATGGCGTCGGCGAAGGTCGGCACCGTCGCCCGGCACAGGCCCATCACGATCTCGTCGAGGTCTATGCCGCGGGCGATCCGCCGGGTCGCGGCCCCCACGAAGCGCAGCCGGTCGGCCTCGCGCCGTGAGTTTCCAGGCCCCGGTGCGGGCAGCGTGGGCGGAGCGGGCTCGCGCGGGCCGCCGGGCGGCAGCGCGGCGCCGCCCGCGCCGTGCTCGGTCCCTGCCTCGGGGTGGTCGGCGGCGGTGCGGCCGGCGCCGGTGTGCCCGGCGGGGGCCGCGTCCGCGCCGCGCCGGGTGCTGTGGTCCGCGCCGGTGGGCTGCATGGGCACTCCCCGTCCGATGTCGGTGGGCGGGGTCTCGGGACGGGGCCGGTGGCCCTCGTCCCCGGAGGCGTCCGCGGGCGCGGGCTGGCTGTGCTCCGCATCGTCGTCGGGCCGGCCCTTCGCCGGTAAGGCGGCCGCGGCACGCACGCTTCCCTGCGAACCGAGCGGCTCACGGGACTCACGGGGCTCACAGGACTCGCGGGGTGCACGGGAGTCGCGGGACTCCGGCTCCACGGTCTCGGCCGGATCCGGGGTACGCAGCAGCGCCCCGCGGGGGTCCGCGGGGGCGTTCGGCCGGGCAGCTCGGGGCGGCTGCCTGCCTTCGTGCGAGGTGGGATGCTCCGTCACGCGTTTCGAATCCGTCCGTCCGGGGCTGCGCGGTACTCGGGTGGTACGGGGGTGCTCGCCGGAGCGTACGCGTACGGGTCCTCCCCGGCGATCCCCTGACCCGCGGCGCCCGCGACCTGGCGCAGTTCGGCCTGCCGGTAACCCGATACCCGGATTGTGTGTCCCAGGAACGGAATTGCCGTGTCCGCAGCACCGGGTCCGGCCACTGCCCGCTGATGCCTCTCGCTCACGTCCCTGCCGCCCCTCGGTGACGTACGGTCAAGAGCCCCGAGAGCCTGGTCGGTTGCTCCCGTGCCCCAGCCGCATCCCTGGCCGCACCGTTGCACACGGCGCGGACGACGATCCTACGTTTGGACCATGGGGGCGCAGCAAGGGTCTCATGGGGACACATGCGCGGGCGTACGATCCCAGTCCGCCGGAAGCGCCGGCACCTTCCACGCCGGATCCGGGCGCCAGTGCGCCCATCCGTCGGCGAACGGCGAGCCCCAGGCCTTGATCACCTCAACTGCCGCGCGGCCCGCGTTCCGTACCGCCCGCGCCTTGTCCGGGCTCATCAGGCCCGCCCGCTGAGCCTGCGCGAACTCGTCCTCGTCGCGCCAGTGCCAACTGCGGTCCGGGTGCACGGAGATGTCCAGAAAGTGATCCTCGGAGTCGACGCCGCCGGCCCAGCGGGCGCGCGGCTCCTCGAGGTTCACGTACCAGTTCTTGAACCGCCAGCCCGGTTCCCAGAACAGCCATACCGACCATGGCTCATCGGGACGCGCGAGCTTCAGGACGCCGGTGCCGAACCAGCGGTCGCGCTGGGTGGTGCGGGGTTTGGTGTACCGGGTCGCCAAGGGTTCCTGATGCACCGGGGTGCCGTCCGCGAGCAACGGCTTCACGCATTCCGTGCCCGGGGCCATCCATACGGCGAGCAGGTCTTCGCTGTCCTTTACGACGGTGACGGGGCGGCAGATATGGAAATCGGGCCCGGCGTTCTCCCGGTACCGCCACAGGATGTGGGTGCCCGGCGACCAGTATCCGGTGCCGTTCAGGCTGCTCCGTGCCCTCGTCGAATCTGTCATGCACAGATATTAGTCGCCGGGTTGTTTCCGTAACCGGACCCGCGACGGGCCGCTGATGTCACAGCGGCCCGGGCCCCGGCGCCTACGGGCGCGTCATGCGCAGTACGTCGAGCGCATCGTCCAGCTGCTGCTCCGACAGATCGCCCCGCTCCACATATCCGCCCTCCAGCACGACCTGACGAATCGTCTTCCGCTCCGCGAGCGCCCGCTTGGCGACCTTCGCCGCCTCCTCGTACCCGATGTACTTGTTCAGCGGTGTCACGACGGACGGCGAGGACTCCGCGTACTCCCGCGCCCGCTCGGCATTGGCGGTGATCCCGTCGATCGTGCGGTCGGCGAGCAGCCGGGTCGCATTCGCGAGCAGCCGAATGGATTCGAGCACATTCTTCGCGAGTACCGGCAGCATCACATTCAACTCGAAGTTGCCCGCGGCCCCGGCCGCCGCAACTGTCGCGTCATTTCCGGTCACTTGGGCCGCGACCATGAGAACGGCCTCGGGAATCACCGGATTGACCTTGCCCGGCATGATCGACGAACCCGGCTGCAGATCGGGCAGATTGATTTCGGCGAGCCCGGTGCGGGGCCCGGAGGCCATCCAGCGCAGATCGTTGGCGATCTTCGTGAGGCCGACCGCCACGACCCGCAGCTGTCCGCTGGCCTCCACGAGACCGTCCCTCGCCCCCTGCGCCTCGAAGTGGTCGCGCGCCTCGGTGAGCGGCAGGCCCGTGGCCCGCGCCACCTCCGCGATCACGGCCGCCGAGAAGCCGGGCGGCGTGTTGATGCCGGTGCCCACCGCCGTGCCGCCGAGCGGGAGTTCGGCCAGGCGCGGCAGGCTGGACCGCAGCCGCTGCACGCCGTAGCGCACCTGTGCCGCGTAGCCGCCGAACTCCTGGCCCAGGGTCACCGGGGTGGCGTCCATGAGGTGCGTGCGGCCGGACTTCACGACCTGCGCGAACTCCTCGGACTTGCGCTCCAGGGCCGCCGCCAGGTGCTCAAGGGCCGGGATCAGATCCCGGGTCACGGCGGCCGTCGCCGCGATGTGGATCGAGGACGGGAAGACGTCGTTGGACGACTGGGAGGCGTTCACATGGTCGTTGGGGTGCACGTCACGGCCCAGGCGCTCCGTGGCGAGCGTGGCGAGGACCTCGTTGGTGTTCATGTTCGACGAGGTGCCGGAGCCGGTCTGGA
Organism: Streptomyces monticola; assembly: GCF_042665355.1. NCBI lineage: Bacteria > Bacillati > Actinomycetota > Actinomycetes > Kitasatosporales > Streptomycetaceae > Streptomyces > Streptomyces monticola. Next base: position 460,107 of record NZ_JBHTCF010000004.1, on the reverse strand, counting down.
AGACATCCACGGGGAAGTGCTCGTCCCAGCGGCCGTCGGCGACCTCCGCGGCAGCCGACTGGATCGCCTCGGCGATGTCCTTGTCGAGTACGTCGAGTTCCGCGTTGACCTTGGCGGCGGCGCCCTTGATATGGGCCAGGGCCTCGATGTGGGCGCGCTCGATGCGCTGCCCCGAGATCGGGAAGTTCTCCACGGCGCGCTGGGTCTGGGCCCGCCACTTGGCGTCCGCGGGGACCCGCACCTCGCCCATGGAGTCGTGCTCGACGCGGTACCTGCCGCGGTCGGTGCCGTCCGTACCGCCCGTGCCGCTCGTGCCGTCCGTCGCCATGATCTCCGTACCTCCGCTTACGTCCTGAAAACTTGAGCGTTTGTCTTGTTCCGCGTATTCCCAAGTCGCCTACCCGCCAGTAAATACCGGGAGCACCACTGAAATCGGGGAGGCAGCATGAAACGCACCAGACCCAGGTTCAGATGTACCGTCGCCGCGCTCGCGGCGGTGGCGGCGGCCCTCGTCGGATTCAGCGCTCCCGGCGCGCAGGCCGCTCCCGTGGACGCCGCTTCCGTGAACGCCTCGACCCCGCTCCCGCCGGAGCTGGAGAAGATCCGCGCGGCGGAGGCCACCAAGCTCTACGGCGATCCGGCGGAGCGCCCGCTCGCCGAACGGAAAACTGGCTTGATTTCGCTGGGCGACAGCGAGATCTCGGGCGAGGGGGTCGGCACCTACGAGTCCGGCACGGACGGCCCGGACAACTGGTGCCACCGCTCGCCGGACGCGGCCGTCCACCGCACCGGGATCGCCGCGGACGTGACGTACAACGTCTCCTGCTCGGGCGCCTCCACCGGCAACATCCGGATCGGCGGCAGCAAGCAGTACGCCGACGAGCTGGTGCAGAGCGACAGCCTCGCGATCAAGGCCAGGAACACGAGGATCAAGATGGTGCTCCTCGTCGCCGGGGCCAACGACGATCTGCAGTTCGGTCCCGTGATGACCGACTGCGTGACCCGCTGGTTCCTGCTGCAGGGCGCCTGCGAGCCCAAGTACGCGCCGGGCTGGCAGGCCCGTGTCGACGGCCTCACTCCCAAGGTCACCGCCACCGTCGGCGATCTGCGCAAGGTGATGCGGGACGCCGGGTACGCGGACGGCGACTACAAGCTGGTCCTGATGAGCTACCCGAGCCCCATCGGCCCCGACGTCTACGACAACCCCGGCTTCCCCGGCAAGCTGCCCGGCGGCTGCACCGGCTACGACGGCGACGCCGCCTGGGGCCGCGACGCCGCGGTGCCGGCCTTCGAGCGCGGTATCCGCAAGGCCGCCAAGGACTCGGGCGCGACGTATCTCGACGGCTCCCGGCTCTTCCACGGCCACGAGGTGTGCATGGAGGACACCTGGGCGCGCGGCCTGTACGTGAACCTCTCCAACCCCTTCCCGCCGGACGCCAATTCGGTACGGCAGTCCTTCCACCCCAACGCGCGCGGCCACCGTGCCTTCGCGTCCTGTCTGACCCAGCTCTACAACTCCGGCCTCGGCGAGGCGAGTTGCGCCGATCCGGCGAGCACCGGAAGCCCGAAGCTGTACCCGGGCGCCTGGGACGACGCGTACAAGCCCTTGAAGAACGCGGCCACCGGCACCTGCGTGGACGCCGACGGCGCGAGCACCCGCAACGGCACCAGGATCATCGGCTGGGACTGCTCGGGCGCCCGGAACCAGGGCTGGTGGTACGACAGCGCCGGCGGCGCGGGAGGGCGGTCCCTGCATGTCGAGTCCACCCATGACCGCTGCCTCGACGTACCGAACGGCTCGTACACGGCGGGCACGGCCGTCACTCTCTGGAACTGCCACGGCGGTGCCAACCAGCAGTTCGTACGCCAATCGGGGACCCTGCGCCCGGCCGCGGCCACCGGCCTCTGTCTGGCCCTGGCCTCGGCAAAGGACGCGGTGAAGCTGCAGAAGTGCGACGGCTCGGCGAGCCAGCGGTTCGCCTAGGCCTTACGTTCGGATCATGATCTCCATACTCTCCGTGGTCGCGGCCGCACTGGCCGCGACCACGCTCACCCCCGCAGGGACTCCCGTGGAGTCCGGCGCGGACGACATCCGCGCCTACTGGACCTCCGAGCGCATCCGCGCGGCCGTCGCCGCCGGCTCCCCGGCCGCCGACGAGCCGCCCGACGGCGTCAAGTGGGGCTTCGGCCCCGACTCCGTACGCAACGTCGGCCGCCTGTTCATGACGCTCCCGCCGGACAAGACCGGCAAGGAGCGCGAGGCCACCTGTACGGCCGCCGTCGTCGAGTCGGCCAACCGCAGCGTCGTCGCCACCGCCGGGCACTGTGTGCACCTCAAGGAGGTCGGCGGCTGGATGAAGCGGCTGCTCTTCGTGCCCGCGTACGACAACGGCAAGAAGCCCTACGGCAGTTACACCGCCGAATCCGTGGGCATAGCGCCCGCCTGGTCCGAAGCCGAGGACCACAAGGCCGACTTCGCCTTCGTCACCCTCGGCAAGGACGAGAAGGGCCGGACCGTGCAGGACGTCACGGGCGCCCGCAAGCCCCACTTCGGACCGGTTCCCGGCCCCAAGTCGGCGCTCGGCTACCCCTTCGTGAAGCCCTACGACGGCGAGACCCTGCAGCACTGCACAGGGCCCACGTCGGCGGTCACCGACGCCCGTCTGGCCGGCGGCGAGCAGCTCAAGCCGTGCCGGATGACCAATGGCGCCAGCGGCGGCCCCTGGTACGCGCGTACCGCCTTCCAGGAGGACGTGCAGGTCGGCGTCACCAGCTCACGCCCCAAGGAAGAGCAGTTCAAGGACGTGGCCTGGGGCGCGATGTTCGACGGCGCGGCACGCGAGCTGCACGCGGCGCAGGAACGCAAGTAGGCCTTCCCCGCACGCCTAGTTGGCGAACACGAACAGCGTGAACGCGAAGAAGAGCCCGATCAGGACCGGCCAGTACAGGAGGGTCGGCAGCAGGTTGTCGCGCCACTCCAGGGCCGGGACCTTCGCCTCGGAGCCGATGATGATGGCGTTGGCGAAGATGCCCATGATCACGACGTACTGCGCGATGGCGAAGAACTCCAGATAGGTCAGCGACGTGTCACCGGCGATCTCGCGGATCTGTGTCTGGTCCACGACGACCACGAGCAGCAGCGACACGGCGAACGAGATCGCCGTCCACGTCGAGAACCCGAAGCGCGGATTGCGCTTGTCGTCCTTCGTGTAGACGAACAGCGCCAGGAACATGATCGCCGAGATGAAGAAGGACTGGAGCAGCTTGCCGGTGAGCGGCCCCGCGTAACTGCGGGCCACCCCGATGTTGAAGTACAGCTCGGGCACCGTGATGAAGTTGCTCGCGTACGGCGTCACTCCGTACGTCATCGAGTAGTCGTGCCCCAGATAGCTGAAGCCCGTGTAGTACGGCGACCAGCCCGAGGACACGATGTCCTGGTCGAGCCCCAGGGAGTCGTAGCGCCAGGGCGGGTACGAGGAGAAGTCCGGCACGAGCACCTCGTTCTCGAAGGCGCTCACGGTCATCATCCGCAGCCAGATGTTCTGCTTGTCGAGCGGGTACTTCTCGTAGCTGAACTTCTGGCGCAGCGTGAGGTTGAAGTGCCAGCCCTGGACGGTCTTCCCGTCGGAGGTCTTGGCCTTGTAGACCTCGTCCATGTCGTAGCCGTCGGGCGCCTCGGGGAAGGTCACACCGCGGCTGCTCTCCGGCACGTCGTCGGTGTAGCGCTGCCACACATAGCCGTTGACCTCCACCTCCTCCGGGCTGGAGAACTTCGCGCCCTGGATGAACAGACCGGTGGGGAGCTGCCGGAACTTCGGATACGCCTTCGTCAGCTTGCCCTTGAGGTGGTTCTGCGTCTCCTTCTCGTTCATGACCGGCTGGCCGACCATGGTGGACAGCTCCATGTCGCGGGAGACGATCTGCCAGACGGTGACCGTGCCGAGAGCGAAGAGCAGCGTGGCCGCCGTGGCCATCAGGGCGCACCGCTTGGCCGTGAGCGCGAAGGGGCGGATCAGGGCCGCCGACAGGCACACCAGGAACAGCACCAGGAAGACGAGCAGCGGTGCCCAGCCGTCGCGCTGGGTGTGGCCGGCGTCCACGTCCTCACGGAAGTAGCGGACGGCGCAGATGGCGGTCGCGACGGCGAAGAGGCCGAGCAGCACGAGGTTGGCCCGCTCCAGGCGGCGCGGCCAGCGCCGGGGCCGCCTGGGCTCCGGCTCCGGCGCGCTCGGCTGCTCGGGGGACGGATCCTGCGACGGCTCCGGCGGCGGTTCGGGCATCGGCGGCCCCTGCGGCGTCGTCACGGCGCGAAGGGCGCGGGCGGAGCTGACGGCGAGGGCGTGGCGGCCTGCGGGGGCGCGGACGGCGTCGCCATGGGCTGCGGCTGCTGGGGTTGCCGCGGCTGCTGGGGCTGTGTCTGCGAGTTCTGGGAGGACGGTGTCTTGCGGGGGTCCTGCGGCGGCTCCGGCAGCTTGAACTCGGGCAGCTTGAACGGGATGAAGGACTGCGCGACGTTCAGACCGAGGGCGAAGCAGATGTCCACGGAGAGCCAGCCGAAGTGCATGATCATGAAGGCCGCGGTCATCATCCAGCCGGCCACGTCGTTCTTCTTGGCCTGCTCCGCCAGCTTCAGGTGGTCTTCCTTGAGGAGGCGCACGCTGAGCTTCACGTCGCGCCCCGCGGCCTTGGCCCGGGCGAGCGAGCCGCCGGGGGCGATGGCCATGAGGTTGTCGAGCGACTTGTTCGCCTCGGCGACGCCCTTGTCGAGCTCCTTCGGGTCCTTCTCGCCGCCGATGACGGATCCGACCAGGTCGGCCGAGTTGCCGGTGGCCGCGCCCGACCGGCCCATCATCTTCCACTGCCTGGCCATGCGCTCCCGGTCGCGGTGCGGGTCCTCGTCGTGGGTCAGCCCGGACGGGGGCTGGGCCTGTGGCTGCGCCGGGGGCTGTGACGGGAACTGCGGCTGTGGCTGTCCCGGGGGCTGCGGCGACGGGGACGTCAGGGACGGCAGCGGCGGCAGGGTGGGCGGTGGCGACGGGACGCCGGCCGACGTCGGGGCGGGCTCCTTGGGAGCGGCGGACGCCGCGGGAATGACGGCCAGCGTGCCGCAGAGGGTGACGCTGAGCGCGGCGGTCAGGGCCTTCTTGGGGAGCATGGAGGCGGGATCCTTCCGTACAGGGCCGTACGGCACGGCACGCGTGCTCCCCACCCTTGGACACAAGAACACCCTCCGCAATCGGACGACTGCGGAGGGTGATCCGTACGTGTAATTACGCGCGGTGTCAGGTGTGTTTGCGTGCGGTGGTGCGTGTGCCCGCGTGCGCGGTTACGCCTGTCCGGGCGCCCGCACCGGGATGTTCAGGATCGTCGGCGGCTCGGCCGGGGCCTGGAAGAAGTCATTGCCCTTGTCGTCCACCACGATGAACGCCGGGAAGTCCTCGACCTCGATCTTCCAGACGGCCTCCATGCCGAGCTCCTCGTACTCGACGACCTCGACCTTCTTGATGCAGTCCTGGGCGAGCCGGGCTGCGGGGCCGCCGATCGAGCCCAGGTAGAAGCCGCCGTGCGCGTCGCACGCGTCCGTGACCTGCTTCGACCGGTTGCCCTTGGCCAGCATGACCTTGGAGCCGCCCGCGGCCTGGAACTGCTCGACGTAGGAGTCCATGCGCCCGGCGGTCGTCGGCCCGAAGGAGCCGGAGGCGTAACCCTCGGGGGTCTTCGCGGGGCCCGCGTAGTAGACCGGGTGGTCCTTCAGGTACTGCGGCATCTCCTCGCCGGCGTCAAGGCGCTCCTTGATCTTGGCGTGCGCGATGTCACGGGCCACGACGAGGGGGCCGTTCAGGGAGAGCCGGGTCTTGACCGGGTACTTGGTGAGCTCGGCGAGGATCTCGTCCATGGGCCGGTTGAGGTCGATGCGTACGACGTCCTCTTCCTCGCCCAGGTGCTCATCCGTCGTCTCGGGCAGGAAGCGCGCCGGATCCGTCTCCAGCTGCTCCAGGAAGACGCCCTCGGCGGTGATCTTCGCGGTCGCCTGGCGGTCGGCGGAGCAGGAGACGGCGATGGCGACGGGGCAGGAGGCGCCGTGCCGCGGCAGGCGGACGACCCGCACGTCGTGGCAGAAGTACTTGCCGCCGAACTGCGCGCCGATGCCGATCTTCTGCGTCAGCTCGAAGACCTTCTCCTCGAGGTCCTTGTCACGGAAGCCGTGGCCGAGCTCGGAGCCCTCGGCGGGGATCTCGTCGAGGTAGTGCGCGGAGGCGTACTTCGCGGTCTTGAGGGCGTACTCGGCGGACGTGCCGCCGACGACGATCGCGAGGTGGTACGGCGGGCAGGCCGCGGTCCCCAGGGACCGGATCTTCTCCTCCAGGAACTTCATCATGGAGCCCTCGTTGAGGACCGCCTTGGTCTCCTGGTAGAGGAACGACTTGTTGGCGGAGCCGCCGCCCTTGGCCATGAAGAGGAACTTGTAGGCGCCGCCGTCGGTCGCGTACAGCTCGATCTGGGCCGGCAGGTTGGAGCCGGTGTTCTTCTCGTCCCACATGGTCAGGGGAGCCATCTGCGAGTAGCGCAGATTGAGGTTCTGGTACGCGTCGTGGATACCGCGCGAAAGGGCGGCCTCGTCGCCGCCCTCGGTCAGGACGTTCTGGCCGCGCTTGCCCATGACGATGGCGGTGCCGGTGTCCTGGCACATGGGCAGGACGCCCGCGGCCGCGATGTTGGCGTTCTTCAGCAGGTCGAGGGCGACGAACTTGTCATTGCCCGAGGCCTCGGGGTCGTCGACGATGCGGCGCAGCTGCGCGAGGTGGGCCGGGCGCAGATAGTGCTGGATGTCGTGGATGGCCTCTTCGGCGAGCTTGCGCAGCGCCTCGGGCTCGACCTTGAGGAAGGTGCGTCCGTCGGCCTCGAAGGTGGAGACACCCTCGGAGGTCACCAGCCGGTACGGCGTGGTGTCCTCTCCCGTGGGAAGCAGATCGGTGTACGCGAATTCCGGCATCTCGGCCCATTCCTCACTCGGCAGACAGCGGCGGGCCTCCCTTGGCCAGCGCCCTCAAGGGTAGGACCTGGACTTGTCCCTGAACTTGTGAGGTAAGGCTCAGTCCCGGCCTCCGCGGGGTAGTCGCGATCTATCGCGTTTGGGTACGCTGTCGGGGTGGACCTCGAAAAGCGCCCTCAGCCCCAAGAAGCGCCCGCGGCGGCCCCGGTGACCGAGGGCCCGGAAGCCGGCCCCCGGGATGCGCCGCCCGTGGGCCTTCGCGCCTCGGACGCCGACCGTGACCGCACCGCCGACATCCTGCGCGAGGCCCTCGCCGAGGGGCGCCTGACCGCGGAGGAGCACTCCGAGCGCATCGGCGGGGTGTACCGCGCGAAGACGGTCGCCGAACTCGACCCGTACGTAGCGGACTTGCCGGGAGCGCACCAGCCCGCGGCCGCCGCGTACGCCACCGCGCCCCTGCCCGGCACGATCCCCACGGAGCCGGACGAGAACCTGGTCGCGGTCTTCAGCAGCTCGACCCGCAAGGGCCGCTGGCGCGTGGGCCGCAGAACCCATGCGTACGCCGTCTTCGGCAATGTGGAGATCGATCTGACCGAGGCGCTCTTCGAGTACAAGGAGATCGTGATCAAGGCGGTCTCCGTCTTCGGGAACGTGGAGATCCGCGTCCCGGAGAATGTCTCGCTGCGCGGCAGCGGCAGCGGTGTCTTCGGCAACTTCGAGGTGGACACCCTGGAGGCGTCCGACGCGCAAGCCCCCGTCGTCTTCGTGGACGGCTTCTCGGTGCTCGGAAACATCGAGGCAAAGCCCAAGCGCGGCAAGCTCGTTGCCGATCTGCACAAGTACGTCGGCCGGTACGTGGACAAGCAGATGCGCAAGCATCTGGGGCACTGAGCGGGGCGCCGGACGGCACCTGGCTCCACGCCAACACTCCTGGCGGGGCGCGGAAGTTGAGTCAGAACTTCCGTACACCGGAACTCAGTGCATAGGCCCGCGTACAGCGGGTAGGGACTGCTGCATCGTCTCTTCTCGCCCGCGAAGTCGTCGTCAGGAGTAGACCGTGCTGCCATCGCCGCATCAGTCCCTGCAGGTCGCCGCAGTTCCGGCCGATGGGGCGTCCCCAGCTCGAGCGGAGTCGAGAGCTTGGGGAAGGGTGCCGACGCAAAATCCGGGCCCTCAGGAAGTCGCGCCGAGGGACCAGGACGTTCCCTGGCACTCGGACGCGGTGTGCCGTCGCGACGAGGCCGGTCTGTTCTTCGCGCCGTCCAAGGAGCCGACCGCGGCGCGCCTTTCCCGCGAGGAAGCCGCCAAGCGCGTCTGCGCACGCTGTCCGGTGATGGTCGAGTGCCGCGAGCACGCGCTGCTGCAGCCCGAGCCGTACGGCGTGTGGGGCGGACTCACCGCCGCCGAGCGCCGCGTGGTCCTGGCCCGCCGCAGGCGCCGGGACCTGGAGCTGAAGAAGGCGGCACGCACCACGAACCCGATCGCGGCCGCCGGCTAGCAGTCGCGGCCGCCGGGGCGGAACCCCGACGGAACCCGGACAGGACCTCGCACACGAGTCGGGGTGCCCCTCCGCACAAGGGGCACCCCGACTCGTCGTATCCGGCCTGTTACCTGCTGCTCCGGGCTACTCCGGGCTACTTCGCACGGTCGAAGTCGATGGCGCTGTAGGCGCGCAGCTTCTCCAGGCGGTGGGTGGAGTCGATCTGCCGGATGGTGCCCGACTTGGAGCGCATCACCAGGGACTGCGTGGTGGCGGTCTCGGCGCGGTAGCGGGCACCGCGCAGGAGCTCGCCGTCGGTGATGCCGGTGGCGACGAAGAAGACGTTCTCGCCGGAGACCAGGTCGCCGGTGTAGAGCACCCGGTCCAGGTCGTGCCCCGCGTCGATCGCCCGCTGCTTCTCGGCATCGTCCTTGGGCCACAGCTTGCCCTGGATGGTGCCGCCGAGGCACTTGATCGCGCAGGCCGAGATGATGCCCTCGGGGGTGCCGCCGACGCCCATCAGCAGATCGACGCCGGTGCCCTCGCGCACCGCCATGACCGAACCGGCCACGTCGCCGTCGGAGATGAACCTGATCCGGGCGCCGGTCTCGCGGATCTCCTTGACGATGCCCTCGTGCCGCGGCCGGTCGAGGATGACCACCGTGACGTCCTCGGGCGTGGACTTCTTCGCCTTGGCGACCCGGCGGATGTTCACCGACACGGGGGCGTTGATGTCCACGTAGTCGGCGGCCTCGGGGCCGGTGACCAGCTTGTCCATGTAGAAGACCGCGGACGGGTCGAACATGGTGCCGCGGTCGGCGGCGGCCAGGACGGCGATGGCGTTCGGCATGCCCTTGGCGGTCAGGGTGGTGCCGTCGATCGGGTCGACGGCGATGTCCACCTCGGCGCCGGTGCCGTCGCCGATCCGCTCGCCGTTGAACAGCATCGGGGCTTCGTCCTTCTCGCCCTCACCGATGACGACGACGCCGTTCATGGAGACGGTGGAGACGAGGGTGCGCATGGCGCGTACGGCGGCGCCGTCGGCACCGATCTTGTCGCCGCGGCCGACCCACCGCCCGGCGGCCATCGCGGCGGCCTCGGTGACCCGGACGAGTTCCAGGGCGAGGTTGCGGTCGGGGGCCTCCGGAGAGACCTCGAGTGCGGACGGGAGATGATGCTCGGTCATCGAGGCGTACCTTTCTCTGATACGACCAAGTGGCTGCGCCCGAAGGTGTCCGTCAGGGCGGTGGCGGGCGACGGGTGGGCGGCCGTGAGGGTGTGCCCTTGACTTTATCCTTAGGCCGACAAAATGAGCAGAGGGGGCCACGCATGAGCGCATCGGACGGGTTTGCGCCCACCGGTGCGAGGCCGCCGAGTCGCACCTGCGACGATGGGGGGCGTGGCAGGAATGCAAGGCACGAAGACGATCCGGGACATGGTGCTGTCCCTCGCGGTGGTCGGTGCGGTGGTGGCGTGCATCTACGTCTTCATCCCGCACGACGACTCCACGAACCCCGTGAAGCCCGTGAACTACAAGGTCGAGCTGGCCACGGCCAAGCGCGCGGCGGCCTATCCGATACTCGCCCCCGAAGGCCTCCCGGCCGGCTGGAAGCCGACCTCTGTGCGCTACAAGGGCGCTGAGAACGACCACTGGCACCTGGGCTTCCACGCTCCGGACGGCAAGTACGTCGCGATCGAGCAGTCCACGGAGAAGGCTCCGGTCTTCGTCGACCGGGTCAGCCAGGGCGCCAAGGAGACCTCGGGCCGCGAGCGGATCGGCGACAAGACCTGGCAGCGCTTCGAGGGCTCGACGTACGACGCTCTCGTACGCACGGACAAGGGCGCGACGACGGTGGTCACGGGCTCCGGTTCGTGGGAGCGGCTGACGGAGATGGCCCGGTCGCTGCGGTAGCGGCGGAGGATCTGCGACAGCGGAGCATCCGCGGTATGCGCAAAGGAAAGGCCCCCGGCGCTCGCCGGGGGCCTTTCGCGTACCGCTCGTGCGGTGGTCAGACGTGGTCAGACGGTGGTGACGACCTCGTCGTAGGCGAGGCGGGGCAGGCGCGGGAACCAGGCGTCGGGGCCGGGCTTGCCGATGTTGACGACCATGAGCGGGGTGTGGTCGTCGTCGAGGAATTCCTTCTGTACGCCGGCGAAGTCAAAGCCGGTCATGGGGCCGGCGGCGAGGCCTGCGGCGCGGATGCCGACGATGAAGTACGCGGCCTGCAGCGCGCCGTTGACCTGTGCGGCCTGCTCGCGCACCGGGCGCTCGGAGAAGAAGGCGTCCTTGATGCCGGGAGCGTGCGGGACCAGCTTCGGCAGGTCCTCGTGGAACTCGTTGTCCACGGAGAGGATCGCGACGAGCGGGGCGGCGGCGGTCTTCGGCTGGTTGCCCTCGGCCATCAGCTTCACCAGGCGCTCGCGGGCCTCGGGGGAGCGGACGAGCGTGACCCGCAGGGGGGTCTGGTTGAAGGCGGTGGGGCCGTACTTGACCAGGTCGTAGACCGCCTGGATCTGCTCCTCGGTGACGGGCTCGTCGGTGAAGGTGTTGGCGGTGCGGGCCTCGCGGAACAGGAGGTCCTGGGCGGCGGCGTCAAGTACGAGGGACATACGGGCAACCTTCTCAATGACGGTGGATCTGTCTTCTGCGCATGACTGTATGCCGCATACGTTTAACTTTCAACAAAAGCGGCGGCATGGTGATCGGCTTCACAGGATCCAGGTCGGGTCCGGGGGCTAGCTGTCCTAGTCCTCGGCGCCCTCGCCCTCGCCCTCGCCGTCGTCGGACTCGGTGAGCGCCGCGTCCAGGCGGGCGCGCGCGCCGTCGAGCCAGCGGCGGCAGACCTTGGCGAGCTCCTCGCCGCGCTCCCACAGGGCGAGGGACTCCTCGAGCGTCGTGCCGCCCGCCTCCAGGCGACGCACCACCTCGATCAGTTCGTCCCGCGCCTGCTCGTAGCCGAGGGCGCCCTCGGTGGCGGTCTCGGTCCCCGTGCTGCTCATGTGTTCCACCCTAGATCCCGGTTACGACAACGATGTTGCGGCAGTGCTTCGGCTGCTTCGGCTCACGCGGAGTCCTCAGCCGCAGTCCTCACCCGGAGTCCTCGTCGGTCCCGCTCCCGGAGGACTCGGTGACCCGGACCGTGAACCCGCCCTCCGCGACCCGGGCCCGCAGCTCCTCGCCCGCCGTGGCCTCCGCGGGGGCGCGCACCACCTGACCGTCCGCCTTCTGCAGTACGGCATAACCGCGCTGCAGGGTCGCGGCCGGGGAAAGCGCCACCACGCGCGCGTGCGTATGGGCCAGCTCCGAGTCGGCGCGGTCGAGGAGATGGCCGAGGGTGCGGCGGCCGCGGTCGAGGAGCGCGCCGACCTGCTCGTCCCGCTCGTCGATCATGCGGTGCGGGTGCTCCATGGAAGGCCGGGACATCGCCACGGCCAGGCCGCGCTCCTCACGGTCGAGGTGTATGTCCACGGCCCGCCGGGCCCGTTCCCTGAGGAGCTGCACCCGGTCGTACTCCTCGCCGACGTCGGGCACGACCTTCTTGGCCGCGTCGGTGGGCGTCGAGGCCCGCAGATCGGCGACCAGGTCGAGCAGCGGCGAGTCGGGTTCGTGGCCGATCGCGGACACCACAGGGGTGCGGCAGGACGCCACCGCGCGGACGAGCTGCTCGTCCGAGAAGGGCAGCAGGTCCTCGACGCTGCCGCCGCCGCGCGCCACGATGATCACGTCCACGGCGGCCAGTTCGTCGAGCTCCTTGACCGCCTGCACCACCTGCGGCACCGCGTGCACCCCCTGCACCGGGACGTTGCGCACCTCGAAGCGGACGGCGGGCCAGCGATGCCGGGCGTTCTCCAGGACGTCCCGCTCGGCCGCCGACGCGCGGCCGCAGACGAGCCCGATCAGCTGCGGCAGGAAGGGCAGCGCCTTCTTCCGCTCGGCGGCGAACAGCCCCTCGCGCGCCAGGGACTTCTTCAACTGCTCCAGGCGGGCGAGCAGTTCGCCCACGCCGACCGGCTTTATCTCCGCGGCCCGCAGCGACAGCTGCCCCCGCGGTGCGTACCACTCCGGCTTCGCGTGTACGACGACCCTGGCGCCCTCGGAGACGACATCGGCCACCGCGTCGAAGACCTGGCGGTAACAGGTGACGCTCACGGAGATGTCGTACGACGGGTCGCGCAGCGTCATGAAGACCACCCCGGCCCCGGGCCGCCTGCTCAGCTGGGTGATCTGTCCCTCGACCCAGACGGCACCGAGCCGGTCGATCCACCCGCCGATGAGCCGCGAGACCTCGCCCACCGGCAAGGGGGTTTCGGGGGAGGTGTTGAGAGCCATGCGAAGGAGCGTAGCCGCCGGGGGTGACAAGTCGGGCCGGGCGAGGCAGGGGCGGTCAGTCGTGCCCCAAAGGGGCGCGGGGGAACTGCGCGACCAGCCACGACGCACCCGCAGGTGCCTTACCGGACGTCCCGCGGAGCGTTAGGCGCGCGACGGCCTCGACCGGCTCTGCACCGCCAGCAC